>NZ_JBIRTX010000088.1:0-1004 GCF_044334895.1 Streptomyces sp. NPDC020681 | reverse complement strand
CAGCGTCAGCGTGAAGAAGACGCCGTCGACGATGAAGAGCGCGCCGGCGACGAAGACGCCCCATCCGGCGAAATGCCCATGGCTCGCCAGGGCATAGCCGACGAAGACCGCGATCAGCGAGATATTCTCGATCTGGATCGTCGCGCGCTCGCCGATGCGCCCGACAAGATGGCCGAGCATGGGCCCCATGAAGGTGTTGATGCCATAGGTCGCGAGCAGCAGGGTCGCGGTCGCCGAGACGTCGTAGCCGAAACGCTCGACCAGCAGGAAGCCGCCGAAGGCCATGAAGATCTGCCGGCGCGCGCCCGACATGAAGGTCAGCGCATAATAGAGCCAGTAGCGCCGCCGCAGCACGAAGCCCTTGTTCTGCGGCACCGCGCCCTGGAAACGCGGGAACGATAGCCAGGCCACGATGGTCAGCGCGGCTGTCAGGGCACCCGCGACCATGAAGACCGTGATGTAGCCCGGCTGGAACACCCGCCAGATGACGGCGATCGAACCGAAGGCGAGGAGCTGCGCCATGGCGGAGGCGCCGGCGATCCGGCCGAGCAGGCGCGGCGCTTCCGATTTCGGCAGGAGCTGGAGCTGGAGCGATTGCTGGGCCGTCTCATAGTAGTGGAAGCCGAGCGACATGATCGTCGTGGTCAGCAGCAATCCGCCCAATGTCGGAAAAAAGCCGGTGATGGCGATGCCGACGCCCAATGTGATCAGGCTGAGATAAGCCAGCAGCTGCTCGCGCATGATCCAGAACAGGACGATGGCGGTGAAGGCGAGGAAGCCGGGAATCTCGCGCACCGACTGCAGGATGCCGATGTCCTGGCCGGTGAAGCCCGCTGCTTCCTTGGCGAAATTGTTGATCAACGCGCTCCAGCTCGCAAAGCCGAGCCAGTTGACGAAGGCCAGCACCATCAGGAAGGCGGTGGGCGAGCGCAGGAGCGCCTTGAAGCCGCGCGGAGCGGACGGGACGTCGGTCATCGAACGACCTAGCAAGAGGAACGGCATGG
>NZ_JBIRTX010000087.1:0-1021 GCF_044334895.1 Streptomyces sp. NPDC020681 | reverse complement strand
CGACCCTACTCATAGGGCACCCCTTTCTCTGTGGCGATGCCGTGCTCGAACTCTCGCTCCCTCCCATGTCGCCGTCAAAGGCTCCATCCAATCACGCGCCCGCCCGCCCGCACGCCCGCTGGACGCGTGGGTGCGTTGGCGAAGCGTGAGATGAGCGAAGCGTCGGTCAGTCTCCTTGCGACACGTGGAGGGTGAAGACCCATACTGACAAACCTCCTGCTCTCCCTTTCACGGTTGACCGCGTGCGGCTCTTTACGTAGCGTAACGCCACGCGGAGCCTCAGGCCCGATGCTCATCGAATCGCTGATGCTCACGCTCGATTTACGAGAAGAAGTCATCGTGACGAGTGCTCCTGGCCAGCATCTTCTCCAAACTTACGAGCAGTCGCTGGTCGACACGTTCGCAAATTTCGCGGATCCGAAGCAGGAGTGGCGTAGGTTGTTCTCCGAGGTGCTGGGGACGTTTTTCCTCGTCCTCGTCGCCGCTGGCGGCGGAATGATGGGGCAGGCGTTTCCCAACACCGTCGACCGTGGCGCGGCAGTGGTCGCGCCCGGGCTGATGGTGATGGCGATCATCCTGTTTATGGGTAAAGTCTCCGGCGCTCACTTGAATCCCGCCGTCAGCGTTGCCTTCTCGCTCCGCGGCGACTTCCCGTGGCGTCGCGTGCCCGGGTACATCATCGCGCAGGTGATCGGCGCCACGCTCGCGGCGTTGTTTCTGCACGCTGTGATCAATGTTTCGTCGACCTACGGGTCGAACTATCCGGCGGCAGGCTACTCGGCGGGCACCGCGTTCCTGATGGAGGGGGTGCTGACTTTGGGGCTCGTCAGCGTCATTCTCGGCACGGCATCCGGAGCGCAGAACATCGGCGTCTTTGGGGCGATCGGCGTCGGGGCCTACATTGCGCTGGCCGGTCTCTGGGGAAGTCCGATCTCCGGTGCGTCGATGAACCCCGCGCGCACGTTCGGGCCGAATCTTGTCGGCACCGATTTCACGAGCTACTGGGTCTATGTGGCGGGCC
>NZ_JBIRTX010000086.1:0-1031 GCF_044334895.1 Streptomyces sp. NPDC020681 | reverse complement strand
CCTCAAGCGAGATCGCATGCGCGGTCTGGACTGTCGCGATGACGATGACCGGCGCCAGGCAATTCGGCAGGATGTGGCGGAAGACCGTGCGGGCATGGGAAAGGCCCAGCGATTGCGCCGCCTCGACATATTCCTTGCGCCGCTCGACCAGCGCCGAGCCGCGCACCGTGCGGGCGTAATAGGCCCATTGCACCATCACCAGCGCGATGATGATCTTGTCGACGCCCTTGCCGAGCCCGGCGACCAGGATCAGCGCGACCAGCACCGAGGGCAGCGAGAGCTGCAGGTCGACCAGGCGCATGATCGTGGTTTCGACGCGCCCGCCGGCATAGGCCGCGATCAGGCCGACCGCCATGCCGAAGGTCGCCGCGATGAGCCCTGAGAAAGCGCCGACCATCAGCGAGATGCGCAGGCCGTAGAGGATGCCCGAGAGCAGATCGCGGCCGACACCGTCCGAGCCCAGCCACATGGTGAAGCCCTCGCCAGCCTTCTCTCCCGGCGGCAGGCGCGAATCCATCACGTCCACGGCCGAGAGATCGTAAGGATTCTGCGGCGCGATCAGGGGCGCCGCGAGCGCGAGCAGGACGATGAGCGCGAAGACCGAGAGGCCGATCAGCGCAACGCGGTCCTCGAAGAAGCTGCGGGCGAAACGCCGGAACGGCGTCTCCTCCTTGGCGATGGGCGGGGGCGGCTGCTGCGCAGCGGCCGCGACGACCTGTTCGGGGGTAAGGATGCTGTCGCTCACGTCGTCGCCTCCGTCAGCCGCACGCGCGGATCGAGCGCGGAATAGATCAGATCCACCAGAAGGTTGATCGCCACGAACAGGACCACGACCACCATGACATAGGCGACGATGACCGGCCGGTCGAGCCGGGTGATCGCCTCCAGCAGGAGCCGCCCCATGCCCGGCCAGGCGAAGATCGTTTCGGTCACCACCGAGAACGCGACCAGCGAGCCGAATTCGAGGCCGAGCACGGTGACGATCGGGATCATGATGTTCTTGAGGATGTGCACGCCGATGATCCGGCTCT
>NZ_JBIRTX010000085.1:0-1130 GCF_044334895.1 Streptomyces sp. NPDC020681 | reverse complement strand
CTAGTGACCTGAGTCGGAGATTCGTCGTTGGTTCGGTTATGAGTCGTCCGGGTCCGAAGATTCCGCCGTTGTCGGTGACAGATGGCCAGCGGGCTGTGCTGGAGGGCTGGGTGCGTCGCCGCACGACGGCTCAGGCTCTGGCCCAGCGGTCGCGGATCGTGCTGGAGTGCGCCGATGGGCACTCGATCATGGAGGTGTCTCGCCGGCTGCGGATCACGCCGGACACGGTCCGCACCTGGCGGCGGCGTTTCCTCGAACGCGGGCTGGACGGCCTGTGTGACGAACCCCGGCCCGGAGTCCCGCGGAAGATCACCGACGCGGACGTCGAGCGGGTCATCGTCAAGACGCTGGAGGAGACACCGAAGAACGCCACCCACTGGTCGACCCGGTCGATGGCGGCAGCCACCGGAATGTCGCAGTCGGCCATCTCCCGGATCTGGCGGGCGTTCGCGCTGGCCCCGCACCGGTCGCAGACGTTCAAGCTGTCCACCGACCCGCTGTTCATCGACAAGGTCCGAGACGTCGTGGGCCTCTACCTCGACCCGCCGGAGAAGGCCCTGGTCCTGTGCGTGGACGAGAAGTCGCAGATCCAGGCCCTCGACCGGTCCCAGCCCGTCCTGCCGATGATCCCCGGCGTCCCCGAACGCCGCAGCCACGACTACGTCCGCGCCGGCACCACCACCCTGTTCGCCGCCCTGGAGGTCGCCACCGGCAAGGTCATCGGCTCCCTGCACCGGCGCCACCGGTCCGTCGAGTTCAAGAAGTTCCTGGCCAAGCTCGACAGGGAGGTTCCCGCAGATCTCGACGTGCACCTGATCCTCGACAACTACGCCACCCACAAGACGCCCGCCATCAAGCAGTGGCTGCTGGCCCACCCGCGCTTCCATCTCCACTTCACGCCCACCAGTTCGTCCTGGCTGAACCTGGTGGAGCGATGGTTCGCCGAACTCACCCAGAAGAAGCTCCAGCGAGGCGTCCACCGCTCCGTCCAGGCCCTCGAACGCGACATCCGCGACTGGCTCGCCAACTGGAACGAACAACCCAGACCCTTCGCCTGGACCAAGACCGCCGACCAGATCCTCGACAAAGTCGCCTCATACTGCCGACGAATCTCCGACTCAGGTCACTAG
>NZ_JBIRTX010000084.1:0-1147 GCF_044334895.1 Streptomyces sp. NPDC020681 | reverse complement strand
CGTCTCGGAAAGGGTGACTCCAGGCGCCTTCCCAAATCAGTGCCGGCCTGATTCTCTGTGGGGAACGCAGGAGGTTTGCCATGCCGGTTCCGCTTCGGGCTGATTTTGACGCGCAGACGACCCGGGCCGCTGCGAAACGGTCCAAGGACGGACCGCAGGCGCGGCGGCTGTTGGCTTTGGCGGCGATTTACGACGGCGCGACCCGGAGCGAAGCTGCGAAGATCGGCGGCGTGACCCTGCAGATCGTTCGCGATTGGGTGATGAAATTCAACGCGCATGGCCCAGCCGGGCTCATCGACCGCAAGGCGCCAGGCCAGCCACCTCGACTGACGGACAAACATCGCAAGGTGCTGGCTGCGATCATCGAGAGCGGGCCGATGCCGGCGATCCATGGTGTCGTACGCTGGCGGATCATCGATCTCTGCCAATGGCTCTACGAGGAGTTCCGCGTCGTGGTCGCCAAGCAGACGTTGAGCCGGGAACTGCGGGCCATGGGCTATCGCAAGCTCTCGGCCCGACCACGCCATCATGCGCAAGCCGCGGGCGCGATCGAGGATTTTAAAAAAGCTTTCCCGCCCGCGTGGCAGAAGTGGCCGAAGGCCAAGGCGTTGACCCGGCCGATCTAGAAATCTGGTTCGCCGACGAGGCGCGCATCGGTCAGAAGAACAAGATCACGCGCCGTTGGGCGCGGCGCGGAACGCGCCCCTGCGCGCCGCACGACCAGCGCACCGCCTCAACCTACATCTTCGGCGCGATCTGTCCGAAGGAGGGGAAAGGCGCAGCCCTCGTCCTGCCTGCCTGCAACACCGAGGCGATGAACCTGCACCTCGCCGAAATCGCCACCGAGGTCGCGCCCGGCAAGCACGCCATCCTCCTGCTCGATCAGGCCGGCTGGCATCTGTCGAGCCGGCTGATTGTCCCGCCGAACATCACGCTCATGCCCTTGCCCGCGAAATGCCCGGAACTCAACCCGCAGGAGAACGTCTGGCAGTTCATGCGCGACAACTGGCTCTCCAACCGTGTCTTCAAGTCCTACGCCGACATCCTGGATCATTGCTGCTACGCATGGAACAAACTCGTCGACCAGCCCTGGCGCATCATATCCATCGGAATGCGAGATTGGGCCCATCGGTTCTGATCAATGAGC
>NZ_JBIRTX010000083.1:0-1152 GCF_044334895.1 Streptomyces sp. NPDC020681 | reverse complement strand
CTAGTGTCCTGAGTCGGGAATTCGGTTCAGATATCCGGCGAGGCGTTCAAGGATCTCGTCTGCGGTCTTCGTCCAGACGAAGGGTTTCGGGTCCTCGTTCCAGGTCTTGATCCAGTTGCGGATGTCCCGCTCCAGGTTCTGGACGTTCTTGTGGACGCCTCGCCGTATCTGCTTGTCCGTCAGCAGGCCGAACCACCGCTCGACCTGGTTCAGCCAGGATGAGCTGGTGGGTGTGAAATGCAGATGGAACCGCGGGTGGGCCAGCAGCCACTTCTGGATCGCCGGCGTCTTGTGTGTGGAGGCGTTGTCGCAGATCAGGTGCACGTCGAGGCCGACGGGAACCTCCTTGTCGATCCGGACCAGGAACTTCTTGAACTCCACTGCCCGGTGCCGGCGGTGCAACTGCCCGATCACTTCACCGGTCGCGGTGTTCAGGGCGGCGAACAAGGTGGTGACCCCGCCGCGCACGTAGTCGTGACTGCGGCGTTCGGGCATGCCGGGCATCATCGGTAACACCGGGGCGGACCGGTCCAGCGCCTGGATCTGCGTCTTCTCATCCACGCACAGCACCAACGCCCTGTCGGGCGGGGCAAGATACAGCCCCACCACATCCCGGACCTTCTCGATGAACTGCGGATCCTTCGACAGCTTGAAGGTGTCCACCAAGTGCGGCTTGAGCCCGAACGTCCGCCAGATCCGCGAGACGGTCGACTGCGACAAGCCTGTCTGCCGGGCCATCTCCCGTGTCGACCAGTGGGTTGCATTCTTCGGAGCGGCCTCCAGGGTCCGCACCACGACCTCTTCGACCTGCTCGTCCGTCACCGTCCGCGGCCCGCCCGGGCGCGGTTCGTCGGCCAGACCATCCAGACGGTCGCGTACGAACCGGCCCCGCCACCGGCTCACCGTATGTGCCTCAATGCCCAGACGGGCGGCGACATCCTTGTTCGTCGCACCCGTTGCGCTCTCCAGCACGATCCGGCACCGCAGAGCCAGGGCCTGCGAGGACGTACGACGCCTGGCCCAATGCGTCAACGTCTCACGCTCATCATCGGTCAGCACCAACTCGGCCTTCGGCCGTCCCGTCCTCGCCATCCACCCAGAATGCCGAACCACCCACTACTTTCGCAGCGAAATCACGACTCAGGACACTAG
>NZ_JBIRTX010000082.1:0-1162 GCF_044334895.1 Streptomyces sp. NPDC020681 | reverse complement strand
CTCAATGCCTTCCCCCGGAGCCGGTTCTACGCGCCTCCTGCCCGATAGCATCCAAGACATCACCCTGATGCCCCTGAATACTCGTCACGTTCGCTGTCATATCAGCCACCGCAGCAGGGACCACCACCGCAACAGTCCTGACCGCTAAAGCCGAAGCTTCGTCCTGCCTGTCCGTCAACTGTCCGCTTCCCCGGTACTGGAGTGACCCTCCCCAGGCCAGCCCCGACCTGCAGGCACGCCACCTGCCCACTCATGGGGCATGGCCTGCACATCATGCTTGATCACGTCTGTTCCCCGCAGTGCGGCCTGGATCCGCGCCGGGTCAGTGCCGGTTCGGCACGGTCGGTCATCGCAGCGGATACCACGGTCATTCGCGACGCCGACTCGGTCTCGTCGTAAAAAGGGGAGCGGCCAGAGGCATTTCATCGGTTTCCGTTAGGGGGATGCGTGCACGTGACGCCCGTCGGTGACGGTTTGCCTCCTTGGCGCAGGTCCCGTTCGAACTCCCCGTCCCTCTCCGCCTCATAACCTGTGCACTCCCCCTCCGTCAGATGGAGACATTCCCACCCCACGCTGTTGTCGCCCACGCGATCCCACCCACCGTAGACCCACGTGGCATCAATTTCGTTGTTTCTGCTCGCCCTTACACTCCGAACTGCCCGCGAGTACCCTCAACGACCTTAAATCCCGCGGTGCCACCCCGCGCAGCACCTGGGCGCCTCTCGCGACCTGACACAGTCGGGTCTGTACGGTTTTCGGCCCTGTCTCGCATTCGGTGGCGGCATTGAGTGGCGTCGATGCCGGTGCCATCAGACAAGGGACGTCAACGAGCGTGTGAACACGGTGTTTTGAGGGCTGTTGCCGCTGGCCGTCGAATGCGCAGGCTGCCGCAGCCTCCTGCACCAAGTACATCAACTGAGACCGCGTCCTATGTGTGAGGCGGACGAGGCGCTGGTAGCAGCACAGGGCCGCGGCGGGACCGAGGAAGGCCAGGTAATTGCGCGGGGATGACGTTCGTAACAGGGGCTGAGCCTGCAGTATCCGACGAGCCAGGATATGAAGGGTTTTGGGGCTGCCCACCGGTTGGGTGACTCGGGGCAGGGGTGAAGCGGGCGAAGTCCCCTGGGCTGTTGAGAGAGGTGTCGGGGCTCAACTCTCCAAC
>NZ_JBIRTX010000081.1:0-1204 GCF_044334895.1 Streptomyces sp. NPDC020681 | reverse complement strand
TGGACATACTCAGGCGACATCAGCCGGATCTCGTGCCCGTGACCAGCCAGCGTCCGACCCAGGAAGTGCGCCCCGCAGCAGGCCTCCATTGCGATGATGCACGGCGGCAATGTCGCGCTGAACGTCACGATGCCATCGCGCGTCATGCGCTTGCGCATGACAACTGCACCGGACGCGTCCATTCCAGCAACGCTGCAACTGTTCTTGCCCAGATCGATTCCGAGCACAGCGATGGGTGTCTTTTTCATCGGCCCTCTCCTTGATGCGAGCAAATCACGATTCTGCCTGAACGTAAGGGGCGGGCCATTCCATAAACTTCGCGGTGACGCTGAAGGCCCATCTCGCCCACGTCCCCAAGCGCAGGCCAATCGAGCTCTGGTTCCAGGACGAGGCCCGCATCGGCCAGAAGAACGGCCTTGTCCGGCAATGGGCCAGGCGCGGAACGAGGCCGCGCCAGCCCGCCGACCAGCGCTACGAAAGCGCCTACCTCTTCGGAGCGATCTGCCCGGCACGGGGCGTCGGCGCGGCGCTGGCCATGCCCTTTGCCGACACGCACGCCATGCAGGCCCATCTCGGCGAGATCGCCAAGACGGTGGCCAAGGGCGCCCATGCGGTCCTGCTGCTCGACCGCGCCGGATGGCATACCACCGGCAAGCTCGTCGTGCCCGCAAACATCTCCCTGATCTTCCTGCCCTCCCGCGCCCCGGAACTGAACCCGGTCGAAAACGTCTGGCAGTATCTGCGCGCCAACTGGCTCTCCAACCGCGTCTTCGACACCTACGACGGTATCATCGACGCCGCCTGCGACGCATGGAACCGCCTCGTCGCACAGCCCAAGACCATCACCTCAATCGGAATGCGAGAGTGGGCTCGTGTCGGTCAATCATGAGGGCCGTTGGTATCAGACGGCCCGCGTCCCGGATTTCATCGGAGCAGCTCGATACGCGAGCGTTAAGTTTCCGTGCGTTCGGAGAGGAGCGCGGAAACTTCTGCATAAAGGGTTTCGGCGGTGGCGGCGGGACTGAATGCGCGCGCCCGGACCCGGCCCTGCTCCGCCATGTAGTTCACTGCGGCTTGGTTCTCCGGATCGAGAACCCTGCCAATCGCCATCACGTATTCCTTTACCGTCCCATCCACGACAAGCGCGTTTTCACCGTCGCTCGCGTAATCGCGCACCCGAGGCTTGCCCATGTACATGCTGTTC
>NZ_JBIRTX010000080.1:0-1216 GCF_044334895.1 Streptomyces sp. NPDC020681 | reverse complement strand
CTTTGGGAGGCAACCGCCCCAGTTAAACTACCCATCAGACACTGTCCCTGATCCGGATCACGGACCCAGGTTAGACATCCAGCACGACCAGAGTGGTATTTCAACGACGACTCCACAACCACTGGCGTGGCCGCTTCAAAGTCTCCCACCTATCCTACACAAGCCGAACCGAACACCAATATCAAACTGTAGTAAAGGTCCCGGGGTCTTTCCGTCCTGCTGCGCGAAACGAGCATCTTTACTCGTAGTGCAATTTCACCGGGCCTATGGTTGAGACAGTCGAGAAGTCGTTACGCCATTCGTGCAGGTCGGAACTTACCCGACAAGGAATTTCGCTACCTTAGGATGGTTATAGTTACCACCGCCGTTTACTGGCGCTTAAGTTCTCAGCTTCGCCACCCCGAAGAGTGACTAACCGGTCCCCTTAACGTTCCAGCACCGGGCAGGCGTCAGTCCGTATACATCGCCTTACGGCTTCGCACGGACCTGTGTTTTTAGTAAACAGTCGCTTCTCGCTGGTCTCTGCGGCCACCCCCAGCTCAGACAGTAAATGTCATCACCGGTGATGGCCCCCCTTCTCCCGAAGTTACGGGGGCATTTTGCCGAGTTCCTTAACCATAGTTCACCCGAACGCCTCGGTATTCTCTACCTGACCACCTGAGTCGGTTTAGGGTACGGGCCGCCATGAAACTCGCTAGAGGCTTTTCTCGACAGCATAGGATCATCCACTTCACCACAATCGGCTCGGCATCAGGTCTCAGCCTTAACGAGGGACGGATTTGCCTACCCCTCGGCCTACACCCTTACCCCGGGACAACCACCGCCCGGGCTGGACTACCTTCCTGCGTCACCCCATCGCTTACCTACTACAAGTCTGGTCCGTCGGCTCCACCACTCCGACCTCGTCCGAAGACTCAGCCGGCGGCTTCACGGACTTAGCATCGCCTGGTTCAGTACTGGGCGTTTCAAAGCGGGTACCGGAATATCAACCGGTTGTCCATCGACTACGCCTGTCGGCCTCGCCTTAGGTCCCGACTTACCCTGGGCAGATCAGCTTGACCCAGGAACCCTTAGTCAATCGGCGCACACGTTTCCCACGTGTGTATCGCTACTCATGCCTGCATTCTCACTCGTGAACCGTCCACCACTCGCTTCCGCGGCGGCTTCACCCGGCACACGACGCTCCCCTACCCATCCCAGCCCCCGTTGGGGGTAT
>NZ_JBIRTX010000079.1:0-1329 GCF_044334895.1 Streptomyces sp. NPDC020681 | reverse complement strand
CCCTGAGGGACGCCGTGGTCCGGGATCACCGCCCCGGACCACGGCGTGCAGAGACCGGCCGTCTCGCAATCGGGTTTGACGCCCGTCGTCATCGGGGTCGTCTCTGCGCCACCCGCCACGCTTGATGAGTTGCCTGGGCCTCTTTTGCGAGAACGCCCGCAGACAATCTCAAGCCGCTGCAGGATATCGCCGATGAGCCCAATCGTCACCGTGTCGCGCTTCATTGGCTGCGATGTCGGCAAGGCCACGATCGCCGTGCATGACGCCGCCGCCCCGAGGTCATGGGAGATCGACAACGCGCCCGCGAGCCTTGCCGCCTTCGCGGCCGCGCTCGATCCAACCTGTCTGGTGGTCTGCGAGGCGACGGGGGGCTATGAGGCTGCCCTGTTGTCGGCCCTGCTCGCTCGGCGCATCCCCGCCCACCGCGCCGATGCGCGAAAGGTGAAGGCCTTCATCAAGTCCTATGGCGTGCTCGGCAAGAGCGATGCGATCGATGCCAAATGGCTCGCGCGCTATGGCCATGAGCGCGATGCCGCCTTGCCGCGATGGCGCGCCCCGGATAAGGCCCGCGCCACGCTTCAGGCCCTGGTCCTGGCCCGCCAGGACCTCGTCGCCGCACGGGCCGCCTTCCACAACCGCAGCCAGGCTCCGACCTGCGTCACCACCGTCCATGCCGACCTCGTCAAGGCCATCGACTGCGCCATCGCACGCCTCGACACCGACATCGCCGGACTCCTGAGCCAAGGCTCGGAGCTGGCCGGGGAGGTCGAGCTCCTGCGCAAGATCAAGGGGTTCGGCAAGACCAACGCTCCAGCCATCATCGCCCTCATGCCTGAGCTGGGATCGCTGGATCGACGAAAGGTCGCGGCGCTGGCGGGCCTGGCCCCCCATCCAAGGCAAAGCGGCGCGCGCGACGCCTATCGCGCCACGCGAGGGGGCAGACCGGCCGCCAAACGCGCGCTCTTCATGGCCGCCCTCGTCGCAGCCCGGCACAACCCGCAGATCAAGACGTTCTTCAACCGTCTCCTCGCCAACGGCAAAAAACCAATCGTCGCCATCACCGCCGTCATGCGAAAACTCCTCGTCATCGCAAACGCCAAAATCCGCGACCACAGGGCTCAAACCAGCTCGCAGCAAGTGAGTTGATGACGACGGGTCAGATTCAACGGCCGTCGGTAAAAGACCTCAGCCGCCACACCGTGCTCTTCTTGATGTCGGCGTCTTCCAGCGAGCGCGTTACCGGCACTGCATAGGTGGCGAGCTCGTCCAGCCTGTCCCTCGGCAAATAGCTGCGGCCGGGATCGCCGATCAGCACCTGTGCGCCGCGCC
>NZ_JBIRTX010000078.1:0-1403 GCF_044334895.1 Streptomyces sp. NPDC020681 | reverse complement strand
TAGTACTGCAACGGTGTTTGCCGTGACGGTTGGGCAGTTCAGTCGTTGGTGTGGTTATGGGTGGGGACCTTGCTGATGTCAGGTTGTGGGCCGGGGAACTGAGCGCGGTGCACGAGCGGTTCGTGCACCGGTTCAACCGGGAGGAGCCGCGTCAGTCGGCGCTCGCCTATATGCGGGGACTGATCGCTTCGCTGGAGCGGAAGAACGGCTGGACGCTCGCAGAGGAAGCCGGACACTCGGGTCCCGATCGCATCCACCGGTTACTGAACCGGATCGAGTGGGATGCCGACGAGGTCCTGGACGACGTACGCGATTACGTCGTCGAACACCTCGGAGACCGGGATGCCGTACTGATCGTCGATGACACCGGCTTCCTCAAGAAGGGCACCCGCTCGGCCGGCGTGCAAAGGCAGTACTCCGGTACCGCCGGCCGCACCGAGAACTGCCAGATCGGTGTGTTCCTCGCCTACGCCACCGACCGCGGACGCACGCTGATCGACCGCCGCCTGTATCTGCCCACGTCATGGACGGACGACCGCGAACGGTGCCGACGAGCCGGCATCGACGACAGCATCGCCTTCGAGACGAAAGTGGCCACGGCCAAGGCGATGGTCCGACGGGCAATCGCCGACAAGATCCCGTTCGGATGGGTGACGGCCGATGCCGCCTACGGCTTCAGCAAAGGCTGGCGCCACGAGCTGGAGCAGGCCGACATCTTCCACGTCATGGCCACCACCCGGCACGACACCGTCGTCACCCGATGGGCCATCGACCACCCCGTCCACGACCTCTTCCCCGGCCTCCCGCGGCAGAAATGGAAGCGCCGCTCGTGCGGCGACGGAGCCCACGGGCGGCGGATCTATGACTGGGCCCGCGTCGAGGTCAGACCCTGGCACCGCGAGGACCGCCGACACTGGGTCATCGCCCGCCGCAGCGTCAGCCGGCCCGAAGAGATCTCCTACTACATCGCCTACTGCCCCGCCGACACCACACTGGACGAGCTCATCCGCATCGCGGGCAGCCGGTGGGCTGTCGAGGAATGCTTCCAGACCGCGAAGCAGGAGTGCGGCCTGGACGACTACCAAGTCCGCCGCTATCCCGGCTGGCACCGCCACATCACCCTGGCCATGGCCGCCCATGCCTGCCTGACCATCCTGCGCGCCCGTGAACTCGATGCCGGGAAAGCAGAAACGGATCCTCCCAGCTCATCCACCTCAGCCTCGCCGAAATCAGACGCCTGATCACCCGACTCACCCACCGTCGACCCCCACCCACCGACCACATCCTGCACTGGTCAACATGGCGCCGCAGACGACAACACCAAGCCCGCCTCAGTCACTACAAACGACGCGGACACAGCCCATAAAAACTGCCCAACCGTCACGGCAAACACCGTTGCAGTA
>NZ_JBIRTX010000077.1:0-1548 GCF_044334895.1 Streptomyces sp. NPDC020681 | reverse complement strand
GGTTAGCGTGATCGAGAGCCGCAAACCAACGGGAAGCTGGTGCGTCGACGACATCGGTGCGGCGGCTCTGTCCAAGTCTCTCGCCACGGGTTGAAACCCCATGGAGGTTCTCAATCATAGCAACGCCTCAAGCGCGCCGATTGCGTTCGTCGTCGGGGACATCGGCGGCAGCTAAGGGGCAATTTGCGCAGCAGGGGGGTGGCGCCGAATGACCGGAATGGGGTCGCGAGCGGCCGTTTCGCCAATGACCGGCATGGGTGGAGGCTGTGTGGAAACGAGCTGATCTGGTAGGCTTTCTTGGAGCGATCCGAGGGCTTGCATGGCGCGCTACATCGAAGGCGAGAACCGGCAGCAGAGACTGCTCCTGCCCGACTGTCTTGAGGATTACGTCAGCGAAGACAACCCGGTCCGGGTGGTGGATGTCTTCATCGACGAGCTCGATCTGGGAACGATGGGCTTTACCGGCCCGGCCTCGACGGGGCGGCCTGGATACCATCCCGCTACCCTTCTTAAGCTGTACCTCTACGGCTACCTCAACCAGGTTCAGTCGAGCCGCCGGCTGGAGCGCGAGGCCGGCCGCAACGTCGAGGTGATGTGGCTGACGGGCAAACTTGCGCCCGACTTCAAGACGATCGCCGACTTTCGCCGGGACAATGGTGCTGCGATCCGGGCCGCCTGCGCGCAGTTCGTCGTGCTGTGCCGCCAGCTCGGCCTATTGGCGGGCGGCACGGTTGCCGTGGACGGCAGCCGGTTCAAGGCCGTCAACACGCGCGACAGGAACTTTACGCCCGGCGCGATCCGCCGCCGGATGGAGCAGGTGGAGGCAAGCATCGCGCGCTATCTGTCGATGCTCGATACGGCCGATCGGCAGGAGGATGAGCTGGCGCAGATGCGCAGCGTCCGCCTCAAGGAGCGGCTCGATCGCCTGCGCCAGCAGATGCGGGACCTTCAGGCGATGG
This sequence comes from Streptomyces sp. NPDC020681, assembly GCF_044334895.1. Taxonomy (NCBI): domain Bacteria; kingdom Bacillati; phylum Actinomycetota; class Actinomycetes; order Kitasatosporales; family Streptomycetaceae; genus Streptomyces; species Streptomyces sp. NPDC020681. The sequence continues at coordinate 589 of NZ_JBIRTX010000077.1, read as the reverse complement.
ACCGCGTCGTCGCGGAGGCGCCCGATCGTCAAGTCTCGCTGACCGACCCCGACGCCCGCGCCATGGCCACCAACGGCAAGGGCACCGGCCTCGTCGGCTATAACGTTCAAGCGGCGGTCGACGCCAAACATCATCTGATCGTGGCTCACAAGGTCACCAATGTCGGCCACGACCGCAGCCAGCTCGCGAACATGGGGCGCCAGGCGAAAGACGCCACGGCAACCGAGGTGCTGACCGTGCTGGCCGATCGCGGCTACTTCTCGGGCGAGGAGGTGCTGGCGTGCGACGAGATCGGCATCAACGCCATCGTCCCCAAGCCCCTGACATCAGGGGCCAAGGCCGATGGGCGCTGGGGCAAGCAGGACTTCACCTATGACGCTCCGAGCGACACCTATCGATGCCCTGCCGGCGAGACGCTCACATGGCGCTTCTCGTCGGTCGAGAAGGATATGATGCTCCACACCTACTGGGCCGACGCCTGCGGAGCCTGCCGCGTCAAGGACCAGTGCACCACCGGCAAGCAGCGCCGCATCAAGCGCTGGGAGCATGAGGCGGTGATCGAGGCCATGCAGCGCCGGCTCGACCACAT
>NZ_JBIRTX010000076.1:0-1564 GCF_044334895.1 Streptomyces sp. NPDC020681 | reverse complement strand
CACTAGGCCGTGTATCGAAAGTGGATCTTGGGCTGTGAATGATCACGATTCATGGGTCGGGGAGATCTCACGGACGAGCAGTGGGCAGTGCTGGAGCCGCTGTTGCCGAAGGGTGCCAGGGCGGGGCGGCCGCCCGTCTGGCCTCGGCGGCAGCTGATCGACGGCATACGGTTCCGTGTCCGGACCGGCGTTCCGTGGCGGGACGTGCCCGCCGAGTACGGCCCGTGGAACCGGGTCTACGACCTGTTCCGCCGATGGCAGCGGAACGGCGCCTGGCACCGGATCCTCACCCGCCTCCAGTCCCTGGCCGACGCGAAGGGCGCGATCGTCTGGGACCTGAACGTCGACTCCACGGTCTGCCGCGCCCACCAGCACGCGGCCGGCGCCCGTAAGCAGGGCGACCTGCAGAAGGAACCACCGGGCGGTATCTTCACCGAGCCCCATGATCATGGGCTGGGACGGTCGCGCGGCGGGTTCACCACCAAGCTCCACCTGGCTGTCGAGCAGGGTCAGAAACCCATGGCCATCGTGGTCACGGCCGGGCAGCGCGGGGACTCGCCGCAGTTCGAACCGGTGTTGGAGAGGGTTCGCGTGCCCCGCGTCGGTCCGGGCCGGCCACGGGTCCGTCCCGATCGCGTGCGGGCGGACAAGGCGTACGCCTCCCGCAGGAACCGTGCCTACCTGCGGCGCCGCGGGATCCGCTGCACCATCCCCGACAAGGCCGACCAGGCCCGCAACCGCCGGAAGCGCGGTTCCCGCGGTGGCCGGCCGCCGCGCTTCGACCCGGTCGACTACCGCGAACGCCACGCGGTCGAGTGCGGGATCAACCGCCTTAAGAGACACCGCGCTGTCGCAACCCGGTACGACAAACTCGCCGTCCGCTACGAGGCGAGCGTGCTGGTCGCGGCCATCAACGAATGGCTGTGATCAGCACGTAGCCACGACTCAAGCCCATACCGCTTTGACCACCGCGTGGCCTGCCGAAGCCGCCTGTCCGTAGAACTCTTGGAGGTTCCTGTGATGTTCGAGGTGCTCCTGCTTGGTCCGGCCGAGGGCGCTGAACCTTGCGTCGACGACGTTCCACAGCTCGTCGAAAGAGACAGTCGTAAGGAAACGCGCGGCCTGTGACACCCCAGACGGCTCCAGAAGCATTAGCGGGGGATCGGAGGGATCGGCGTCAGCGCTGTGGGGTACCGGGCGGCCGCCGTAGATCGGCAAATTCCAGGGCTCGTCGGCGTCTGTATAGAGGGCATCGGCGGCTGCGTAGAGGTCGTTTACAGCGTCCCAGCCCTTGTTGATCGAGTGGGCGATGCCTGCGGCGTACTCGGCGTCGTCGTTTTCCCAAGCCTCAGACATGAACGCGGCGAGCCAGGTGTGGTCATCCCGGATCTCGGACTCAGCCACGGCACGAAAGTGCAGGTAGATGCTCACTACGACGAATCCCTCAGCTCCACGACCCACCTGTCAGGCCGAACGGACAGAACCTACTTGAGGGCACTGACAGCCACGTGCCGTCGAAATCGGCTCGCGGTGTTCAGCAGGACTCTTTCGATACACGGCCTAG
>NZ_JBIRTX010000075.1:0-1582 GCF_044334895.1 Streptomyces sp. NPDC020681 | reverse complement strand
GCTTGGCGTTTAACGTTGGTGAGCTTGATGTTCCTTGATCGACTCGGCGCGTTTGACCGTCTTGCCGACGTCGTGACGCGTGGCCCGGTGCTTGTTCTTCGAGCCGGGAGGCCGTCCAGGGCCTGGTCGTGTGGGTTTCGGTGCGGCCGCCGGTCTCGCGGTCGCGGCGCGGAGGTTGCGAAACCCGCGGCGGACGCGGGCTGGGGTGAGGCGACGGGGTTCGGTGCGGCGTTCCCAGGGCCGGCGGAGGTCCTCGGCGAGGGGCCGGGCGAGGCGGAGCTGGGTGTAGGCGGCGATGATCAGCCAAGTCCACAGGTCGGCGGTGTCCGCGTGACGGATCTTCGGGGCGGTCCATCCGAGCGTCTGCTTCATCAGCCTGAACGTGTGCTCCAGGTCGAAGCGGCGGAGGAACGACTGCCACCAGCAGTCCACGTCCGCTGGCGTGGCGCCGGCGGCCGAGGACCACAGCCAGACGGGTTTCGGGTCGCGGTCGCCCGGAAGGTGCTCGACCTTCAACCGCGTCAACGTGCCGTGCAGGATGGGTAGTTCCTCGTTCGTGTGCTCCAGCCAGGGGCCGCGGTGGGTGAGCCTGGGGTGCATCCGGTCCCAGGCTGTCGCCTCGGCCTTGCCGTAGCGGGTGGTGTCCGTGGCCGTCGTGACTTCGGGCTCGTGCCAGGTCTCGGGCTTCTTGAACGTGAGGACGCCGCCGTGCCTGCGGGGCCGCCCACCCTTCGGCCCGGAGCGGGCGGGACCAGCGTCGCGGAGCATGACGCGGTCCGAGCGCAGGCGTCCGACCAGCACGACGGGCAGGTCGGCGAGAGCGTGGGTCAGGTAGGCGACGTCGTAGCCAGAGTCCATGACGATCAGGATGTCCGGATCGCCCGGCCTCCAGTGGCCGGCTCTCGTCAACCGCCGGACGATAGCGCGGAGTTGGGTGGCGGTGACGATGGTCGCATCGTCGGCCGGGCCCAAGCGGACCGCGTCCAGCAACGCGACCCAGGAGGTGCGGCCGGACTCCAGGGCGGCGACGAAGGAATACGGCCAGCCGGGCACGAACTGGTCCGAGCTGCGGTCACCGCGTCCGTAGACGTGGCAGAACAACCGCTCGTCGCTGGTCGGTGCATCGGGCCGCAGCCAGTGCGACACATCCACAGCGAGCACGATCCGCCCGTCGGCCGCCCTCGGCAGCGGCAGGCCGGCCAGAGCGCGGCGCAACCGCGCCTGTTCAACCCAGCCCCGGTCCAGGGCGGCGTACAGCGCGCCGTGCCCGCGCCGGTGCTCGGCCGCCAACGACAGCTCGACCAAGGTCTTCACCGGCCCGTCCGCACACAACACCGCCTCCGTGAGCTCGAAGAGCGCATCCGCGCGGGCGTAGAGACTCTCGTAGAACTCGACCCGAAAGCGGGACAACACGTCCAACGCCTCGCCTGCGGACGCATCGACAGACAGACTCATACACAGCGGCCGTTCTCTCATACTTCGTGACTCGACATCTCGAAGCGTGGAGAACGGCCGCCTCCGCTGTCCCGGAAAGAACCGCAGATCAGCAGGTCGGGTGACCTGCGCGGTTAAACGCCAAGCT
>NZ_JBIRTX010000074.1:0-1670 GCF_044334895.1 Streptomyces sp. NPDC020681 | reverse complement strand
CGTGCCCGTATATTTGTCGAAGGCCCCGCCAGCGTGGACACCGGCATAGAAGCCGCTCCAATTATATCTGAGGGGCTCTGCGGCATAGGCAGGCGGCCATTCGCGCTTCTGCGGGGACCGCGGGTCGGCCGCAGCCACGGGGCTGGCAATTGCCGCCATCAGGCAAGCGGCTGTAATCAGGGTCTTGTACTGCATCGCGGGCTCCTCGCGGCCGAGGTGGCCGCGCCTTTCAGTTCCTGAGCCCGTCGCTCGGGCCAGTCGAACGCCGCGCAAAATAGGGCTGAAGGTGGAGTGCGCCCCTTGAGGCGGACAGTGTGACGATAGGGAATTGACCGGGGAGCCGGGCTTTCGAAGGATGAAAGCCCATGGCCCGACACCGCACCCACAGCATCGAGTTCAAGCGCCAGGTGGCGCAGGATTACCTGGCTGGCGAGACGCTCCACAGCCTCGCCCGTCGACATGATCTGTCGCGCAACCTGATCCGCATCTGGATCCAGAAATTCGAGGGTGGCGCCTTCGACGACGAGGCCGTCGCCGTCGATACGATCGAAGCCTACGAGGCGCGCATCGCCGCGCTGGAGCGGCTCGTCGGCAGGCAGGCCCTGGAGATCGAGTTTCTAAAGGGGGCTCTGAAGCACGGACCGCGGCCGAGAAGCGCGACTACATCCGTCGTCACCGGCCCCGCGGCATCTCTGTCGCAGAAGGATGCCGGCTGATGGGGATCTCGCGCTCGACCTACTACGACAAGCCGGCCGTCAGCATCGACGACACCGCGCTCGTCGAGACGATGGCGGCGATCTCCGAGAGCTTCGAGGCTTATGGCTACCGCCGGATGCAGGCAGCGCTGCGGCATCGCGGCCTGATCGTCAATCACAAGAAGATCAGGCGATTGATGCGCGAGCACGGCCTCCAGCCTCGACGGCGTCGGCGCTATATCGCCACCACCGATGGCGATCACGAGTTGCCGATCTTCCCGAACCTGGCGAGAGATATGGTCCCGGACGGGCCGAACCAGCTCTGGGTGGCCGACATCACCTATGTCGCGATCACCACCGGCTTCGTCTATGTCGCCGTCATCCTCGATGCCTGGTCGCGCAAGGTCGTCGGCTACGCCATCGGCCGCTCGATCGACGTCAGGCTGACGCTGGCCGCCCTGCGCACAGCCATTGAAAAGCGGGGACCGCCGCCCGGCTGTACCCACCACACGGACCGCGGCTCGCAATACGCGGCCGGGCGCTACCGGCAGGCCCTCGCCGAACATGGTCTCGTCGGATCGATGGGGCGCCGCGGCAATCCATACGATAACGCCAAGGCCGAGAGCTTCATGAAAACGCTCAAGGTCGAGGCCGTCTATCCTATGGCCTACGAGACCTTCGAGGATGTCGCCGCCGATCTTCCCCGCTTCATCGATCAGGTCTACAACGGAAGCCGACTGCATTCCGCGCTCGGCTATCTCAGCCCGCAGCAGTTCGAGGATCAACACGCCCGGCTCTCGGTCAAATCCGCAGCCTGATCCTGTCTACCCGCAGGGGCGCACTCCATACGGACGACGGAAACGAAACGACATTGGCACGCTCGCTTTGGCCGCTGTTGGACGACGCAAGGGGTCGTCGCTAACGGACTGCGCTTGGATGGGCTGTCAACGTCCGCTTCCGGGCGCCCGTCCAATG
>NZ_JBIRTX010000073.1:0-1670 GCF_044334895.1 Streptomyces sp. NPDC020681 | reverse complement strand
TCGCCAATGCTCCGCAGTGGCTCCTTCCTCCGCCTTGCAGCTGCACGCGCCAGACCCCGCTCGCTGATCCGGCCTGATCCAAACGACAGGCCCTAACCGCGGCGGGTCGATTCCATCACCCAGTTCGTCAGCCAGGTCTTCTCGCCGTCGACCGAGAACGCCTGCTCCCACCTGGCTGTCGTCTCCGTGATGCCCGACCAGAGGAAGCGGACCCGCACGTCCTTGCCCTGGTACGTGTCGTCGCCGTGGAACACTCCGCGCCCGTCCGCCCCGAACCGGCCCACCACCGGCGGGTCCAGCACACCCCTGCGGTCGTTCGACCAGTACAGCGACCACTCCTCGCGCTCGGTGTCGTACAGCCGCAGCGTCAGGCCCCGGAAGCCCATCGTGGGGAACTCGATCTCGTCGAAGTTCGCCCCGCCGTCGAAGTGGCGCGACGCACGGCTCACCGCCGTGAACTCCTCCCACCCGCTCGACTCGTCCAGGAAGTCCTTGAGACGGCGGTTGGCCACGGCCCACTCGCCCACAAGGAAGTCGAAATCGGTCGTGCTCATCAGCGGTCTCCTGTTCTCGGCGAAGCTCATGGCAGGACGCTATGGCCGATTCACTGACATCCTGTGTCAGTGAAGTCCAGTCGACTCGTCTCGATCCTGCTGCTGCTCCAGACCCGGGGCCGGATGACCGCCGCCCAGCTCGCCGAGGAGCTGGAAGTGTCCGTACGGACCGTCTACCGCGATGTCGACGCGCTGCACGCCGCGGGAGTGCCGCTGTACGGGGACGCGGGCCATGCGGGCGGATACCAGCTGCTGGCCGGCTACCGGACCCGGCTGACCGGGCTGTCCGCCGGTGAGGCGGAGGCGCTGTTCCTCTCCGGCATTCCCGGACCGGCCGCCGAGCTCGGGCTGGGCTCCGCGCTCGCCGCCGCACAGCTCAAGCTGCGCGCGGCGCTCCCGGCGGAGCTGCGGGAGCAGGCCGACCGGATGCGCTCCCGCTTCCATCTCGACGCGCCCGGCTGGTACGCCTCCGACGACGATGTGCGGTATCTGACGGCCGTCGCGGACGCGGTGTGGCACAGCCGGGTGCTGGAGGTCCGCTACCGCCGCTGGAAGGAGCCGACCGATGTGGACCGTCGGCTCGAGCCGTACGGCCTGGTGCTCAAGGCGGGACGCTGGTACGTCGTCGCCGGGCCCGGGCCGCGTACGTACCGGGTCGACCAGATTCTTGAAGTGGCGGTGGGAGAGGGGCAGTTCGAGCCGCCCGAGGACTTCGACCTGGCCGCGTACTGGCAGCGGTACCAGGCGGACTTCCTCGCCGGGCTGCACCGCGGAGAGGCGCTCGTCCGCCTCTCGCCGCACGCCGCGGCCCGGCTGACAGGGCCTGCCGCGCACGCCCTGGCCGAGACGGGCACGGCGGAGCCGGACGGCTGGACGCGAGCGCTGCTGCCGATCGAGTCCGTGGACCACGCGCACCGGGAGTTCCTGGCGATGGGCGCGGAGGTGGAGATCGTGGCACCTCCGGAACTCCGCGCCCGTATCGCGTCCACGGTCCGGGACCTGGCGGCCCGCTACGCGGGCGCCTAGGTGTATTGATCACGAGCGTTGTTGACAGTTGTGGGTCTTGAACATGGCGAAGACCTCCGATGTGGTGGAGCTGTCTAGGAACACACCGCA
>NZ_JBIRTX010000072.1:0-1684 GCF_044334895.1 Streptomyces sp. NPDC020681 | reverse complement strand
GGGTGCGGCTCTGTTGCGGGGAGCCCTTGGATGATGATTCGCAGGTGCGGGACGGCATGAGGAGGGCTCTTCCTCGTTGATCAAGGTGTTCTACGCCGTGATCGCAAAGAAAGAGCCCGATGGAAGCCTACGCAACTGCCGCGCCGCTGGACGTCTTCGCCGACTCGCGGGCAAGGTTCGAGTCGCTGGTCGCGATGCTGTCCGGGGCCGAGGCACGCGCTGGCACCCACGGCGAGCTGGAAGAACGTCTGCACGCCGACGGCACGGCACTGCTGCGGTGCCTGTTCCAGGATCACCTGCGCTTGCGGGCGTTGCAGGAACAGCGGGTTGACGCGGTCACGGGCTCCGACGGCGTGGTCCGCACCCGGGCCGAGCGGGGTCGCACGCGGGCGCTGGCGACGGTGTTCGGTGAGGTCGAGGTGGAACGGATCGTCTACCGGGCGCCTGGGGTGCCGGGCCTGACCCCGCGGACATGGCGTTGTCGCTGCCACGCGAGAAACACTCCCATGGCCTGCGCAGGCGCGCGGCCGTCGAGGCGGTGCGCGGATCCTTCGACGACGCTCGAGCCGCGATCGCCCGCTCCTGCGGCAGCGCGCCGGGCAAGCGGCAGGTCGAAGAGCTCGTCCAGCGCGCCGCGATGGATGTGGACGACTTCTACTGCCACCAGCGGCCCGAGCCCGCGGAGGCGGACACGCTGCTGGTGCTCACCCTCGACGCGAAAGGCATTGTCATGCTGCCCGCCGACCTGCGCGAAGCCACCCGCCGCAACGCCGCCAGGAAGGACGCCGCGGGCGGACAGCGGCTGGACTCGCGCCTGTCCAGCGGGGAGAAGCGCGGCCGCAAGCGGATGGCCGAAGTCGCCGCCGTCTACGACGCCCACCCAGTTGTGCGCACGCCCCTGGACATCATCCCGGCCACCACCCTGGACCGCGAGGACAAGGTCAAGGGCCCAGTGGCGACAGGGAAGTGGGTGACCGCGAGCGTCCGGGACTCCTGCAAGGACGTGGTCGCGGCCGTCTTCGACGAGGCCGAGCGGCGCGACCCCGGGCGTACCCGGACCTGGGTGGTTCTGGTGGACGGCGCGCAGTACCAGCTGGAGGTGATCCGGGCCGAGGCTGCCCGCCGCGAGGTGGCCGTGCACATCGTGTGCGACATCGTGCATGTCCTCGAGTACCTGTGGAAGGCCGCTTGGTGCTTCTTCCCACCCGGGGACCGGGCCGCGGAGGCATGGGTCGGCGAGCAGGCCCGCCGCATCCTGGCAGGCAAGGCGGTCAAGGTCGCCGCCGCGATCCGCCAGAAGGCGACCCTGGCCAAGCTGTCCCCGTCCAAGCGCGCAGGCGCGGACACCTGCGCCGGCTATCTGCACGCCAAGGCCCCGTACCTCGACTACGGGCGGGCACTGGCCGCGGGCTGGCCGATCGCCACCGGCATCGTGGAAGGCGCCTGCCGCTACCTGGTCAAGGACCGCATGGACATCACCGGAGCCCGATGGAGCCTGGCCGGCGCCGAAGCCGTCCTCAAGCTCCGCGCAGTACACGCCAGCGGCGACTTCGACGCCTACTGGAGCTACCACCTACAACGCGAACACCTGCGTATCCACACCATCCGCTACCGAGACGCCCTCACCCTCGCAGCCTGATCAACGACTCCCCGCAACAGAGCCGCACCCATCTCGGTTTCAACA
>NZ_JBIRTX010000071.1:0-1719 GCF_044334895.1 Streptomyces sp. NPDC020681 | reverse complement strand
GCTCTTCCCTCGCCTTGAAGTGGAAGGGGCGAATGCCGTTGCCGGGAGCGGCCGCGGCCGCCTGCTGCGGCAGAAGCACATTCGCCGCGCTCAGGGCAACGGCACTCACTGCCGCCGCTCCCAAGATCTGACGGCGGTCAAACCTTCCGGATTCACTGATATTATTTGTCATGGTCAGCTCCTTATTTTCTGGTCAGGCTCAAAAACATGCCGATCTGTCGCCAGCCCTGCCGTGCTGGGCTCTTTCGACTCCGGTCGGCTCATCGCGGTGAGGGGGCGTTCAGGCGGTAATCTCGCGTGACTCCGAGGCATTTCCGCTGGCGCGTGGGATCCGATGATCCATCACGCTCTCCTGGCCGTCTCTACTTTGCGGATCTCAAGGATATCGTTGAGCTAGTGGATTGATCGGGACGGAAGAGTCCTGTTGGGGATTCCGACCGCTGATGCGGTGTGCGACATTGCGGGATGCGTACCGGTATCAGGATCGAAGTCACGGCTTCGGAAAAGGGTCGGCTTGAAGCGATCGTTGCGGCACGGAGTTCGCCGCAGAAGCATGTCTGGCGCGCGCGCATCATTCTGCTGACCGATCAGGGTCTTGGGACCCTCGCGATCATGGCGGCGTCAGCCAAGTCGAAGACCTGCGTGTGGCGCTGGCAGGCACGCTTCATGGCCGAGAGGGTCGACGGGTTGCTGCGCGACAAGACCCGGCCTCCAGGCATCGCGCCGCTTGAGGCCGCGCTGGTCGACAAGGTTGTGGCGCTGACACTCGAGCTGCCCGCCCACGAGGCGACGCACTGGACGGTTCGCGCGATGGCTAAGGCCGTCGGCATCGCCGCGTCCTCGGTCGTGAAGATCTGGCACGACCACGGCCTTGCTCCCCACCGCTGGCGCAGTTTCAAGCTGTCCAACGACAAGGCTTTTGCTGAAAAGCTTCATGACGTGGTCGGGCTCTACGTCTCGCCGCCTGCCCACGCCATCGTGCTGTCGGTCGACGAAAAGAGCCAGATCCAGGCGCTCGATCGCACCCAGCCGGGGTTGCCGTTGAAACGCGGCCGCGGGGCGACCATGACGCACGACTACAAGCGCAATGGCACCACGACCCTGTTTGCCGCGCTCAATATCCTCGATGGCTCGGTGATCGGCCGCAACATGCAGCGCCACCGGCATCAGGAGTTCATCCGATTTCTGAACGCCATCGAGGCCGAAATGCCAGCCGGCAAGGCCGTCCACGTCATCCTCGACAACTATGCCACCCACAAGCAGCCCAAGGTCCGCGCCTGGCTGGCCAGACATCCGCGCTGGACCTTTCACTTCGTGCCGACCTCCTGCTCATGGCTCAACGCCGTCGAGGGCTTCTTCGCCAAGCTGACCCGACGGCGCCTGAAAAACGGCGTTTTCCATTCCGTCGTCGACCTGCAGGCCGCCATCAACCGCTTCATCAAGGAGCACAACCAGGAACCACGCCCGTTCGTATGGAAAGCCGATCCCGACCACATCATCGCAGCCGTTAGGCGCGGGCATCAAACGTTGGAATCAATCCACTAGCGCGCCTTCCAAGCCAGCCCCGGTCTTAGGTCATCCTTCCACCGAATCCAGTCGTTAGTCGCGGGTGGAAGCCTCGAGGCGGCGTAGCGCCAAGAACGGAGTTGCATCATCGTCCAACAACGGACGTCGGCTTTGCGCCCCAAGGCCTTGCCGTGAGCGCGGCTAACGGAGCTT
>NZ_JBIRTX010000070.1:0-1758 GCF_044334895.1 Streptomyces sp. NPDC020681 | reverse complement strand
CACTGTCTGCGACGATACCGGCCGCCCGATCATTATGCTGCTCTCGGAAGGCCAGATGAGCGACCACAAGGGCGCAAGCCTCGTGCTCGCTGCCCTGCCGCCAGCCAAGGTGCTCATCGCCGACCGAGGTTATGACAGCACACCGTTCCGCCAGGCGCTCGTCGCCAAGGGCATCGAACCCTGCATTCCATCGAGCAGAAGCCGGAAAATCCCTTATCCTTACGACAAGGCGCTCTATCGCCAGCGCCACAAGGTCGAGAACCTCTTCGCCAAGCTCAAGGACTGGAGACGCATCGCCACACGCTACGACCGATGCGCCCACACATTCTTCTCCGCTATCTGTATCGCCGCAGCCGTCATCTTCTGGCTCTGATCAACGAGTCCTGAGCCTAGCACTACTTTGGCAGATTTTTGAGTAGCCGCGCGCTTTTAGGATTCCCGTGGCGCGGTTTGCGTGATTCATGGGTGGTCGGCTTCATGGAGGGCCGGCCATGGACGAGAACTGGAAGTCCGATCTTGAGCGCTGGCTTGCGCCGTTTCTCGATGCTCTGCGGCACAAGGTGCGGGCGCGGATGTGTCCGGCCTATGTGGCGGGATTGATCGGCGCGGGTGATCGCAAAAGCGTCCAGCCGATGGCGGCGCGCGACAGTGGCGTCGGCTACGACCAACTGCATCACTTCATCGCCAGCGGCGCTTGGGACGCAGCGCCGCTCGAGAGGGTCTTGCTGTCCGAAGCCGACAGGATGGTTGGTGGTGCTGACGCCTGGCTGATCGTCGACGACACGGCCCTGCCGAAGAAGGGCGAGCGCTCTGTCGGTGTCGCACCGCAATACGCCTCGGCCTTGGGGAAGAACGCCAACTGCCAGACGTTGGTGTCGCTGACCCTGGCTTCCGGCGAAGTTCCGGTCATGGTGGGGTTGCGGCTGTTCCTGCCTGAGAACTGGACGAGCGATCCCGCAAAGTTGGCGCGCGCCGGCGTGCCGGAGGAGCGCACAGTCTATCGGACCAAGCCGGAGATCGCGCTCGCCGAGATCGATCGGGTGCGCGCCGCGGGCCTGCGCTTCGGCTGCGTGCTGGCCGATGCCGGATACGGCCTCTCCGCACCGTTTCGGCAGGGCTTGAGCGAGCGAGGGCTTGTCTGGGCGGTGGGCATTCCCTTCAAGCAGAAAGTCTATCCCGTCGACGTCGCGATGATCTTTCCCGTCGCCGGGCGCGGCCGCCCGCGCAAGCGCCATGTCCCGGACGTGGCCTCGATCAGCGCGCAGGCGATGCTGGAGGAGGCGCCCTGGCGCATGCTGAGCTGGCGGCGCGGGACGAAGGGGCGCCTGCAAGCCCGCTTCGCTGCAAGGCGCGTGCGTATCGCCGACGGCGCGCCGCAGAGGATCGGCACGATGGGCGCGCAACACCTGCCTGGCGAGGAAGCTTGGCTGATTGGCGAGCATCGCTCGAATGGAGAGCGCAAGTACTATCTGTCCAACCTGCCCGCCGACACCTCGCTCACGCGTCTGGCCGGTGCGATCAAGGCGCGCTGGATTTGCGAGCAGGCGCATCAGCAGGTGAAGGAAGAACTCGGCCTCGATCACTTCGAGGGACGATCGTGGACAGGGCTTCACCGGCACGCCCTCATGGCCATGATTGCCTACGCCTTCCTCCAATCCCGCCGCCTCAAACAGGCGAAGCGGGAAAAAAAGAATCCATGGCCCGCCACCGCAGCCAACCCTGCCAGCGATCCGGGCAGCCATCATCGCCGTACTCGAC
>NZ_JBIRTX010000068.1:0-1912 GCF_044334895.1 Streptomyces sp. NPDC020681 | reverse complement strand
ACACAGGAAGCGCTCCACAATCTGGAGGCGATCGCCGCCATCGATGGCGTCGACGGCGTCTTCATCGGCCCGGCCGATCTGGCAGCCAGCCTTGGCCATGTTGGCGAGCCTGGCCATGCCAGGGTCAAGGCGTTGATCGAAGACGCGATCGGCCGGATCAAAGCCTGCGGCAAGCCTGCTGGCATCCTGACGCCTGACAACGACTTCGCTGCGCGATGCATCGAACTGGGCACATTGTTTACCGCCGTGGGCGTCGACGCCGCGATGCTCGTGAAGGCAAGCGAGACGCTGGCGCGACAGTTCAGGCGCGGGTGAAACTTAAGCACCGTCTAAGCATTTCAGTTCGGACAAGAATGCGTCGGCTACCGAGTTAGTAGACGGCCGTCTGGCGGTCGCCGTGTGTCAAAGTTGCCCAGCACGGTCAATGTCTTGTGTGGATGGCTCCCGCGTTGCAAGGGGGTCTGTGACGGTCTGGCGTGCTGGTCGGGTGCAGTCTTGTGTCCGGCCTGTTCGCGCGGTCATCGACCGCTGGCCCTGATGGTTTCCGCGGATAAGGTCCCATTCTGCTTTGCGGGCTTTGACGCCCTCGACATTCGGCGGGTTGTCCTCATCCCCAGTCTGACCGGTGCGCCATCATCTCACATGGTCCTCGCAACCTCCTTCGCGCGGGTCGCGCGCTGATTGGACGGCTGATTCTGATTCTCAGGCTGCGGCCGAGCCGAGCACCGGCATGCGGTAAATCTCGCCTCGAACCATGATGGCCCAGATCGCCCGTGCTGCCCGGTTCGCCAGGGCGACGGTGACGAGCCGGATCGGCTTGCGGGCGAGCAGCGCGTTTACACGAGGATCCGCTGCATCGGGGTGATACTTGTTGCGTCTGACGAGCGACGTCATGCCAGTGACCAGAAGGCGCCTCAGATATTGATCGCCCATTTTGGAGATGCGACCGAGGCGCTCCTTGCCGCCGCTGGAGTTGTTGAGCGGCGTCAGTCCCAGCCAGGCCGCGAACTGGCGCCCGGAGCGGAATTGGGTCGGGTCCGTGACGGTGGCCGCCAACGCGCTCGCTCCGAGCAGGCCCACGCCGGGCACGGTGGCAATGCGCCGCGCGAGATCGTTCGATCGGTACCAGGCCAGCAAGTCTCGTTCGAGCTGGCGGATGCGGTCCTGAGCCTCGATCGCTTGCTCGGCCAGGGCGCCGATCACCTTGGCGGCGAGATCGGGAACCTCGTGCGCCCCGCCGGCCACAGCGCGTCGCACGAAGGCCAGGGCGTGGGTGATGCCCTTCGGGATATCGATGCCGAACTCGGCCAGGAGCCCACGGATCATGTTGATGAGTTGCGTACGCTGACGAACGAGGAGGTCGCGGGTCCGATGAAGGGCCAGCGCGGCCTGCTGCTCGACCGACTTGATCGGGACGAAGCGCATGGTCGGGCGCGTGACCGCCTCGCAGGTCGCCTCCGCATCAGCGGCGTCGGTCTTGCCCCGCTTCACGTATGGCTTGACGTAGGCCGGCGGCATCAATCGCACAGTATGACCCAGAGCGGTCAGCTCGCGCGCCCAGTGATGGCTTGTGCCGCAGGCCTCCATGCCGACCAGGCAGGGCGCAAGCTTGCGGAAGAAGGGTATGACCTGAGCTCGCCTCAGCGCTCGTCGGGCGAGGACCTCTCCTGTTCCGCTGATAGCGTGCACCTGGAAGACATTCTTGGCCAAGTCGATGCCGACAGTCGTGATCTCCATCGTGGTCGCTCCAAGCTGGTGCTGCGTGACAGCACCACTGTGGCGCCGCAGCGCCGGGAGCGGGAGCCATCCACCCCATCTGCTTTCCGGCATGAAGCCAGAGTCTGCTGCTGGCGCTCCTCAGCCTCGCGACGACAGGCTTGAAACTCTGCCCCGTACCAACAATCAGTCCGGG
>NZ_JBIRTX010000067.1:0-2167 GCF_044334895.1 Streptomyces sp. NPDC020681 | reverse complement strand
CCGGGCTGTAGCCGGTAGAGGGCCCACACGCTGCCGTGTGTCGACCACAGCAGGTGTCCGGCGATGTGACGGACCGGCACTCTCATGAGAGCCTCCCGTCGCCTTGCGTCTGGGTGAGCAGCAGCTGCACCGACGAGCGGGGCGCACCTGTCGGCCGCGGCGCAACGGAGCGAGGTGCGCGCCGTTGCGATCGCCGCGCCGTCCGGGTCCGGCGCGCGAGCCGGCGGGCGCTCAGTCGTCGGCCCCGGCCGGACGGCCGGGGAGTGGGCCGCATCTCGGCCACTGACGCTGTGGGGTCGGCCGGGGCGTCGTCTTCGATCACGAAGGCGCCTGACATGGGCCGGGCGGCCCGTTCCCGTACCGCGCGGCCGCCGATCCGGCCCCCGGCCGGCTGCAGGGCAAGCATCAGCGCGCCGATCATTGCGGGCAGCGGGGCGCGCCCGGCGATCTGGGGCCGGCGCACCGCCCAGATGGCAAATGCCCACGCCACCACCGGTATTGGCCCCAGCCACGCCCACCACGACACCGTCTTGACGAGGGCGAACCCGCCGAGGGTGGCGACGGCGATCTGCGCCGGCGTGTACGGGCCCAGCGGGAGGCGCCAGTCCGCGATCTTCCCCAGCACCCACGGATGGCGGCGCGCAGCGGTGTAGACGCGCCCCACGCGCGGCGCCGCGCCGGCGCTCATGCTCCGCTCCCGGGCTCATGGCCGGACAGGGGAGGAAGGTGGCCCGGCTGGATGACCGCCGGCGCGGACTTGCCCGGGTTCTTGACCTGGTCGACGAACATCGCGGCGAGGTCATTGCGGGACCGGTAGATGCCCAGGGCGATCACCATCAGGAGCAGGGCGCCGATCCCGGCCTTGAGGCTGAACCGCTGGACCATCACGACGACCACAATGGTGATCAGCGCAGCCTGCAGGCCTTTCGTGGCCCAGCCCCCGAACATGGCGATCCACGAGTCGCCGAACTCCTCGAGCTCTCCGGCCAACACAAGGCTGTGGACCGTGTTCACGACGACGCACCCCCCGCCGCCGAGACGAGCGTGGTGATCTCCCACCGCTTCGAGCGCACTGTCATCTCGAGCTCGTACGCCAGCGGCCACACCCCGGACCCGTCCTCGGCTTCGACGCGCACCAGGACCCGCGCCGTCGTACCGTCCGCGGGCGCCGACCCGGCGGCCGCCGTCCCCTCGACAGCGGTCACCTCCTCCACCCGGATGGTGGTGAACGCAGGCCGGGTGACGGGGTCCAGGCGCGTGCCCGGGGCAAGGTACCGGTCGATCCCGCCGCGTCCGGTGAGATAGGCACTGAAAAATTCGCTTGTCGTGGCGGCAAGGTCACCGTCGGGCGGAACGCTGACCGTGTACGGCGACTCGGGCACTGCGGCCTGCCGCGGCCCGGCGACCACGGCGGGCTGGCCGGTCACCGCGAACGCTACCCCGCCCCGGCCGGAGATGACCGGCACGGCGAAGTAGCGGATCCCGTCCGGATAGGTGGCGGCCACGGTCACCGACCAGCCGCCCAGACGCGGGCGACTGCGCACCGCTGTCACGGACTGCAGCGGCTGTGCATCCGTGACACGTGCAGGCAGAACGATCGAGGGCGCCATCGACTGCGCACGCCGGGCCTGCACACTGCTCTCGTCGCCTGTGTGACTGCGCAGCCATGCGTCGGTGAACACGACGGCGTAGCCGGCCGGATCGGCCCCCGTCGCGGTGTGCACGGTGGGCGCCGGAGCCGGCGCAACGGCTGCGGCGGTGGCCGCGGTTGGTGTCGGGGCGACAGATATGGCGAGCGCGATCGGGCCGGCGGCGAGCGCCGCCCACACGCCAAAGTGGCCGAGACGGACACGGCGCCGCATCTGCTGCAGCGTCACACCCGCGGCGACCGGCGGCAGTGCGGCATGCTCGGCGCGCGCCCCCGAAGTGGCTGGAGACATCGTTCGAACTCCCAGGTCGTACCGGTGGATTGCTGAGAGTCCACCCGCCGGCCCCGACCAGAACGTCGACCAAGAACCCCCGACCACGGTCACGAACAGGTCACGAAAGCGTGGTCGGGGGGGGGGGGGGGGCCCCCCCCCCCCCCCCCCCCCCCCCCCCCCCCCCCCCCCCCGCCGCCCCCCCCCGCCCCCCCCCCCCCCCCCCCCCCCCCCGCACCACGAGTGGT
>NZ_JBIRTX010000066.1:0-2680 GCF_044334895.1 Streptomyces sp. NPDC020681 | reverse complement strand
AGTCGGGCCACCCTGACCGAGTACGGCAACATCGCCTCGGGAGTGGTGCTCGACGCTCTGCGCCGCCTGTTCGACGAAGGACTACCCCAGGGAGCGGCTGCCGACTCCCGGCAACCGCTTCCAAAGCGAGGCGATCGCACGCATCAGACAGACCCTCGGTGAGGTCATCGCCGAGCGGCGTGAGGGCTCTGCGAACCATGACGACCTGGTAACCGCGATGCTGGCTCCCGGCGATCATGGCGGCCCTGCCCTGGCCGACACCGTGGCTGTCGACCACGCAACAACCTTCATCGCCGCACCGACGGCGACCGTCGCCAGCACGTTGGGATGGGTGTTCCACCTGCTGGCGCAGCATCCCGGGATTGTGGACAGCCTGCGCACCGAGGTCGACACCGTCCTCGCTGGTGAGCCGGCCGGTTTCGAGCACCTGCTCGACCTGAAACTCGCCCGCCGCATCATCACCGAAACGCTCAGGCTCTATCCGAGTCTGTGGCTGGGCACTCGGGTCGTGACCACCGACACCCGCCTGGGCGGGCACCTGCTTACCGCCGGCACGGTCGTTAGCTACGGCCCCTGCCTCGTAGGCCGGAGCGGCTTGTACGACAACCCAGACAGTTTCGACCCCGACCGATGGGACGACTCCCCGAAGCGCGCCGCCTCGCCACGCCCTCATCCCCTTCGACGGGGGCGCCCGCCAATGCCTCGCCAACCAGTACGCCCCCATGGAGAGGGTCCTCGCCCTCGCCACGATTGCATCACGTTGGCGGCTTGAAGCCATCCCCGGCACCCCGCACCGCCCCCGCGCGGCCGCCAACCTAACGGCACGGGGCCTGCGTCTGCGCGCTGTGAAGCGCTCACTCCCCTTCAGGGAAGACCACCTGACGACGATCGGCGAGCCCAGCAGCCACGCAACTCCACCGCCAGCAGGAACGCAGAGGCCGACGAAGCGAGCGACTTGGCTCATCTGATTGCTATCGCCGTCGCGGCGGTTCGCGACCCGACGCCTCCTGCGCAAGCTCCGCTAGCCGCGCCCTCTGAAGGTCACGGTCACCGCGACGGGCAACTTGGACGCCGACCTCAAGTTCTGGCACCACGGCGGCAGGAAGCTGGTCTTCACGGTCGACGCCACCATCGACAAGGTGACCGTGGCCGACCACCAACCAATCCCCTTGGCCGGCGGCCCCACGACAAGGTGGTGCGCCTGCCGCTCCAGCTGGCGCCCCATGGCGATTAGCTGCCAACCCTTCTTCCCAACCCCGATACACCGGCCTCGACCGCCTCTGGCTCCCGAAACCACCGCCCGGCGGCGCTACAACGCGACGAGATCGACAAACATCCCCCGACAGTCTCGAAGCCATCGGCCGGCCGGAAGACACGGACCAAGCTCAGGAGCCTTTTTGAGTCATGTCGGGGAAGGTGAACCGGGCAAGGATCAGTCAATTGAGTCCGCCAGGACGGTAAGAGCATGCCGAAACAGCCTGTTGGCAGCCCCGCGCGAGCAGTGAAATTCCTCCAAGCGGGCACAACCCTTCACTCGCGATACGCCGTATTCATTCGCCCCCGTGTGCAATCCGAGAAAGAAGGCGGCAATCTTCGTTTCGCGTCCCGCGGGTCAGGCGGATCTTGGGGGACGCGGGCACCCCGGAACTACGCGCCTGCGCACGTGAGGGGCACCGTGCGCGAGACCGGGATGCCACCAGCGCCGGAGCGGCTTTGAGGAAGGGGATCCCCCCTCCCTTCCCGAAGCCGCTTCGGCCCTCCGCGCTTTGGACGACCGGCGGCCGGTCAATCCACACCGCCTCACCACAGACGGCTCCCGAGGGCAAAGCTCCCTCTCCTCCCGGCGACGCCGCCCTGCGCGCGGCTGCCTCAAGTCACCGAGCAGGGCCCCGCAACGACACCAAGCCCCAGATGTGGCACTGCAACGACAGCGGCACCGGCCGTGGACCGTCCGCGCCAACAGCAGCCTGTTCGATCCGCAGTCGGCCCTGACCTGAGCTCCGCGGGAGGCAACACGGCGAACGGCACCCGGCTGCACATCCAGGACGGCAACGGCAGCGCTTAGCAGTAGGGGACGGTGCCGGGCTCGGGCGGCGATCCCGGTGACTGCGTATGCTTCAACGACGCCCGGGACGCTCCCATTCCGGGTCGACTTCGGCGGGCGGTTGCACAGTCGGCTCGTGCACATCCCTCGGCGAGCAGCACCGAACGGCTGCCCCTCGTGGTCAACTTGCACGGCAGCCAATCCAAGGGCAGCTGGTCCCTCAACTTCACCGACAGGCGGGCCACCGCCCCAGTCCACGTCATCGGTGCGTCTCGGGCGGGGCCATGCAACGGGCAGCGCTTGTCTGGAACGTGCCGGAGGTGATCTCAGTGCCCCGGGGGACGTGGGCTGCTTGGGCGCGGTCAGCACACTCTGCGAGCCTTGTGCACCGACCCGGCGCAAGGCACTGGCGGCTCTGGGACGCACAAACACCGGCTACTCCGGCGGCGACCGCATGACCTCGGGCCTGGCCCGCCGGCTCGCCCACCGGATCGCGGCCATCGCACCCGTCGCGGGCCTGTCGGCCGGCTCCCCCGACCCGGGTTCACGCCGTGTCGGCGGTGCTTTCCCGAGTGGTTGCCGCGGCCGTCGCCGACCCGGTCGCACTGCGCGAGGGTTTCGTCGACCAGTACATAC
>NZ_JBIRTX010000065.1:0-2858 GCF_044334895.1 Streptomyces sp. NPDC020681 | reverse complement strand
TCTGGCGAAGAGCCCATCAGGCCGCAGCGCGGAAAGCTCACATCACATCAAAAATGCAACTGTAATGCTAGCATTACAGTTGCATATTTTGCGGGTCTCTGAATCGATCGGTCACCATGATTCGGAGATCATGGATGGCTGGTGGATCGATCGAGACGACGCTTGAGCTTTGGGCGTCGTCGTTGCGGGATGTAAAGGCGCGGATCGCGCCGTTGTTCACGCAGGCGCGGGTGGCGGCGTCGGCTGGCCTGTTCCTGGATGGGTTGCTCGGTGACGAGCGGCGCAAGACCGGCTGGATGCGGGCGGAGGCAGCAGGCGATCCCGGCCCGTGGCGCCAGCAGGCACTTCTTGGGCGCGGTCGCTGGGACGCCGATGCGTTGCGCGATCTGGTCCGCGACTATGCTATGGAGACCCTGGCCGATCCGGACGCCGTACTCGTCGTGGACGAGACCGGGTTCCTGAAGCAGGGCAAGGCATCGTGCGGCGTGGGGCGCCAGTACACCGGCTCGGCCGGCAAGATCACCAACTGTCAGATCGGCGTGTTCGCGGCCTATGTGTCGCGCCATGGCCATGCCTTCATCGACCGGGCGCTTTATCTGCCCAAGGCCTGGACGGGCGACGCGGATCGAATGGCGGCAGCCCATGTGCCGGCGCAGACCGCCTTTTCGACCAAACCTGCCCTGGCCCTGGCCATGATCGGGCGGGCGATGGCCGCTGGCGTGCCCTTCGATTGGGTCGCCGCCGACAGCGTCTATGGCGTTGGTGACATCGAAATCGCGCTGCGCCGGGCCGGCAAAGGCTATGTGCTCGGCGTCAACGCGAACCATCATTTTGGCTCCTGGATCGGCAAGCCGCCTGTCGCCGGCACGGCCGAGGAGATTGCGGGCGCGCTTGACCCCGCGCTCTGGAAACGCCTGTCGGCCGGTACCGGGACCAAGG
The DNA here is from genome assembly GCF_044334895.1 of Streptomyces sp. NPDC020681. Taxonomy (NCBI): domain Bacteria; kingdom Bacillati; phylum Actinomycetota; class Actinomycetes; order Kitasatosporales; family Streptomycetaceae; genus Streptomyces; species Streptomyces sp. NPDC020681. The sequence continues at coordinate 1,919 of NZ_JBIRTX010000065.1, read as the reverse complement.
GCGAGAGGCTTCACGACTGGGTCTATTGCGAACTCGCCGATCTCGAAGCGGCCGAATATGACGAGAGCCGATCCGGGCTCTGGACGCGGGGGCTCCTGATCCGCAAAAATATCGCCGATGGCGCCCTGGCCTTCTTCTCGACCTGGTGCCCCGCCGGAACCGACATCGCCACGCTGGTCAGGGTCGAAGGCCATCGCTGGGCGATCGAGGACGGGTTCGAGACCGCCAAGAACGAACTCGGGCTCGATCACAACGAAACCCGCTCCTGGCATGGCTGGCTCCGTCACGTCTCGCTCGTCATGCTCGCCTTCGCCATGATGGCCGCCATCCGCCATCGCGCCAACGCCGCGCCGCCCCCAAAAAACACCCGAACTGCCCAACTGAAACTCACGCAGCCCTGATCCGCTGGTCCGTCCAGGAGATCCGTCGTATCGCCGTCAGGCTCGCCCAACGGCGCATCCAACCCGCACACGTCATCGCATGGTCGCTCTGGCGAAGAGCCCATCAGGCCGCAGCGCGGAAAGCTCACATCACATCAAAAATGCAACTGTAATGCTAGGATCGATCGACATTCAGGATTCACAACGGGTGTGATGTCTGATTCATAGGGTTCCGTGTTCTGACGCGGAGCCGATGATGGGGATCAAGCGCTACGAGCTGAGCGAGGCGCAATGGCTGCGGATCGCGCCGTTGCTGCCCGGCAAGACGAGCGATCCAGGTCGGACGGGCTCGGATAACCGCCTGTTTGTAAACGGTTGTCTATGGGTGCTGCGGTCTGGCGCGCACTGGTGTGACCTGCCCGAACGCTATGGCAAGTGGAAGACGGTGCATCGGCGTTTCAGCCGCTGGTGTCATGCCGGGGTGTGGGAGGCGGTGTTCAACGCGCTGACCGCCGACCGCGACAACCAATACCTGATGCTCGACAGCACCATCGTGCGCGCCCACCAGCAAGCGGCGACGGGAAAAGGGGGGCCAAGGACCAGGCGCTGGGGCGTTCCCGAGGCGGACTGACCACCAAGGTCCACATGCTCGCCGACAGGCTGGGCCGGCCCTTGCGGTTGCGCGTCACGCCCGGCCAGGCCAGCGACATCACAGCTGCTCCCGATCTCCTCGAAGGTCAGGAAGCCGACGCGGTGCTTGCCGACAAAGCCTATGACAGCAATGACTTACGCAACCAGATTGCCGCGATGAAGGCGCAGGCGGTGATCCCGTCCAAGCGCAACCGCAAGGTCTTCATCCCGCACGACGTCGAGATCTACAAGCACCGCAACCGGATCGAGCGATGCTTCAATCGCCTCAAGCACTTCCGCCGCTTCGCCACTCGCTACGACCGGAGAACCATCCACTTCACAGGCTTCGTCCACCTCGCCGCAGCCATGATATGGCTACGGTGAATGTCGATCCGCTCTAGGTCGCCGTGCGTCCGTTCGGACGCAGGAGCGGCGATCTAGCTCTTTGTTTGAGCATCGGATTTTTCCGAAAACCGGATTCCACTTTTCGGTCCGATGCTCTAGAGCAATTTCCGATCCAACTGGATCGTTCAATTGCTCTAGCCTTTTGTTTTATCGCATTTTCTTCACGCGAACCGGTATCCGCTTCGCTTGAAAATGCTCTAGGGCAGGCTCGGCCGCGACAGAATTTCGCCGGCGGCAGGAGTGAACGCCCATGCCGGCATCCGACATCGCGATCATCGGCGCAGGCCCTGCGGGCCTGATCGCGGCCGAGCGGCTGGCGCAGGCCGGCCACATCGTCACCCTCTATGACCGCATGCCCTCGGCAGCGCGCAAATTCCTGCTCGCTGGCCGCGGCGGGCTGAACCTCACCCATTCCGAGCCGCTCGACGCATTCCTGACGCGCTATCGCCCGGCGCAACCCTGGCTGGAGCCGGCCATTCGCGCCTTTCCGCCGCAGGCGCTGCG
>NZ_JBIRTX010000064.1:0-2937 GCF_044334895.1 Streptomyces sp. NPDC020681 | reverse complement strand
CAGACCGCCACCCTCATGGCCGATGAGCGAATGTGAACCCCGGGCAGAGCCGCACCTCTCGACACGCCACCGCCAACCATGCACGAGCTCGTTAGCCATCCTGTGGCTCGTGCGCTTGGACTTTGTTCTGCCAGCGACTCTCGTGGGCGTGGCCGTGTTCCTGCTGCTCGCTATCGTCTCCAATACCACGAGTGAGATGATCTTGGTGTGGCTGGTGTGATCACGGCGTTGGAGACGTCCCTGGATAGGCCCGTGCACCGGGCTGAGCCCGCGTCGCTTCGGCAAGTTGGTGACCGCCGCACGGCGCGAGATGGCTGCCGAGATCCAGCGCGGGCGACCCAGGGGACTCCCGCTCGAGGACCATATTCCACTGGTCGCGGCCTACTGGCGCGCAAACTTGACGATGCGCCAGCTGGCCCCGCTGTTCGGCGTCTCGAAGTCGGCAGCGGACCGGATCATCGACCATCTCGGTCCGCTGCTCGCGCTCCAGCCGCGCAAGCGGTTCCGCAAGGACACCGTACTCATCGTGGACGGAACCCTGGTGCCCCCGCGACCACGCGGTGGCCGAGCAGTCGAAGAACTACTGCTATTCCACGGCTCATCAGGTGGTCATCGACGCCGACACCCGCCTGGCGGTCGTGGTCGGCGGCCTGTGCCGGGCAACCGTCACGACTCCCGTGGCTGGGAGGAGTCCGGTGCCAAGGCCGCCGCAGGCAAGACAATGACCATCGCCGACGGCGGCTATCAGGGCAACGGACTGGTCATTCCGCACCGTCGCCGCAAGGGCGAGGAACTCCCGGATTGGAAGGAGGAACACAACCGGTCGCACAAGCAGGTCAGGGCCCGCGTCGAGTACACCTTCGCCCGCATGAAGGGCTGGAAGATCCTGCGCGACTGCCGACTGAAAGGTGACGGCGTCCATCACGCCATGCTCGGCATCGCCCGCCTGCACAACCTCGCCCTCGCAGGATAGGCGAACAGGCGGCACGGCAGTCGACCTTGCCTCTCCCGGCTCCAAGATCGTTACGGGACAAGCCTTAAAGGGCAAAGTCCCTTGCCGCAGGGGGCAAAGAAGGGCAGCTCTGCTTGTGCGGGCTGCGGCGGCGGCCAGAATCAGACTGCACAACGACTCTCCTTCCCGCCCTGACGCCTGTCAGGCAACCATCAAGAAAGTAGGACAGGATGAGACTCAAAAGGTTTGGTCGAGCAGCTGTTGTCGCGGCGACAGTAGCCATCACAGGTGGGGGCATCCTCGCATCCCCCGCTTCGGCGGCTCAAGTAACTACATCCTACTCGGGTGCCCAGGCCGCCTACGACAACAACCCGGGCAACGGCGCCCAGAGCTGGGTATGGGTTTGGGCTGGCGGGAATTTCCTCGCTCACGTTGACTACCAGTTCAAGGACGGTAGCGGAGGGCAGCTGCGCACCTCGAGTTCTAAGACTGCCAACCTCAACAAGGACATCCGGAGTATACGAGTGTGCGTTTACCGGCAGATTCCTCCTACATATCCCGTTCATTGCGGATCCTGGACCTGATCCAAGTCGCATGGGCTCAAGTCCGGTGCTGAATTCCGCTTGTCACTGGATAGGTGGTTCACCGCGGTCGATTGATCTTGGTGCTCGGTTTGGTGATCATTGGAGCCCTGTCTGCCGCCGGTCCGTTGCCTGCCTATTAGGGAACTGCCTCGTCGGGGGTCGCGCTGCGGAGCGGCGGCAAACGCGTGCCGAATTGGCGGAGACCCGGGCTCGGATCGCGGATCTTCAGGTCCTGCTGGGCCAGAACTCGAAGAACTCCTCGAACCCGCCGTCCTCGGATGGCCTGGCCGAGCCGGCCCCGAAGTTCTTGCGGGGCAGATCCGGCCGCCCGGAGAGGCAGGAAGGCGTCAGGCTGGCACAGGTCGCCGACCCCGACCCATAAGGTGGAACACCGCCTGTAGGGGCGTGCGCGGGCTGCGGAACGGACCTGGCGGAAACCGAGCCGCTCGGTATCGAGCAGCGTCAGGTCTTCGACCTGCCCGAGCGGACCGGCCTCGAGGTCACCGAGCACCGGCTGATCACCTGCCAGTGCGCCTGCGGCACGACAGCCAGAGCCACCGGCCCCGGAGAAGGCCGGGACGGTTTCCCTAGATTGCCGCTGTGGCCCCATCCACGTGCGCAAGGCGGCGCTGACTGGCGTGGCAGCAAGTGTTACCGAAGACCTCAAGCAGTGGATGGGTAAGGTCCCTTGGGTGCCTAAAGGGCGACAATCCTGCCCACTCTGGCTCCTCGAGCCAGTGCCGCTTCCTGTCCTCGCCGGTGCGCGTGTGCCAGCATGGCCAAAGCGTCAGCGATCGAGGCGTTAGCAAACTATTCGCTAACGCCAGCTTCAGCTATCACTCGCGGTATGAAAAGGCGACGCAGAGCAGGGCAACCTGATCGAATGCAACCGCCCTGATCCAGTCGCTGGCCAGGAATACCAGCCAGAAGGACGAGATCCATGCGCACTGCCCGCGGATCCGCCTTGGGTCTCTGACCCTTGCGAGTGCTCTCAAGCGGTGCCAGGAGACGTGTGCACGGCAGGCTTCCATCCGCCCAAGACGGCGGTAACCGGCGCAGTAGAGATGCCGTCGAAGAACGGCGTGCGGGGAAGCGCAACACCCCCGCGCTCCGGATTGCCTGAAGGGACAAGAACCCTGCCCTGCTGCGCACTCTTGCCCTAATACTTCTTCCCATGCCTCCGCAGGGGGATTTGAATGAGTGCGAAATTCCCGTTCCGCCTGCATCGGTGGCTCGGCCTATCCCGGCAATACCGGCAGCGCCAGCGCTACCTGATGCCCCGCGTTCGTGAAGCGGACCGCCGTTAGAGAGTGGGTACGCTTTGCCTACCTTGTGTCGGCCTTCTGTTTGGGTCCCGGAGTTCACGATCTCGATGGACGAGACGCTGGACCTGTGTCGTCG
>NZ_JBIRTX010000063.1:0-3218 GCF_044334895.1 Streptomyces sp. NPDC020681 | reverse complement strand
GTCTTGCCGGTGCCGGGCGTTATCAACGGGTCCTGAGCCCCTCTCTTCTGTGTCCGCGATGAGCGTCACCATGAGCGTTCTGTGTCGTTGATGCATTGCTATCAACGGGAGTTGTTTAACGAGACGGAACGACACCAGTGGCACACAGCTTGGCGGTCCAGCCCTCGAGCGGGCATCGGACATGGACCGTGATCGATGAGAAGTACCGGACGGTCGCGCCGGTCGAGGACTGGCTGGAGGCCCACCGTCCGTTGTGGTCGCCGAACACGGTCCGCGGCTATGCGACCTCGCTTGCTCAGTGGTGGACGTTCCTCGAACAGCGTGACGAGACGGCGAAGTGGGGCGATCTCGGGGTGCCGGCGGTGGCCGGGTTCCTGTCCTGGCTGCGCAACGGCCGCACCGTCGAGCACGCCCTGGTCGAGCCTGAACAAGCGCCCGCGCCGGAGACGGTGGAGGCGAGGCTGGCCGCGTTGATCTCCTTCTACCGCTGGCAGGAGGCGGTCTTCTCGGTGCCGGTCGCGGGTCGTCTGATGCGCGGGGCACCGCGCCGGGCCCCGGCCCGCGGCCTGCTCGCGCACCTGGACGCCCGCACCGCGCCGGGCCCGTCCTCGCTGGTGAGGGTCCGCCGCCAGCGGCATCGTGGGCGGCCGCCTCTGCTGTTGCCGGCCGAGATCCAGGGCATCCTGGACGGCTGCGCCAGGCCGGATGCCTCGGTGGGTGAGTGGGCGGGGAACCTCCGCGACCGGTTGCTGTTCGCCCTGCTCGCGGAGACCGGAATGAGGCTGGGCGAGGCCCTGGGCCTGCGGATCGGTGACTTCGTCATGGGCCGCGGCGGCACGCCTTATGTCGAGATCGTCCCGCGCGAGGACAACGAGAACGGGGCGAGGGTGAAGATGATGCGCCCCCGCCGGGTCTATGTCGGCACCGACCTGGAGAAGCTGTTCGCCGACTACCTGATGCATCTGGCCTGCCGGGCCGCCGAGTTGGGTGAGGAGATTGGTACGCACTCGCCGCTGCTGGTGAACCTGACCCGGCCGCCACTGCTGGCCGCACTGCGGGAAGGAACGGTGCGGGACAAGACCGCCGCCCTGCGCAAGAAGAAGATCGGCCCCGACTCGTGGACGCCGCACTGGTTCCGGCACAGCCACGCGACCGCGCTGTTGCTGGCCGGGACGCCGGAGTGGGTTGTCTCGCGGCGCCTCGGGCACGCACACGTCCAGACCACGATCGACCTCTATGGCTGGGTCCGGGAGGACGAGGCCCTGCGGGCCGCGGCGAACTGGAAGTCGTACATTTCCTCCTGGCAGGTGACCGATGGCCGGTGAACATCGGCATCTGCACGCGGCCGGTGACCAGGACCCGTTCTGGCGCCTGTGGTCGAAACTGCCCGAGCCCTGGAAGGGGCCGGTCATCGGCGACGGCATCGAGGACTGGGACAGGATCACCGAGAACGGCGACCGCCGCATCGACCTGCGGGGCCTGCCCGACCTGATCTCCGCCGAACTGGCCTGGATGGCGCACTGGCAGGCTCAGGACGGGACCCGCTCGGCGGTGTTGGGCACCAACCAGTTCGCCAACATCCTTCGCCGGGCTCTTCGCGAGAACCACCCTTTCCCGTCCTCGATCCGCACGATGGACTGGGAGACGGCCGGCGCTCTGCAGCGGTGGTTTTATGCCACCCGCTGGGGCCGGCTCCCGCCGCACGGCAGCATCGCCCGGCTGCGGGTGATCTTCCGTTTCTCCCGCCTGGCCCTGCTCGCCCGATGCTCTGGCGAGCCGTGGTGGACGCTGGACGAGTGGCACCCCCGATGCGACCCGCGCATCCCGCTGGCGGAGCACGAACCCCAGGCCCACTACGGCTGTTCACCCTCCAAGATCAGCCACGAGTGGCTGCGGGAAGCGGTGAAATGGTGGCTCGGCACCCAGCTGGAAGCAGGTGTCCTGCGCTGGTCCACGGTGAGCCAGGAGAGAATGCGCTGCCTGGTCCGCTTCGACCGGTGGCTGTCGACCTTCGCAGACCCACTGGACGTCCTGGGTGATCCCGCCCACGCGGTCCAGACGGCCGCCGCCTTCCGCCGCTGGGACGCCGACCCCGCCAACCGCCTCCTGCGCGAGAACGAGCAACGGCATGCCCAGCGCCCCGTTGCCGCCCGTCAGCTCAACGATGACCTGCGGGCCGTCGCCGAGCTGTTCGCGTTCGTCGCGGCCAACCCCGCCGAGGCCCGCCAGGTCCTCGGAGCCGATCCGTGGTCGAGGGCCACGGACGCGCACGCGGCCGGGTGGTTCCGTCAGGTCTCCCGCATTCCGCACCAGCGGGACCTCAACGACGAGCACTACGTCGACGACCACGCGCTCGCCCAGATTCCCGCCGCCCTGCCCTTGCTCGGGCTTGGCCGCGACGAGCACATGCTGGTCACTCGGGGCGACGGACAGCAGACGACGGCTCGCGGTTTCGACGACCCGCAGGCCATGCGCATGATCCTGCTGCAGATCCTCACCGGTCGGCGGGCCAGCGAGATCCGCACCTGCCTGTTCGACTGCCTCTCCCCGGTCCCTGACCGGGCCCTCGACGCGGTCGAGGGCGAGGAGATCGCCCGGTTCCACTACGCACAAAGCAAGATCGATATCGCGCCGGACAACATCCTCGTCGACGCCGAGGTCGTCGCGGTCATCGAGGAACAACGGAAATGGGTCCGTGACCACTTCCCCGGCATCACCCCGCGTCACCTTTTCATGCAGCGGACCGGCAACCGCCAGGGCGACAAGCCCTACCCGTCGGGCACCTACAGCTGGATGCTCCGCGAGTTCAGCAAGACCGTGAAGATCACCGACAGCAAGGGCAAGGCCGTCGGCCTGAGTCACACCCACCGCTTCCGTCACACCAAGCTGACCCGGCTCGCCGAACTCGGCCTGCCCGTCCATGTGTTGATGCGCTATGCCGGGCACGCCACCCCGTCAATGTCGATGCACTACGTCGCGGCCCGCCAGGAACACGCCGAGCAGGCGTTCCTGGCCACCGCCAAACTCAGGGCGGACGGCACCCACGTCGTCTTCTCCCGCAACGACCACGACAGCCTCCACCTGTTCAACCGCGCCGACCGGTTCCTGCCCCACGGCTGGTGCATGCTGCCGCCGATGCAGTCCTGCGACAAAGGAAACGCCTGCCTGACCTGCTCAGTCTTCGTGACCGACTCATCCCACGAGGCGGCGCTGGAACG
>NZ_JBIRTX010000062.1:0-3702 GCF_044334895.1 Streptomyces sp. NPDC020681 | reverse complement strand
CAGGAATTCGGAAATGCTCCGCATTCCCGAACGGAATTCGCTCCGCGAATTCAGAAAAAGCGCTGGCTAGAGGGAGTGCGCGCCACGCTACTCGACTGACTCGCCGTCAATCCAATATCAGTGGAAATGAATTGTAGATTCGCATATTGGCCCGGAGCGTTCAGAGCGAAACCGCGCCATCTCTACCAGAACTGAGCCTAGGTCAGTTAGAGCTGCCCGCAGCTGCCTCGTGGGCTGTCTGCGTGGAGGCTCCGCCGACGCGCAGCCACAAGACTCGCCCCCGATCCCCGACGCCTGCCGCGCCGACCACGCCCGCCCTTCTCTCTTTTCTCCAACGGGCATGGGGGCAGCGGCAGCAGAGGGGATGTCAGGCCCCCGACCAAACCGAAACTGGGCCTTGACCTGCCCTTATGGCGCGCCGGCCGGAAGGGTGCTGCAAGAGGTGTGACAACAGGTGTTGCAAGAGGTGTTGCAAGTGCCTTGGTGGCTTCCCCTGAGCACCATGTTCCACTATTATGAGTCCTGCTGGTGAGTGGCTCTCACTGGCAGCCGAACGATCAACAGAAGGGCAGTCAAGTGGAAATCACGATCTCTGAGGGAATCGTCCGCCGGGCAAAGGAAGCGCAGAATACCCCGAGGGTAATCGAGGCGCGCCGAATCGCGAGCTTCCTTTCGCTCGCGTGCCAGCGGGCGGGGGCGAAGATCGTGCACAACGAGGACGCGGGGTACGTCGGAATCCGGATGGACACCAAGGCGGGTCCAGTGGTTCTCGAAGTTCCGGCCGAAGCGGGTGGCGTTTACCGCCTGGTGAATGAGTTTGTCGAGGCCGACGATAAGGGGCGGACGGAGCGGGAAATTCTGCGGATTCCCCAGATCTACAAGGCGCAGGGAATCGCGCTTATGTCCAGTGACTTCCTGCGCTCGCGCGGATTCCTGGGCTGACACCCGATGGGGCGCTCGGCGTGCCGAGCGCCCCACTCCCCATCCCGACAGGCCATCTGAGAGGACATCAGCACCATGGAACTGACCCAGCTTCCCGCAACGCTCCGCCCCGAGTCCGAGCCGCCGTCGGACGGTGAGAGCGAGCAGGCAGAGCACGCCTTCAACGACGCGATCGGAAGCCCCGCACCGCACATGGGGGCCCGCCGCTACCACGCGCCCATCCGGGCGCTGAACGCCGCGCGACCGCTCTTCGAGCTTGGATGGCTCACCGCCGTACGCAACGGGCACACCGGGCCCGCGCTCGCTGGTGTCGCTCTGCCCGGTGCCATGGCGGAAGAGGCTTTCGGAGGTCTCGCGCGCGCCATGGCACCGCGCGACGTCGCGGCCGGCCTTTTGCTTGAACAGCGGGTGAGCTACCACGGCAGTTTGACGAGCCGTCACGGCCGGTACTGGGTGACGGCCATAGCCGAGACCGTAGAGCGCGACGGCACCGGCCAGGACTGCCGCTACGAGCTCAGCGTGTGGACCGGCAGCCGCTACCGGGTTGTTGTGACGAACGTCAGGGGGCAGAGCATCACGCCCCTGCCGCACTTCCGGGGGCGCGGCTCGGAGGAGTAACAGCGCAGGCAGAGGGGGGAGTTCACACTCCCGAGTGTTCCACTATTATGAATGCGTCGGGGAGGCGGTCCCTCCCCGACGCGCCAAACGATCAACAGACCGAGGGGAAACACCATGACCCAGCAGCTCGCCCAGCGCGCCACCGTCCGCACCAGCCCGGAGGGAGCCCGTAACGCCTCTCTGGGGGATCTGGCCACCATTCTTCAGAGCCAGCAAGAGAGGAAGCTCGACGTCATCGCGCGCGCATCCGCGCTGGACATGCGGGACGGAAACCTGATCATCCAGGGCGTTGAGCCGTCCCTCCAGCCGACCGGCGTTGTCGACGTCGATGGGACCTACCGCCCCACCGAGGTTGCGGACGAGGGTTTCGCCGACAAGCTGAAGATCCCCGTGCAGTACCTGCGCCGCATGCGCGCCGAGCACCTGTCGCTCTACGACCTGAACGTGAACGGGTGGCTTGAGCGCGACCCGTCGCGCCGCTTCCTGATCCGCGCCATGCGCAGCGACGCCCACGGAGGCGAGCGAGAAGGCGTGGCCCGCGCGTTTCTGTCGGACTCCTACCGTCTGATCGACAATTTCGATCTGCTGCTGGCCGCGCTGGACGGCATCAAGCAGTCGGGGCACGCCGCGCAGGTCACCGGCTGCGACCTGACCGACCGCCGCATGTACGTGCGCGTGGAGTCCGAGGAAGTCGCCGTTCAGGCGCGCGAACTCCTCAAGGGATACCGCTCCCCCTACACCGGGCAGACCGGTGACGAACTCCCGATGATCTCCGCCGGTTTCGTCATCCGGAACAGCGAAGTCGGAGACGGCGCGTTCACCATCACCCCCCGCGCCGTCGTGCAGGTGTGCACCAACGGACTCACCATGACCGAGGACGTCATGCGGGAAGTGCACCTCGGCGGGAAGCAGGACCAGGGCGTCATCCAGTGGTCCGGTACCACTCAGGACAAGGTCCTGGAGCTGATCACCGCGAAGACCACCGACGCGGTGCGCACGTTCCTCTCGCGCACCTACGTGGAGGACAAGCTCCGCGCCATCGAGGCGGACGCAGGCCGCCCGGTCACCAACCCGACGCACACCATCGAGCACGTCACCAAGAAGCTCAGCATCACTGGCGCGGCAAAGGAGAGCATCCTTTCCCACTTCATCCAGGGCAGGCAGATCACGGCCGGAGGCGTGATGCAGGCAGTCACCGCCGCCGCGCAGCAGATCCCCAACGCGGACACCGCTCACGCGCTTGAGGCCCTGGCACTGCCCGCCCTGCGCGCCGCAGCCGCCTACGCCGCCGCCTGACCCCGCTCCCCTCCGGGGGCCCGGAGAGCCCGGACCCAGCCCCACGGTCCGGGCCCTCCCGGGGCGCGGAGCGCTCCCACGCCCCCACGCCGCGTAGCGGCGTCGCACCGTCCCTGCGGAGCAGGGCGCGCGCAAAGAGAGTCCGCGCCCAGCCTCACGCTGCCCGCGCACGGTCCAGGGCCGCAGCGGCCGCGCGCGCCCGGCCGCCCACCGCCCGCACCACACCACTTCCACGCCAGCCAGAGAGGAAACCGCGCCGTGCCCGAGAACCGCGCTCTGACCCGCCCCAGCGATGCCGCAATCACCGCCGCGCACCAGCACGCCCATTGGGCGCTTGCCTGCGTACTGTCCGCCGTCGGAATCGGCACGCACGCGCTGAACTACGTTGCCCGGGACGCATGCGGCAAGTACGCGGCCACGAGTGCAACGATCAACCACCCGATGGGAACGGCACCACTGGACGCCGACCCGGACGAGGTGCACATGTTGCTCGTCGCGCTCACGTTCGGCATTGAGGGCAGCTGTGTGAACAGCGCCGTACTGGTCATCACCACGCAGACGGAGGCCCAGCCCCGGGCGTGCGGCTGGACCATCCAGGACGGATGGCTGCACCCCATGGCCGTTGCCGAACTCCGCAAGGCCACGACGCCATGCCCCGGAAGCGACGCGCCCGCACGGGAGATCTACGACGCGCCCGCTCTGCCCGAGCCGCCCGCCAATTGACCCGCGTGCGCCGGGGGCGCGCCCCCCCGGCCCCCCGCCCCGCCCCCCCCCCCCACCCCCGGGGGCCCCCCCCGTTGATCCCGCCCCCCCCCCACCCCACCCACCACCAAAAACCCCCCCCAC
>NZ_JBIRTX010000061.1:0-5154 GCF_044334895.1 Streptomyces sp. NPDC020681 | reverse complement strand
GCGAAGAGTGCGGGTTGGGTGTAGCCGGTCCGGTCGAGCAGTGCCGCCGCCTCGGTGCCTGGCTCCGCGAACATCACCTCCCGCAGCGGCCGCTCCAACTCCTTGTCCAACTGGGCGCAGACACGGTCGAGCGCGGTGGCGAAGACCGGAAACGCGGCGTACAACTCCCGTCCCATCCCCGCTCGTTGAGCGCCCTGCCCGGCGAACAGAAAGGCGAGCTTCCCTCGCCTGGCGGCCGCGGCAGCGATCACCGTGTCGGGAGTGGGGGTGCCTTGGGCGAGGGCGTGGAGCTGGTCGTGGGGGTGGCTGTGGGGTGCGGAGAGGAGGACGGCGCGGTGGTCGAGGGTGGTGCGGGTGGTAGCGAGGGAGTGGGCGATGTCGAGGGCGGACTGATCGGGGTGGTGTGCGAGGTGGTCGAGCAGGCGTTGGGCCTGGCCGGTGAGTGCTTGAGGGGTTTTGGCGGACAGCAGCCACGGGAGGACGGGCAGCGCCTGCGGCTCTGTCGTTCCGGTGTCCGGCTCGGCGGCCTCGTCGGTGGGCGGCTGCTCCAGGATGACGTGCGCGTTGGTACCGCTCACACCGAATGCGGAGACGGCGGCGCGTCGGGGGGTGTCCTTGTGGGGCCACTCGCGGGCTTCGGCGAGGAGGGAGATGTCGCCGGCTTCCCAGTCGACGTACGGGGTGGGTTCGTTGAGGTGGAGGGTTTTGGGCAGGGTGCCGTGGTGCATGGCCTGCACCATTTTGATGACACCGCCGACGCCGGCCGCGGCGACCGTATGCCCGATGTTCGACTTCAGCGAACCGAGGTGGAGGGGTTGGTTTTTGGGTCGGTTGTGGCCGTAGGTGTTGATGAGGGCTTGGGCTTCGATGGGGTCGCCGAGGCGGGTGCCGGTGCCGTGGGCTTCGACGGCGTCGATGTCGTTGGGTGTGAGGCCGGCGTTGGTGAGTGCTTGGCGGATGACGCGTTCTTGGGAGGGTCCGTTGGGTGCGGTGAGGCCGTTGGATGCGCCGTCCTGGTTGACGGCGGTGCCGCGGATGACGGCGAGGATGTGGTGGCCGTTGCGCTGTGCGTCGGAGAGCCGTTCGACGAGGAGCAGGCCCACACCTTCCGACCAGGCCGTGCCGTCCGCCGCCGCCGAGAAGGACTTGATCCGGCCGTCGGGAGCAAGCCCGCGCTGTTGCGAGAAGTCCACGTATCCGCCGGGATCCCCGTTGACCGTGGCCCCGCCGGCGAGCGCAAGCGCCGACTCACCGGAACGCACCGACTGCACCGCGAGGTGGAGCGCCACCAGCGACGACGAGCACGCCGTGTCGATCGAGACCGCCGGCCCCTCCAGGCCAAGGGTGTACGCGATGCGTCCCGAGGCCACACTGCCCAGCTTGCCGGTCATCAGGTAGCCCTGGAGCTCGCGGGGTGCTTCGAGCCCCAGATAGCTCTCCTCCACCACACCGACGAACACGCCGGTGCTGCTGCCCTTGAGCGAGGCCGGGTCGATGGCCGCGTGCTCGAAGACCTCCCACGCGGTCTCCAGCAGGACCCGCTGCTGCGGGTCCATGGCCACCGCCTCACGAGGAGAGATCCCGAAGAACTCCGCGTCGAACCGGGTGGCACCTTCCAGGAAGCCGCCCTCCCTTGTGTACGACTTGCCCGGCGTACCCGGCTCCGGGTCGTACAACTCCCCGACATCCCAGCCGCGATCGACCGGCCACGGCGAGATCGCGTCCACACCGTCGGCGACCAGACGCCACAGATCCTCGGGCGAGGCCACCCCGCCCGGGTAACGGCACGCCATACCGACGATCGCTATGGGCTCGTCGGCGGCCGCTTCGAGTTCGGCGAGCTGACGGCGCGTCTTCTGCAGATCAGCGGTGACCCATTTGAGGTACTCGACGAGCTTCTCTTCCTTGCCTGTGTCAGACATGCGACACCCACATCTCCTCGGAACAAGTGCTTGGGACTGATCAGCTGGACGTACGGCCGAGCTCGTTGTCGATGAAGTCGAAGATCTCGTCCGCCGACGCGGACTCGATCTCGTCCGCCGCGCCGGACTGCGCCGGGACTCCCGGGCCGTTCACCCGGGACAGCAGAGACTGCAGCCGAGCGGCGACGGCATCACGCTCGTCGTCCTCCTGCGACAGCGAATCGATCGCCGCCTCAAGGCGTTCGAGCTCGGCCAGCGCCGAACCGCCGCCGCCCGTGCCGGACTCGGCCTCCTGCCCGATGGACGCGAGCACATGGGTGGTGAGCGCCGCGGGCGAGGGAAAGTCGAAGACCAGCGTGGCGGGCAGCTTGAGGCCGACGGCCCGACCCAGCCGGTTGCGCAGGTCGACCGCCGTCAGTGAGTCGAAACCCAGTTCCTGGAACGGACGGTCCTCGGCGATGGCGTCCGCGTCGGTGTGGCCGAGCACCGCCGCCAGCGTGGTGCGCACCACCTCGGACACGACGTCGTACCGCTGCTCGGCGGGAACTCCGGTGATCCGGTCCGCCAGCGGTACGACGGGCTCCGTCCCGGCCCCTGCACGGACGTCGGACCGTGCCGGCACCGTGACCAGACCGCTCAGCATCGCCGGCACGTCACCGCGAGCACGCAGCGCCGCGGCGTCCACCGGGAGCGCCGTCAGCACGGGCCGACCCAGGGCCAGCGCCGCGTCGAACAGCGCGGGACCCTGCTCGTCCGTGACCGCACGGAAGCCCTCGCGGGCGAAACGGGCGCGTTCCCCGTCGCCGAGCGCGGCGCCGAGCCCGGCGGTCCGCTCCCACAGGCCCCAGCCGATCGAGACCGCCGGCAGGCCCTGGGCGACGCGGTGCCGGGCGAGGCCGTCCAGGAAGGCGTTCGCGGAGGCGTAGTTGGCCTGGCCGGGGCCGCCCAGAACGCCCGTGCTCGACGAGAACAGGACGAAGGCTGACAGAGGCAGGTCGCGGGTGAGTTCGTGCAGATGCCACGCCGCGTCGGCCTTGGGCGTCAGCGTGGTGGCGAGCTGCTCCGGGTTCAGCGTGGCGACAGTCGCGTTGTTCACCACGCCCGCGGCGTGCACCACCGCGGTCAGCGGGTGCTCCGCCGGAATCCGCCCGAGCAGACGTGCCAGCTCGTCCCGGTCCCCGACGTCACCGGCGGCGACTGTCACCGTCGCCCCCAACGCGGCCAGTTCTTCGCGGAGTTCGGTCACCGCGGGAGTGTCGGCGCCGGTGCGGCCGACGAGCAGCAGATGGCGCACACCGTGCCGGGTGACCAGGTGCCGGGCGAAGAGCCCGCCGAGCGACCCCGTGCCCCCGGTGACGAGGACGGTGCCCTGCGGATCCCAGGCCCATGCGGCCGGCTCCGTCTGCTCCGCCACCTTCCGCAGCCTGGGCACATGGGCGCTCCGGCCCCGCACGGACGTCTCCGGCTCACCGGACACGACGGCCGACGCCAGCGCCGCATACGCCTCGGGAGTGCCGTCGATGTCGGCCAGGAAGATCCGGCCCGGTGCCTCGACCTGGGCCGACCGCACGAGCCCACGCAGCGCCGACGCCGCCGGAGCGGCCGGGTCGGTGCCGGCTCCGTGGCGCAGGGCGATCACGAGCGGTGTGTCCGTCAGCCGGTCGTCCGCCAGCCAGTGCTGGAGGACGGCCAGCACCTGGCGCGTCAGCGCGTGCGCCGCGCGGGCCGGGTCATCGGCGTCCGGCTCCCCGGGCTCGAACAGCACGCCTCCGAAGGCCGCGCCGGATGCCACGGCCGCGCCTGCCGCACCTGCGTCCCGCAGTTGCATCGCGCCGACCGGAGCGGTGCCGGTTCCGACGGAGCCCAGCACGCCCCACAGGAACGGCCCGTCGAGGCCGGCCGTGGTGAACGGCACCCAGTCGGTCTCGAGCATCGCCGCGTACGCCGAGTTGCGCGTGCCGCTGAACCGGGCTTCGGGCATCTCCACGAAGGAGACCGACGCGACGGTGGCGACCAGTCGGCCGTTCGCGTCGGTCAGCCGTACCGCGACCGTGTCCTCGCCCGTTTCGGTCAGGGAGGCGTGAGCTTCGGTTGCGCCCGTGGCGTGCAGCCGGACGCCGCGCCACCGGGCAGGGAAGGCCACGCTGCCCGGCTGCGTGGTGGCCGAACGGGCGCCGAGGGCGGCGTCCAGCAGGGCCGGGTGCAGGCCGAAGCGGCCGGCCTCGTCCCGCAGCCACTCGGGCATCCGGACCTCGAAGGACGCCCCGGCCGCGACCGTGTCCGGCCCGTCGCCGGTACCGAGGACGCCCTCTGCCAGCGACTGCCACGTTGCGTCTTGGTCGTCGGGGCGCGCGAAGACACGCACCGTACGACGGCCGTCCTGACCGGGTGCACCCACGGCCACCTGGAGCTGTACGGCACTTCCCGTCGGGATGACCAGGGGAGCCGGGACGGTGAGCTCGTGCAGTACGTCGCAGCCGAGGTCGGCACCCGCGCGCAGCACCGTCTCGACGAGCGCGGAAACGGGCAGGACAGGCTCGTCGACGACCACTTGATCGGCCAGCCAGGGGTGACGGTGTGGTGCCACACGGCCGGTGAACACCGTCCCCTCGCCGCCGGCCAGCGGCACGGCGACGCCGAGGTACGGGTGGGCCGTGGACCGAAGGCCCCACTCGGCAGCGTCGAACCCGGCGGCCGGGCCCGCGTCCAGCCAGTAGCGACGACGCTCGAACGCATAGGTGGGCAGGGCCACGCGACGCGCGCCGCTGCCGGAGAAGAACGCCTCCCAGTCCACCCGCAGACCGGCGTCGTGCAGGGCGCCGACCGCGGCGACGAGCGTCGCGGACTGCGGGGCACCGCGGCGCAGCAGTGGCCGCACCGCGGACGCGCTCTCCACGGCCTCCTGGACCAGGGCGCTGAGCACGCCGTCCGGGCCGATCTCGACAAAGGCAGAGACTCCCTCCTTCGCGAGCATCGTGGCGGCGTCGGCGAAGCGGACGGTGCCCCGGACCTGCTCGGCCCAGTACTCGGCCGTCCGCAGGTCGTCCTCGGTGGCCATGCGGCCGGTGAGCGTGGAGACGACCGGAATGCGCGGTGCGTGGTACGTGACCGTGGCGGCGACCGCGCGGAACTCGTCAAGCATGGCGTTCATGTGGGCGGAGTGGAAGGCGTGGGAGACGGAGAGTGGTTTGGTTTTGCGGCCCTGTTCCTGTAGTTGGGCTGCGACGGCTTC
>NZ_JBIRTX010000060.1:0-5261 GCF_044334895.1 Streptomyces sp. NPDC020681 | reverse complement strand
CCGAACGGACAGAACCTACTTGAGGGCACTGACAGCCACGTGCCGTCGAAATCGGCTCGCGGTGTTCAGCAGGACTCTTTCGATACACGGCCTAGGGCCTGTCCGGAGGATCATGCCTGGGACGCGGTGGTCTGGCACGCCCGTCTGCAGGGTTGTCGTCAGGTGACGGAGGAGAATGAGCGGCATGGCGATGGTGAAGGACATCGATGTCCGCGGTATGCAGCACTGCGAGACGACGGCGCTGGGAGTGCTGCTGCGGCATGAGGGACTCGACTTGTCCGAGCCCATGCTGTTCGGGCTCGGCTCCGGGCTGTCCTTCATCTACTGGGACAGCAAAGCCATGGGCTTTCCCTTCCTGGGAGGTCGGGTCAAGCCGTTCGAGCTCACCAGGAACCTGGCCGCCGTACTCGGGCTTGAGCTGCTGGTCGGGGAGACCACCTCCCCGCGCAAGGCATGGCATAACGTGGCGGCACCCATCGACGCCGGTCGGCCGGTCGGCCTTCAGCTCGACAGCTACCACCTGGACTACTTCAGCACCAAGGTGCACTTCGGCGGGCACGTCGTGGCCATGTATGGCTACGACGAACAGGACGCCTACCTGGTGGACACAGACCCGCAGGGCGGAGCGGTCTCGACCAGCCTCGCCGGCCTGGCCAGAGCCAGGGCCGAGCGCGGCCCCATGACCGCCAAGCACCGCTCCTTCATCATCACAGCGCCCAGCAGCCCGACGCCACCGCAGAAACGGATCATCCCCGCGATCAAGACCTGCGCCGACGCCTTCCTGAACCCGCCCATCGCGAACCTGGGCCACCGGGGCATCGAGAAGACCGCCAAGCAAGTGCCGAAGTGGCTGGAGCGCAGCGACAATCCGCGGGAAGATCTGCCACGGACCGCCGTCCTCATGGAGAGGGCCGGCACCGGCGGCGCTCTGTTCCGCAATCTCTACCGGGACTTCCTCGCCGAGTGCGCCCAGCTGATCGAGAGCAGCCACCTGCGCACCGGCCACGCCCTGTTTACCGAGGCCGCCACCCTCTGGACACAGGTGGCCGCACTCGTCGCGACAGCAGGCGAATCCGGCGACGCGAAGCACCTCATGCAGGCCGGCTCCATCCTCCACGAGCTCTCGCGCATCGAACGCGATGCGATGCAGGCACTCAGCCTGCTCTAGGGCCTGTCCGGCGGGTCATGCGCGGAGCCAGAGTCGGATCGAGGTAACAGTGACGGTGCCGTGGAAGATGTAGGCGCGTTTGTCGAACCTCGTGGCCACGGCCCGGACATCCTTGAGGACCCTGTGGCCGTCCTCGACGGCGGCTAGGGCCCGTTGGGAAAGTCACGGCATCGCCTGCCGGCCGTGGACCACGGCCGCAGGGAGTCCCTCCGTCTCCCTATTGCGCTCGCATAAGGTCAAGGTCCTCGCCCCATGCGTCCAGCACTTCGCCGTGACCTGCCTCTCGGGCCGCTGCCTCGGCAATGCTGAAGAGGTGCCGCTGTAGGGATACGTCGCCTGTTGCCGAGATGCGGTTCACGGCACGGAGCAACATGTCAGTGTCCCAGCCCGGCAGTGGGTGTCGGGCGAGCTCCCACTCCAGGTACTTGTTGTAGGGGCGGGGGCGCCGGTCGAGAGCGAAGAGCAGCTCAATCAGAAACCGAATGCTGTCGGCGGCGTCGAGGCGAGCGGCGAGAGCCTGGCCGTCCCGGTGGTTCTTGACGGAGCGGTAGAGAGAGTTGGCGTAGGCGTCGAGCCAGCCACTGGAGTCCTGGAATGCCTCATCGGCACCCAGACGAGCCTTGTCGGCAAGGATCCGGGCGATGCCTCCGCCGAGCCGGTCGAGCACGATCTGGGCACGGGCGAGGGCGTAGCGTTCAAATCCTGGCATCCCGGCTGCACGGAACTCGGTGAGAGAGACGATGACGAGGTCGAGCTCGGCGGTGCGGTGGCCCGCGAACCGGGTGAGATCGGTCGTAGCGTCATCGGCGACGACCACGTAAAGGTCGTGATCGGAATGCCGGGTGATCATGCCGTCGTGGGCTCGGGAACCTTTGAGGACGAGGCCGACGACGGCTGAATCACTGGCGGCGAGTTCGACAAACGCGTCGTAGGTGAGAGGCTGCCGAACAGTCATGGTGTGGATCTCCGGTGGGGTGATGACGGGTATGCCTGCTGGGGCGGCCCCTGTAACGGGAGACGCCTGCACCGTCTGCGGCTGCACATGGCTGCCGCCCGGAAGATCAACGCACATCTGGACTTTAGCGCCTGGCTGGCCGTGACGACCGACCTGTCGCAGCGTTCCGCGACACCGAGCGCGTTCGACCCTGCCAAGCTCCGCTGTTCCAACCGGGGTTAGGACGTGAAGCTTGCACGCACAGAAGGTGGACTGGGCAGGAAGAGAATCAGTGTCTGACTGGCCCGAGGACGGAGCCCCGGTCCTGCATGTCGGCGGGTGTCACCGTGATCATCACGAGGACCGGGCCTGCTCTCGCGGTCCCCGCTCCGTCTGTCGTCACACCACGGGCGACGGTGGCTCAGAATGCGTCCACATCGGATCATCGGTGTCGGGTCGACCATGAAGACGCCGAGGCACCGGCCCCGGAACGGCCAGGCGGCGGCGTGCGATTTCGGTGAATGACCGGCGCCGGTCCTCGATGTCATCCCGCAAGGCGAACCACTGCCCCTGTGTGGACCTGTCGCGCACGAGGGCGCGATGAGACCGCCAGATCTGCTCATCGATTGCATGCGCAGCCTCGGCGATGTCGTGATCGGCCACCAAACTCACCATGGCCAACGCGTCGTTCCACGGTCGCCAGTCGATCTCAGATCCGGTGCCGGGCGGCTGTGCTCGCCTTTCTTCGGACAGCCGAGCCAGGGCTACGAGGATCGCGGCGGACTCTCGTAGAACCTGGGCGCATGCGTCCGTCTGGCGTTCCCAGGACCGCTGTCCTCGTTGCGCCCGGCTGCTGACGAACGAACCAGCGGCGACGCCGAGCAGCGTCGTCAGCACAGCGCTGCCGGTGGTGGCGATGAAACTCCAGTCGGTGCTCACGACTGACAGTCTCGGTGTGCACCCCCGTGCCACGGAAGAGGCGTCTGCCTTTCGGGCCGGGGCGCTGCCTCGTTCCGGCCTTGTCGCGCGGGCGACGGTCGTCGCTGCTGCCCGTGCGACTCCCGACGGCGCTTGATGTGCGGTGAGGCGTGCACGATCAGCCGTGCCCGAAGCCAGTGTTCACGCACCGCATCGCCCGCAAGGGGAGAGGCCACCGCCAACTCAATCCACTGTGGTTTTCTCAAGGAAATGATCTCGTGAGGTGACTCGGCCAGGGATCCCGCGAGCCGCGATGAGTCCTGCGGCGTCCGGCGGTCATACTGTCGAACCCGCTCCAGAGGAGGACTTCTGATGCGCAGCGTGACCTATTCGATGAGCGTCTCACTCGACGGCTACATCGTCGGGCCGGACGGCGGCTTCGACTGGACGGTCCCCGACAAGGAGGTCTTTCGCTTCTGGATCGACGAGATTCGACAGGTCGGCGTCCACCTGTTGGGACGACGGCTGTACGAGACGATGCTGTACTGGGAGACCGCCGACCAGGATCCTACGCTCGGCGACCCAGAGCGCGAGTGGACCGCGCTCTGGAATCCGCTCCCAAAGGTGGTGTTCTCCTCCACGCTGTCGGCGGTGCAGGGAAATGCCCGCCTGGCCTCCGGCGGCCTGGCGGAGGAGATCGAGCGGTTGCGAGCCGAGCCGGGAGAGGGCGACATCGCGATCGGCGGCGCGACTCTCGCCGCCGAGGCGGCCGCGTTGGGTCTGATCGACGAGTACCAGGCCATGGTCTACCCGGTGCTGGTTGGCGGTGGCATCCCGTTTTTTCCCCAACACGAGCGCCGGGTGGATCTCGAACTCGTCGAGACTCGCACCTTCAGCTCGAGAGTCGTCTACCTCCACCACCGCGTGGCGCGTTAGCCGGCTCGTCCGCCGAGCCCTGGGCCAGCGAATGATGGATACACCGCGCGTCGGCAGCCCTCTTGACCCCGGAGCTATCGTTGAACGGGTGCCTGGTCGGTGACAGCGGGGGTGCGTGTGACGATCGAGTCGCAGAAAAGACCCACACTCGCCCGCATCGCCGAAATAGCCGGCGTGTCCGTGCCGACGGTCTCCAAGGTGCTCAACGGCCACCGTGACGTGTCCGTGCGAACCCAGGAGCGGGTCGAGCAGATCATCGCCCAGGAGGGGTACGTCCGTCCGTCGAAGCCTCGTGGCGGAGCCGGCGCGCTGCTGGACCTGGTGATCAATGACCTGGACAGTGCCTGGGCCGCCGAGATCCTCACCGGCGCCGAAGAGGTGGCGCGTGAGCACCGGATGCACCTCGTGCTCAGCGCGGTCCATACCGATCGCGCGCCTGCGCTGGGCTGGTTGGAGGCGCTCGGCGCACGTGGTTCGCGCGGGGTCGTCCTCGTGCTGTCCGATCTCACGGCCATCCAGCGCACGACGCTCGACCGGCTGTCGATCCCGTTTGTCGTGGTCGACGCGGTGGGCGGTGAGGATCCGCCGGCGAACTCGGTCAGCGTGACCAACCGGCACGGTGGGTTCAGCGCTGTCCAGCACCTGATTTCCCTGGGGCACAGTCGGATCGCGGTCATCGGCGGCCCCGAGCACCTGTCCTGCACCCGGGCACGGTTGGCGGGCTACCGTGACGCGCTGAAGGTTGCCGGGCTGCGGTTCGACGCGCGCCTGGTGCGCCATGGTCCCTTCCGGCTCGAGGAGGGATACCTGCAGACCAGTGCGTTGCTGGAGCTGCCGACGCCTCCTACCGGGATCGTCGCGGGCAACGATGTGCAGGCGCTGGGCGCATACCAGGCGCTCAAGGAGCGCCGGCTGCGGATTCCGTCCGATGTCAGCGTGGTCGGCTTCGACGATGTGCACTTCACCCCGTGGACGTCGCCGCCACTGACGAGCATCCGACAGCCCCTTCGGGAAATGGGCGCATTGGCGACCAGGATGCTCGTCACGCTGATCAAGGGTGGGCAACCGCCTGTTCCGCGGATCGAGTTGGCAACCAATCTCGTGGTGCGCGAGAGCACCGGCCCTGTTGCGAGGTAGGCGTAGGCCGGGCAATGTCCGCCTGCCGGAGTCGTGTGTGGGGGGGGGGGGGGGGGGGGGGCGCGCCCCCCCCCCCCCCCCCCCGCCCCGGGGGGCCCCCCCCCCCCCCCCCCCCCCGCCCCCGGCCCCCGCGCGGGGTGGAGCGCGGGGGCCGTCGGGGGGGGGGGC
>NZ_JBIRTX010000059.1:0-6505 GCF_044334895.1 Streptomyces sp. NPDC020681 | reverse complement strand
AGTCGGGCCACCCTGACCGAGTACGGCAACATCGCCTCGGGAGTGGTGCTCGACGCTCTGCGCCGCCTGTTCGACGAAGGACTACCCCAGGGAGCTCGAGGCCTGCTCGCCGGATTCGGCCCCGGCATCACCGCCGAAGCCTCCCTCGGGACCTGGACCACCGACAGCCCCTCGCCCACCCCCTCTTCCAGGCAGTCGAGCACCCGGCGACACACAACACCACTGCGCCGCCCACAACAGAGCCTCTCTAGGGCATTTGCGACTTCATACCAAGGAGATGAGGAATCCCAATGACTGCTACACCCACTACCTTCTCTCTCGGCGGTGACCTGACGGTCAACCGTCTGGGTTATGGCGCCTTGCACCTGACCGGCCCCGGCTTCTGGGGCCCACCCAAAGACCCCGACCAGGCCGTTCGCGTGCTGCGTCGCGCCGTGGAACTCGGCGTCAACTTCATCGACACCGCCGACTCTTACGGCCCGGACTACAGCGAGCAGATCATCCGCAAAGCACTGCACCCCTACCCCGAGAACCTGGTGATCGCCACCAAGGGTGGCATGCTCCGCAGCGGCCCCCGGGACTGGGTGCGTGAGGAGGGCAGGGCGGAGTACATCGTCGCCCTCGGCCGCCCCGAATACCTGCGCCAGCAGGTCGAGTTGAGCCTTCACAAACTCGGACTGGAGCGCATCGACCTCTACCAGCTCCACCGCATCGACCCTGTCGTGCCGCTGGCCGACCAGCTCGGCGAACTCGTCCGCCTCCAGGAAGAGGGCAAGATCCGCCACATCGGCCTCTCCGGGCAGCCCGAGGTCACCGTCGAGCAGCTCACCGAAGCCCGCAGTTACGCGGACATCGTCGCCGTGGAAAACCTCTACAACATCGCCGACCGGACCGGCGAAGCAGCCCTGACATACGCCGAGGAACAGGACATCGCCTTCATCCCCTGGTTCCCGCTCGGCCACGGCGACCTGGTCGCACCCTCCGGTGCCCTCACTGAAGCGGCGAAGAACGTCGGAGCCACCCCGGCCCAGGTGGGGCTCGCCTGGCTGCTGCACCACTCCCCGAACACATTGCTCATCCCCGGCACCACATCGATCCACCACCTCGAAGAGAACGCCAAGGCAGTCGACCTCATTCTCGACGCCGACCAGTGGGCCGAGATCGAGGAGCGCTGCTCCCAGGAGACGCCCTATCGCCCGACCGTGCACACACCGGCCTGAAAGGCAACAGCCGTGACCACAACCACCCGGACTCCAGCGGCCGTCCACCCCAACACCGAGACCCTGCGGACCGTCTACGCAGACCTCAACCGCATCGAGAACTACATCAGCGACGATGTCCTCCTGCACCGCGCCAACCGCACCGTGGAAGACCCCCATCCTCTCGTCGGCAAGGATGCGGTCATGGCCCACGAGCACGCCCTGCTGGACGCCGCCGGCGGCACCCTTGTCATGGATGTCCAGCACATCGTGGCCAACGACCACTTCGGCGCCGTCCTGGGCGTCCTGCGGATACGCCACCCACGCGAGGCCGCCACACCATTCTGCGGCCTGTGGCGTTTTGAGAACGGCCGCATCGTCGAGCACTGGGAGAACGCCTACGACGCGCCGGCACTGGCAGCCGCCCTGACGCCCCCCAACAACACCTGACCAAACCGCCTGCCGCCGGGTCGGACCGATGGTCCGCTCCATTCCGGCCGCGTACAGAACATGGGGTCACCTCGACCCAACCGCCGACGCACCGTGGTGGATCCGACGTCAGCCGGAGGAACAGTCGTGCGTCTGTGCCGCTGTGTCCGGCCAGGCGGCAGGATGCGGCCCCCCGAGAGACCGGACGACAGCGGTCGCCAACCGCGAGGCGTGCCAATCGCACCGCTCCACGCCGAAGACCCAACGCATCAGCGCAGCGAGGACATGAGCCCCCGATGACGATCGACAGCGAGATTTGCTCAGCGCCCGCGTAGCTGGCAGTCGGGCGGCTGCGGCGTGTGACCCCATGACCAGATACGCGACCGAGGGAGGGAACGATGTACCGAGTCGGTATGATCGGCCTTGGCAGGATGGGAATGCCGATCGCCCGCAACCTGCTGGAACGTGGCTTCGAAGTCATCGGCTACCGGCGTCAGGGCTCACCGGAGCTGGTCGCTGCCGGTGGCAGCACGGCCGCCTCGTCTGCCGAGGTCGCGGCGCAGGCCGATGTCCTGCTGTCGATCCTGCCTGACGCGCACACCGTCGAGGAGGTCGTCTGCGGCGAGACGGGCACGCTCACCACGCTGAGGGCGGGTACCGTCCACATAGAGATGAGCACCGTCGACGTCGGCCGCAAGAGCTTCGTTCGGGACGCTGTGCGGGACAAGGGCGGAGACCTGCTGGACTGTCCCATCAGCGGAAGTCCGGGCATGATCGCTCCCCGGCTGGCGACGACCTTCGCCTCGGGCGAACCGGCGAGCGTCGAGACGGTCCGGCCGGTGCTCGACGCGATCTCGGGTCCCTGGGTGTACACGGGGGCGTTCGGAACCGGTGCCCATTTGAAGTACGTCGCGATGATGCTCGTCGCCGTGCACACCGCGGCGGCCGCGGAGGCGATGGTGCTGGCCCGGCGCAGCGGTTTGGACTTGGAGCTCGTCCAGCGCACGCTCGACAACTCGATCGCGGCATCGGCGATCTGGAAGCAGCGCGGTCCGGTCATGCGGGAGCGCGCCTGGGCGCCGCCTGCGCCCGGTCCGGTCGGCACTCTGCACTCCGTCCTCGAACAGGTCGAGGAGCACGCCGCCTGCGTCGGCATGCCGACGCCGGTGTTTACCTCGGCCAAGGCTGTGTTCGACAAGGCCGTGCGGGACGAGTGGGGGGAGCTGGACATTGCCTGCGTCCACGACCAGATCCTCGGGGTGTCCGCCCTCGCCCGCGAAGAACCGTCATGACCGACATCGGCCCTAGTGACCCCATCACCGTCTGCTCTCCCGAGACAGCGCGCCACGGCGGGGAGGCCGAACTCGCCGTCGTCATCGCCATCGGCGGCCGTGACATCCCCCGTGCGGGCGCGCTGTCGCACGTCTCGGACTACTGCGTCGCCAACGACATCACCGCCCGCGGCCATCACAGACGACGCGCAGTGCTGGCCGACGCCTTCGCCTATGACTGGTCGCCTCCACCTCCATCGATGGCTCCCTCGCCCCTTTGGGCCTGGCATCACCCTGCGTTCCAGGTACCCGATCCGCAGGACCTGCGTCTGTGCTTGTGGGTGAACGGCCGGCTCCCGCAGGACGGATCGACATCCGACTTGATCTGCACGGTCGCTGAAGTCACCTCGGCCGCGAGCGAAGTCGTCGCCCTCGAACCCTGCGGCGTCATTCCTACCGCCACCCCTTCCGGAGTGGGGCGGCCGCGGCTTTTTCCTCCGCGCCGGCGCTGTCCTCCGCACCACCATCGACGGCCTGGGCAGCCTGGAGAACGCCGTCGTCGACCCAGTCGAGTCATGGAGGAACGCATCATGATCTACGTATCGCACCAACTGCCCGTCAATGCCCCCGGCGAGCCGCGACTCGACCGCGCTGCCGTCTGGGACGGCCTGGTGCTCAAAGCGGACAACGGGCTGCCGTTCGTGCCCAGTATGACCTTTTGTCAGATCGTCGCACGACATGGTGACACCGTCTTCGACCGAGACATCAACTTCCGCGGCCAGCGCCTCACCGAGCGCGTCACGCTGGAACCTCCGCACCGGGTCGTGTTCACCCGTATCGCCGGTCCGGTCCTGGGCGTGATCGTCAACGAGATCGAGGGCCTGGACGACGACCGCGGGAGTACCTCGACTCCCTGACAGCGGACTAGCTCAAGGCCGTCGAGGCCACCCTCAATGCGATGCGGCGGCTAGCCGCAGAACGGAACAAAAGGGAATGAACGGCTAAAAAGGATACTGGCATGAGCGGGCGGCCTGGGAGACGCTCCACACCGCCGACGGCCTGACCCGAGCGAGCCGACCCTCACCTGTCCACAGGCGGAAGACCGTCCGTCTGCCACCCGGAAGGCAATGTCACATGTCAACGAATCCATCCACCACCGCCGACACCGCAAGGCATCCTGGCATGGATCAGGAGATACAGGTACGCATAGCCGATCAACTGGGCGCACGGTTCAAAGGCGAGATCATCGGCCCGGGCCACGCCGACTACGACGATGCGCGCGTGGTATGGAACGGGATGATCGACAAGCGCCCTGGACTGATTCTGCGCTGCACCAGCACCGAGGACGTGGTCGCCGCCGTCAACGGCGCGCGGGAGAACGGGCTCCCGCCCGCCATCCGTTGCGGCGGGCACTCGGTCTCAGGCAAGGCTCTGTCGGACGGCGGTCTGACCATCGACCTCAGCGGGATGCGTTCGGTGTCCGTCGACACTGAACGCAAACTCGTGCACGTCGGCGGCGGCTGCCTGCTGGGCGATGTCGACGAGGCGACCGCTCCCCACGGACTGGTCGTCCCCGCCGGAGTCGTGTCGAAGACGGGTGTCGCCGGCCTGGCCCTCGGCGGCGGTATCGGCTGGTTCTCCCGCAAGCACGGCCTGACCTGCGATCAGTTCGTCTCCCTCGAAATCGTGCTAGCCAGCGGAGAGGTGATCGAAGTCTCCGCCACCGATCACCCCGACCTGTTCTGGGCCCTCAAGGGCGGGGGCGGCAACTTCGGAGTGGTCACCCGGTTCACTTTCGCAGCACACGAGTTCGGTCCGATGATCCGCACTGGCATGTCCCTGTACCGGCCGGAAGACGCCGCCGAGGCGCTGCGCGCCTACGCATCGATCGTCCCGACCCTTCCGCGCACCATCGGCTGGCACGCGGCGCTCAAGCACGACATGCCGGCGCTGCCCTATGTGCCCCAGGAACTGGCGGGCGAGAGGCTGCTGATGATGTTCTCGATGTGGCTGGGCGATGCCGAGGACCCGGCGGGCGCCGAGTTCGTCGAACGCCTTGGCGCCGTCGGCCGGCCATGCCTGCAGACCACGAAAGTGATGCCGTTCGCGGCGGGCATGCAGAAGGCGCTCGATCCCGAGTTTGCCGAAGGCCATCGATACTACACCAAGGAGGCGCACGTAACGGAGCTGAGCGGCGTGGCGATCGACACCCTCGTCGACTTCTGGAAGGACATGCCGATGGAGGGCGAGGTCGCGATCATCGGCCTCGGCGGGGCGATAGGCGATGTCCCCGAGGAGGCCACGGCGTTCTCCAACCGCGGCTATCTGCTGTGGCTGAACTTCGCGATGAAGTGGGACGAGTCGGCGCACGACCGCGACTACATCGCCCGGACCCGGAAAATCGTCCGTGCACTCGAACCGTGGGTCGGGAAGGGGGTCTACGTCAACATGCTCAACTTCGACGAGATGGACCGCGTGGTCGAAGCCTTCGGCGGACCGGAGAAGTACGAGAGGCTGGGCCGGATCAAGGCGCAATACGACCCAGAGAACTTCTTCCGGATAAACTACAATATAGTCCCAGTCTTCGTATCCTCATCCTGAGTGGCAATCAACACCTGTTGAGTGCCGCTCAAGACGGCTCTGGCCGATACCGGACCGGGGTCGAGGATAGATCACGCCAGCCTTCTCGAACCCAGGCGTGCAGGCATTTGCGGACCTCCGCTTCGGGCACGAACTCCGTGGAACAGTGCCTCCGCCGGTCCGATGCGCTGCAACTCGATCAGCCGCACGACAATGGGAGTCCTTGGCGAGTTCGGCGACACCGAAACGACTTCCAGGTAGGACCGCTGAAGTACGCAGTTGACCTTGAGCCCGAGTTGTAATGCTCGGTCGATCGTGGCACGGGAGATGCGTGGATCGCCGCCCATGATCTCGGAAGACCGTGAACTGCCGCAACAGGTCGTTCTTGGACGCCTGCTGTTCAGTGGAGATGCGGCCCCCGAGGGTTGGGGTGACAGCACCGTTGAGGGACTGGCCGGCGAGGAAAAGCCGAAGGTTGTCACGCAAGAAGGCGACCCCTGGTCCATGTAGGCGTGACTGAAGACGGCGCTCGTCGGCGTGCGTACCATCCGCGGGTGGTGGCGGAGCGGATCGTCGAGCGCAAGTGGCTTGCGCTACTTCACGTCAAGCTGGCCCGCCCCCGGTGATGAAGACCGCCCCAGGGCGGCATGACCTGAAGGTGCTTTCGTCGAAGAAGCCGTGCGTCTCGTCGGTTGCAGGAACCAGGTCGCCGACAGCGCGCGAACGCGGGGGTGCTTCACGAACACGATGTGCCGACACCGACTCGATCCCGCCGGGGTTCGGAGCGCGGGAGGCTGCGCCGTACGCCTATGACGCGCATTCCGAAGGCCTTCGCCACCTCGGCGAGGCGGATGCCGACGGAACCGCAGCCAACTATCGTGAAGGCCTCGCCGTACACGTCGAAGAAGCTGTCGGCGAGGTCGTCCTTCCACTAGTGTCCTGAGTCGTGATTTCGCTGCGAAAGTAGTGGGTGGTTCGGCATTCTGGGTGGATGGCGAGGACGGGACGGCCGAAGGCCGAGTTGGT
>NZ_JBIRTX010000058.1:0-7441 GCF_044334895.1 Streptomyces sp. NPDC020681 | reverse complement strand
CCCCCCACCCCCCCCCCCCCCGCGCCCCCCCCCCCCCCCGGCGCCCCCCCCCCCCCCCGGGGCGCCCGCGCCCCCCCCCCCCCGCCCCCGCCGCCCCCCCCCCCCCCCCCCCCCGACGATTACTTGAGTCCGTCCCACGCGTCACTGGTCGCGATGGCCCTCAACTGCTTCATCGTGAGCGGCGCGGTGGCGCGGGTCGGCTCACCAAACGCGTAGCCCGCGTTGTAGGCGGTGACGACCACTCGGAAGCCACCGGGGCGAACGGCGGTGACGGACCAGCGCAGCGTGCCCTTGTCGCTCCACGGATACGGACCTTGCTGCTCTTCGATCCGTATCTGATCGCTCTCGTTCGTTCCCCGATGGTCGACGTTGACCTCGATCTGGGCCTCGCCCTTGCCGTCTTTGACCCCGAGACTGACGAAGTCCGTGGGGCTGGTGCCGCCTGTGGAACCGAACGGCTTCAGACTCGACGGGAGCAGCGATTCGAGGGTGTCCACGATCTCAAAGCCGGTCGGAGCATCCTGATCTTCGACTCCGCCCCCACGCCGGGGGAAGGAGTCCAGTGTGGTGCGCCACTCCTTCGCGCTCACAACATCGCTCAGCTGTTGCTGCGTCAGCGGCGGGTTCTCGCGCGTGGGCTCGGCGCCCTTCTGGGATGGTGCGTTCCATGCCGTGACGGTGAGCATCGAACCGTCAGGCTTGATGAGGCGGGCCGACCAGAATTTGGTGTCCTTGTCGCGATACGGAGGCTCGTGCCCTTGAGCGAGCAGCAGATCGGAGCCGTCCTCGAACTTGTCTGTCGTGCAGGTCCCGTTGGGGCCCCAGCGGCCGGTGCCGTTGTCGCCGACCGAGCAGCCGGCCAGGCTGGCCATGGAGGCAAGGGGCGAGTCGGTCCTGCCCAGCGTGATCGAGATTGCCGCCGCGCCCTTGCCGTCGTCAAAGACGAGAGCTCCGCCAAGGTACGACCCGAGGGAACCCCGCATATCCTCGCGCTCCTGGCTGACCTCCCCTTCAGGGAGAAGCTTCCTGAGGATGGAGAGTGTCCGCCCGGTGTCGTCCTTGCGCGCGGCGAGGTTCCCGTCTCCCCGCGAGTCGAACATGCCCCCGTAAACACCGCCCGCCCCCACGACGCCGAACAGCGCCACGCTCGCGGTGACGGCGGCCGCGCGCCTGCGCCACAGGGCGCGGCGGCCCCGGGCCACCAGAGCACCCACCACCGGCGGACCTCCTGACGAGCCCTCCGACTCTGCCAGCTCGTGCAGGCGCCGCCTCAGCAACTCCTCGTCCGAATGTGCCGTCTCGCTCATCGCGTATCCCTTCCCGCATAGCCGGCCAGTGCGCCCGCAGCGCGCAATCGCTCCAAGGCCCTGTTGGTACGGCTCTTGACCGTCCCGGGCGAACAGCCGAGCAATTCCGGCGGCGTGCCGATCGCCTGTCAGCACAAGGAGTGTGAGGTCCAAGGACCCTGTCATCCACTCGACAACCTGGAGAACCCAGCGGGTTCCATCAATTTGTGGTGCCGCCTCCAGCCCAGAAGGGACCCCGCTGAGCCAAGAGGCCCTCGCTCACGGTGACTTGAGTCGTATCGGCTCACACACAACTCCCACCCGAGCCTTGTTCCTCCATGGCCGCGGCTCCTAATCTCCGGACAATGGACTGGGGAACGATCATGGGCACCGTTACAGGCGCAGTCATCGGCGTGGGCGCCACTTCGCTGGCCGACCGGTCAAGATGGCGCCGAGAACAGGCAGCGCGTCAAACCGCGATCAAGCGGGAGCTGTACGCCGCCTACCTCGCAGCCGTGGCACAGGCATGGAACGAGATCCGCGCCGCAGTCATCGACAGCGACGAGCCGTGGCCACAGCGCGCACGCCTGGCGAGCCTCGCCTATCGGAACGGCGGCGTGTACGAGCTGCGCTACCAGATGTCCATCACTGCTCCGCCGAACATCGTCGCCCTGTCCGACCAGACCATGCGCGGTATACGCGACCTGACGAACAGGCTCAACGCCGGGCAGACATACGACAGTTGGGGTGACGACAACCAACCGTGGTTCGACGCCTTCAACGCCATGCGCCGCATGATGCGCCTGGACCTCGACCCCGCGGCACTCCACCTGCCACCGTCCAGCCCATGACATCCCACTTGCAGGCCGACTTGGTGAGATCGGTGACGCCGTGCGATCGCCCACCGCGGCCGCACGCTAGAACGGGCGAGCGTACGGGTGACCCTTCACCTGGTCGTAGATTCTGCGCAGCCACGGCTGACGGACGGCGGGCAGCCGCGCCAGCGTGTGGACGAACAATTCCGAGTCGGGCCTGAACAGCCCCAAGGGATACGGCGGCAGCGGATCGTCGCGGAGAACTCCGTCGGGCATTCCGCCTGTCGCGGGAACGGGCAACCACTCGTGGTGGAAGGCCAGATGTATCCACACGTCGGCGGCCAACGGCACGGTCTCCGCGGTGCCGGACGGCTGCCATGCCTCCCCTGTCTGCGGATGCCGCGGAACCAGCACGATGTCAGCGGCGGGGTCGGGAGCAGGCAGGCCCGGTCCGGCCAAGGCCGCCTGCTTCGACCGCGGCCCCGGCGGGAGCAGTGCGTCGAGCGCGCGGCTGAACGTGTCCGCGACGAGGCCGCCGGGGACGGCCACAGGCGCGCCTCCCGATGCCGCCAGCATATGGGCCAGTGCCACCCCGACCGCCGCCTGCCACCGTGGGTTCCACCCCCCGGACTGCTCGACCGGCGGCGTGCCCTGACGTTCCTCCGCCAGCTCCTGCCAGCCGATCGTCCGGTGCGCGGGAGCGTCGGTGGTCAGTCGGCGCACCGCGTGCGGGACAAGCCGTACCGTCTGCCAGTACGAGCAGTCGTCGATGCGGGTACCAACCGCCTGCCCGCACTGCGCGCATGCCAGGTTCGGGCCGCCCCTGCCGTCGAGTCCCATACAGCCGCCGTCGCACCACTCCGGGATCATGACCGTGCCGCGGGTGTCACCCGGCGCGACGACGATCGCTCCCGGTGCCCCGAAGGAGAGCGCGAACACCGGCGCGAACACGCCGCGGGCTTCCGCCTCGTCCGCCACCCCGGCTTCGCTCCACCGCCGCCATGGCGGCCCGGAAGGCTCCGGGTCGACGGCGTACGTCCCCGGTTCCATCAGCGCGGGCAGCAGTACATGTCCGTAGCTCTGGCGAGCGTGGACGGGAAGCGCAATCCGCGACACAGGAGCGGTCAGCACGGCGCCGCACCCCGCACACGCGAACACGACCATGCACCCTCCCCCTCCCCCGGACACACGAATTATCCAGGCCCGGCAAACACCGGCCAACTCCTTTTGTCCACCGCCGTGATCGGCGGTGCCGTCAGAGGCGGACGACGACCAGAGCGATGTCGTCGCCGGCGCCGGCGCTGACAGCGAGACGCTCCAGCACGGCGTCTGCAAGGCGCTCCGGGCCGAGGTTTCTGTGCCGGGCCACGGCGTCCGCCAAGCGGGCGAGGCCGATGTCGATGTCCTCACCGCGGCGTTCGATCAGGCCGTCGGTGTAGAGCACCAGGGTGTCGCCGGGCGCGTAGTTCGTGCCGGACTGGGGACGGGGTGAGTGTTCGGGACGGGCTCCCAGCGGTGGGTCGGTCGCCTGGTCCAGGTACTCCAGGGTGGCGTCGCTGTGGAGCAGGACGGGCGGCGGGTGGCCGGCGCTGCTGTAGGAGATCCGGCGGCTATTGGTGTCGACAACCGCCTGGACCACGGTGGTGGCGACCGCGCCCTCGACGGAGCGGGCGTACACGCCCAGTACCTCGAGTGCCTGCGCGGGCCCCTCCACCGCGCGGGCGGCGGCGCTCAGGGCGCTGCGGAGCATGCCCATCACGGTGGCGGCTTCCAGACCGTGGCCCACGACGTCGCCCACCGCCAGGGCGAAGCGGTCGTCGGGCAGGTCCACCACGTCGTACCAGTCTCCGCATACGTTCAGCGAGCCGACCGCCGGCAGGTAACGCACCGCGATGTCGCGGTGCCGGGCCAGGTCCGGTGAGTGGAGCATGGCTTCCTGGAGAGTGATGGCCACCTGTCGTTCGCGGGCGTGGGCGTGGCGCAGTTCCTCGATGAGCCGCTGCAGCTCCCGCGACCTCGCGTACAGCTCGGTTTCCATCGCCTCCTCCCGCTCGCTCAGTTCCCTGACCTGGTTCTGGCGAGCCCGGCGCGAGTGAACGAACGCGGTCACGTCCTCGACCCGGTGGATGATCCATGCCACGGTCCCGTCCCGCCCGAGAACTGGCGTATTGATCGGCGACCACCACCGCTCCTCGAACGTCCCCGGCCGTTGCACGACGGGGATGTCGTACTTCTGCAGCGCCATCGTGTCGGGCTTCTGCGTGGCAAGGGCCCTGTGCAGCGAGGCGCTCAGATTTCGCACCCCGTCGGCCAGGGGGTCGGCCGGGTTGTCGGGGAAGGCGTCGAAGATGTGCTGTCCGATCAGATCGTCGCGGGTCCGGTTGGTCGCCTGGAGATAGGCTTCGTTGACGTCGACGATCATCAGGTTCGCGTCCAGAACCAGGTACGGACTCGGTGTGGCGCCGAACAGCGCCGCGTAGTCGATCTCCGGTTTCGTCATCGCGCTCCCTGCAGGCCTCTCCACCCCCAATCTATGAGGCACCTGAGGCCAGCGCCCGCCCGCGCCCCGACGGTCCACCACAGCGAGTGCATCACCGCAGGTCAGAAGCCTATGGCCGATGCGCTGGGAGATCGCCGCGGGCGTCACCGAGCAGCGCCGGCCGAGCCGATGTCAACCACTCGTGCCCATGCGGGCGGCGAGTCCGGGACGTAATCGGGATCGTTCTCGTCCCACGACCGGGTTGCATGCTGCCGGGGGAACAGACCCACGACCGTCCGGCACGGTGGTTGTGTGCTCGGCCAGGGCGTCTGCCCGTCGGTGAGGACCACGATGACATCCGGCCGGGGCCTTGCTCGCAGAGCCTTGGCGAAGCCCGTGCGCAGATCCGTGCCGCCACCGCCCACCAGCGGGATTCCCTCGGCACGGCACAGCGGGTGGACGAGCTGGGCCGAGGCGTCGCACGGCAGCACGCTGATCAGGTCGCGCCGGCCGCCCACGGCACGGGAGATCGCGGCAACCTCGTGGAGTGCACTGCCCAGTTCCGCGTCACTGACCGAGCCGGATGTGTCGATGACCACGGAGACGCGAGGAGGCCTGCGCCTCAGGCTCGGCAGAACAGCGCCCGGCACTCCGGCCGAGCGCCGCGAGGGTCGGCCGTAGGTGTAGTCGTCGCCCGCGCCGGGGCCGGAGGTTGCCGAGCGGAGCGCAGCTCCCAGCAACTCCCGCCACGGCTGAGGCGGGTGGAACGCCTCCTGCGCCCACCGCTGCCACCCCTTCGGCGCGTTCCCCGGACGGCCGGTGATGCCCTGCGCCACGCGGAAGCGAACCGCGTCGCGTTCCTGCGCGCTGAGGCCGTGAGCGCCGTCCGGTCCCAGGTCCCACTCCCGTTCCAGTCCGTCGGCGCCGCTGCCGCAGTCCAGCCAGGCGTGGTCCTGCGTACGCGGCCCGAGCCGGAACTGGCGCAGGTAGTCCTCCATGAGCTCCCCCGGAGAGAGCCCCAAGGTCCGCGGCTCCACAGCGCCATCGGGCCGGACCAGCCCGTCGCCGAACGCGTCGTCGTTGATCTCGCAGTCCGCGGCGATGTTCATCCGCAGCCGTTCCCCGGGGCCGGTCAGTCCGCGCTCCCGAGCGACCCGGTCACTGCGCCCGTGGTGGTCGCGCAGCAGGTGCGAGACCTCGTGCACCCAAACTCCGGCCAGTTCCTCCACCGAGGTCCGGTCCACGAACGCCGACGAGGCGTAGCACCGCCAGTGCCGGTCGACAGCCATCGTCGGTACGTGCCGCGACTCGACGGTGTGCAGGGCGAACAGCGCCGTCGCCAGGTAGGGCCGGGCCCGTACGGCGTGCAGTCGGGCGGCGAAGAGCTTTTCGAGGTCCAGTGGCCCCGGTGCGTCCGGGATCATCGGTGCGTCCGGGGCCCCCGGTGCGTCCGGGATCATCGGTCGGCCTTCGTGGCGACCGCGGCCCTTGCCGCCGCCCGGTCGGCTCGCCGGGACATGGACACCGCTCCGGCGAGCCTTTCGATGGATGCCGGAACGTCCCAGTCCTCCCGGCGCAGCGAGGCGAGTGTGGTCGCGGGAACGACCACCAGGTCCGGGGCTCCGGTATCCAGGGCCCTGACCAGGAGCGCCCACGCGGCGTCCCAGCGGGACTTCTCCGGGCGGTTGCGGACCGCCGCCACCACACCGTCGAGCACGGCTTGCCGCAGATCACCCCGTTCGGGCAGGTCGGCGGCTGCCGGGTCGGCGAGAAGCGTCTCCGGGTCAGGAAGGTCCATCCGGTCCACACTGGCCAGCAGCTCCAGCCCGGGGCCGTCTCCCACTGTGCCTCTGACCAGCAAGGACAGTACTTCCCGGGAGGAGCCGGCGGCGGTCGCGAAGGCGATCAGGCTCAGTGTCATGTCCCAGCTTCGGGGTGACGGCCAGGGGCCGCCCCGGCGGGTTTCGCTGCTGGGCAGCCGGTGCACGAGTCCGGGGCGGGCGGAGAGGAGACCGCACACCGCGCGGCGGGCGAAGTCCACGGCCTCGGGCAGCTTCTCCGGGTCGAGCCGCGGCAGGGTCGCGCGGGGCCATGTCCCGCCGAGGCCGCGTACGACGACCTCGTGGTCGTGGGTCCACTGAAGGTGTACGAACCGGTTGGCCAGAGGCGGGCTCAGCTCCCAGCCGTCGGCCGCCGAGGACCGCGGATTGGCGGCAGCCACGATCCGAACCTCGGGCGGCAGTTGCAGGGCGCCGATCCGCCGCTCGAGTACGAGGCGGAGCAGGGCGGCTTGTACGGCTGGTGCCGCGGTGGACAGCTCGTCCAGGAACAGCAGCCCTCGGCCGGCCCGTACGAGTCTCACGGCCCAGTCCGGCGGGGCCATCGGAACACCCTGTTCGGCGGGATCGTCTCCGACGATGGGCAGCCCGGAGAAGTCGGACGGCTCGTGCACGCTGGCGATGACTGTGGTCAGCGGAAGGTCCAGGGCCGCCGCGAGCTGTGTCAGGGCCGCGGTCTTGCCGATTCCCGGCTCACCCCACAGCAGCACGGGCAGGTCGGCCGCCACGGCCAGCGTCAGTGCCTCGAGTTGTGTGTCGGGGCGCGGTTCGGTGGTGGTGTCCCGCAGTCGGGCCAGCAACTCGGCGGCGACGTCGAGTTGGGGGGCGTCGGCCGGGTCGGAGGCGACGTTGGCAGCAGCGAACGGGGTGTACGTGGGCATGTTTGATCACCTATGGGCTAGGAGCGGGCAAGGGCCTGTCGTCTGGGTCAGGCCGGATCAGTGAGCGGGGTCTGGTGCCGTGGATCGCAAGGCGGAGGAGGGAGGCATGGCGGAGCCATGCCGACCGACGACAACGCGGCGA
>NZ_JBIRTX010000057.1:0-8705 GCF_044334895.1 Streptomyces sp. NPDC020681 | reverse complement strand
AACAACCCAGACCCTTCGCCTGGACCAAGACCGCCGACCAGATCCTCGACAAAGTCGCCTCATACTGCCGACGAATCTCCGACTCAGGTCACTAGCGCCGCGACAACAAAGAAGCCCAGCAGGAGGATGGTGAACTGGTCGCCTACCGCCAATCGCCCGATCTTGCCCTCCGGTGCTATGCGGCCCTTCTGGCCCGCCGGAACAACACCCCGTGGGCGATCCGACCATGGAAATTGAACCATTTCCTCGCCTCATCATTGTCCGGGAATGGGTAATCGGCGCCGAGCTGCCGGGCGACAGCCAGCCCCGAGATAAAGCAGTGCTCCTGGCTATTGATGGTAGTGTGGGCCCCGCAGAACCAGGTCCGTCGGCGTCCCTGAAAGAAGGCCAGCAAATTGAGCAACACTGCGGTATGGCGAACGTCGTGAACCACATGCTGGAAGCGCAGACGAGCCAGGATCTTTTTCTCGTCGATAGGTTGGACTGCGTTGCATGTGACCAGGCACGGGCGGTCTGAGCTGTGCGCCCACGGCTGCTGGTTGTGCATGATATAGGTGATCTCATAATTGTCGGACGCTGAACCGTGATGCAGTACGTAGGTGCTACGGGTCTCGGACACCTTCATTTCGTCCACTGGCAGCACCGAGCCGTCCGTGTGTACCACCGCGTGGTCGTGGATGGTGTTCTCGTAGCGCATCCGGCCGAGCAGCGCGTGCTCGGCGCGGGATGGTTGCTCCAGGAGCCGCAGCGCATGGTTGGCATTGCATGCCAGGATCACCTGATCGAAGCGTTCCCGCCCGCCAACGCTGTCGTACACGGTGACGCCTTGCTCGTCCCTGGCAATCCGGGTCACCTCCCGGCTCAGGTGGATTTGGTCTCGGAACGGCTCAGTCACGCGGCTGTAGAACGCGCGGGTGCCGCCGTGCCAGGTGGTCATGGGGGTCGAGCGTTCAATGTCGAAGAAGTCCAGGTACCGCGAGAACAGCGATGCTGGCATGTCGAACACGCTAGTGGCCAGGACAAAGTTGATAAACATCGGTTTGAGGACTTTGACGCGGAACTCCGGTGAGATTTTCCAGAGGTCCAGCATCCGGCCCATGCTGACATAGTTGAACGGATTCATCGACGCCAACAGCAGCGACGGCCTTGCGTTGAGCACGTTGAAGCGGGACAGGAACTTGAGCAGACTCGAGAACCTGGCGAAGTCATCGGCCAGGGCGTGCTTCAGTGGCGAGTCGTAGTCGTGGGCATGGATGTCTTCACCGTAGCGGACAACGTAGTTGAACATGGTCGGAACTAGATCGATGCCGCACCTTCGTAGCATCTCCGTGTAATGGTGGTAGGCCGAGACGATGCATGCGGTCACCGAGATGTCGACTGGTATCGGCGGAGCATTGTGCTGCGGCACGTCGACAGTGACCGCATTACCGCCTATGCGCGACTCCTTCTCGTACACCTGGATCTCAAACCGATCCGGGTGGCGGTGCAATGCCCAGGCCGCAGCCAAGCCGGAGATCCCGCCGCCGATAATGCCGATGCGTTGGACCATGTCGATTCGCTCCTTCCGGTGACGTGTCTATCAGTAGATGGACGGCAGGAATAGCGCACTAAAGTGCACCACTTGTGCCCGATTGTCTCGCTCGGTGGTGTCCAGCACTTCAAATCTTCCAGCTCAGCAGCAGGCCCACGGTCATCTCCCGGAAGGTCGCGCGCCTCTCCCGTCAGCGAAGACAGTCGGCCGCGCGGTCGATGAACTACTCGAACCGCTTCAGGTGTCGCTACTGCGCTGCAGGGCTGATGCGTTCTCAGATAAGGCGCTGGGAAGAGGAGCAGGGCTGTACGAGGACGTCGAGCATGAGGGGTCGCTTTCCTCGCCCTCAACCGGGCCAACCCTCCGAATCGGCCCACAGCCACGCGATCAACTCGTCTCGCCGGCTAAGAACGCATCATCCCTGACTGCGCTACGGTGCTGCGGAGGTTGTCGGCTACTGATCGCGAGCCACCCTCCGACATGAGGGCGGCGGTCTCCGTTATCCCTGCAGGCTCTCTCTGCCACGTTGACCAGCACCGGCATCAGCCAGCTCACGTTCCGCAACCACCCGTGTCGGAACAGAGGTGAGCAATCCAAATCTGGAACGACTGGGTCACCTGACCCCCGAAAAGGTTGCCAGCATGACGAATTCTCAGGCACCTGACCCCAGGGTGGCGACCGCACTTGATCGGCGGCACGCCGCTATTGTCGCTGCCACACTGATCGGGCCGCTGGCGCTACCCACGCTGGTCTGTTACTTCTGGATATGCCTTCAGTACTACGACGGCCTTTTGGTCTTCCCATCCGGCCGGATACTCGCCCAGATACCGGCGCCGACCCTGACGGCAGCGGCAATCTTCGTCGGCTGGCTCTTGTTCCAGGCGGCTTTGCAGGTATCGGCCCCCGGCAAATGGGTCGCAGGGCAGCCGCTCGCCAATGGGAGCCGTCTGCGCTACCGGATCAATGGCTGGGCGAGCTGGTGGTGCAGTGTGGCGGTGCTCGCCGGTCTGGTCGGACTGAGCTGGGTTAGACCGACGATCCTCGCCGAACAGTTCGGTCCGCTCATCACCACAGGCACGATTTTCACGTACCTGATCGCAGGTTGTCTCTACTGGCACGGCAGAAGGCAGGCCGGCGCCGAGCGAAACGGGATCTACGACTTCTGGAACGGCACCGCGCTCAATCCTCGAATAGGGAACTTTGATCTCAAGCTGTTCTGCGAAGCCAGACCGGGCCTGATCGGATGGGTCGCGCTCGACCTGTCACTGGCAGCCAAACAGCACCAGGACTACGGGCACGTCACCGTTCCGATGATCCTCATCTGCGCCTTTCAGGTCTGGTATGTCGCGGATTACTTCTGGCACGAAGAGGCAATACTGAGCACCTGGGACATCAAGCACGAGAAATTCGGCTGGATGCTCTGCTGGGGTGACCTCGTCTGGGTGCCGTTCACCTACTCGATACAGGCGTACTATCTGGTTGGCCGCCCAGAACAGCCGCCCGGGTGGGCCCTCGTCAGCTTTGTCCTCCTCAACGCAGCAGGCTATGTGGTGTTTCGAGGTGCGAACCTCCAGAAGCACCGGTTCAGGAAGGACCCATCGGCGATCGTCTGGGGCAAGCAGGCCAAATTTCTCGCGACGAAGACAGGCCATTCGCTACTTGCCTCTGGTTGGTGGGGGCTTGTGCGCCATCCGAACTATCTTGGTGACCTCCTGATGGGGCTGGCGTGGTGTCTGCTTTGTGGCTTTCGTAGCCCACTGCCGTACTTCTACATCGTCTTTCTGACGGTTCTGCTCGTCCATCGCGAACGTCGGGACGATGCCCTGTGCTCCGCCCGCTACGGAGCCGTCTGGGACGCCTACCGGGCCCGGGTGCCGCGCCGAATCGTCCCCGGCGTGTATTGACTCGGCTATTCATGTCCAAGCCCGGAGACCTTCTGGTTGTCAACCGGGGCGAACCTTCGTCTCGCTGCCTCAGCGCCCGGGAGGGTGATGGTCAGTCGAGCCGCGCCTGCCACATAGATCACTTTGGCGGAGACGTGTTCGGCCGCGTCACCCGTGAGGAACGCGAAGGTGTTGGACACGCCGGCATAGAGTGCCCGCACGCTGGACTGGGCTCTCCCCGGCGGCGGTGTTCTTGTTGGCCTCGAAGCTCATCCTGGCGCGGACTGCAGCGGTGCAGGTCGTGTCAGTGGTGATCAAAACGGCTTACCGCATTGGCGGTGATTTCCGAACGTGCCTGCTTCGATGACCAGGTCTTGGCGAGGATCTGATCCCGTCAACGGGTTGGGAACAGCTCAAAGATCCATCTGATCGCGGAAGGTCGCGGTTGCCCGTCTCGGTCGAATCTCCGAGCGAATACCCATGACAGCCAGCCCCTCACCCTGTGGTCTTTGGCGTACCACAGGCGGAGCGGGAGCTGGCCAAGGGGCAGGCCGCGCGCGGCTGGCAGGACCAGTGTCGCGTACGAGCTGAAGTGGCCCCGGCAAGATTTCCGTGGCGCCGGGATGTGCCACCATGCGCCGGTGACGCCCCGTCACGGGTGGCGGCGTCGGAGGTGGGCCACCAGGATCACGCGGTGGCGCAGGTGGGGACGCCTGCGCTGCCGGCCATGAGTCTCTTCTGGCATCAAAGGTCGGTGACGCGTCCCTCATTGACGCCGGAGTTGAACGTGGTGGTGATGCCCCGCACGACCGCTGACTGGTCCTCACGGATGGCCTTGGTCAGGTTGGCCAGGGCCGACAGGCAGCAGGACATGAGTTGCTCGAGCCAGCCCGGCAGCGGCGCGACGTCGCGGGCATCGAGCATGGCGGCGAATTGGCGCACCAAGTCGTGGGTGCGCTTCAGCTCCGGGCAGTGCACGAGTAGCCGTTGCAGCCGGTTCGGAGGCGTGCAGGCCGCGTCGGGAGGCTGCGGTGATGATCCAGCAGGTGCCCCTCCCGGGGCGAGGGCGGTCGTTCGCGCGGTGTGTCAATCGGCAGGCCGCGGCGCAGCGGCGCGACGGCCAGCTTGACCCGGTGATAATGGCCGCGGTTACCCTTGGCGACCACCTCCGGGTGCAGCGCCGTCGCGGAGTGTTCGCCCTCCTCCCAGCGCAGACGCAGGTACTCCAAGTACAGATCGAGGCTCGTCGGCCAGCGTGGGCGGGTCCGCCGTACGCACTTGTGCCAGTTGGTGGCGCGGGCGTACTTCCGCACTGTGCGCCAGTCCAGCCCGAGCTCGCGGGCTGCCGCGTTGGTCGAACGGCCGGTGTCGGTCACCGCGTGTACCGCTTCGTACAGCCGCTTGGCGTGGCGGCGGGCGGCGGTATCCGCCCGGTCGGACGGCACCCCAGAAGTCGCGAGCCACGGTCCCGGTTCAGGAGCGGGCAATGCGCTCAGCAGACAGCTGCGATGCACAGCGGCTACTCCGGCACCCGCTACGGCGGCCACTGCCACAGATGAAAACGACCACTGCCCTGCGGTGCGTCTGGAGCGCCCTGGATCTTGCGCTGCCGTCAGACCAACGAGCCGGCCCGGAAGAACACCTCAACCCCGGGATGCCCGTGCAGCCACTCGGCCAGCTGCTGGGCGTCTTGTCCCGCCCACAGCGCGATCGGCAGCCGGGTATCGACCATCCACCAACAGGGCGCCGTAGACGTCTGCGTGCAGCCGGCCGGTGCAGTGGCGGAAAGACTCCCGCCGGGGCAGCGGCCGCAGCGGCTTCAAGCGCATGTACTCGCGGTTCGTGGCCCTGCGGATCCGGCCCGCCGGACGCGAGATCCAAAACACCGAAGGTCCCGAGCTGTCGGTGCGGCGACCGCTGGCCGATTGGCGTCCCCCGAAGGGGCGGCGCCGAGCCTCTACCGGTACCGGGTCTCCCGCGAACTGCAGTTACTCCTTGCGGTCTGGATCGGCGCCTGCCGCACCTGTCACCGCAACACGCCAGAACCCATACCACCTGACCAAGCCCCTCTAGTCACGGAGCGTCGAGGGGATCTACTCCAACACCCCCTGCCGAGTGCATTGAGGCCGAGCCGGGGCCGGCCTGTCGTTCTTCGACGTGAACGGCAAATCGCTTCGACGGTCCGGGCGCCGGACGCAGGGTGCGCTTAAGTGTGTAGTCGGCCGACGGCAAGGCCAGCGTGCGGCGATGGAAAAGCCGTGCGATCATGAGTGCCGTCATAACCTCACCGAGGGATGCGCCGATGCATCGGTGAGTGCCCCGACCGAAGGGCGTGTACGCCCCCCTGGCAAGGTGTTCTGCTCGCGGAGCGGAATACCGGTCGATGTCGAACAAAGACGGATTCGGGAAGTATTCCTCCATCAGGTGGGGAACAGCGATCGCGAAAAAGACATCGGCGTCGGCGGGTATCTGGCGTCCATCGAACACGAACTCAGAGGTCGTCTTGCGGTGTAGGCCAACTGCCACCGGCCACAACCGTATCGTTTCCATAATCGCTCCGTTGGTGGCAACCATGGAGCGCACCGCGGCAACGTTCACGGGCCGCCCGTCGAAGAGTTGGTCGGCCTCCGCGACGACGCGCTCGAGTACATCCGGGTGCTTGAGGATCGCATAAACGGTACTGGCGAGCCCGTTGGCGACCGTGTCCATCCCAGCGAGGTACGGAAACAACGCGAGCAGGTTCAGATCCTCCTGCGCCACCAGGTCAGGCTCGGCGGCATGCAGTTGCCGGAGCGTCGATAGGAGTGGCGGAAGTTCGGCTCCGGATTCCTGGTCGGACAGGATGGAGTCGACGTACTTCCGCCCCAAGGCGTGAACCCGATTGCGCGCTCGAAGGTAGCGGGGCAGCTTCAGCCACAGCGCGGGCCGCAGCCCGGCGAAGACCACCGAGATGATTTGGCTCCAGAAGTAGCGCAGGTCCTCAACGGTCTCGGACGGGACAGGCACGGTCAGCAAAGAACCGAGCTGGTCGACCACCAGGTCCTGGCTCGCGCGCATCACGCGGACCCGGGCGCCGCGTGGCCAGTCACGATCGAGCAGCGTGTCCAGGCGCGCGACCAGTTCCTCGAAGCGGCCGTCCATAACAGCGTCGGAGTACTCGTTCTTAAGCGCGCTGCGCAGCCGCAGATGGCGCTCGCCGTCGAGGCCGATCAGTGAGCGTTTTCAGCTTCGCCACTCCAGGGTGAGGACGGCCTTGGCGACCTCGGCTGGGCCCGCCGGGCACAGCGGCTTAGTTTGTGAGGAGTTGGCGGGTGGTCACCTCGCTGAGCGGCCGGTCCTGCACTTCGGGGCGGAAGGTGGTCGTAGGGGAGGGGGCAGGAAGCCTGCTCGGAGTACCATCCCTGCGAGGTCCCTCAGGTCGGCGCTCCGCAACCCCTGCAGTGGCGCAGCCGTATGGGGCATCCACGTAGAGAGGGCAGAGGGGAATGAGCGTGGCGGAGAGCTGGTCCCGCGTGATGAATCTTCTTCGGCAGCACGCCCCGGCCGATCACGCGGATCTGCCTGGGCCCGCTAAGGAGCAGATGCTCGCGGCCGCCGAGGAACGGATGGGTATCTCCCTCCCTCAGGATCTGCGGGCGTGGCTGCTGCAGAACAACCTGGATCTTCCTGAGGAAGATGTGGACGACGATGTGGCATGTTGCGGCTTCGCCGGGTTCCCGGATGAGGCAAAGTTCTTTCTGGGCATCCGGGCGATGGAGAAGCTCTACGCGAACCGCTACATGTCCGGTGGATTCGACCCTCCGGACCAGCCGGACAATCCGTTCTGGCGTAATGAGTGGATCCCGTTCCTGTCGGACCAGGACGGCTGGATGGGAAAGTTCATCGACGCGCGGGACGGGCGGATCGGCAGTTGGTTCGTGGGTGATATCACGACCACGGGCGAGTACGAATCACTGGCTCACTATTTCGACTCCGTGGCGGAGATGCTGACGAAGATCGCCGATGGAAACTATCCGGTCTGTGAGGTCGCCGAAGGGCGACTCGTCTGGTCGTGAGACAAAAGACCGGCCGCGTCGGTCCCACTGGATGACCGTCATCGCCAAAGCCGTCCTCCCTGGGGAGGCGACGGTGAAGAAGCATTTTCAGCGTTGACGCTCCAGGGTGAGAATGGCCGCGGCGATGGCCGTCATGCGGTTGGGACTGACGCGGGCTTTGCGGAAGACGTGCCAGGACTTCAGTCTCGCGACGCTTCGTTCGACTGGTGCTCGTGCCGCTGACAGGGCCCGGTTGACCGTCCGCTGGGTCGGGCTGAGGTCCTGGTGCGGAAGTCGCCTGATCGGCGTGGTCACCCAGGAGCCGGCCCCGATGTAGGCGCGGTCGGCAAGGACCGGAATGCCCTGGCGCTCGCAGATCCGGATGACTCGGTGGGTGCGGGCCGCGGTCAGGTCATGGGTGCGGCCGGACAGGGCGGGTGAGATCCACAGCAGGTTGCCTGCGGGATCGGCAACTACCTGCACGTTCACGCCGTGGCGGCGGTGCTTGTGGGAGAAGTCGGCCCGGCCGTCACCGACGCGGTCGCACTCGGCGAGTGTTCCGTCGAGCAGGACGTACTCGGGATCGCTCTCCCGCAGGGCACGCAGCAGCCCCGGCGCCCGCCGGGACAGGTGACCGACGAGGGCCGCCACGTAGGCGTGGGCGGTGCCGACGGATATGCCGAAACCGGCGGCGATCTGCGCGAGCGTGTCGTGTCGGCGCAAGTAGACCAGGCCGACGAGAGCGCGCTGGTGAGGCGGGAGCTTGCAGCGGCGGTCAC
This sequence comes from Streptomyces sp. NPDC020681, assembly GCF_044334895.1. Classification (NCBI taxonomy): domain Bacteria; kingdom Bacillati; phylum Actinomycetota; class Actinomycetes; order Kitasatosporales; family Streptomycetaceae; genus Streptomyces; species Streptomyces sp. NPDC020681. The sequence continues at coordinate 478 of NZ_JBIRTX010000057.1, read as the reverse complement.
CCTCACGGGTGGCGATGAGCATGGTTACCCACTCGACCAGAGCATGCGGCAGGTCGAGTGCGGCACGATAGGGAACCAACGAGACTCCTGCGCTGCTGAGTTGAGACGTCGAACACCTCTCTCAACGGCACAGGAGCCTCGTGCGTTGCGGGAGACCAGCCCGTCACCCGGTCGGTGGCCACTCTGAAAACGCTCATTCTTCATCGGGCTGCGAGCCTGCCTGCGCCAGAGGAAACGAGCTGGCCAGGCCCTCAGGGCGTCGGCGAGGCAACGGGAACCCGTGGGTTATCGCACATAAGACCGTCCTACCTTCTTGGTCGGGTTGAGCGAACCATTCGTAGGGTTGGCTCGCCCAGGGGTGTCGAGTGTGGCTTTAAGAGGTCCTAAGCTTGGCGTTTAACCGCGCAGGTCACCCGACCTGCTGATCTGCGGTTCTTTCCGGGACAGCGGAGGCGGCCGTTCTCCACGCTTCGAGATG
>NZ_JBIRTX010000056.1:0-8784 GCF_044334895.1 Streptomyces sp. NPDC020681 | reverse complement strand
GGTGACCGGCTCGGTGATCACGGTCGGCGAGGCCCGGCTGCTGCTGGGGAGGGGCTGATCTCTGATGCGTACGCTCTGTTCGTCCACCCTGATCGCCGGATAGGCACGGCACACTGGAGCTGAGTACAGGGCTGCGCCCGACGCATCTCGGTTACGCCTACCAGGACCTGCCGACTGCGCTGCGCATGGTGGACCTGGCGGTGGGGCGCGCGAAGTCCGTGAGGTCGACACGAAGTCGTTCGCCTGGGAGCGGTGCGACGACATCACCTGCGAGTGGAGCACTGGCGGCTCCACAGGTCTGCCGGCGGGCACCGGGCGAACTTCACCCGGTACAGCTCCGCAGAGTTCGGGGTGACGATCGGTGACGGACATGGCAGCCCGGACCAGGGACCTACGACCCCCGCCCGCTGCCAGTGACGCCGGAGGCGACGTCCCCCCGCAGCCGGGCTTCTGGCAAGTGAGGGGTGGGCCTGGCGTGCGTGACAGGCACCTGGGCTGTAGCGAAATGACCACACTCTTCACCGTCTGGAACCAGGTCATCAGCCGCGCACCGCCGCCGCCTGACGACGGCCATCACCGGGCCTATTCACACCCTGACACCCTCAACACCAGCCACACCCGACAAACGTGACAGTGCCCCATCACGCCCTCAACCTGCCCAGTCCTCACCAAGTTGACAACCTCCCCGGGCGTCTCAGGCTGCATCCCCAGTGAAGCCTAATCAACACTACGAGCCTGCGGACACCTCCGCACCGCCCAACTCCGGAGACTCGGCACACCGCAGCAGTGACATTGGAGAATGTACGTTACGAAGGAGGGGGAGGGCGCCGATGACCGCGCTGAATTTCAACAGCCCACGCCCTGGCAGCATCTGCAGATTGGTGGCCGACAGGACGCCGGGAAAATGTTGTGGAAGGCCGGATGCCACAGAAGCGGAGAGAGCGAAAGGCAAGGGCGGAAAGGTGTACCGCGAGGTGAGCTGCAATCCGCGTAGCGTGCGGCGGCTGGCCCAAGCCGGGATGGTGTCAAAGATCATGCACCCGCTAGGGAACGCGCGGCGCAATCGGCAATCAAGGACAGCGCCTCATCAGGTTCCAAGTACATGAGCAGCCCTTCAGCGGACCTGTACAGTGTGGCCAGCATCCACCTCGTCCATCCATGCGTGGTCCAGCTCCGAGCAGCTGAGAGTACGCAGGTTATCGGCGGCGGGTAGGACTGATCTGCGGAGCTCGACTATTTCCGGGAGATCAACCGAAAGCCATTGCGCACACTCATTCCCGATACGCCAGAAAGTCGTTTGCAGCCCTTCTCCAAGCGCAACGACTGTGCTCGCGGGGTGTTCCGCGAGGAAAACATGTAGTCGCTTGATCAAGGCAGAGTGACCGCACTACAGCGCCCTGCCATGGTTTGCCGAACTTCTCAACATAGGGGAAGTCGATCGCCTCAAGTGTCTGAATTTGCGAGTGGATCATTGATCAGAGGGTGTGGCCTGGCTGCCAGGGATGCCCGGCTGTAGAGCGTCCAGAGGGCCATCTCCAGCACGCCGGTAGGCCTGGGTTGCCCACAATAGTCTTCTCTCGGTAGTTACCGAACCTTGTTCATCTTGGTTTGGCTAGACGAAATAAGACCGATGCCTGTCGGTGTATTCAGGAGTGCGGACAGGGCATTCAAGATCGTTCTGGTTCGAATAACGAATGAACTGGATGTCCCTTTGACCGCACGATACGTGAAGATCGACGGCGAGCTGAGGGGGGATCAGTGGATGAGTAGGCCGCCGCAGTTGACGGGTCCCGCCGACCGTCAAGCATAGCCTCCTCCATTCCGGCGCCGTGCCGCACCTGGAGCACGGCGACCGTCGAAGCAGGTGGAGAAGCTTGCAAGCCCCCGGGGGTTGCCCCGGGGGGCTACCGCGCGTCAACCGTAGTAATTGCGCGCAGAAATGCGTGTACGGCTGTGCAATGTGCGACTGCCGTCGTGCCGCAACCCGACGCCGCACGCATGATATTCCCGATCCATCGCACTCGGCCGGCCCTTCCGGAATCGTGTGGCACTGGATCTGCGTCGGCACACATTCTGGACTTTCGCCCGCCGCTCACCGGTTGAGGAAGGCTTGTCCCAGGGAGGAGGCCGTGATGGACAGTTCAGCAACGTGGCACCCAAATCAGGGGTCACACCGCAGTAGTAGAGCGGACGAACAGCTCATGCAATCCTTGTACCGGGAACACGCCGGTCCGCTGCACAGTTATGTCCTGCGGCTGGTGGACGGCGACCGTCACCGTGCGGAGGACGTCGTCCAGGAAACCCTTGTGCGTGCGTGGCGCTATTCCCACCAGCTGGCCCCGGCCACCCGCTCGATCCGGCCCTGGCTCATTACCGTGGCTCGCCGTATCGTCATCGACGGCTACCGCAGCCGCCAGACGCGGCCCCAGGAGGTCGACGCCTCGCCTCTGGAGTTCATGCCTGCCGAGGACGAGATCGACAAGGCGCTGTCGCTCATGATGCTCTCCAGCGCCCTGAGTGAACTCAGTGATGCGCACCGAGAGGTGCTGGTTGAAACGTATCTCAAAGGACGTACTGTAAATGAAGCGGCAGAGAGTCTGGGCATACCCAGCGGGACAGTGAAGTCCAGAATATTTTACGGGTTGCGCTCCATGAAACTTGTACTTGAGGAACGAGGAGTGAGGCCGTGACGGTGCAAGAATTCTCCTCGGAGCACGAGGCCGTCGGAGCCTACGCTCTTGGGGTGCTCGACGTAGCGGACACCCTGCGCTTCCAAGGTCACTTGGCCCAATGCGATGACTGCGCGCAGCAGCTTGAGGAGTTCATGAGCCTCGAACCGCTTCTCGCCACACTTGCCGAGACTACTCCGGCCACGGTTTCGGATCCCGCCGTGCTGTACGTCCAGCCGAGCCCGCGGCTGCTGGACCGGCTAGTGGACGGAGTTGCCGTCGAGCGCCTGGCCCAGCGCAGGCGCAGCCTCTGCATGGTCGCCGCCGCCGCAGTGCTGATCATCGGCGGACCGGTCATCACCATCGCCGTCACCTCCGCAGAGGCACGGACCGAACAGGCACTGCCGCACGTGCACTCCACCAGCCCGGCCGAGGACGTCTTCTTCAACCATATGAATGACAAGACCAAAACCACCGACCCTGTCAGCAAGGTCACCGCCACGGTGGGCACGGAGGAAAAGGCCTGGGGCACACACGCCGTACTGGAGCTGAACAACGTCAAGGGCCCGCTCAAGTGCAGCCTGATAGCCGTCTCCAAGGCAGGCAACGAGGAGGTAGTAGCCTCCTGGTCCGTTCCGAAGTGGGGATACGGCATCCCGGACAGTGCCGACGAGAGGGGCAAGCGCCCGCTCTACGTGCACGGCGGAGCGGCGATGCCCCGTAGTGACATCGATCGCTTCGAGGTTCGCTCCTTCGAGGGCAAACGACTGGTCGAGATCGACGTATAACAGGACTTAGTGGTCGGACAGACGCGCTGCTGTTCCGCCAGCACCTGAGCGCCATTGCTGACGGAACCGTTCGAGCCAAGTACCCAAGGGCAACGTGGTCAAGACCATGGTCGTCACGGATGCCGACGCGCGGATGCTGTTCTGTAGCCGCGCCAGTCGGGAACCGCGTGGGTTGGTAAAACTCCTGCGGACGGACCCTCCGTGGATCTCTGCCAACGCCAGCCACCAGGGATTTGGCGCTCGCCCGGTGGACGTGTGGGGACACCACCGCACCGCAAGTTCAAGACGAATACTCCGGCGCCTGTGAGGAGTTCTCGAGCGTCAGGGCAAGGAGAGCACTCCTCACGCCGCATCCGGGTCGAGAACGGCATCGCCCACCTCAAGAACTGGCGGTCGCTCGCTCGTCACCACGGCCGCCGCTAGGACATGACCGCCAGCATCCCAGCCATCGCCGGCCTCGCGCTCATCAGCAAACCATCACCCTTGTGCAGAGGCAGCGAGAGTGAACACCAGGCCTCACGACACGCCACCGCCAATCATGAACGAGGTCGTTTGATACGCCTGCACTGATACCGCTGACCTGCGGTGACTCACCCCGTCGCTGCCAGTGAACTGGCAGGCGAGATATGCCCTGTTGGGGTTGTCCTAGCTACATCTCAGTATCGTAACGAGGTGACCTCCGGGCCGGGCGGGTCTCGTACAGGGAGGTGATGGCTCTGGGAATGCCGAAGCCACTACATAAGGAGATCCGCATGTTCCGCAACCGCATGGCGATGCTCGTCTCGGCCGCCGCCACCGTAGCGCTGCTTCTTACCGCCTGTGGCGGCATCGACACCGACGCCTCCGCGCCCGCCAAATCGGCGACTGCCGGTGCCAACAACAGCACCGACCAGTCCGGTCTGCAGAGCTTGAACCTTCTTCGCGGCACAGCAAAGACGAACAATGCCCAGCCCATGACGGGCGACTGGGCGAACAAGCCCGGAGAGCCGACGGTCACACCGGTAGCGAAGAAGTGGGTGCAGCTCACCGCCTCCAGGGCCGGCAACCTCAGTCCCGTGGTGGTCAATGGGGCGGGCTTCACCCTCTACCGGTTCGACAAGGATGCTGCCAGTCCGTCGAAGTCGAACTGCAACGGAGACTGCGCTGTCACCTGGCCGCCGGTCGTTGTCGCCCCCGGCGGGAAGATCTTCATAAATGGCCTCACGAAGTCCGACGTCGGCGTGGTCAAGCGGGATGACGGCAACCTTCAGGTCACCATCGGCGGATGGCCCGTCTACCGCTTCAGCAAAGGCCTCAAGCCCGGTGACACCAACGGCCAGGGCGTCGGCGGCACCTGGTTCGGTGTCACACCGGACGGACAGAAAGCAGACCAGCCTGCCGGTGATGACACGGCTGACGACACCGGCGGCGATCAGAATGCCGACGGTAAGTCCGAGCGCGCGGTGCTCTTCGATGACGTGAACTTCGCTGACAACGGTGCCCAAGGCCTGTCAGGCGCGGGGTGTCGGAACGTCGCCCCGCGATGACGTGGCATCCTCAATCCAGGCTCAGGGTTCCTTGAAGCTCTGGTCCGAGGCCGACTGCACTGGCAGGTCCATAGTCATCAACGGGGATGTCGCCGACCTTGACACTATCGACTTCGACGACGACATCTCTTCGATCTTCTTCGGATGATCGACGGCATCCGAGCCCTCTCCTTCAACCGCACCCATACGCGAGCAGTTGAGGGGCTGCGGCACCCCCTCGGAGGGATCTGGCCGCGGGTCAGACCGGCGTAGTACAGCTCCTTCTCCGCTCCGCCGTCGGAGCGGATCATCAGCTTCTCTGTGCCGGTGGTAAGGGAGTGCACGGGCGGCGGTGCGTACTGTGGCCGCGCTGTGGTCCGGCGGGACCAGGCAGGCGTCCAGCAAGGGACAGCTGCAGGGAGTCCAGCAGGCCCATGGTCCGCCACTTCGGCCAGCACCGGTCCTGGACTGCAGCGGCCAGGTGGGCGCGCCAGTCGACATACTTGCCGATCCCGAGTGTGTCCGCGCAGACGCGGCATACGAACTGCCGGGCGAAGCCCGAGCCCGGGGCAAGAGGTAGGAGCCGTTGCCGAAAGGCAAGCCTGGGCCGCCGGTCTCCTCGAAGGCGGCGGGTGCTCGCGTCCGGGTCGGGGGCGGCAATCAGGTACAGGTGGCAGTGGCTGCAGCAGAAGGCCGAGCTCGTGGTCGCCGGGCCGTGCTCGGCCAGGATCACCATCCCGTAGCGGGCGTGGACCAGCGTGCGTTTCCTCCGTCTTCGTGGCGACCCTCTGCAGGCCGACGGGGGGACGTCGGCGGCGGGGCACGGGACGAGCCGTGCGCGCCCTCCGAGCCAAGTTGCCTTCACCGCGGGCTCGCGGCACTGGCCGTTTTTCCGTTAGCCCAGTGCCCGCACAGCGGCACAGCTCCCTACTGCTCTGCTGCGGCGCCAAATGTACTGGGCACGCTGCGGCCATCACCAACGAGACGGTGCAGCAGACGGAAGCCAATGCCACCAGCGATCATCGTCGCACCGCCAATGATCAGGAAGGTGTTTTCGGCGGCGCCGCTCTCGGCCAGCTCCTCCTTGGCCCCACCCTGTCCGGCCGCCTGGGAGCCAGCACCGTCGGACTCGGAAATGTCCGCGCACTCGGCGCCTTCCAGGTCGACGGTGCAGGTGCCGACATTGCCGTCGGGGTCGTTGTCGTTGGCACCGGACCGCTGCCCCGGTGCGCTCGTGGTCAGCGTCGGTTCCGGGTCCTCGGTCACCGTCGGTGTCGGGTCCGGGGCCTCGCTCAGCGTCGGTGTCGGGTCCGGGTCGTCGGTCACTGTCGGCGTCGGGTACTCGCTCAGCGTCGGCGTCGGGTCCGGGGCCTCGCTCAGCGTCGGGCCCGGGTACTCGCTCAACCTCGGCGTCGGGTACTCGCTCAGCGTCGGCGTCGGGTCCCCAGTAGGCGTCGGCGTCGGGCTCGGGTCCCCGGGGCAGAGCAGAATCAATTCGCAATCCTCGCCGGTCACGGCTTGCCCAACACCCGCGGCGGCTATCGACGCGCCTGTGGCCACCACACCGATCACGGCCAGACGGGCCACGCGGACACGCAGTTTCTCTGGCATACGGCGTTACCCCCAAGTAGCTGGTTCGTCATCGGAGCATCGTCAGGGGCCACCGGCCCGAGGGAGGGGGCAAGTCCCCTCCCAACACGAGCTTCCGATGAAAACGTGTCTCCGCGCCAGCGTCCGTGGCTTACCCGGAAGGGTCAAGGTCATTGCGTCCGCAATGTTCGAAATCATGCTGTTTGACGGGCTTGTTTCGAGTCTAGTGGGCTGACGCTGCATCAGGGTGGTGGTGGCTCGTGACCCACACGATCGGGGTGCGTGCGGCGTTGGTAGTGGCAGTGGCGGGCGACGGCTTGATGGCGTCGGCGCCAGTGCGACCAGTGGAGCCGGTGTCCGGGCCGCGGTAGCCGGGCTGCTGGGGAATGGGCAAGATCCAGGAGCCGTCGCACTTCTGCCACGGTGAGGGGAACGAGACTGCTCGGACCGTTTCTTCGGCCCCCTTTTCGAGGGCGTGGGCGGCCATCGCGGCCAGGAAGGCGTGCGCCAGCATGATGTGGCGGTACCAGCCCACGTAGCGGCGGACTTCGTACTGGTCAGGCCGCACTCGTTCTTCGCGGCCTGGAAGCACTCCTCGATGGCCCATCTGGAGCCGGCCACGCGGACCAGTTCGGAGACGTTCGCCTCGGTGGGGGCGAAGGCGAGGTAGTAGGCAATCTCCTCGGGGCGGGCCAGGCTACGGCGGGCCAGCACCAGCGATCGTGCGTGGGTGCCTCGCCGTTCGCGTCGGCGGCGGCAGGGAGCCTGGCTGCGGCCCAGTCGTAGACCCGACGCCCCTTCGCGCCGTCCCCGCACGAGATCCGCTCCCAGGCGTCGTCCGGGGCACCAGTCAGAACATGGTCGATGCGCCAACTCCCCGCAGTCGACTTGACCTGCTGCGACTTGGGAACCGCCAGGACATAGCCCACGCCGGCTTCCTCCAGCATCCGCCGAAAGCCCCGTTCCTGCCCGTAGGCCGCATCAGCGGTCACCCAGGCGATCGGCAGTGCGGAGCCGAGGGCCCTCAACACCATCGCACGCGCCAGTTCGGGCTTCGTGGCAAAGGACCTGTCCTCAGGAATTCTCGCCGTGCGGCACCGATCCGGGTCATCGGTCCAGGACTTGGGCAGATACAGCTCCCGGTCCACCAGGGCCCGGCCCTTCGCCGAGGTATAGGCGGCGAACACGCCGATCTGGCAGTTCTCGGTGCGGCCGGCCGTCCCCGAGTATTGGCGCTGCACCCCGGCTGAGACGGTGCCTTTCTTCAGGAAGCCGGTGTCGTCCACGATCAGCACACCGTCCGGTCGGCCGAGCCGCTCGGCCGCGTAATCCTGCAGGTCGTCACGGATCTTGTCTGGATCCCACTGGCACCACGACAGCAGCCGCTGCAGGCCGTACGGGGTGGCATGGCCTGCGTGCTCGGCGAGCTGCCAGCTGTTCCTCCGGCCGACCGGGCCGAGCAGCCCGCGCACATAGTCCTGCATCCGACGTCGTGGCTCGATGCGCCCGAACCGCTGACCCACCCGCAGCAGCAACGACTCCAACTCGGTGGCCCACAGCCCTGCTTCGATATCCGGCTCCATAGCAGGCTCAACGCACCCCGATCGGGTGGGTCACGAGCCACCACTACCCTGATGCAGCGTCAGCCCACTAGACTCGAAACAGGCACGCTGACCAGGACAAATGGAGAAGCACAACTGGAGTATTAGTACTCCAGCGGTAGTTCGCTATCGGCGCTGGTACTGCATCGCGCTGGTGTGTCCGTGGGCGGCGGTTGGATGCGGGCGTCGACCACATCACCGCAGGCCTGCCGGGCACCCCTTACCCCCGCTGTCTCACTGGCCGCAGGGCCGACCCACCCGAGGGCTGCGGTGTCATCTGAGCCTGCGACTACCTCGTCGAGATCCTCGCCAACCCCGCGCATGAGGAACACGAGGAACGCCTGGAGTGGCTGGGCCTCACCTCCTCCGACCAGTTCGGCCCCCGCAACGTTCGACCCGGCCCAGTCCACCAACGCGTTGGCCCACGTCGCGAGCATCCCGGTCAATCCCTGACGCCCAACCCGCCTTCCTGATCGCCCGGACCGGGCGATCAGGATCCTCGCGAGATCAACGCGTCGCATCACACTAGAGCTCGTAACACGATCATGATCGGTGCTGCTTCAGGGGCAACCTCGCCGATGTGTGGTGTGACGTACCCAACTCCGCCAAAACGACTTAACGATTTTACATT
>NZ_JBIRTX010000055.1:0-9007 GCF_044334895.1 Streptomyces sp. NPDC020681 | reverse complement strand
AGCACACAGATGCCCGCGTCGATTCCGATCGGGAAGACGACGGCGAAGTTGCCGAAGCCCTTGTCCGCGGCGAGCTCGCGCACGGCGGCGTACGAACCCGCGAAACCGATCGCGGCGATGATCACCGCACCCGTGACGACCAGGCCGATGAGTATGCGGTGCGTGCGTGTCAGCTGCATCGCGGCCACCCGCGATCCCCTCCCGATATGAAAACGCGAAAGCCCGTTCCAGCGGGCACAGCCTGGCACATGACTGCGGAGCCCCCGCTCGCGGGGAGCGGCGGCTCCATCAACAGGCCAAGGCTGGAACCTACTTGCCGGAAGTTACCGACCGGACTTGGCGTGGTTACTTGTTGGCGACGCTCACCGAGGCCACGGCCTCCTTGGCCGCCGCCACGGCGCCCTTCATCAGCTCCTCGGAGGACGGGGAGTCGGCGCCCGCGTAGCCCGTGCCGTTGTAGGTGAGCGTGATCACGATGTTGTCGGTCCGCGTCACGATCGTGGCGTACGTGAAGTCCTCGCCGGTCTTCGTCAGTTCGTAGCCGACCGCGGTCGCCTGCTCGCCGACGCCCTGCGCGGGGGAGGTGCGCACCTTCTTCGCGCCCTCGGTCGCCTTCGCCTTGGAGATCTCCTTGGCGTAGTTGTCCTCGGCGCGCTTCTTGCCGCTGAGGCCGAGGGTCTGCTCGGACTCGTAGCGCAGGAAGGAGACGTCGAGCCAGCGATAGTCCGAGCCCTTCACGCCGTTGTCGTCCAGGCCGTTCCACGAGCAGGTGCCGCGGGTGGTGGTGTCGGAGGACTTGCCGGCCGTGCCCGACTTGACCTTCGTCGACGGCACCAGCTTCTCGATCGTCTTCGCGGAGATCGACTTGCAGGGGTCGGGCAGCTTGGCGTACTTCGCGGGCTCGACGGTCGTCGCCTTCTGCCCGTCCGGGGAGGCCCCGGATGAGGACGAGGAGTCCTTGCCCTTCGTGCCGTCGTTGCTGCCGGAATCCGACGAGCAGCCGGCGACGACAAGCATCACCGGGACGGCTGCACAGGCGAGAATGCGGGTGAGTCGCGGGGCTGAACGGTGCATGGTTCCTTCAGTCGATTGTCGTACGGTCACTCCGGTCGGCCAGGCCACGGTACGCGGACCCGGCGGGTCCGCGGGTGTGTCTCCGGATACGTACGGCTTTGCGTGCGGCTGCCGGTCCGTCCTCAGTCGCTGAACTGGTCGACGAGCTTGCCGGCCAGACTCTGCGCCTTTTCCTGCAGTTCCTTGCTGTCCGGGACCTCAGTGATACGGGACGCCTGCTCGCGGTAGACGATCGTCACGATCACATTCGATGTGCGGAACACCACGCTGACGGTGCGGCGCTGGGCGGTGGATCCGGCGCCGGCGGCGGTGAGCACGTCGTCGAGGAAGGCGGCGTCCCCGAGATCGTCGAGGACGCGGGGCTCGAGGCCTTCGGGGGTGCCTTCGGGAGTGCTTCCGGGGGCGCCCGTGGCGGTACCGGTCGGGGTTCCGGCGGGCGTCCCGGTGGGGGTCGCCTGGCCGGTCGGGGTTCCGGTGGGCGTGCCGGAGGGAGGGGCGGTGGGGGGCGCGGGAAGGGCGGCGGCGGCTTCCTTCTTCGCGTAGATCTCCTGCGCGCGGTCGTCGTCGCTCACGCCCGTGTCGTACGAGACGACACGCTCGAAGTCGACGCTGAGGGAGTGCGAGGCGTCCGGCGAGTCGGCCTTCCAACTGCAGCCGACGCGGCGGTCGGTGTCGTACGTGACCTCGGCCGCGCCTCGGAAGACCTTCTGCTGCTGCTCGTCCGGCAGCTCGGAGGTGCCGGGCAGCAGGTCCTTGAGGGTGGAGCGCTGGACGGAGCCGCAGGGCTCCAGCAGTGTGCGGTACTTGCCGGGCTGAGCGGCGGAGGTGGTGCCGTCGCCCGCCTTGGAGTCCGGTGCGGAGTCGGTCCCGGTGCCGGCGGTGCAGCCGGTGACAAGCGCCACGAGCAGCGCCGCAAGGCCGGGTGCGTACGCCTTTCGTTGCACGGTCCCAGGCTCCCTTCGAGCGGAAAAGCGGTTGCCGCGTGATGGCGGCCGATGGACACAATGTGTATCGCACGCGCTGCTGTGAATGCCGGTCCGTTGGGTCTTTCGCGGGCATTGGCCACTGCATTTGCACTTTGAGTCTTTTCAATGGCTTGTCGCTTATTGGCGCCTGTCGGGGGAATTGAGGAACTATGTCGTATGTAGAGGTACCGGGCGCCAAGGTCCCGATCCGGATGTGGACGGACCCGCGGTCGGTCGAGGACTCCGCGATGCAGCAGCTGCAGAACGTGGCGACGCTGCCGTGGATCAAGGGCCTGGCCGTGATGCCGGACGTCCACTACGGCAAGGGCGCGACGGTCGGTTCGGTCATCGCGATGCACGGCGCGGTCTGCCCGGCGGCGGTCGGCGTCGACATCGGCTGCGGCATGTCGGCGGTGAAGACCTCGCTCACGGCGAACGACCTGCCGGGCGACCTGTCCCGCCTGCGCTCGAAGATCGAGCAGGCGATCCCGGTCGGCCGCGGAATGCACGACGACCCGGTGGACCCGGGCCGGATGCACGGCTTCGCGACGGGCGGCTGGGACGACTTCTGGCAGCGGTTCGACGGGGTGGCGGATGCGGTCAAGTTCCGTCAGGACCGGGCGACGAAGCAGATGGGAACGCTCGGCGGAGGCAACCATTTCCTCGAGTTCTGTCTGGACGAGTCGGGCTCGGTCTGGCTGATGCTCCACTCCGGCTCGCGGAACATCGGCAAGGAACTCGCCGAGTACCACATGGGCGAGGCGCGGAACCTGCCGCACAACCAGGGCCTGGTCGACCGCGACCTCGCGGTGTTCATCGCGGACACGCCGCAGATGGCGGCGTACCGGAACGACCTGTTCTGGGCGCAGGAGTACGCGAAGTACAACCGCGCGATCATGATGGGGCTGTTCCAGGACGTCGTCCGCAAGGAGTTCAAGAAGGCGAAGGTCACATTCGACTCCGTGATTTCCTGCCACCACAACTACGTGGCGGAGGAGCGGTACGAGGGCATGGATCTGCTGGTGACCCGTAAGGGCGCGATCCGCGCGGGCAGCGGTGACTTCGGGATCATTCCGGGCTCGATGGGCACCGGTTCGTACATCGTGAAGGGCCTGGGGAACGAGGCGTCGTTCAACTCGGCCTCGCACGGGGCGGGTCGGCGGATGAGCCGTGGCGCGGCGAAGCGGCGGTTCTCGACGAAGGACCTGGAGGAGCAGACTCGGGGTGTGGAGTGCCGTAAGGACTCCGGCGTCGTGGATGAGATCCCGGGTGCGTACAAGCCGATCGAGAAGGTGATCGACCAGCAGCGGGATCTGGTGGCGGTCGTGGCGAAGCTGAAGCAGGTCGTGTGCGTGAAGGGCTGACGCTGAGCATGGTGAAGAGGAAGCCCCAGCAGTCGCTGGGGCTTCCGTCTGTTGGGACTACTACTCGTACGAGCCTTCTGGCGGCAATGGCTGGAGGCCACGGGCCACCGTGACTTCGCACGACTGGCGGGTACTCGGCGGGGAACACGACTGACATCGGCGCAACCACCGGTATCTCGCGTGGTCGCCGTTCATCGGCAGGAGAAGCAGATGCTGGCATTCGCGGCGGCCGTGCTCTTCGCCATCGCCTTCATCGTCCACGTCACCGAGACGTCGACCGAGGTGATCTTTGGTCCGACGAGTCTCATGCTCGTCGGACTTGCCCTTCTCGCCGTGCACTCGGGGGGCGTGGGGTCTGGATGGGCCCCCCGGCGAAGGGGGCGCCGGCGCTGAGCGAATTGCGGCCGGCGGTCGCAGTGTTTCGCGCCGCGCCCACAAGTACCGTTCGGCGGAACGGATGTGCACGCAGTGCTGCCCTCCAGGGCAGTGTCCAAGCCTTGGGAATGAGGACTTTCGGCCGTCCATTGGACCGGGCTGAGGACTATGCTGTCGTAAGGACGCCCCAGACCCCCGGCGGCATGTAGTTCTCAACACAGATGGCTGCGGGGAGCGGATCTTCCGTCCGGTCACCCGGTGCATCCCCTGGAGGGAGCTGGGTGGGGTCACTGTCCTGGCACACAGGCTTGTCGGCCCCGGCTGTTCGCCCGCGCCCGCCTCCGCCGAAAGTATGCCCCTACCGGGAGCGCGCCAGGCGGGAGCCGGAAGTCCGGCTCCGCCGCATCCGCTGCCCGGATGGCTTCCTGAACCGAGGCGTCATGCCCATCCCGAAGCTGAAGGTCTACCGGCACGACAGAGAGAGCCGCGCGCTGCTCACCCTGGCCGGTGAGATCGACCTCGACACGGCTCCACTCGTACGCGCATCGCTGGAGGAGTGCCTGCGCGACGGCATCCGCACCATCGACGTCGACCTCACGCCCGTCACCTTCTGCGACTGCAGCGGCCTCAACGCTTTCCTCCATGCGTCGTATCAGACCGCCGCAGCCGGTGGATCTCTCCAACTGCACTACCCTGCACCGCCGGTGGCTCGGCTCTTCGATCTCACCGACTGCGGTTTCCTGCTTCTCGACCACCCGTCCGGATGCCTGGCGGTTCTCCGCGGCGGACGCGCCCGGACCGCCCCGACCGCTCCGGCTTCGCCGCGTCGGCCTGATCTTGTCGTGCCTGCCCTCTCGAGCGGTGTGCTGTGATGGCTTCGTCCCGGCGGAGGCAGCCGCCGAAGGACGACGGCCCCGATTCGTCTGCCACGGATGTGGCGCGGCTGCGCCGAGTGAACCGCTGGCAGGCCAAGGAGCTGTGTGCGGATCTGGCTGATCTGTACGTGGAGTCCTCGGACCTGAGGCCCAGTGAGGGGCATCGCAGCCGCAGCCGGGAAGAGTTCCTGCACCGCCTCAGCGGCGACATCCGGAGGCCGGGCTTCGCCATGGCCGTCGCGGAGTCAACCGCCTTGGTGGGATGCGCTTTCGGATTCCCCGTGCGGAGCAACAGCTTCTGGTGGCTCGGGTTCGACGGGACGCTCCCGCTCGGCATCGAGCAGCTCACCGAGTCCCACGATGTCTTCGCGATCAACAAGATCCTGGTCGCTCCGCACGAGCAGGGCGATGTCATCGCCCGTCGACTGCAGCAGCGGCTGCTGACCGACCACCAGGCGTCGCTCGGTGTCACGCTGGTCGACGAGGCCGACCATCCGTCCCTCGCTGCCTTCCGGTTCTGGGGCTGGCGAGACATCGGTGATGTCCGGAGACCGACCGGCCCCACCGTGTTCCGTGCGCTGGTTCTTCCCCTCGGCGAGCGAACGGCCGTGAGACTGGACGGACTCGCTCGCCATGCCTGGACCCGGTGGCCCGGGTGACGGCTCAAGGCCGGTCCGTCCGGATCCGGGTGCTCGTGGCCGAGCAGGCGGCCCTGCGCGGTGCCCGGGTCGGTGTGGTGGACGTGTGCACCGCCGCGGTGGCATCCCTGCCGGTCGGTGGGGCCGGGGTTTCCGCGATGTCCCGGACCGCGGCCAGTCACCCCTTGTGCAGCACCGACGACATCAGCGGGCGATTGGAAGAGCTGCAACTCACCTTCGGTGAGGGGCCCTGCGTGGACGCCTTCACCCACGGCACGGCCGTGCTGACGCCCGATCTGCGCGCCGGTGAACTGCAGGGCCGCTGGCCCGTGTTCGTCGACGCAGCCTTGGAAGCCGGAGCACTCGCTGTCTTCGCACTGCCCCTGCAAATGGGGGCGATCAGTCCTGGAGTTCTGGACCTGTACTCCCGAGTGCCAGGCCGGCTGAACGCGGAGGAACTGGCCGATGCGTTGGTCTTCGCCGACGTCGCGACTCTGGTTCTGCTCGATACGCAGATCGACGAGACGGGCGCGTCGATCGGCGGAATGCTTCCGGACGGGCGGCTCGAGGATCTGGGCGCGTACCGGGCCGAGATCGACCAGGCCACCGGCATGCTCACGGTCCAACTCGGCGTCGGCATCGAGGAAGCCTTCGTACGCCTCCGCGCCCACGCCTATGCCAGAGGGCACAGACTCGCGGAGGTGGCGGCCGACGTGGTCGCCCGCCGCCTCAGCTTCTCCCCGAACGCACCTCCAAACGCACCTCCAGACGAAGGCGAAGGCGATGCCTGACACCTCTGCACGGGCCGATGGACGCACTCGCTGCACTTCCCGGCCCATTCCGGCGGGACTAGTCTCAACAGAGGGTGTCCACCATGAATGAGCAGCTCCTTGCCAAGACCTTCGTCGAGCTGGCCGACAACCTGGTCGCCGACTTCGACCTGATCGACTTCCTGCGCCTGCTGACCGACCGCTGCGTCGGCATGCTCGGCGCGAGCGCGGCCGGTGTGCTGCTCGCGGACCGGGACGGCGAGCTCCGCGTCATGGCCGCCTCCGACGAGCGGGTGCGCCTGCTGGAGCTTTTCCAGCTCCAGAACGACGAGGGCCCCTGCCTGGACTGCTTCCACACCGGCACACCGGTCTCCGTCCCCGACTTGCGTACGGAGGCAGACCGCTGGCCGCGCTTCGTCGCGCAAGCCCAGCACAGCGGGTTCGCGGCGGTCCAGGCCCTGCCGATGCGCCTCCGGGACGACGTTGTGGGCGCCCTCAACCTCTTCCGCACCCAACCCGGGCCCTTCGACCCGGTCGGCACGCCCATCGCCCAGGCCCTGGCCGACGTCGCCACCATCAGCCTCCTGCAACAACGCTCCACCCACCGCAGCAACGTCCTCAACGAACAGCTGCAGACCGCGCTGAACAGCCGCGTACTGATCGAACAGGCCAAAGGCAAGCTCGCCGAACGCCAGGGCATCGACATGGAGCAGGCTTTCACCGCACTGCGCGGTTACGCCCGCGCACACAACCGCCGTCTGTCGGACCTCGCCCGCGCCTTCATCGACGACACGGAAACCCTCGTCGGCCTGAGCATCTGACCAACGCCCGGCAACACCTCAAAGATCCGCCCGCCACGGCGGTTGCACATCACACCAAGCAGCCCGAGCCCCCGGCCGCGACACACACATGGCCGAGGAGCCCCGCATGTCCCACCGTACGAACACCGAAGCACGCCTCGAAGCGCGACCCGAAGCAGCAGCTCGGACGCCGGAGGGGTACGACGGTACGACGCCCTTCCCGGTGAGCGGGGCGACGTCACCGCTTTCGGGCTCCCAGCGCCGGCAGTTGGCGGTGACCGCGCTCATCGTGATGTTCCCGTTCCTGGCCCTGATCCTCGGCGGATGGGTGCTGTGGGGAAGGCTGATCGGGCCCGTCGATGTTCTGCTCGCTCTCGGGTTCTACGTCCTCACGGGGCTGGGCGTCACCGCCGGCTTCCACCGGTTGCTGACCCACCGCAGTTTCACCGCCGCCCCGGCGCTGCGCATCGCGCTTGCCGCCGCCGGGTCGATGAGCTTCCAGGGCGATGTGATCGGCTGGGTCGCCACCCACCGCCGCCACCATGCCTTCACCGACCGGCCCGGCGACCCGCACTCACCGTTCCGCTACGGCACCAGCCTGCGCGGACTGCTCCGCGGCCTGGCCCACGCGCACGTCGGATGGCTGTTCCAGGCCGACGCCACACCCGTCGGCCGCTACGCGCCCGATCTGCTCGCCGACCGCTCCATGCGCGCGCTGTCACGTGCCTTCCCCGTGCTCTGCCTGCTCTCCCTCGCGCTGCCCTTCGCGGCCGGCTGGGCCATCGGCGGCACCGTGCGTGACGGGCTGACCGCGCTGCTGTGGGCGGGCCTCGTACGCGTTGCCCTGCTCCAGCACGTCACTTGGAGCGTGAACTCGCTCTGCCACATGATCGGCGACCGGCCCTTCCGCACCCACCGGCATGACCGCGCGACCAACCTCTGGCCGCTCGCCCTGCTCTCGTTCGGGGAGAGTTGGCACAACCTCCACCACGCCGACCCCACCTGCGCCCGCCACGGTGTCGACCGCGGCCAGCTCGACCCGACCGCCGCCGCGATCCGCCTCTTCGAACGGCTCGGCCTGGCGACCGATGTGCACTGGCCCGTACCCGACCGACTCGACGACCGCCGCCAGTGATCGCCGCCGGTGATTGCCGCCGGTGATCGCACCGCGGACGGAGGATCGGTCACCTGTGATGCTCGCCGTCCCGACGGTCCTGGCGATTCCAGCGGCCTCGGCGCTGCCGGCTGTAGCGGCGGGCCCAGCGGGCCTGACGGTCCCTGTAGTCCCGGTACTCCCGGTACTCGGAACCGTCGCCACCGCTTCGGCCTCCTGCGCCACTGCGGCCGTAGTGGACGAAACCGAAGATGAGCACGGCCGCGGCCACCCACCAGAAGGCGTCGAAAAAGCCGAGGCCGAACAGGGCCGCGATGAGGATGAGAAGCAGGACGAACATGGCGGGCCTTCCCGGAGCGGAACAGAGCCAACGCTGCCGGGGACCGGGGCCTCACCGAACAGCCTAGTCCTGGCCGGGGGTTGCGGATAGCGCGCGATGTCGCCGCGTAGCGCATGGACAAGAGTGTCCGCACGTTGACAGCGGCCGTTGCCCGGCGTTGACTGACACCAGGTGTGGGGCCAGGACGCCCGGAATCTCCGAGCGAGGTCCTTCCGCCTTCCGCTTCGCCCGGACCCCGCGGAACGCAGGAACTGTCCCTGTGAACGTGTGTGGAGGCCCGGCCATGCTCCTTTGGATTCTTCTCCTTCTGCTGATCCTGGTTCTGTTCGGGTTCGGCTTCGCCGTGCAGATCCTGTGGTGGGCCGCAGTCGTACTGCTGGTCATCTGGATCGCCGGCTTCGCGCTCCGCAATCGCGGCCGTAGCCGCGGCGGACGTCGGTACGCCCGCAGCCGCCGCTAGGGCCTGTCGTTCGGATCTTGCCGGGCTCGCGTGCCCTGGCGCGCACATCTGCTGCGTTGTCGTCAGTCGCCGACGCTCCGCGTCGTCTCCTTCCTCCGCCTTGCAGCTGCACGCGCCAGACCCCGCTCGCTGATCCAGCCTGATCCAAACGACAGGCCCTAGTACTGCAACGGTGTTTGCCGTGACGGTTGGGCAGTTCAGTCGTTGGTGTGGTTATGGGTGGGGACCTTGC
>NZ_JBIRTX010000054.1:0-9580 GCF_044334895.1 Streptomyces sp. NPDC020681 | reverse complement strand
AGATCCATTGTCAGGCGTGTCCACACCACAGGGGTCACCTCAGCCTTCGAGACACCACTCGAAAGCAACAACAAGCCGCGCCCGAGCCACAGCCACAGCCTATGTCCGAAAAACGACGGCAAGGCCGAGGCCCATCGGTACAAACCTCAACGTCACAGGACTGTGGGCCTTCGGGAGTAAGTCGTATCGTGACACCGGTTGACCAATTACCGCCCGCCGTCCTACGCTCCCGACCGCGACCTCGTCAAAGGGATTAGCCCTCCTGTAGACACGGGTGGCTCTCTAACATCATTGTCACCACCTCGACGGCGCGATTCGGCACATCCAGTACCGCAGTCCAACTGGCTGCCTCGCAGACACCGGCCCGACCGCAGGTTCGGCGGAGCGACGACACGGCACCACTAGTTGAACCTCAGCAACCATGAGGTAGAGCTGTCCTGTCCCCAGTCCAGCACGCGATGGAGGCCCACTCACAGTGGATGGTCAATGCAAACGTATGCCGCTTCCACTTCGATGTCAGCCTCAGTGATGCTGCCGCTGACCTCACAGCGTTCCGCTGCGCCCGGGTTGCGACCGTGAGAGCCTGCGCGAGCTTCGTGGCAGCATCCGTCCGCAAAGGACTCCACCGTGGGCAGGATTCGGCGACCTAGGACAAGACGGAGCCCTGCCACGGGGCGTACCAGGAACGTCAATGCTCCGGGACGCTGGACCGGGTTGCACAGCGGCCCGAAACGCCGGAGGCAAGCGCTCCGCGTGAGGCATCGACGTGCCAGGTGACACACAGGAGTCCATTCGGTACCCACACGAAGACCGTGAGCACAGTGCAGGAGCAGGGGACAACCGGTGGGGGTGCCCAGACACCACCCACTCACCAACAAGGAGACATCAATGTCCACACTGACGCAGAACTACCCCCTTTCCGGTCGAGTGGCAGTGATCACGGGGGCTTCCAGCGGAATCGGCAAGGCCGCAGCGAAGCGACTGGCCGGCCTCGGTGCCTCGGTGGCAGTGCTCGCCCGCCGCGCCGACCGGCTGAGCGACCTCGTGACCGAGATCGAGAAGGACGGCGGAACCGCCCTCGCCATCGAGGTTGATGTCACCGACACCGGTGCTGTCCGGGGCGCCGCCGACCACGTCGCCACCGAACTCGGCGGCGCGGACCTGGTGGTCAACAACGCCGGAATCATGCTCACCGGCCCCATAGGCGAACTGCGCACGGACGAATGGCAGCACCTCATCGACGTCAACATATCCGGCGTGATGAACACCATCGGAGCATTTACGCAGCAGCTGATCTCGGCGGCAGCCGCAGGACGCACCGCGGACTTGGTCAATGTCTCCTCCCACTCCGCCAGAATCGTCTTCCCGACCTTCGCGGCCTACGCCGGCACAAAGGCGTTCGTGTCACACATGTCGCTGAACCTCCGCGTCGAACTCGGTCAGTTGGGCGTGCGCGTCTCGGCCATCGAACCTGGCCTCGTCTCCACCGAGCTCTTCGACCATGTCACCGACCAGGGCATGCGCGACGCGCTCGCCAGTGCCACCGACATGATGCTCAAGGCCGAAGACATCGCCGAATCCATCGCCTTCACCGTCTCCCTCCCCAAGCGCGTCAGCATGCAGCAAGTCACGATCGTGCCCACCAACCAGCCCTCGTGAAGACATACACGTACGGCCCGCAACAGGAGTGATGACACATTGAAATCTGTGGGTGACCAAAGAGTCCTCGTGGTCGGCGGAACAGGCTTCATCGGGCGGCACGTTGTCGCGGAACTGCTCCGGCGAGGCCATCGCGTTTCGGTGCTGTCCCGCAACGAGGGCACCCAGATACCAGGAGCCGACCTCCTCCGCGGAGACGCTGAGACGCTGGACCAGGAGGAATGGGCCAAGTTGCTAACAGGCCATGACTCTGCGGTCTTCGCGGCCGGCCGGGACGACCGCACGGTGCCCCGCGCACCCGCGGCGCCATATTTTCACCAGGGCAACGTGGCGCCGATCGAGCGGCTTGCGGCGGCCGCGGGGCAGCGTGTGCAATTCCGCAGTCTGGTGGTGATCGGGTCGTACTTCACCGCAATCGCCCGCCAACGGCCTCAGTTGGCACTCGGCCAAGGGCATCCCTATATTCGCAGCCGAATCGAACAGGCCGCAGCTGCACGGCGAGCAGCCGGACCATACCTGCCCGTGGCGGTACTGGAAATCCCGTGGGTCTTCGGCGCCTCGCTTGGGCGGTCATCGCTGTTCGCCTCGACAGCCCCTATGATGCGCTCGAGGCTTCCTCTGTTCGCGCCGCCCGGTGGCACTGCGGCCGTCCCCGTGCAGACGGTAGCGCAAGCCGCAGTCGCAGCGCTGGAAGGCGGCCAAGCCGGCGACTTCCCGATCGCCGCCCAGAATGTGACCTGGGCTTGGCTGATCGAGAGGATGGCCCTCGCGGCGGGACGGCCGGGGCCCGTACGGGTACGGCACCTGCCGAAGCAACTGCTGCACGCAGCCATGGCCGGCGCGGGGTGGAGACACCGACTGAGGCGCACAGAGCCCGGGCTGACACCGCGTCTGTCGGGGCCGCTGCTCACGTCGGAGCTGTTCGTCGATACTGCGGTCTGCCGCAACGTACTGGGAGTGGAACCCGGCGACCTGAACGAGGCCATACGCGAGACCTTCTCCCCATGACAGTCACTCGACGAGCTTGGGCAGACCGTTGGCGGCGCGTCCGGGCGATCAGCCGTGTTGGTGGGGACCAGTCTCCTTGAGCGTGCACGGGCAGCGGGCACAGGTCGGTCGTCGCTGGCCACCCGGCTCGGCAATCGGGGCCCGACGGGCGCCCCAGCGCCCGCTCCGGCGGCAGGTACTCAGGCGAGCCGACGACCTCGCCGGTCATCGTCAGGGCCGTACTTCCCTCAACCATGGCGATGCCGAAGTCGCTGAGCACCTCCCGCCCGTCGTCGGCCAGCAGCACATTGGCCGGCTTCACGTCCCGGTGTTCGACCCCCGACGGCGTGGGTCGCGCGCAGCGCAGCGAGCACCTCGGCATCGATGCGAGCGCGGCGTGCTGCGGGATGAGCGGCTCCTCGCTCGTCAGCAGATCGGCCAACGACCGGCCACGGATCAGTTCCATCACGAGGTTGTGCAGCTCGACTTTGTGCCGCAGCTCAAGGAATTGGAAGAACACCGCCAGTGCGCCCGCGCGGCCGGTCCGGGTCGACGGTTTGGCGTCGCGGAGCACCTTGCCGAAGTAGACGTCGGCGTCGGCGGACTCCATCTCCCACAGCGGACGGCCGAACCAGTCTCGGATCAGCTCCAGGTGGTTGGTGTCGTTGCGGATCGTGCTGTCGACCAGACCGGCTGAGGCTCGCGCGAGCACGAACCCCGCCAGCACATCGGTCTCGAACTCGGCGAGCTCTTCCTCGCTCACCGGCGCCCGGTACTCGCGCAGATCGCGTACTACGGCCAGAGCCAACCCACGCCTCCACGACTTCACCCAGACTGAAGAAATCCCGACAGAGATGAGGGTTGCGTGCTGCGGGAGAGGTTGGGTCAGAACGGCCTGCGGTCACTCGAACGAGGTAACAGGCCCAGGTCCAGGCACTCTCAGTCGTGCCAGGAGTTGGGGGGCGTACGCGGAACTCGGGGACTATTGCTCACCGTACACCGGCGCCGCGATCGTGGATACGGCCTGCGTGAAGATCCCGGTGGAGCGGGGCATGGCCGGCGCGGCGTGGATGGAACCATCACCGATGCGGGTGTGCGGGAGCAGTTCATCGAGGTGCTCGGCCGACTGGTGGATGCCGGGGCACAGGCGTGACAGCCCGGTTGAGAGCTTTTCGCACTAACCCCCTGTTACTGATGGCATATGACATCCCCTCCCATAGAATCCCCACTCGATCCTTCCGCCGACAGAGCAGGAGTCCTTCGGTGCCGGACATACCCGAGACATCCCTCGATGAAGCGCAGTTCCCCTTCCCGAACGGACCCCACGGCAGCCCGCCCCCTGCCTACGCCCAGAAGCGTGCCACCTGCCCAGTGGCCCCCGTGGTGATGGTCACCGGCGACAAGGCGCTGCTGGCCACCACGTACGACGACCTGCGGGAGGTCTACTCGGACCCGCGTTTCAGCCGGAACCTTCGCTACCCGGGGGCTCCACGCATGTGGCCTCTCGGCGCCGACGTGTCCGACGACCCGAACTCGCTCCTCAACATGGACGGGCCGGAGCACTCCCGGCTGCGGCGCATCGTCCAGTCCACATTCACCACCCGGCGCGCCGAGGCCTGGCGACCCCAGGTCCAATCGGTCGCGGACGAGCTCCTCGACGCGCTGGAGACCGAGGCGCCTCCGGTCGACCTGATAGAGACGTTCGCCTTCGCGCTCCCGGTCCGCATCATCTGCCAACTGCTCGGAGTCCCGGCGGAGGACTCTCCGCGCTTCCGGGCCTGGTCGGACATATTCCTGTCCACCAGCACCGCTGACCTGGCCGAAAAGGTCCAGTCCGCCGTCGAGTTCGCCGGATACGTCGGCGCACTTATCGACCAGCGCCGACGGGCCCCTGGCACGGGCCTGCTCGACGAACTGATCAACGCCTGCGACGTCGACGACCGCCTGAACGAGGACGAACTGACCAACATGGTCGTCGGCCTGATCATCGCGGGCCACGAGACCACCGGAAATGTCATCGGCCGCGGCATACTCACCCTCCTCCAGCACCCCGACCAACTCGCCGCACTGCGCGATGACCCAGGGCTCCTGCCCGCCGCCGCCGAAGAGATCCTCCGCGTCGACATGCCCGCTCATACCGCACTGCTCCGTGTCGCCACCGACGACGTGCCCCTCCCGTCAGGAGGCTCCGTCAGCAAAGGCCAGGCCGTCATCGCCCCCATCACCGCCGCCAACTTCGATCCGAAATACTTCCCGGACCCGGACACCTTCAACATCCGGCGCGCCGAGAACAAACACGTCGCCTTCGGCCATGGCCCCCACTTCTGCCTGGGCGCCGGCCTCGCACGCGTGGAACTCCAGGTCGCCATCGCGTCGATCATCCAGCGCTTCCCGAACCTCGCCCTCGCCTGCGACCCCCAGGACCTTCCGTGGTATGACCTCGGCCAGATCTGCGGCCTGGAGCGCCTTCCCGTCACCTGGTAGCTGCCAGGAACACCCCGGCCGGGCCCGCGGTGTGCAGACCCGGCCGGGATGTTCACGTGAAACAGCAGTGCGCGACGAGGGACATGCTCGCCGACCCCGAATGGGCCGACGCCCTCATGCTCGCGCTGCTGCTCGCCGCGCTGGAGCAGATGATCGTCGCCACCGCCCTGCCGAAGATCGTCGGCGAACTCCAGGGCCTGGACCGGATGCCCTGGGCGATCACCGCCTATCTCCTCACCGCCACCATCGGCCTTCCCATCTACGGCAAGCTCGGCGATCTCTACGGCCGCAAGGGCGTCTTCCAGTTCGCCATCGTCGTCTTCGTCATCGGCTCCGCACTCGCCGGCTGGTCGCGCACCATGGACGAGCTCATCGCCTTCCGCGCCATCCAGGGCATCGGCGCGGGCGGCCTCATGATCGGCGTACAGGCGATCATCGCCGACATCGTCCCGCCCAGGGAGCGCGGCCGCTATATGGGGCTGATCGGCGCCGCCTTCGGACTCGCTTCCGTCGCGGGCCCGCTGCTCGGCGGCTTCTTCACCGACCAGGTCTCGTGGCGCTGGTGCTTCTACTTCAACGTGCCGTTCGGCCTCATCACGCTCGCCGTCGTCACCGCCGTCCTCAAACTGCCGAAGCCGGTGGCGCGGGCGCGCTTCGACGTCCTCGGCGCCTTCTTCCTCACCGCCGCCTCCACCTGCCTGGTGCTCCTGACCAGTTGGGGCGGCACCGAGTACGCCTGGGACTCACGCGTCATCCTCGGACTCGCCGCGGGCGCCGCCGGAACCACCCTGCTCTTCCTGGTCGTCGAGCACTACGCACCCGAACCGGTCATCCCTCTGCGGCTGTTCCGCGACTCGGTCTTCAACGTCACGAGCCTGGTCGGGGCCGTCGTCGGCGTCGCCCTCTTCGGCGCCGCCAGCTATCCGCCCACCTTCCTGCAGATGGTCGACGGCGCCAGCGCCACCGAGTCGGGGCTGCTCATGCTCCCCATGATGGGCGGCATCGTCGTCGCCTCGATCGTCTCCGGCCAGCTCATCAGCCGCACCGGCCACTACAAGGTCTACCCGGTGGCGGGCTCCGCCGTCTCCGCCGTCGGCATGTGGCTGCTGTCGCGGCTGGAGACCGACACCACCCGGCTCGAGTACTCCGTCTGGCAGGCGATCCTCGGCGTCGGCATCGGCCTCGTGATGCCCGTCCTCATCCTGGCCGTGCAGAACGCCGTGCCGCCCGCCGATCTCGGCACCGCCACCAGCGCCAACAACTACTTCCGGCAGATCGGCGGCAGCGTCGGCGCCGCCGTCTTCGGCACCCTCTTCGCCGACCGCCTCACCCACGCACTCGCCGACCGGCTCCCGGCCGGCGCCGGACTGCCCGCCCCCGAATCCATCACTCCCCAGCTCGTCCATGCCATGCCGCCCGCACTGCGCGACGGCTACATCCAGGCGTACGCGGACGCGATGCCGCGGATCTTCCTCTACCTCGTGCCGGTGCTCGTCCTCGGCCTCGTCCTCGCCTTCTGCCTCAAGGAGAAACCGCTGGTGTCCCACAACGCTTCCGCCACCGCCGAGCCCACGTCCGTGCCCCACGCCCGGACCGGAAACCGGGGCCCGGCCCCCGCGCCCGCCCCGGCCTACATCGCCGGAGTGCCCGTCTGCGGCACCGTCCAGCACCACGACGGCACCACCGTCCCGCGCGCCGCCCTCACCCTCATCGATGTGCAGGGGCAGCAGGTAGGCCGCGGCGCGAGCGGTGAGGACGGGCGGTACGCGCTCAGCGTCCAGCTGCGGGACTTCACCCGGACCCGCACCGTGTTCGTCCAGGAACGCACCACCCGGCACAAGCACCGCGTGGACAAGGCCCTGCAGGACGCGCAGATCAAGCGGTCAGATGTCGTATCGGACCTGTTCGGCATGTCGGGCCGGGCCGTGCTCGACGCCCTGGCCGCCGGCGAACGCAACCCCCGCACCCTGACAGACCTCGCGAAGGGCAGTCTGGTCAAGAAGAAGGTCGCCCTCACGGAGGCACTGACCGGGCAGTTCGAGGATCACCACGCCCGGCTGCTGCGGGTACTGCTGGGCACCGTCGACCATCTCACCTCACAGATCGACGAACTCGACCGGCTCATCGTCCAGACCCTGGATGAGATCACCACCCCGCACGAGGGCCCCGGACCTGGGTCAACAGACGGTGGCGTGATTGCGCGGTCGGTGGCCGTGAAACGGGATGCCGTCCCCGGCATCGGGCCGGCCACCGCGCAGATCATCCTTGCCGAGATCGGCGCGGACATGAGCCGCTTCCCCACGCCCGAGCACCTCGTCTCGTGGGCGAAATTGTGCCCTCGCACGATCCAGTCCGGGGCGAAGAACACCACGGGCCTGGCCGGGCAGGGCAACCCCTGGCTCAAGGGCGCCCTCGGCGAGGCCGCCAATGCCGCCGCCCGCACCGACACCTTCCTCGGCGCCCGCTACCGGCGCATCGTCAAACGCCGCGGCCACGCCAAAGCCCTGGTCGCCGTCGCCTGCTCGATACTCGTCATCGCCTGGCACCTGATCAACGAACCCGACGCCTCCTACCAGGAACTCGGCGCCGACTGGCACCAGCGCCACCTCAACCCCGCCCGCAGGACCCGCGACCTCGTCCGCCAGCTCACCGCTCTCGGCCACCAGGTCACCCTCGAGCCCGCAACCGCCTGACCGGCCCCACCCCGACATCCGGTCCGCAAGCGGCTCGGATGCTGCCGCCTGTAAAGTGGGTCGACTGGTACAACCACCGCCGGCTCCATGGTGAGATAGGGCACATCCCGCCCGCCGAATACGAAGCCAACTACTACCGAGCAACCACGAAACCCCAGCTCACAGCCATCAACTGAGATCTCCAACGAACGCGGGGCGGTTCAGCCCCAGTTCCTGGGCGGCGACCAGGGTGGCCGGGTCCACCTGGCCGGTGCCGCCAGGCACCGGCGGCACCATGACCATGATCCGTTCCACCCCGGCAACCACGGCCGGGGTGGCGATCTGGATCAGCACGGACGGGAAGGATCCCTTGCCGGAGGGGCCGAACAATCCGACCGAGGGAATCGCCGTGGCCTGCTCACCGACCAGCAGTCCCGGCCTCGGCTCCGCCGTCCACGAAGCGCGCTGCACGATCAGCTCGTTAAACGCCCGCACCTGTCGATCGAGGTACGGATCGCCTCGACAAGCGGCTCACTCACCGCCGCGCGGGCCTCGTCGAGCTCCTCCTCGCTCACCCGCAGCTGCTCGGCGGGCAGGGTCATCTTATCGAACCGGCCGAGCGCATCGACCAGCGCAGCGTCCCCGCGCTTGCGGACGTCCTCAATGATGACGGCGATCGAGGACCGCAAGCCCTCATCCACACCGTCATGGCCGCTGCCCCGGGACTGGATCCAATGGCGCTCCTCGGCCGTCGCCGTGCCCCACTCGACCAGCCGCAGATCCGCCACATTCACAGTCCCAGTCATCCGTCCGCTTCTCATCGCTTGTCCGTACGGGATTCCGGCCCGATCGCTCGCACGCGCCCTCTCAGGAGCGCTGTCGCGGCGGCGGCCGTGACCACCAGGGTAGCGACCAAGCCCTCCCGTCACGGCGACGCTCGGCTGAAAAACACCCCAGCCGAGCGTCTGTCTAAACTGCTCGCAGCTTGATCAACTCACCCCGTGTTGCGACGCCCCTCGAATCCACCCACATTTGGGGGCGTCAGGCATGACCAGGTCAGCTGCCGATGCCGCGCCTGAGCTCCCACAGCTGCAGCGTGGAGGAGGAGTTCATCGCGTACTCGCTGCCCGTGATGCCGTCGTGGGTGGCGAGGAACTGCTTGCCCTGCCACAGCGGGAGGATCGGCACGTCGTCGGCGACGATGTCCTGGATGTCAGCGAGGCTCTTCGCCGCGGCAAACCGATCGACCGCACGCCGGGACTGCGGGATCAGGGTGTTGCGGATCTCGCTGTTGGCGTAGGGCGACTTCAGGAAGTTGTCCTTGTCGAGGAACGGCGCGAGGTAGTTGTCGGCGTCCGGGAAGTCCGGGAACCAGCCCATGCCGTAGACGTCGTACTCGCCCTTCTGCTCGCTCGGCACGAACTGGCTCCACGGGTGGCCCTGGATGCTGACGTCGAACAGCTTGCTGTCGTTGAGCTGCTTCCTCAGCACCTCGAACTCCTTCGCGGTGGCCGGGCCGTAGTGGTCGGTCGTGTAGTGCAGCGTCAGCTTCACCGGCGTGATGACGCTCGCGTCGGCCAGCAAAGTGCGGGCCTTAGCGACGCTCGGGTAGCCGTACTTGTGGAAGAACCCGTTCGTGTGGCCGATGATGGTGGCCGGGACCAGCGAGTACAGTGGCTGTGCCTCGGAGCCGTACACCTTGGAAGCCAGCTCGCCGCGGTCGACGACCTGCGCCATGGCCTGGCGGACGGCCTTGCTCTTCACCGACGGGGCGTTGG
>NZ_JBIRTX010000053.1:0-11044 GCF_044334895.1 Streptomyces sp. NPDC020681 | reverse complement strand
ACCGCGGCGAACGCCTTGCGGATCGTGTCGATGTCCAGCGTCCTGGCGTGATCGGCGCCGACGCCGAAGAACGCCTCGACCGCGGCCAGCGCCACGGCCGCGTTGTGCGCCTGGTGCGCGCCGTGCAGCGGAAGGAAGATTCTGTCGTACTCGCCGCCGAGTCCGCGCAGGGTCAGCTGCTGTCCGCCGACCGCGACCTCGCGCGAGACGACGCCGAACTCCATGCCCTCGTGGGCGACCGTTGCATCGGTCTCGACGGCCTTCTTCAGTATCACCTGCGCGGCGTCCACCGGCTGCTGCGCCAGGATGACCGTCGCGCCCTGCTTGATGACGCCGGACTTCTCCGCCGCGATCTCGGCGGGAGTGGAACCGAGCCGGTCGGTGTGGTCGAGATCGATCGAGGTGATGACGGCGACCGAGGCGTCGATGACGTTCGTCGCGTCCCAGCTGCCGCCCATGCCGACCTCGACGACGGCGACGTCCACGGGTGCGTGGGCGAAGGCGGTGTACGCCATGCCGGTGAGCACCTCGAAGAACGAGAGCCGGTACTCCTGCGAGGTGTCGACCATTTCGATGTATGGCTTGATGTCGGCGTACGTCGCGATGAAGCGCTCGGCGTCGATCGGGGCGCCGTCCAGGCTAATGCGCTCGGTGATCGACTGCACATGCGGCGAGGTGTAGCGGCCGGTGCGCAGGTCGAAGGCGGTGAACAGGGCCTCGACCATGCGGGCCGTGGACGTCTTGCCGTTCGTCCCCGTGATGTGGATCGAGGGGTACGCGCGCTGCGGCTCGCCGAGCACGTCCATCAGCGCGACGATCCTGGCGACCGAAGGCTCCAACTTGGTCTCGCCCCAGCGGCCGGCGAGCTCCTGCTCCACCGCGCGCAGCGCCTTGTCCACCTCCGGATCCGCGGGCCGGGCGGGCATGGTGTCATTCTGGGGCGTCCCGGCCGTCGCACGCGGGGTACGGCTGCCGGCCTCGATCACCACCAGATCGGGGTCACGGTCGGTCTCGGCGTCGACGATCTCGTCGAAAGGGTCGGGCTGCTCACTCACAGAGCCAGACTACGGAGCTGGGGAGGACCGACGGGCCCCGAGGACTCCCGGTGCCCTGCAGATCGACTGGCTCTGCACATTTGTGCTTCGGGTGGGCGTCGCCGTCCTGTTTGGGGCGTCAACGGCGAGGTCCACCGCCGGTTTGCGATCTGGTCGCGGATGGGAGGGCGTCTGCACTAGTCAGTTCTGAGCACCTCGCCGACGTGAACCTGCTGGACTTGTCCCGAGTGATGCTTGACTTCGCCGATGTCAGGGCAAAACAGGGGGAGGCGAACTTGCTGGTCCGCGTTCCGTGGTTCGGGCGAAGCCAGGCTCCTAAAATGCATGTCCTGTCCGATGCGGCCGGACTGCCCCTCGTCGTTGGTGACTCTGCCGACAAATACCAACGACCTCCACGGGCTGAAGCCCATGATCGCCGCTCTCCAATCGACACGCGACCCCTATCGCCGCCGGTACTGGCTGCCCGGCAAGCTTCGTGCAGACTGGCCTACGACCAGGCGGGATTGCGTAGATGGCTCTGCCGACAGCGAATCACACCTCGCATCGCTCGCACAGGCATCAAGTCCAGCCAGCGGTCAGGACGCCGACGATGGGCGCACACTGAGTCCCCGGGACGAGCGTCAACTCCGCAACTATCTGGGGGCAAGCAGCGTCTAGCAGCGCTATCCGGGATGTGTGCGTGCAGTCAGTGGGCGTACCTCAGGGGAGGACGCGGTCCTCACGGCCGCAGATGGGCGCTTTCAAACCTCTCGTAGTTCGAAGTGGGCAACCGCAGTCGATAGTTGACGGCGGGGCTGACGGCTGCTGGGTAGCGGGCTTTTGGTGACGCAAGGAGTTGGACCGTTGGTTGTTGGCAAGCGAGCTTCCACCCACGGATGAGTTCCCTGTCGGGCCATACTTGCTTCCCTCTAGTGCAGTCAAATAGCAGCATTTCGAACATTGCGCACGCACGCACTTTGACCCTGCCGGAAAAGCCGCGGACGCTTGCGCGGGGATGCGTATGCATCGGGCGCTCGTGTCGCTGGAGCTGAGCTGCATGCATCCCTTGGGCTGGTGGCCCGGGCGATGTTCCGATGACGAACCGGCTACTTGGGGGTAGCGTCTTGTAACAACAAATTTCCGTGTCCGTTTGGCGGTAAGCGCTGGACGGCGTCGGGCCTGTTCGTTGCCGCTGTGGCGCTCCTCCGGACGGCTACGCCGGGTCGACGCTGACTGTCGCGGTTGACCGAGTTACGGGGATGTTTCACACTGCCTGTGCATCTGCCGGGCTGCGGTGGCGCATCTCTGTGAGCCGCACTATCTGACTGTCGATCGCGGGGAAGAGCTGTAGATGCACGGTTACTTCACCACTGAGCATGACGAAGAGCTCAGGGAGCAGGTCCGCGCCTTCGCGGAAGCGCACGTACGCCCCCGGGTACCCGAGATGGAGACTGCCCGATCCGTTCAGCATGACCTGAGCAGGCTGATCGCTCGTCAGGGGTGGATCGGGGTAACCATCGATGCACGATACGGCGGGCTCGGACTGGGGCACGTGGCCAAGACCATCGTCATCGAGGAGCTGGCCAGGGTCAGCGGCGCGATGGGAGCGATGGCTCAGGCCTCTCAGCTGCGAGTGGCCAAGCTGATCCACTTCGGCAGCCCAGAGCAGAAGAAGACTTGGCTGCCGGCCATCGCTGGAGGAGATGTGCTTCCAACGATCGCTGTCACCGAGTTGAGCTCCGGAGGGCACGTCCTGGGTATGGAAGCCTCCGCCCGACGCGAGGGCGATTCCTATGTCATCAACGGCCGTAAGGTCCATGTCGGCAACAGTCACGTTGGCGACTTGCACGGAATCGTCGTCCGTACCGGACCCGGGTCCGGTGGCCTGTCGGCGTTCTTGGTAGAGGCTGATCGTCCAGGCTGTTCACTCGGCGATCTGCGGCCAACTATGGGGCTGCATGGCTTTGGCTTCGGCGAACTGCACTTCGAAGACTGCCGCGTACCCGCTGCGA
Organism: Streptomyces sp. NPDC020681; assembly: GCF_044334895.1. NCBI lineage: Bacteria > Bacillati > Actinomycetota > Actinomycetes > Kitasatosporales > Streptomycetaceae > Streptomyces > Streptomyces sp. NPDC020681. Next base: position 7,998 of record NZ_JBIRTX010000053.1, on the reverse strand, counting down.
ACCTGCTCGGCAGGGAGGGCGACGGCCTGAAGGCCGCGTACTCCTCCAGTACCCTGTATGGCCGCCCGAACCTGGCCGCCGTGGCGCTGGGCATCCACCGCGCGGTCGTGGAGGAGACAGCGGCCTTCGTCTCCGAGCGCCACCGCTACGGCAAGGCCTTGAGCGCCCTGCCAACGGTCAAGCGCAAGCTTGGGCAGATGCAGTCGCGCCTGATGACCGCCCGGCTTACCCTGTACCACGCTGCCGACCTTTTGGACCGGGGGCTGCCCTGCGATGCGGAGCTGATGAATGCCAAGCTCATCAACGCCGAGTATGCCTTGGATTCGGCGCGCACGGCCATGGAGGTGCATGCTGCGTGCGCGCTGTTCACCGATCGACCGGTCGAGCGCTACCTGCGAGACGCTCACCACATCTATGCACCGGCTGGTACGTCTGACATACAACTGCTGCGCCTGGCAGAGGTCGCGCTGGGGACGTCCAGGGGACAGTGGTCCGAACTGTTCGCAACCCCGGTTGTGGCCAGCCAGACGTAGTTAACTACCTGACTATGCGCCAGCGCGGCAGTAGATGTGCTTCATCAACTCGTCGCGGCGCTCCTTGATGAAGTTCAGCGCCGCCCGACCTGACTCGAGCGGGCGCGGTTCGGGGCCCAACGCGCATATGGTGCCGAGCGTCGTACCGGTGAGGTCGTCGATCAGCGGCGCTCCGATGTACGTGCGGATCCCCAGGTGGTCGACAACGGGGTTTGAGGAAAACCGGGGCGAGGCGCAGACGTCCGGCAAAATTAGCGCCTTGCGCCGTTCGAGGACTTCCGGGCAGTAGCCGTGATGGCGGTCCATCTCCCGGCCCACCTGCGGCACCTGGGCGGCCGCGCGGGACCGGTGTCGGCGTGCCATCCATCCGAGGTGTGCAGGCCGGTGAAGTACTGCTGATCGGTGATGAGGTTGACCATGGCGTAGGGGACAGCTGCGTCCTTGGCAAGTTGGGCGGCGAATGCATCGAACTCCGGCTCGGGACGGTTTCCCAGCCCGAGTTCTCGCAACCGCGCCAGGCGTTGCGGGAGTTCCCTATCGCGGGACGGCAGGTGGAGCCCTGCGTCGATGTCGAACGTCACGGTGGGATGCCAATCTGAAGGGGATCTGCTGAAGGCGGCTACAGCGAACGGCGCGACCGTCTGAGCGCGTGCCGAACCAGTTGGATCAGCACACCTCGTGCTGAGAGAGTGTCGCGGGCGTTGCAGAGCATGACGGGAACGTCCGGTTTGAGCGCGAGAGCGTCCCGCACCTCATGAGGCTCGTAGTGAAAGCCGCCGTCGAACTCGTTGACCGCCACCACGAAAGGGAGTTGGCAGCGTTCGAAGTATTCGACCGCGGCGAAACTGTCCAGCAGGCGCCTGGTGTCGACGATGACGACTGCGCCGACTGCGCCCTCGGTGAGGTCGCTCCACATGAACCAGAGGCGGTCCTGGCCGGGGGCGCCGAACAGGAGCAGCACCAGAGACCGGTCATGCAGAGTAATCCGGCCGAAGTCCAGAGCCACCGTGGTGGTGCATTTGCGCTCCACTCCGACCAGGCCGTCTGCTGCGGAGCTTGCTTCGGTGATGCGTTCCTCTGTACTGAGCGGGGGGATCTCGCTCACGGCACCCACCAGAGTTGTTTTGCCCGCTCCGAATCCTCCTGCGATCACCAGTTTCAGTTTCAGAGGGATCAGGGGCTGGTCAGAGTTTCTGTAGACCATCGAGCAGTTGCTCCAGAATGCGTGGGTCTGTGGGATCAGCGATTCTGGTCGACAGGGGGATGGTTAGAAGGCCAGTGTCGATCAGGTCGGACAGCAGGATCTTGGTCACTTGCACTGGCTGCCTGAGTGTCGCTGCGACCTCCGCGACGGACCGTGGCTCTCGCCGGCACAGGTCGAGTACCAGATCGGTCTCTGGGCTGACCCGCTCGCGAGGGGCTGGTCTGCGGACCTTGACGAGGGAGGCGAGGTCCATCACGTGATTCGGACGGGTACGCCCGCCTGTCAAAGCATAGGGGCGTAGCGCTAGTTCGTTGTCGTCGACCCAAGGTGCGCTGGTGAAGGCTGTCATCACACGATCGTTCCGGGTGAAGGTGCGAACAGTCGTGGCTGTGTTGCCAGATGGTCGGAGACGCTCTTCACCAGCTGTCCGATCTCGTATCCCACGACGCCTGCATCGCATGCCGGTGAAGCCAGCAGACCAAGAATTGTCCCGGTTCCTGCCGATGACACGAACAACACAGCAAGATCGTGTTCGACCACCACCTGGCGCACTTTGCCGCTCTTGCGGTGCTCGTGACTCTCGCGCGCCTCGCAGACGTCCCCGACACCGCGGCCCAAAGAGCACAGGCTGGTGGCGATGGCACTCAGCCTGTCCGCCTGGTCTGCATCTAGGCCGTGTGCGACCTTTGTGATCCCGTCGCTAGAGGTCAGGACGACGCTGAAGGTATGGGGCACTCGCGCGATGAAATCGGTCAGCAGCCATTCCAAGCTGCTCGGGGAATGGCCCGCGGGCGATTCGTTCGTCATGTCTTGGCCGTTCTCCTTTGGTCAGGCTGATCAGGACGTGGCGCCGGAGCCCTCGTCCTTGCCGGCGCGGCTGAGGCCCTGGAAGAAGCGGGCCGCCAGACGTGGATTTGCGGCGGCGTCCTGCTCGTCGCGGTCGTCACCGTTGTGCTGGAGCTGGGACGCCAGATAGGAGGCGTCGCTGCGACGCGGTAGCGGCGGCCGCACGGACTCTTCCGCGGACGGCTCCCGCATGGGCTCTGCCCTCGCATGCGAGGGCGGCGCAGGAAAGGGGCCGGCATCGTCGCCCGTTCGCTCAGGATCCCGCGCTCGCTTCTCGTCGGGATCGCCGGCCTGCGTTGTCGTAGCCATCGGGGCAAGAGGGGTAGTCAGGTGACGTGCAGACTCTGCGTCCGGTCGCGGAGTAGCGTACGCCGACGTAAGCGACGGCTGCTGCGGGCTGGACTCGTGCTGCCTGGCAGGGCCACCGCTGTCCGCTGGGCTGAGAAGGCCACGCGGGAGAACGACGACGGCCTGATTTCCGCCGTACAGATTTGTCTGCACCTTGACCGTGATCTGCTGCCGTCCGGCGAGTTGTGCCACTACGTACAGTCCTATTCGGCCGTCACTGAGCTGCGCGGTGACGCCGAATTGCTCCGGGTTGGCGAGCAGTCGATTCAGCTGAGCCCGCTGAGCCGTCGACACGAGGAGGCCCCGGTCGTCGATTTCGACGGCCAGGCCGGCAGGTACCATCTCGGCCCGTATGTGCACGATGGTGTCGGGCGGCGAGAACTTGGTGCCATTCTCGATGAGTTCGGCCAGCAGGTGAACGATGTCCGCCGCCACGTGCCCATGAATAGCACCGCTTGGAGCTTGGAGCACCCTGACCCGTCGATAGCTTTCGATCTCGGCGATGGCAGAGCGCAACAGGGACTGCACCGGCACAGGCCTGTTGATGCGGCGCGGTACGGCGCCTCCCAACACGGCCAGCGACTCGACTGCGCGGCGGAACCGCGTGACGATGTGGTCCACCGGAAGAGCCCGTCCATGAGCACGGGATCCTCCATTTCACGCTGCAGAGTGTCGAGTTCACCGAGGGCTCGTATCACCAGTGTCTGCAGCCGTCGGGCGATGTTGACGAACACTTCGACCTGTTGACGGTCGGGGGTCTGGGCGATGGCCCTGAATGCATCGTGCTGGTATTGGAGGAGGGTGTGCTCGAGAGCCCTGAAGGGTGTGTCGAGGGGCGGTCCTTCAGCAGATATCGGGGAGGGCGGCGCTGGGCGCTCGCCCCGCGCCGCTCGCTCCGCTTGCAGTTGAAGTTCCTTGCGTCCGTCAGCCATTACGGTCCGCAGGTCGGCAAGCCGTCGGGCTACCTTCCGGTCGGCTGCGGCGCCGTTCGCCGCGATCGTCTTGGCGATGGCGATAGCTTGACGCACTGCCACGATCATGGTTCCAGCGCACCCTCCGATGGCGAGGGCGCCGACAACCCAGGCGAGAGGCGTGAATGGCCCTTCGATCCACGTGTGGGCCGCGCCTGCCGATATCAACAACATGACAGCGGTCGCGGGCCATAGGACGAGCTGCAGGAGCCGCATGCGCATCCCGCGAGTGGGGGTCAGATCCTGGGCTGAGAGCTTACGGTGCCGACGGGCATGGCGGCTGCCCTGCCGTGGGGAAGGGGAGACGTCAAACATTAGAATCCTCGATATGGCTGACTGCGGCCAAGGGTGGGGGTGTTGGGTTCCGGCAGGAGGCTGGAGGCCGCCATTTGGGCCGTTCACCGGGTGCGCTCTGGTGCGGGTTCGGTGGGGCGGTCCTAAGCACAGGAACGGCCTGCCCGTTAGTGTGGTCCTCTGCCGCAGGCACTGTCGGCGACAGGCGCGGCTCTGACAAAAGCAGCCAGCCTTCAGAACCAGCGCCGCACTTAACGGGGAATGCCGGTTCCGGCAAATCCACCGCGTCCAGGTGGACTTGGCCACCATCACGGTCGGCAAGTGGGGATGCTCTAAATCGCGTACACCCTCGTCCGCAGCTGAGCCGAAATCTGCGTCGAAAGCCGTGTGCAGCTCCTGCCCTTGCATTTCCACGAGAAGGCGCCACAGCGTCGCGGGGTGCATTCCCTAGGCTCCCTGTGCCGGCGGTACAGCGGGCAGGCTCACCGGCATTGTGCCCGAAGCCGTCACCCGGCCTATCACGGTCATGCCGCTCCGTACGGGGGTGCTGGCGAACTCGGTGAGAATATCGCGATCAACTCCACACAGCGCGAGTGCCGCCGCCGTCACCGGCATTCGGGCGCGGTCGCCACCGTCAGCGATCCTCACCCCGACTGCGCGGCCATCCGGCAGGGCTGCCACTTGGACACCTTCGAATCCGTCCTTTACAAGTAGCCCGGGAACAGCTCTCATCAGCCGTGCGACATCCCGCCAACTTCCTGAAGCCATCTCCGGATGTTCGCGGATCGCGTCAGCGACGCATGACTCATTCGTACCGGAAGCAGCAGAGATGACTTGGGACAGGGCTCGGGTGAGACCGCGCAGAGAGACGGAGTAGAGCGGTGCTCCGCACCCGTCGACGGTCACGCGGGCAACGCTTTCGGCCGTCAGATCTTCCACCGCCTCGGCGATCGACCGCTGTAGCGGATGCTGGCAGTCGAGGTAGTTGTCGAGCGGCCAGCCGTTGGCCTTCGCCGTCACCAGCATGGCCGCATGGCTGCCGGAGCAGTGGTGCGCGAGCCGCGACGGACCAAGCCCACGACGGCGCCACTGCTCGCGCACCGCGGGATCGCAAGGCCAATCGGGTGGATTCTGCAAATCGGCTACGGACAGCCCGCTGATGGTCAGCATGCGCCGGACACCGTTGAGATGGCGGTTCTCGGCCGAGTGGCTGGCAGTGGCCAGTGCCAGCAACTCGCCGTCCAGTGACAGGCCGAGGCGCATCATGCCCACAAGCTGGATCGGTTTGAGTGCGGAGGGCGGGTAGAACGCCGTCGCAATGTCTCCTGCCTGAAACCGCACACTACCGTCGGCAGACAAGATCACAACTGAGCCGTAGTGGACGCCCTCAATGCTGCCTTCGCGCACCACATTGGCGAGGGGGACGTGGCGGAGATCATGATTCACTGCTGCCGTCCCCCTCTAGAACGACGGAGGTGCGAGCCGTAATCCGGATCTGACGCAGAAGGGGCTGACCCGCCGCATGATTGAATTGACGGCATTCGGCTTGACCTGTCCTCAGCGGGAGCGGCAGCGCTACGTGATGATTCCGGCGTCCTGCACTCGTTCCCCCGTCTGAAAGGTCTACTGGGTGGCTGATGTTGACTGGCAGTCACTATTTCTCTCCCTACCCCACACACATCCCCCTGGGGTGGCTCATTTCACTCACGTTTCTGCCGTGTGTCAAAAGTTCGGCTGTTCCCGTCGGTAAAAGCAAAACACGGTCCAGTTGTAAACGGAACTAAGGAAGTTGAGAGTGTCGAACGTATGTCCCTTTTGGGGGTTAGTTGACAAGTTGGAGCGCGTAGACCTGGCGCGATATCGGGCGTGCCTCGTGGTGTCGAACGGGCATGCGGTGCCGCTTTGCGATCACCCCGGGTCTCCGGGGGTGCGGGGGTGCAGGCCTGCGCGAGTTTGACGTGCATGCGAACGCCCGTCTACGAGTACTCCGTTGACTAATTCGTCCCCCTCAAAGTGGCGGTCGGGCATCATTCAGGCCCGGGTATGGCCTAAGCGGGTGCGAATGCAGCCCCAACAGACCGTTTTGAGTTGCCGACCAGCAACGGGCCACTGGCGAATGGGGCACGAACGGTCATAGCTCAGGCGGTAAAGGCGCTGGTCGCAGCGTTTCCTTGCTTGTACAAACAGCACATGGGCCGAACTGGCCGGACCTCTGCCACCAGACCGCCAGGACCAGCACGAGCAGAGAAGTGTGTAGTGGACACCGAGGAGCGACGACAGGAACTTGCGACTGCCAGTCGCGCCGGTCGCCTGTCTGGGGATCGCCTCGACCGCGTTGATCTGCTTCATCTCCAGCTGGAACGAGCTGCTCTTCGCCCGGGTGCTCACCGGCGTGGTGGCCCAGACGGCACCCGTGTATCTGATCGGAGTCGTCACCAGCCAGGGCCTGTTCCTCGCCCAGCTGTGCGCCGCGTCCGTCGTTGTGTCCCTGCCGGAGCTCGCTGCCGGTTACGCCGCCAGGACAAGCTCGTCCAGGGCCTCTCTCTTGGAGCTGTTAAATGAGGGCAGCGATCGTCGAAGCCCCCTGCAAGGTCTCCGTCACGACCGTGCCCGACCCGACCCCGGGGCCCCGCGAGGTCGTCGTCTCCGTCGCTTCGTGCGGTCTGTGCGGCACCGATCTGCACATTCTGCAGGGCGATATCGGCCGCAAGATCGTGGGGGAGCTGTGAGCAGGGGCCGCGTGCTGGTACTTGGTGAGGCACTGATCGACCTTGTCCCCATCCGACAGGGGGATCCGACTGCCCTGCGCGCGCAGCTGGGCGGAGCGCCAGCCAACGTCGCAGTTGGTTTGGCACGCCTCGGCATGCAGGTTGCATTCGCCGGAACCCTGGGCGGCGACGCGTTCGCTGACATCATTGAACGCCAATTCACCAGCGCGGGAGTCGACCTTTCCCTGTGTGGACGCTCCGATTTGCCCACCACCCTCGGCGTGGCCCATCCAGGACCTCAGGGCGCTGCCTACCACTTTCACACTCAGCGCACGGCGACGTTCGATCTGCCGGACCGGACGTCAGAGATGCCCCGGTTCCACGCCGTGTACGTCGGCGGGCTCGCGGCAGTCGTCGAACCGGCGGCGTTCGCTGTCGCGGCGATGGCACGAGCGGCGGCCCACTGGCGCTTGCTGGTTGTCGACTCCTATGTGTGCGAGGACCGCACCCTTGAGCCGGTCCACAGCCTCAATCGGCTGCGTGAGCTCTGCGAGGCTGCCGATGTCGTCAAGGCTCGCTACGAGGACCTGGCCCGGCTATGGCCTTACCGGGAGCCAGAGGCAAGCTGCCTTAAGCTCGCCCGGGGCGGCAGACTCGTGGTCATGACCCGTGGTGCGCGGGGCAGCATCGCTTACTCGCATGGACGCGATCCGATTTCCGTACCTGCCGCAACGGTAGCGGTCAACACCATCGGTGCCGGTGACGCCTTCATGGCGGGAGTACTGTCATGGCTCTCTGCCGACTCGTGGCGACTCGACCTGCCTGCCGGCCGGACAGCGGCCATGCTCGCCTACGCTTCCCGTGTCGCTGCATTCGTCTGCGCTCAATCCGGCGTCGAGCCCTCGGCACTCCCAGACTATGACCGTCCCGGCTGATCTCTGGCGTCGCCAGTGCGATGCCGCTGTGCTGCAGTCCGCGGGCGGCTACGGCTGCCGAGGGCTAGTGTCCTGAGTCGGGAATTCGGTTCAGATATCCGGCGAGGCGTTCAAGGATCTCGTCTGCGGTCTTCGTCCAGACGAAGGGTTTCGGGTCCT
>NZ_JBIRTX010000052.1:0-13451 GCF_044334895.1 Streptomyces sp. NPDC020681 | reverse complement strand
CCGCCCCCCCCCCCCCTCACAACTACTCCTACTCACCCCACCCCCCGAACTCGCACCTTGTCTCCTTGGCGGGGGGGGGGGGGGGGCCCGCGGCCCCCCCCCCCCCCCCCCCCCCCCACCACTCACCGTGGCGCCACCGGCCCCCGACCGCGGGCCTCGGGTACAACGAGCGGGCTCCTTCGGTCGCACCTGGCCGCCTGCTCGCGGACGCGACTGCGCAACCCTTCGACACGGCCGTGCATCGAGGGAGCATCGTGCACGGGCTTCGACATCCCGGGTGCGCACATGGTTCACGGGGTGATGAGCGCGCTCAGCGTGCAGGGGGAAGGTCTGCACAGTCGCCGGCGGGCGCACGCCGAAGGCGCGTTGAGCGGCGTCAGTCGGGCGATGGCTTCGGCCTCGGTGATCACCTCGATCGCCCGGTCCTGCTCGCCCAGCTTGACCCACAGCCGCCACACCGAACTCAGGTGGTCCGACGGAACGAGTTGCCGCCTGGGCGAGCAGTTCGGCCGCCCGGTGGCGATTGCCCATCGCAAGCAGTACGGGTGGTGTGAGCCGTGCCCGGCCTCTTTCGCACCCGCGTCGTCCTGCGGGCCTGGCCCTCATTATGCTGAACGTGTTCAATTATCGTGGGGGTGGCATGGCGACGAGGGCACGACGCGTCTCGGTCCTGGGGGTCGTGCTGGTATGGGCGTGTGTGGGCTGTTCCGCGGGCGGGGGTGAAGCGCCGATTGAACGGGCAATGCTCGCGGGCAGTTGGACAAACGAAGCCGGTGCGCAGCTGACATTCCACGCTGACCGCCGTATGACGGGGACCGAGCTGCACAATGCCATGCTCGGAGGCACCTCCTGCCCCGAGTCGGTTACCGGGCAATGGAGTTTCTTCAGTTCCCCCACTGACGCGGGATTGAGCGTTGCCGACGCGTCACTCTCGGGCGGTGACACCATTGCCCTCACCACAGCCGGTACCGAAGAGTGCCTGCTGTCGGCGCAGGTTCGGCGCGACGAGCAGGGGTTCAATCTGTGCCTGGTCCAAGACCCTGACTCGGGGTGCTCCACCGAAGAACTCCTGCGCCCGGCCAGTGAGTCCGGACGAAACCAGTAGCCCCGCGTCACACGATCTGTGTCAGAGCTCTTTCCGTTGTGGCTTCTCGAGCCAATGTAGCTGTATGCCGACATCTGCCTCGTGGCGGGCGGGCGTTCGGCGGCTGAGCGTGGCGTGGTGGCTGTGGCGGGGGCAGTTGGCGCTCCGGGGCTCTTCTTCTGTGTTGGAGGGGCCGGGCGGGGGCATCTTTCAGGTTCACGTCAGCGGATCGTTTGCTTACGCTGAGTGAGGCAGTGGAAGCCTGCTCGAGTGGGCATCGGGCGCTGGTGGGATGGGGTGGGGTTATGGGGGCTGGATTGATTGAGGGGGACACGTTCGATCTGAAGAGGTTGTTCGGTGAGGCCACTTACTCCATCGAGTATTACCAGCGGGAGTATGCGTGGTCGGCGGACGATGTCCGCACCTTGGTGAGCGACCTTTTCGAAGCGTTCGAACGCCTCGAAAAAGAGGGGCGCCTGCACCGGCGTGATGCTGACGGCTTCTTCCTCGGCCCGTTCGTCTACATCCAGCAGGCGCGCCATGAGCGGTTCTTGGTCGACGGGCAGCAGCGCTTCACCACCTTGCATCTGCTCTTCCTGCATCTGTACCAGGCGGCTCGGGGGTGGGGGCTGCGGGATGTGGTCAGCAAGCTCGACCGGGTGATCACTGACTTCGGGCGTGGAGAGCGCCCCCAGTTCCGGCTCGCCATCGAAGAGCGGCAGGACGCCCTCGAAGGCCTCTACTGGGAGAGGCCCTACGAGCTGCCCGCCGGAGCCTCGCTGTCGGTGCGTAATCTGCACGACCGCAGCCGGCAGATCGGTGACCTCCTGGAGGAGTTTCTCGAGGCGGACCGCTGCCAGGCGTTTGTGGACTGGCTGCTGTCCAAGGTGGTGATGGTCGGCATCAGGGCCCCCAGCCGTGACAGCGGTTTTCGTATCTTCGAGTCGATGAACGACCGCGGTGCCCGACTGACGCCGGTGGACCTGGTCAAGAGTTTCCTGCTCTCCCATGTCGGGAGCGGGGAGGAGAAACTCAACGAGGCCTGGCGCCGCATGCTCGCGGAGCTGACGGGCGTCCGGGGAGACACCGACGCCCCGCGCCGATTCCTCAAATCCGCGTTGCTGGCCCGCTACGCCACCCTCGACGGCCAGACATCGGACAGTGAGGCCATCGACGCAGCGCTGAACATCTGGGTCCGCAAGAACCGCGAGCGGATCGGGCTGCGCCAGCCCGATGACTACTTCCGCTTCGTCGAAGACCTGATCCGCCTCGCTGGGCACCACCGAACCTTTCTGCACGCCGGCAAACAGCCTTACCACCAGCACGGCTTGTCCGCCCTCTTCTACAACGAAGTCAACGGACTGACGAACCAGATGGCACTCATCCTGGCGCCCATCCAGCCGCACGACACTGACACCCAGGCGAAAGCCAAGGCAGCGCTGGCCGCCAACTACCTCGACCGCCTCTACGTGGACCGCATCCTCAACGACGAACCCGTCCAGGCCAAGGACTTCCAGCCAGACATCCACCGGCTCGTACCCCGGCTGAGGCAATGCATCACCCCCGACGACGTGGCCGAGCTCCTGTCATCCCAGCTCCCCGCCGGCTCCTTCGAACCGGTCACCACCTTCGGCATGCGCGGCAACAACAAAGCCCAGGTGCGCTACCTGCTGGCGCGGCTGACCGCCTACGTGGAGACGCAGACCGGCAAGCCCGACCTCATCGCCGACTACCTCAGCCGCGACCGCACCTGGCAGATCGAGCACCTGTACGCCAACCATCCCGAGCGCCACACCCACGAGACACCCGACGCGGTCACCTTCCGAGCCTGGCGCGCCCGCCTCGGCGTCCTGGTCCTGCTGCGGCAACCGGACAACGCCAGCTACAACGACCTTCCGCTCGAGGTCAAAAGACGCCGCTACGCCCGCGAGAACGGCCTCGCCGCCATCCTCGCCCCCGAACACCGCAAGAACAATCCGACGCTGAGGGGCTTCATCGCCCGCCACGGCATCGAGCCCTACTTCCGCGAGTTCGGCAAAGAGACCATGCAGCAGACCGTTGAGCTCCGCGGCGAGCTCTACCGCCGCCTGTGCACCCACATCTGGAACCCGAAGCGCCTCGGCTTCCGCCCTGCCGAGCAGCCCGTCAACGATCCCGACACCACGACCACGCAAGCTGCCCAGCCTGCCGGTCCGGCCCGCTCCCGTCCCCTGCGCACCGACCTGGCACGCATGATGCGCGCCAGTGTCCTGCCCCCCGGCACGCGGATCGACGCCGAGTACCGCGGCAACCGTTACACGGCCACCGTCGACGCGGAAGGCTTCATCATTCTCGACAGCGGCGACCGGTTCGCGAGCGCGGACGAAGCCGGAAAAGTCGTCTGCGGAACCCGCCGCTGCGTCGGCATGGCGTTCTGGCACGTCACCCACGCACAAGGCCCCCGCACGTCCCTGCGCGACATCCGCGTCCAAGCCCAGCAGGACGGCACATTGGTGAGCAGCCGGCGACCGTGAACTCAAGCGACCGGATCGTCGCAAGCGGCTACTCGGCGGTCTAGCTCGGGCGTTGCTTTCCTTTGCGGAGCGGTTGTTGGCGATGAACGCGCCCTTCTTGCTCGACCGCTCTACCCCCCGGCGGTGCGCCAACCGATCCGGGACGTGTTTTCTGCGTGATGGGGGACTGGGGCTAGGTGTCTGTGTTGTTGGGTGGTTGTTGTTGGCGGGCGGTTTTGATGGCGCGTTGCCATTTCCAGGCGGGTTCGCCGTGTTGGTTGGCGAGGTGGGCGGCGGCGCCGTGGTGGTATCCGCCGGTTTCTTTGAGGTAGGCGGCGGCGGTGTTGATGCGCTGCTGGATGGCGGGTGTGGTGCCGCGGGGGCGGGGTGTGCCGGGGTTGCCGGAGACGCCGGTGTTGTCGCCGTTGCGTTGCTGGTCGAAGGTTTGGAGGTCGTGGCGGGTGAAGGCGGGGATGGGGCGTCCGGTGGGTCCGGTGGTGGTGCCGGCGGGCTGGGGGAAGTAGCCGGGGTTGGCTTTCAGGTATTTGCGGATGACGGAGGGGCCGGCGTAGTGGAAGTAGGCGGCTGCGTCGTTGATGGAGACGAGGTCGTCGGGCGCACCGGAATACAGGGCGGGGTCGGTGGGCAGGACTTTCTGCTTTTTCGCGGCTTGGTGGTGTTGGTAGAAGGTTTCGAAGGCTTGCTGGTCGTAGTAGTCGACGCGGTTGCGGGTGGCGGCTTTGTCGGGGTGGCGGGCGTGTTCGGGCTGCTGGCTGCGTTTGGCGTACCAGGTGCGGACGGTGGGCATGGCGGCGCCGGTGCGTTCGGTGATCCAGGTGCGGCTGACCAGGGTGCGGCCGTCGACGGTGATGGTCTTCGGGTGGTCCTGGCTCATCGTGGTCCTCGGGTGGGTCGGCAGGTGGCCGGCTGTGGCCGGTTCGCGGGCAGGGCTCGTATGCTTCGGGTACTCCTTCCTTTGGTGGGTTGGAGTTTTGATGGCCGGTGGGACGTTCGGCCGGGGTTGCCGCCCCGGGCCGACACCGTGAGGTGTTTCCCGCCGGCCATCCATGCGTCCCGGGACACCGATCCCCGACCTTATCTACACTGATAATCGTGCTCTATGCGATGGTGGGGCGTCAAGCCGGCCTCTTCGGGGACGCGACGCTGGTGTCGCTGGTCCGCGCGCCGGCTCCTGTGCGCAGTGTCGGCCTGCGCCGCGCTGAAACACCACGGCAGCGGGGGAGTAGGCCCGAGCGCGCTGTCGGAGCCAGGAGAATGACGGCATGAGGACGGAAGAGGACACCCCGCTGGCTGACCGCGTTCTGCTCATCGAGAGCCGTGCTGACGAGGGTGCTCTCGCTGCCATGGGTCAACGGCTTCCGCGGTGCTCGGTGAACGAGGAAGCCCTCTTCCTCTCTTACAACTACGCGGACGTGCCGGTGGGGAGAAGCTTCGGCTGCTGCTTCCGGCGCTCCGACGAGAGTGATGTCGTGTGGGTGACGACGACTGTCGTGGCGGTCACGCAGCAGTTCGGATTCGGGTGGGACGTGATCCCTCACGGCTGGAAGACGCTGGCGGTGTTGCAGTTCGAGCCCGAGATCCCCGCGTTGATCCGTGACCTTCCTCAGGCCGGTGCATGGTTCGACCATCCTGTCTCCGTCCTTGTCTCGGACGCCGACACCTGGGAAGCGCGGGCCACGAGCAGGCAGCGCAGTACGAGCTGACAGCAGCGTGTCCCAACGCCCCGGGTGTCCTGGGGCCGCACTTGGGTGCCAACTCGCGTGACGAAGAAGGAAGTTGGCTTCGGTCGCTCACGCCGAGCTCCAGGTTCCCAAACGTGGCTTCGTCACCGATGCAGAGTGCAGAGTCGTTGTCAGTCCCCTGACGTAGCCTTCCCCCGCCACTGCACGCCACCTGGAAGGATCGAGAGAGTTGACTGCGCTGTCCCCGTTCCCACTGCCCTTTGCCGCTTCCCGCACCACCTCGTTCGCGCGGCCCCGGACACTGCGGGAACTCGAGATGATGCAGTGCAGCGCCCACATACGGTCGAAACCGGAGTGGTTCGCCAAGATGAACGACGCGGAGACCGTCGCCAGGTGGACGAGGGAAGCGACTGCCCAGGGCCTCACCGAAGCGCAGATTCGCTATGTGCTGGCCGAACTCGCGCATTACGCCGGGCTGAGGAATGAGCAGAGCGGCATCGAGGTGTCCGCCGTGGACGGGGTGTGGCAGTCGGACACGCTGGTCGACGACGAGCTCAGGTCCCGGCTGCGCGAGGCGGTCCGGGTTCTGGAAGAGGTCCCCGAAGCAGACAAGGACTGGCACCCGGGATCCGACGGCCAGGTACTGGACCTGGTGCACCCCTCACTGTTCTGCAACGTACGAGAGGTGAGCGGCGGACCCGAGCGGGCCTGGCAGCACCCGGAGACGAACAGGTGGACGCAGTACGAATTCTCCGACAAGTTCCAGTGGCTGCCCACAGATACCGAGGTCGGAGAGGACGGCCAAATCGTCTTCCGCTCGTACGTCAACAATGTCCACCCCGTTGATCACCGCGAACTCGCCGCCGTCCTGCCCGTCCTGTTCGGCCGTATGCGCCCGCTCTTCGAGAATGTGCTCACGGACCTGAACGATCCCCGACCGCTGCGGATCAAGCCCGATCCCTACTCGTGGTACGACGGCACCGAGCCCGTCGAACCCGACGGTGACGATGGCGACGACGGCTACGAAGAGGCCTACAGGGCCTACGAAAGAGCCATGGACAACTGGTGGCAGGATCGCGTTCCGGCCGTCCCGGACGCCCCGGATTTCAGCCCGCCCGCGTTGCCCGACGACGCCGCGCGAGTCGACCTGCGCGGCCGCCGTCTCCAGGTCATCGCGAAGCTCGCCACCATTCATCTCACCCCGGACAAGCCCGAGTACGCCGGTGGTTCCTGGCATGTCGAGGGGATGATGAACGAGCGGATCGTCTCGACCGGCATCTACTACTGGGACAGCGAGAACATCACCGAGAGTCAGCTGAGCTTCCGGGCGGCACTCGACGACCCGGACTACGAACAGAATGACAACACCGGTGTGAGTGAGGTCTATGGTCTGGACGACGAAGACCCGCTGAACCAGGTGCTGGGATCGGCATCGACCCCTGCGGGCCATTGCCTGGCGTTCCCGAACGTCCTGCAACACCGCGTCGGGGCGTTCCGCCTCACGGACCCCACCCGGCCGGGATATCGCAAGATCCTTGCATTCTTCCTGGTCGACCCTTCGCAAAGCATCGTCTCGACATCCGATGTGCCGCCGCAGCAGCCCTGGTCCGACACGTCCACCATGACGCTGGAACAGGCCAAGGCATACCGCGAACAACTCATGCAGGAACGCAAGTTCTTCGTCGACGAACACAACGAGCAGCTCTACGAGCGAGAGTTCTCCCTCTGCGAGCACTGAGCTTGGCCGGCTGCGAAAGTGTGACATCGCCCAGGTAGGGGCCGGCTGGAAGAGGATCCAAGGGGATGCGGAAGACAGTTGCCGGTTGCTTCGTGGCCTCGACACAGGCTGTCGGTCTGGGTCCGCAACGACTGCAGTACCGGTGAACGCGGCGCCCCCTGTTCTTCTTCGGCAGGGGGTGCTGTCGGCAAGTCCGGGTTGCGCGCAACAGTCGTCCGGGCAGGGCTCGTCGGCAATCTCGCGCAACTCTCCGCCAGCTGCACCTGTGTTGGCCGCATGCTGGTGCTCCGACCAGCGAGAACGGAGCCTTCCATGACGCTCAGGTTCATCGGCACTACCTCCGACAGCGGCCAGTGCCCCACGCTGTACGAGGTCGAGGAGAGTGGCGACATCGTCGTCCAAGGGGAGCGGCTGACTGATCCCGAGCATCTCGCTCAGCTGCGCGATGTCGGCGAGGGCGAGACGTTCGTTGTCATCCCTCGTGAGCTGCTGACCCGCTTCGCCCCCAAGGAGTAGGCCGCGTGCCCGAGTTGATCCCCTTCAACGACATCGCCCACCTCTTCGAGGACTTTGAGCACACCGCCTGGCGTCTGGAGACGCAACGCGGGTACGCCGTCGACCGGGAGGGCGAGAGGTGGCATCGCTGGCTCGCGGGCGAAGGCGTCGGATACGAGCCGGACAGCCCCTGGCATGCCCTGGTGCGCAGGGCGGCCGAGGCCGGCAAGCGCTTCGAGCGGGTGCGGCTGGTCGACGACCCGCCCACCGAGGGGCAGCGGTACCTCCTCGACACGGGCCTCGGCAACGTCGAGGCAGGCGAGGACATCCGCAACCTCTACCGTGCAGACGCCGTACGGCATGGTCTTCCCGGCTACGACTTCTGGCTCTTCGACTCCCGCACCATGGTCACGTTCGCCTTCGACGAGGACGGCAAGACCCTCGGTGTGCATGTGGTCGAAGAGCCACGGGAAGTCCTCGCGGCCTGCCAAGTCCGGGACGCGGCATGGCACTACGCCACCCCTACGGCCACGTTCCTGGCGCAGGTACCGTCTGCCAGGTGAGCACGGACTTTCAGACCGCGAGAGTGGCCCTCGGTGTGCGGCTGCGTGAGCTGCGCACCGAGGCCGGCCTGACCGGCAGGGAGCTCGCTCTGATGCTGGCGTGGCAGCCCTCGAAGGTGTCCCGGCTCGAGCACGGCAAGCAGACCGCCACGAAAACGGATCTGGAGGCGTGGGCAGCGGCCGTCGGGGCGGCGAGCACGACAGATGATCTCTTTGCCAGGCTCCGGAACCTGGAGACCCAGCACCAGTCCTGGCGCCGCCAGCTCAGCGCCGGCCACCGCGGCGTACAGGAACGCATCGGGGCCGAGCAGCAGGCCACACAGACGTGGCGCGGCTACGAGACGAGCGTGATCCCCGGCCTTTTCCAGACCCCGGACTACGCCCGCAGCGTGTTCCTGCATGGCTCGAACGTTCACCAGTCGCCCCAGGACACTGAGGACGCCGTACGCGCCCGCATGAAGCGCCAAGACGTCCTGTACGAGCCGGGCAAGACGTTCCGTGTCCTGGTGTGGGAGGCCGCGCTGCTCGTGCTGCTGTGCCCGCGCGAGGCCATGGCGGGGCAGCTCGACCGCATGGCAGGCCTGATCGGCCGGGACAACATCGAGTTGGGCATCATCCCTCTCGGCGTACCGATCGCCTCGACCACGAAGCACGGATTCTGGATCTTCGACGAGTCACGGGTGACCGTGGAGACGATCAGCGTGGAGCTGCGACTCGACGCGGCCGAGGATGTTGAGCTGTACGGGCGGGTGTGGGACAAGCTCAACGAGGCCGCGGTGTACGGGGCGCAGGCGCACCGGCTGATCGCAAGGGCACGCTCTTCCCTCTCTGCGTAGGCAAGGCACCGCTACTCGCCTCGCTGCGCACGCAATTGCGCGCAATCACCGAGCGGGTAGGCAACCCCTCTTTCTACGGTCGTTCCCATGGACCCACATGCCCCTCCCTCGGGGGCCTCCGACGCGGAACCGTCCGGCTGGTGCCAGTGGCACGGCGGCCCGACCACAACCACCCTCGGCGTGCTGATGGCCGAGACAGCCTCGGGCCCGCCGGTGCGCCTCACGGCGTGCGAGCCGTGCCGCGCCGAGGCCGCAACGGCGGGAGAGGTGGCTCGGCTTGAAGCCATGCGGTCGGGGGCGGGGGCGTAGCCATGGCGACAGTGCCGCACACCACCCCTGGCCGCGTCGTGATCCCCTGCTACTGCTGGATCCGGAAGCCGGGCACGGACAGGCGCTGCACTCTGGCTCCGCATGCGACCGGCGACCACTTCAACGCGTACACCCGCACCTCGTGGCCGAACCGTGGCCCGGAGCCGCAGTGACTGCCCCGGCGAAGCCTGCGCTGACGATGTGCCGCGATGTGCCTGTGCCGTCCGCGGCGGATCTGTCGTGGGAGCAGTACGGCGGCCGCGCCTGCTTCGCCTGCGGCAAGCCGCTGACGGTCGGCGCGGTCTCGTGCGGGCGGGCGAGGGGACGGCAGGGTGTGCACGTCCTGGACGTCGAGGTGTGGGCCTGCCCGTGATCCGCCCCCGGCGGCTTTGGTCTGCCGCTGGCGGGTGCCGTGCCCCGGCTGGCTGCCTGTCCCCCGCAGGGGAGCCGGCCGGGGCTACTGGCGTGAGAGGTCCACGCGGGGCACCCCTGTAATGGCGTGGGCGATCTGGAGAAGCAGGCTCAGTGCCTGCCGGGGGGCGGTGGGCGGCGGTGAGCTGGGCGTTAAGCGGGGCGGTGGGCGAGGGGCGTGGCCGCCCCTGGCAGGTGGCAGCGCCGGTGGGCGGGGGCGGGGGCGGTGAGAGCGGTCGGTGCAGGCACGTTCCGGTGGGCGCCTGCCGGGGGCGGTGGGCGGCGGTGGGTGCCAGCCGTTGGCCGCGGTGGACGTCAGGGGGCGGTGGTGAGGGGGCGGTGAGTTGTGGCTGCCCAGCTGCTGGTTGGGCGGGGCGAGTTGGATGGCCGGCGTCCGGCCCGGGGTGTGGCCGGGGCCCGGTCGCCGGGCAGGGGGACGGCTGCCCGGCTGGTCGGCGGGGTGTGGTGGCCGGCGGCGGGCGAGCCGGCCCGGGGGCAGGGCTTGGGGCGGGCCCGGTTTGGGTCGGTGGGGCGCATCTGATGCACCCCACCGACGATGGGGGTTAGTGGCCGGTCTGCAGGTCCCGGCGGACTTCGTCGGCTGCTTCGGTGAGCTCGCCGCTCAGCCACGCGGGTGCGTTTGGCGGATTCCGCGGGCGGCTGGCCTGCCGCGTTGTGGGTGAAGAATTCCTGGATCACGGCGGCCAGGAGGGCGTGCTGGGTGGATACGAGGAACAGCAGACTCTCGGCGGGTATGCCGATGCGGGGTGCGGCGTCGTCCACACTGTCCGCGGTCACCTGGCTGAGGATTGCGCCGAGTTCTTCGGCGTCGGCGTCGCTGAGCGTCGCGGGAAAGGGCGTTTCGCGCATCGTTCTTGTCTCCCTGGTGGGTTGGGGCGCGGAGCCGGTGTCGAGGTGTTGCCGCACCAGGACCGGGCGGCCGTCCGCGCTGTGGGTGTCAGCTGCTGGCCGGGAGGAATGGGGCAGGATCCCGGCAGCGGTGGTGGGCGCGCCGTACAGCGGTGCCCCCACCGCTGGGGCTCATTCAGTGGTGGTGCGGCGGGCTTGTTGGGCGGACTCGATGAGTGCTTGCGTCAGCCATGCCCGTGTGTGTGCGGCTGCCTCGGCGGGCTTCTTGCCTTCGTCGTTATGCGTCAGGAACGTGCGGGCGACGTGGCTGAGGATGCTGTCCCGTGCGACAGAGGCCACCAGCCGGTCAACCGCGATGCCGGTGCAGGGTGCGGCGTCGCGCACACTGTCCGCCATCACGCGGCCGAGGATGGCGTAGAGCTCGTCGGCGTCGGCGTCGCTCAGAGGGGCGGGAAACGGCGTTTCTCGCATGAAAGGTCGTCCTCCGTGGTTGTTGGTGGGTTGGGGCCGCCTGGCCGGTCCTTGCCGGGACCGGCCAGGCGGTGATGCGGGCGGCTCGCCGGGCCGCCGAAAGGAAAGCTGGGTGTCAGAACCGTGCGGCGGCCGCGATGAGTTCGACCTGGCGGGCGGGCTTGGGCTCCCAGCCGAGATCGCGCTCCACGACGAAGACCGAAACGCTGATGCGTTCCAGTTCGGGGAGCGAGAACAGCCCCCACTCGCCGCCGCCTTCGGTGATCTGCGCCCACCCGAATGCCGTGCCGCTGGCCCGGTCGAGCTCGGTGACGAACCAGTCGCAGCCGCCCACGAAGTAGTGGAGATGCACGACCTTCTCAGCGGTCTTCACACCGTCCGTGCTGTACATGGGCGGGACGGCCGCCAGAGCGGCGGGGGAGGGGTAGAAGTCGTGTCCGCGCCGCTGACGCTGCGTCTCGGCGGGGAGGGTGCGCGTGACACCGTCCGGCACCGCGGGTGTCTGCTGCTCATGCCCCATGGGGGACTCCTCGGGTTGTGCGCGCAGCGGGCTGAATCACCGCTGCCGCGCTGGTGGGTTGGTTGTGCCGCGACCGGTTGCCGCCGATCTCGACAGTGATAACTATACGCCCAGTGAGGGTGCGCAACACCCCACACCCCCAACTGGCCTGACGTCCAGTCACGACCACGGGGCGGGACGCGGGGACCGGTCCACACCAATCCCCGCACCACAGCTACGCCTCGACCGGGAAACCGGCCTCGTACCGCACCCGCCACTCCGGCGACACAGGCTCACCCGTCACCGGATCGGTGCAGTAAGCCGCGAACACCTCGGCCTCGGTCAACGCCTGCACCCTCCCGTCCGAGATCACCCAACCCCGGACACACTCCGCGTCCTCACTCACTGTGCGGGCCGTCAAACCCGACGTCCCGCCATCCGCCGTCAACGCATCCGCCAGCAGCAGATAGAAGCCGCGCACGAACACGGTCTCCTCCACCACCACGGCATCCGCCTCCGCCGCGACAGGCTCCGTCGCGAACGAGGCCACACAGCCGCACGAACGGCCCAGCGTGAGCACGTGGGTACCGGTGCCCAGACGGGTCAGAACCAACCGCAGGACCTCATGGGCCCGCTCCAGGTCCATCATCGAACTTCTCCTTCTCGCAGGTGGGTTGAAAGGCGAGAAGGGGTTGCCGCCCCTCCCCGCCACAGGGGGCTCACAGACGGTCGGCGAGCCACTCATCACGCAGATACTGGATGCGCCCCCAGCGCGCATCCTCGGCCTCCATGCCGAAGCGGGAGAGCGCCGACTCGACAAGCTCACACGCCGTCGTCTCGCCACCCCACATAGCCGCACACCCGCAGGACAGGGCTGCAAGGAAAGCAACGACGTCGGGGAATTCGGGGATTCCGGCACAACGATTGGCCGGACGATCCCACGCACCCCCATCAGCAATGTCGGATGCACCGTTTGCCAACATGCCTGCCTGTACTCGCCCATCCATGAAATGCAGCACATCGGTTGCCACATCCCCGAGAAGGGAAAGCGCATCCGCCATATCCTGCTCCGCCTGCACACGGAAGCAAGGGGAGCCCAGATCACGCGCATACGCGTCGACTGCGACAAGCGCCTGCGCAATCCACCCCTCTACCGTGATCGGCTCCGACACATCACGCAGACGCGTGAACTCCTCCAACGCAACGCGCCCCCTGCGCGCTGGCTTCAACTCGGCCGGAAATACGGCTACTTCCTCACTCAAGGGTGTTCCCTCCTGAATGCCCGCTGAGGGCTGGTGGGTTGACTGTCGAGACCGATTGCCGTCGATATCGACAGAGATAACTGTACGCTCTACGGATGGAGGCACACAACACCGAAACCAGCCGAGGAATCCCACCACGGCACTTGCCACACCTCTTCCCACACCTCTTGCAACACCTCTTGCAGGACCCCTCCAGCCGGCCGAGCAAAACAGCAGGTCAAAGACAAAATCACTCATGGTCGGAGGTCTGACATCCCCTCTGCTGCCCCTGCTCCCACGCCCGTTGAAGAAAAGAGAGAAGGGCGGGGCGTGGTCGGCGCGGCGGCCTCGGGGACCGGGGCGGAGTCTCACGCTGCGCGTCGGCGGAGCCTCCGCGCAGACAGCCCAAGAGACAGCTGCGGGCAGCTCCAGCTGACCTCAGTTCTGGTCGAGATGGGGACAGCTTCCCCTTAACGATCCTGGCGTTTGCATTAGAATTGCAAATCCACAATTCCTTTTCCACTGATACTGGATTGACGGCTAGTCAGTCGGATACGCGGCGTGCCCCTCTCTCTAGCCCGCGCCTTTCTGAATTCGCGGAGCGAATTCTGTTTGGAAATGCGGAGCATTTCCAAATTCCTGCGTCACGGAGTGACGCAGCGTCAATTACCTTGCGGAGCAAGGTAATTGGTCCGGCGCGTAGCGCCGGCGCGATGTGTTCGCGGAGCGAACCGCGCGC
>NZ_JBIRTX010000051.1:0-13729 GCF_044334895.1 Streptomyces sp. NPDC020681 | reverse complement strand
CCCCGCCCCCGCCGTTCTCACCCCCGCCCCCCCCCCCCGCCCCCCCCCCCCCCCCTACCCCCCCGGGGGCCGCGGGCCCCCCCCCCCCCCCCCGGGCGCCGGCCACCGACCCATACCCCAGGGAGCCCGCCCGTGTTCAGCCTGCCGACCGCATCCGGAACCGTCTGCATCACCGCCGCCGATCCCGATGACACCGGCGCGATCCGCTACACGCTCACCGGAGCCGTCCGGGGGACCATGCACGCTGTTGCCCCCACCGCCCCAGCGAGTGGCACGAGTTCGACGCCGTACGCGTCAGTCTCGGATCCGCCAACGCGATCGAGGAGTTCCCCACCGAGCCGCTGCCCCGCGTCCGCAGTAGCCGCCGCGCCTACACCGGAAACATCGTGCGCCTGCTGAACGAACCCGCCGACAGCGAATGGGGATGGAGCCTGACCCCCTGCGGCATCCGGGACATGGAAGACCGCGACGCTTCCCCGAAGACGGCCCACACCCTCGAAGCCGTGATGCGCGCGATCGCCGCCGACTACGCCCGCCGCCCCGATCTGTCGCGGCTGTTCGCCGTAGCCCGACGGCGCCAGACACCGCGACTGCGTAAGTGGCTCGCCGAGATGATCCCTGTAGCCGAAGCCGACATGCGCCGCAGCGAGCAGGACGCCACCCGCCACCGCCGAGACGCCTGCGTCGTGACCGCCGCATGGTGGCAGGCCGCCCGCTGGTGCGTCGCTCAGCCGAGTCCGCTGCTCGCCCTCGTACTCGCCCCCACCCGCGAAAGCCTCGCGCACCGCGCGGACTATCTGCCGCACTGGGCCGAGATCCACGACGAGTCCGCAGCGTTCTACCGCCGCAGGCTCGACCACTGGCGCACCGAGGCTGAAGGACTGCGCCGCCCGCAACGCAGGCGGACCGCCACCGTTCCCGCCCCTGCGCGCCTGAGGACCGAGGGTGACCGTGCGCGTTCGGCGCACGGTGCCCCCCGGGCAGGCGCGCCGCACGATCCTCGCCCGATTCCGCCGATCCCTACGGAGGTTCCTGTGTCCCTGTCGCCCACGCCCCTCAGTGAGCGCGCCGCCCGCGCCGCGCTGGCCGCCTTCTACCGCCCCCACGAAGTCGCCGCCGGCCTGGCCGGCGTCGGTGCCGCCGCCCTGTGGCAGCGGCTCACCGCTCCCGATCCCCGCAGCCGCCTTGCCGCGTACCGGCCTGAGGCCGAGCTGTCCAAAGCCCGGCTCACGGCCGAATTCGTCATCCCCGGTGACGACATGTGGCCCACCGCCCTGGACACGCTCGGCGACGCCTGCCCGCTGGGGCTTTGGGTCCGCGGCACCGGGAACCTGGCCGAACTCTCTGCCCGCGCTGTAGCCGTGACCGGGCGTCGCAACGCCAGCGAGAGCGGCAACGCCACCGCCGGACAACTCGCTCGCGATCTGACGGACGCCGGGCACGCCGTCGCCACCGCCCTGTCATACGGCATCGCCAATGCCGCTCAGCGAGCCGTACACGCCGAACCGGCTCCCGTTCTGGCTGTGCTCCCGTGCGGACTGGACCGCTGCCACCCCTACAACCAGACCGAGTTGCTCCACCGCGTCGTGCATCGGGGCGGGGTGGCCGTCAGCGCCTACCGGCCCGGAACCCCGACCAGCGCAGACACCCTGGCCGCCACCGGGCGGCTCCTCGCTGCCCTCACGCGCGCCGTCGTGCTGGTCGAGCCCGAGCCCGACCCCAGCACCGTGCCGCTGGAAGCCGCCCGAGCCGCATACAGCATGGGCCGCGCGGTGTTCCTGCTGAACTCGGGCGACGCCGACTCAGGCGCCGGGTATCCCCGCAGGGCGGCGCGGCTGCTCGCGTCTGTTCGCGCGTGCCGGGTGGAGGGCTCCGCCGACGTCGTCAACGCCCTTACCGGGCACGGCCGTCCGCACTGCGACGCGCCCGAGCAGGCTGGTGGGACGGGGGGTTCACACCACCCATAGTTCCACTATTATTAGTTCCGTGAGTGAGGGGCCCTGCCCCTCACCACCCCCTCGCTCACCCTCAGACCCGCCGACGGCACTCGCCACGCCTCGCGAGCCGGGCACGCATGCCCTCGACGACCCCTGGAGACCCGATGGACCGCATCTTCACCCTCGCCTCCCGCGCGAACGGCGCGACATCCAGCGCCTACGTCGCCGCCCAAGTGGCCGCCCACGACCACGAGCAGAGTTGCGGAGATTGCGGCAAGCCCGGTCCCAGCGTCCTGATGGACGACGGATGGCAGGGCACCGTACAGAACTGCCCCGAGTCCGACCGGCTGCGCCGCATCCAGCGGGCGCAGTACGACAGCGACCACAACGGAGCCCCCCGCGTCCGCACGGTGTCTCTCACCCCGGACGATCAGGCGCTGCTCGCCGCCGAGGTCTACGACTGGCTCAACGCCCGCCCCGGCATGCACGACCAGTCCACATGGGTCGGCCCGATCAGCGCCGACGGGATACGCCTGCCCGCCGGAAAGGAGCCACCGGCAGGCATCACCCTGTGCATCGCAGGAGCCGTCTGCCACCTCGCCGGATACGACCTGCACACCGAACCCGTGCCGGCCGCGGTCGGCCCCTACCGCATGACAGCGCCCATCCCCCGCACCGCCGCCCGGCTGCTCGACCTGACCGAAGAGCAGGCGCAGGCACTGTTCTTCACCCCGTCGCCGCTCGCCATGGCCCGGCTCGCCGAACTCGCCCACCGCCCGTAGAACGCCCACCCGTTGTGAGGCGACGACCGCGCGAGCCGGCGGCCCAGCCCGCAGCACCGAGGACCAGGCCGCGGCCTGCGCGCGCCGGACGCTCACCGCGTCCGGGATCAGGCGCCGGGCCGCTTGTTGTACGCCGCGAGCGTCGCCTTGTTCGTCGACGCGTCCTGGAACACGAGCTCCCACGGTCCGGTGTTGACGTCGAACTCCTTACCGAAGCCGACCCACTTGCCGGTCATGCGGCGCCCGGTCGGCTCGACAAGGAGCTGGATCGCGCCGTGGTAGCGCGCGCCGCGGTAGTAGCCCTCGGTCGCAGTCTGCTCTGTCCACGTGCCGGTGGCGACATGGCCGTCGATCTCCAGATCCATCGTCAGCGGCGAGTCGGACGAGCCGGGCAGACTGCGGACCGTGAGACGGTTGCCATGCTGCAGCACGACCACGAAGTGCTGCCCGGTGAACGCCGAGTCGCGGCCGCTGGAGAAGTACTCGTAGCGGGACAGCCACACGCCCGAGTAGTTGCGGTGTCCGCCCTGCGGTTCGGGCTGCGGCGCGGCGGCAGCGGCGATGCCGTTCACGGAGGATTCGACGTCGTGGCCGCCCTGCCCGTCGTCGGAGACGCGTGCCATCGGCACGACCCCGCTGAACCCGAGGGACTCGATGGGCAGGCCCGTGACGTATTCCAGGGCGCGCGCGTAGATGGGCCGGGGTGCTGTGGTTGCGCCGGATTCCCAGCGCTGTACGAGCCGCTTGTTGGCGTCGTTGGGCTGGCCCGCGCGGGTGCCGGCCTCGCGGACGGCTCGGGCGAAGTCGTCTTGGGACATGAGCAGGCCCATGCGGACCGCTCGCAGTGCGCTGTTCGGTGTGGCCATGGGAGAACGGTAGCTCCAACCCGCCTTGAATGACACCGAAATGACGCCCCGTATGTCGCCGCTTTGACGCCTACACTGACGCCGCGCAACTCTCTGTGGCCCCGTCATCTTGAATCCGTGACGACTACAGGCAGCGGCAAGGAACGCCCAGGTCTCGCCATCAGCGTGTACCGCGTCGACCCGGAGACGAAGGAGCGAACGCCCGTCAAGGCGTCCGTGCTCCCGGCGGCTGACGTGCTGCCGTTCTCGCTCGCGTACCCGCCCTGCAGCTGCCCCCGCTGCACAGAGCCGGGCACCCCATGAGCCCGATGTGGGACGACGAGCCGCGCGGAACCGGCGAGTGCTCTGCCTGCGGCCAGCACACCGACAACGGGCTCATCCACTGGGTGCCCCGCATGTCCGGCCCCGACATTCGTCTCGTCATCCACGCCGAACCCACCGACTGCCGCTTGCCCGTCGCCACACCCCACCGACTCCCGTCCGCACCGGCGCACCCCTGACCCGGTGCGGACGGGGCCAGGCCCTCACCCGAGGGCAGCGTCCACACAGGAGGAAGCATGACCATCGCGTTAGACCGTCCCGTGGGCACCACCGACCCAGCCTCGCTCGTCGACCCCGAGGTGACAGAGCGGCTCAGCGCCCGCATCGTCAATGAGCACACCGAGATCGACGGGCCCATGGCCCGCCGCATCGTCGCCCAGACGGCCGCTTTCCTCGCCGCCAGCGCACACGCCCCCGGCCAGCGGCTCGTTCCGAGCAAGCTGGTCGACATCGGATGGCACACGTTCATCCTGCACACCGTCGACTACGCCGACTTCTGTGAGCGGGTCGTCGGACGGTTCGTCCACCACGTGCCCGAGACCGAGGCCGATGGGCACGACTCCAAGACGGGCGAGCCGCTGCGTAATACGGTGGCTGCCCTGAACGCCGCAGGTCTCACCGTGGACAGCGAACTGTGGCGCGGCTCGGCCGACTGCGGCCAGTGCCATGCCGGATGCCACGACAGCCCCAAGAAGTAACCCACCCTGCGGGCCGCCCGGTTATCCCTGCCGGGCGGCCCGCCGCAGGCGAAAGGCTGGCACGTTGACGGACACCATCGCGTGGGACACCTACTCGAAGCAGAAGCCCGAGCGGCGCCCCACGAACGCCAAGGGTGAGACGACCTGGTTCAACTGGACGCAGTACCCCGACCACGGCCCGGGCGCGGAAGTCCTCGGCATCGGCGCGGGCGCCACCGTCCTGGACCTCGGCTGCGGCAAGGGCGGCAACCTCGCCCACTGCGCCACGCTCGGAGCCCGCGCGGTCGGTGTCGACGTGTCCCTCGCACAGCTGAGGGCCGCGGAAGCGCGCTGGGGCGACGTCGACGGGATGGTGCTGCGCCGCGGCGACGCCGTGCAGCTGCTCGCGGACACTGCCGAGGACTTCGACGCGGTCTACTCCGTGTTCGGCGCTCTGTGGTTCAGCGACCCGGACGAGCTACTGCCGCTCATCCGCGACCGGCTGCGCCCCGGCGGCGTCCTGGCGTTCTCCCAACGGCCGCCTGTCGAGGGCTGCTACGGGTGCCAGGCCTCGTACATCAACCGCTCCGAGGACGAAGACCCACTCGTCGTGAAGCGCTGGGACTACGAGCCCGAACGGTGGATGGAGATCCTGGCCGACCACGGATTCACCGCAGCGTCCGCTCGCGTCCTGCCGGCCCCGCCCGGCCCGAAAAAGATCGGCACACTCCTCGTCCGCGCCCACGGATAGCACCCGCCCCACCACCGCCCTGGCCTGCCCGCGTCCCCCCGGCGCGGACAGGCCAGGGCTCTGTCGTATGCGGGTCATGACGGCCTACACTTCGCGCCGCACCTCAGACCACGGCTGCCACTTCCTCACCGGTGCCGAGGAAGCTGCACCCCCTCAGCGAGTGACGGCGGAAGTGAGTCCAGCAGGGAAGTCCGTCAGGGTCGAGGTGGCGCCAACTGGCGACCAGTAAAAACACCAGGTGGAAAGGGGGGTTCACGTCCCATCATGTTCCACTATTATAGATATCGAACCGGGGCGGGCACTCCCCCTCACCCCCCGCTCGCCGCTCCCCGCTCCCCGCTCCCCGCTCCCCGCTCCCCGCAACGCCCTCACCGTGCACCCCCGTGCCCGTACCAGCACAGGAGGACTCGTGTTCCTCGTAACCGTTGACCCTCACCTCGGCGTGGTCGCCGCGCCCGAGTCCATGGACGACATCGACGACGCGGCCATCTGGCTCCTCGAAGAGTCCGGCTTCCACTGGGAACCGCTCGCCGAGACCTACGCGATGACCACCACGCATGCCCAAGACGTCGCCATCCGCATCTCTCAGCTGCTCGCCGCGCACGGCTACGACGTGCTCTCCCGCACCTACCGCGCCCCCGACCGTCCCGCCCCCCACAAGACCGCCGGACAGCTCATGGTCAGCGCACTCGCCGCCGCGGGCATCGGCGCACACCTTGAGCACCACGCCAGCTCCGGCTGCGACTCCATCACCGTCGACACCCTGCTGTGGGTCTGCGCCACCGGCGACACAGAGACCCTGATCGACCACGCCCCCGCCGACCATTGCGGATGGCTGGTCATGTACGTCGACGCCAGCGGCACCGCCCACGAACTCCACCGAGCGGAAACCCGGGACTTCTCCGCCGACACGACAGCGGCCGTTGCCGCCATCCGCGATCACAAACAGACCGCACACCGCCCCGTACAGACGAGGACGCCATGAACCAGAACGCGAACCGCGCCCTGCCGACAGAGCCGGAAGCCCTGTGGGCACTGCCGGCCGACGTCCTCCAAGCGCTGCACGAACACGGCGAAGACCCAAGGCTGAAAGGCGCGCACGACTGGCGGCTCCAGCCCGCCAATCACGCGCCAGGAATCCACCGCGAGCCCAGCGCCGGGAACTGGCGTCGCATGGTCGAGTGGACCAACTCCACCGGCGCATGGCATTGGACCGCCCTCCACGGCACCGCCTGGCAATGGCCCGGCGGCCAGGACATGGCGACGCTCTGCCAGCTCGCCGACCAGGCGAGCGCTCTCGTCGAGCAGGACACCGCGGACGCCGACAACCCCGGCGGCACACCGTCCGAAGGCCATCTCAGCTACGCGTGGAACATCCCCAAGGCGCTGTCCTGCTACGCGTCGCCGGAGGACTGACCGCATGCCCGAGTACACGGTTGCCTGGACCACGCAGATCGACTCGGACAGCCCCGAGGACGCGGCGCGCCAGGCGCGGCAGAAGCAGCTCGATCCGGAATCCACCGCCGACGTGTTCCACGTCAGCGCGCGGGGCTCCGGCACCGTGGAGATCGACCTCAGCGCCCTCGACGGGCGCCCGATCTAGTCCCCAGCCCGGTCCACCGGGACGCCCACCGCGGCGCGACCAGCAGGACCTCCGTGGGCGAAGAGCAGGTGTCGGCGCGCTCAGGGAGCTGCCGCCGACACCACACCCCCTCAACCCCTCTTCGAGGAGCCAGACATGACCATGCGCACGAAGGTTGAGACCCACGCCGAAGAGATCGCCCATCTGCTCGGCGACGAGTTCCGCGGAGAGCCGTCCCCGGGCCTCTCGGCCATCTGTGATGGCCGGCAGCGAGGGACGTCCCATTCACCTGCGATCCGATGGCAGCAAGAGCGAGTCCTACATCGTCGAGATGCCGCTCACCGCCGACGGCCCCAGGCACTACCCCAACCTGTCCATCGTCCTGACATCAGCCCAGTTCTGGAATGCGGCCTACACCGCTGACCTGATCCGCCGACGGCTGCTCCCGGACTACGAGAACGCCCTCCGCCAGGCCCGCCAACTGGAGTCGCAGCACGCCGAAGCCAATTCCCGGCGGTTGCAACTGACGGAGCGAATCATCGCCGCCGTACCGGGACTCACGGTGGAGAACCATGTGATCGTTCTCCACCGGCCCTGGGACGGCTCCAGCGTGCCCGCAATGCGCGTCCAGGAGACACCGGAGGGCAGGCGCCGAGATACCTCTGTCGCGCCTGAGCGCCGCAGAAGCCGTGGCCGTCATCCGCACCGTTGCCGCCGGGCGGGGTTGGCTGCCCCCCAAGTCCTGACGTTGTTGCAGGCGGGAGGGGGGTTCACCCCTGCGGCTCCGGCGGCGCAACGCCCCACACCAGCAGGGGGCGGCACGCCGGACTGGTGGACCGAGCAGCGCCGCGAGGCTGGCACCGCCTCGCCCCCGACGCCACAACTCCCGCCCCCGCCGCGGGGACCGGCCGCACCTGACCGGCCCCGCGGCCCCTGGACCCACGCCCTCGCCCCACGCCTCGTGCGCCCTCACGCCCGAAAGGAGCCCTGCCATGCCACAGCCCGTCGGCTTCTATCCGGTCGTTGTCACGGGCCTACCCGGACGACGCCGACCACGCTCCCCTGCTCGGCGATCCCGCCGCCGCGCGCGTCATGATGGCCGGCGACGTCGTCAGCGGCGACCTGATCCTGGCCAGCTTCCCCGACCGCAGCGCCGACTACTTCAACGACCAGTACGAGGCCCGCCCGCAGACCTACGACCCGACCTGCCTGTGTGGCGTGTGCTGCGGGCTCATCGACGCCCCCGGCCTCCAGGTCAACCCGAAAATGCTCACACGATTGGCCGAATTGGAGCAGGATCTACTTCAGCGGCGGCAGCGAGCTGAGAGCGAAGGGCGGCTCGGAGAGATCGACGGCATCAACATCACCCTGACCTTCCTCCGTACCAAGCAAGCCGACGCGGCCCGAATGGCCCGGCGTCCGGTGGATCTGGGCCTGCCCCGGCCTCGCACACCATGAGCTGCTGTCACAGCCCTCAAAAGCAGGAGAGCGCATGTCTCTGGGCACTGACTGGACCTTGGAAGCGGACGAGATCGTGGCCCTGCCAGTCGACGATCTTGCCCTGCGAGTGCTCAAGGACGCTCGGGACAACAATGAGTGGAACTGGCACAACTGGCTCAAGCACGCTCGGGTCGCCTACCAGCAGAGCCAGGACGCCGTTCTGGCATTGACGGAGGCATGGACATGGTTGCTCAACCGAGGGCTGGTGGTCTGGAACGTCCAGCAGGACTCACCGGGCTCCTTCCTCGTTAGCCGTCAGGGACACGCCGCGCTCGACCGAGGACTGCCGTGGATTCGAGCCGTTCAGCGACTTGACATCGAACTCGTTCCAGTTCTCGAGGCGAAGGCGCGGCCACAGTTCCTGCGAGGAGACTTTGAAGCCGCCGCGCTGCTGGCGATGAAGGAGGTCGAGCTTCGCGTCCGGACGATGGCCGGACTCCCGGACTCCCTCACGGGCACCGCCCTCATGCAGCAAGCGTTCCGGCCCGGCAAGGGAGATCAGGCCGCCGGACCACTGTCCGACTCCACGGTCGACGGAGGTGAGGCCGTCGGCATGATGGAACTGTTCAAGGGCGCCATAGGCCTGTTCAAGAACCCACCGAGCCACCGCCGGGTCGACTACACCGACCCCACAGAAGCAGCCGAGGTCCTCCTACTGGCAGACCTGCTCATGCGCCTGCTCAACAAGATCGATGAGTCCTGAGCCCTCCGCCACGGGCACAACGACGACCACCGCACTGGCGACAAGGGCCAGTGAGGCGGCCGTCGGTGTTTCACCAGCCCACAGTTACCGTGTCTAGCTAAACGGGAGGCTCAGTGTCGTCACCGATGACTGCGCTTGAGATCGAACGACTGGCTTTCGTCCGATTCCTCTACGACCAGGGACAGACACAGGCGCGTCAGCCCGAACCGCTATCCGCCACTGCGGTGCTGTCCTTCCATGACGCTGTCGAACAATTCCTTCGGCTCGCTGCAGACCATCTCGGGGTCTCACTGTCGAAGAGCGTCACCTTTATCGGCTACTGGAGCGAGATTCAATCTGGCATGCCGGGCCAAGCCGCTCTGCCTAGCAAGGCTGCCATGAATCGCATGAACAACCTCCGAGTCCAGTTCAAGCATCACGGCACCTTCCCCTCTAAGAGCGCCATCGAACAGTCGCGCTCAGACACCGCGACCTTCTTTACCGACGCAGTCCCAATGGTTTTCGGAGTCGGCTTCGACGGCGTTGACATGCTTGACCTTGTTTCTCAGCCGAAGATCACGAGCATCCTCCGCGATGCACAAAGTCATGCTGACGCCGGAGCACTACCGATGGCGATGGCCGGTCTCATGATCGCTTTCACCGAGCTACTCGATCACTACGGTGAGCGCAGTACCTACGACACCAGGCAACCATTTAGGTTCGGACCCACCATCGAAGTGCCTATGAGCACGGCAACAGACCCTCTGGAGCGGGCATTCGAACCGCTTACTCAGGCCGTCGGCAACATGCAGGTCGCCATGCGAATCATCGCTCTCGGCATCGACTACAGCCGATACGCGCGGTTCCAGGTTCTTTGTCCCCACGTTCGCCGTCACTACACGGGGCAGCAGAACCAATATCACTTCCACCTATCCGAGGCACAGAAGCAGACCCTGACCCAGGACGACTACGAGGCCGGCCGCTACTTCGTCATCGAAGCTGCGGTTCAGGCTGCCCGAGCCGAGGCCGCACTGCAGATTCGGAGCGACCATCGCACGATCAACAGTCCGGCGCCAGGCACCTGGCACACAGGAAGTCACCACGTCTGGAAGGCTCTTGGAGGAGAATGAGACGCCCCCGGATCCACTCCATCGCCCCGCGAACTTGACTTAGTGCAGAGAAGCAGCATCAGGGCGAAGTGGGCGACCGCTGGATCAGCAGCGTCATTAGCCAGCCGTTCCGGCAGCTGATGGGCTTCAACGCCGACGAAGTTGGCCATGCCTTCAGCGACCGGGCCGCCGCATCACGTCCGCTGCGCAACCGGCGTCTACCCGCTCATTGAATGGGGTTGGGGACGGCAGAAGTGCGAAGACTACCTCCGCGAGCGGTTCGGCGTCCCGTGAGAGAAGTCGTACTGCACCTTCTGCTGCTTCCCTGTTCAGGTGGGCGCGCTGCCCGCCCACCTGGACAGGATGCGCTGGCACCCGGACATCGCCGGAAGGGTGCTGCGCCTGGAGTACACGGCGGTCGCGCTCAACCCGAACGCCCGCCTGTTCGGCAAGCGCAGCCTCCTGGAGCAGTTCGACCCCGCTCGGGCGGACGACCAGAAGGTCTGGAAGCCTTCGAACGCGAACTGGCCTGCCCCTGGGCCCTGTACCACGTGCGGCGCATCCTCCCGGTCTCCAAGACTGACCCGAACCGCGCGGGCACCCGCGCTTCGCTCCGTCGAGCGCGTCGACGTCGGCCGCCCCGACCAGCTCCGCCGCTGGCTCACCACCATCTCCGACCACCACAGCTTTCCCGTCGAGAACGACCCCCGCTTCGGCCGCACCCGGGTCTGGCTCCGCCACCGGCGCCCGACGTTCCCCACCGCTGAAGAACTCTTCGTCACGCGCCCGCGCACGTCCGCAACAAGGAACAACCCCGCTGCGCTGCCGAATGGAGGGAAGTGACCGGCGAGCAGCTCCGCCTCCCCACCACCTGACTCACCGCCCTCGACGCGCCCGGAAGGGGCTGCCGTGCTCTACCTCGCAACCCCCTCCGGCGCGGCCGTCCGCACCGCCATGTCAGCCGGGCTGCTGGCTGCATGACCACCCCCGCGCAGGGCAACCGCATCCCCGACCGGGCGGAGTACGCGTGCGACAACGGCAAGTTCGGCCGAGGCTGGCCGGAGCCACCCCGGCATCGTCTGCCCCGACAACGGGCCCGAATTTGACGGGTCCGCGCCGCGCTCGCCGGATGCACGCCGTGCCCGCCACCGCGCCGGAAGCCCGGCCGTTGACCTTCCCCGACCGTCGGTCGCCCGACGAGAGACAATGACGATGATGACGACCTCACCCCAGCGCCTGATGGACCTGGCCGCCCAAGCTCCGGCGGCCGGGTCAGACGCCCTGCTCGAGCTCCTTCGAGAAGGGCACGACCTGTATCACGACGGCCTGACCGAGATCCGCATGGCGATGACCGAACGGCACCGCACCAGTTCATTCAGCGAGCTGCTCGAGGAGTGCCGCCGCGCCGCGTACCCGGCCCCTGCAGGTACGGGCCGCGAAGAGGCCCTCGGGCTCCTGGCCCTCGTGCAGTGGCAGGAGACTCCGGCTGCGCTCGCGTACGAGACGCTCGTCGACATCGCCGCGCACCGCGGCGTGAGCCTCATCTCCGAGTAGGGGCGAGGCCGGGCGGCCGGTCCCCCGGCCGGGGCCAAGGAAGCAGCGCCGGCCGGCTGGACCCCGCACTCCATCTTCTGCCATTATGAGCGAAGAACGCCTTGCCCTATGCCGGATGGATGCTGCTGCCATGGCTTCGAAGCCGTCGCCCCGCTACGTCGACTCCGCGGAGATCGCCCAGGAGTTCGGGCTGAGCCCGGGCCGGGTGAACGCGCTGCACTCCGACCGCGCGAACACCGGCTTCCCGGCGGCCCCCCGTGCCAAAGGGCGGAAGCAGGAATGGGACCACGCCGAGGTGGCGAAGTGGTTCGAGGCCCGGGAGAAGTCGCGGCTGCAGGACCTGAGCCAGGCAACCGCGGCGGGCGATCCGGACGAACTCCTCAACGCCAGTAAGGTCGCGACGCTCCTCGGGTACAAGAATCCGAACCAGATCACCACCTACTTGCGCGATCACCCGGGCTACTTCCCCGAACCCGACAAAGTCGAGCACCTCGGAACTGCCGAGCGCCCGTGGCGTCGACTGTCCTGGTACCGCAGGACGATCACCGACTGGCTGGCGGCACGTCCCGGCAAAGGCCGGCGCAGCGGAGTGCAACGCAACGCTCCCGAACTCCCCGCCGTCTCCGCGGACGGGGATCCGGATGAATTGCTCGGCGCGGCCGAGGCGGCCGCGCTCCTGGGCTTCAAGAGCGTCAACACCTTCAGCAGCTCCCTCTCCCAGGGCAACCTGCCACTCCTGAAAGACACGGACGGCCAGATCCCCAGTTCCCGCGGCCGGCCCCGCCGCGGCTGGAGACGGCGCCGCATCCTGGAACAGGCTGCGGCACGCGGGCGATAATGAATCCTCAGCGGGATCCGCATCCCGCTGACCTGAACGCGGCATCTGGCTATGGGGTTGTTGATCCCCCGAGCGGGCCAGGTGACCGCCCGATGGCCGGCATGGCGGGGCCAGCCACCTCGCCCCGCGGCGGCACACGCCGCCGCGGACCGGCCATCGCGACACGCACCACAGCGACCAAACGCGTCAGGATGCGGGCCGGAGCCCGTCGCCCGGCCACACCGGGCCACCCTGCCGGACGATCCGGTCGAGCTGCTCCTTGATGCGCGACAGCACAGCCGCGCGGTCCAACGGGCCGTAGTCGGTGGGATGTCCGCCCCGTGCAGCCAGGGTGCGCACCCTGGTCTGCGGTCCGCTGCAGATGAGGGCGCGGTCGATCGCGGGCATGCCGAGGCTCAGGCCGTCGCACCGCCGGTACGGACGAGGGTCAGCACAGCTGAAGTGACCTGCTCCCAGTCGCCAATGCGGTGCCAGTCGGAGCCGCCGTTCAGTTCGTGAGTGAGGGTGGCCAAGGAAACGACTTCGCCGTCGGCCCGGCCGCGGGACAACAGGCGGTGCATGCGGATCCCGTCGGGCTGCCGAACCTTGGGGTGCGAAAGGGAGGCGCCCGCGACGAGCGTCGCGTTGATCTCCTGGGCATTCGGTGGCGGGTAGTACGGCTCGTGGGCGAACAGCACATACACAGTCTGCGCAGTGGTCATGCCGAGAGCCCACCCCACAGCCCCGACCAGAACTCCGACCAAAGAGCGCGACCACGGGTCACGATCCGACAAACACCGCCCGCCTGCCGCCGCTCAACGCTCCTTCGGCGTGCGCCCGCCGGCGACTGTGCAGACCTTTCCCGTGCACGCTGAGCGCGCTCATCACCCCGTGAACCGTGCGCACCCGGGGTGTCGAAGCCGGTGCACGATGCTCCCTCGATGCACGGCCGTATCGAGGGTTGCGCAGTCGCGTCCGCGCCGGGGCGGCCGGGCGTGGCCGAAGGTACCCGCTCCCCCTGCCCCCGGCCCGCGGTCGGGGACCGGTGGCGCGACGGTCAGTGGTGGGGGGGGGGGGGGGGGGGGGGGGCCCCGCCCCGCCCCCCCGGGGGGGGGGGGGGGGGGGGGGGGGGGGGGGGGGGGTGGGTGGGG
>NZ_JBIRTX010000050.1:0-14247 GCF_044334895.1 Streptomyces sp. NPDC020681 | reverse complement strand
TCCAGTGAACGTCTCCACCCACACCGGCTCAGCCCTCAACACCCCACGCATACAAGTGAAATGCCCTGATCACAGCCTTCTGCAACACGCTTTAACCTTGATGTCTTGCGACTCGTCCAGGGCGGAATCACGTACCCCACCGGTCCGTACGCTGGGGACCGGTCTGCGCGCAAAGGCACATGGGCGCAGTACCAGGCCCGCACGGCACCCCCTCGCTCAGCATCCGTGCCGATCCGTAGGTAGTCGACCATTGCTGTCATCACACGGCGACGTCCGAACGCGTAGACGGCCGGCTCGACGAACCAGCGGCAGAAGCTGGGGGTCTGGGTCGTACACGGCTGCCGCCATCAATGGGGCGAACAACTCCTCGGGCAGACTTGCGCGTTCGAGCAGCGGTTTACGCACCGCATGGGCGAGGTGGCGGGCGTGCCGGTCGTCCGGCTTCATGGCGACGTCTTCGACACCCAGCAGCCGAGCCACCTCCGTCGCGCACGTCAGGAATGAATGCGGTTCCACGCTGCTCTGTTTATCCTCGGCCACGACAGCATTCTGGACTGGACACGCCAGCAGGCACAGCACCGTCGGGCGCTGCCCCTTGCGCGGAAGGCACTCGTTCGGCCTCGTCCCGGGGTGGAACGATCACGGCGTGGCTGGTGTGATCACGGCGTCGACGCCGTCCTGGACAGCTCCCTTCAGCGGATTGAGCCCGCGTAGCTTTAGCAAGTTGGTGGCCGTGATACGGCACGAGCAGGCCATCGATCTGCACCGCGGTCGCCCGTGGAGCCTGTCGCTTGAGGACCGCATCTTGCTGGTCACGGCGTACCGGCGCACGAACTTGACGATGCGGCAGCTTGCCCTGTTGTTCGGGATCTCCAAGTCGTCCGCGGACCGGATCATTGACCACCTCGGGCCGATGCTCGCGCTCCAGCCGCGGAAGCGGTTCCGTAAGAACACCGTGCTCATCGTGGATGGCACCCTGGTGCCCACCCGCGACCACACAGTTGCTGAGCAGTCGAAGAACTATCGGTACTCCACCGCCCATCAGGTGGTCACCGACGCCGCTACCCGCCGCGTCGTCGTGGTTGGCCGGCCGCTGCCCGGCAACCGGCACGATTCCCGAGGGTGGGAGGAGTCCGGCGCCAAAGCCGCCGTCGGCAACACGATGACGATTGCCGACGGTGGCTATCAGGGCACCGGTCTGGTCATTCCACACCGTCGGCGCAAGGGTGACGAGCTCCCGTCCTGGAAGGAGGAACATGATCGCTCCCACAAGCAGGTTCGTGCCCGAGTCGAGCACACCTTCGCCCGTATGAAGACCTGGAAGATCCTCCGCGACTGCCGGCTCAAAGGAGAGGGGGTCCACCAAGCCATCCTCGGCGTTGCCCGCCTGCACAACCTCACCCTCGCTTGATGGATGCGCACCTCGACGGCTGTGTCCCCACCCGCCTGAAGATCACTTACGGGACAAGCCTTACGAGCTCGTGCATGGTTGGCGGTGGCGTGTCGCGACCGTCATCGTTGATCATGGTCTGTGTGGTGGGGAACCGGGCAGTGCAGCGATTATCCAGAGCCAGCAGATCACGGGCCTGACAGCCGACGTGATTGCTGAACTCGTCGTGGAGGTGGGCCCGTTGTGGCATGAACGGCATCGGGCTGCGCTCACCTCGCGGCCGCGGCGCCGGGCAGTGGGCGCCGGTGCGAAGCACAAGCTGGTCTTCGTCGATCGGCTGCTGGCCACCCTCGTCCACCTGCGCCACGGTGCCACCCACGACGTGCTGGCCTGCTGGTTCGGTGTCGACCGTTCCACGATCACGCGTGCAATCGGTGAGGTGCGACCACTGCTCGCCATCCGCGGCTGCACCATCGCGCCCGGCGTCCGGCTGCGGACCCTGGCCGAGGTCATCGACCATCTCGGATCCAGCGGGCAGACCGGGATCATCGACGGCACGGAGATCCGGGTTCGCAGGCCTGCCGCGGGACGCAAGGACCGGGAGAAGTTCATCTCCGGCAAGAACAAGCAGAACGCCGTCAAGTCCATGGTGGTCACGGATGCCGAGGGGAGGCTGCTGTTCTGCAGCCCGGCTCAGCCGGCCAGCTGTGCCGACATCACACACGCCCGGCAGTTAGGCCTGGTCAAGCTCCTTGCAGGCGGGCCCGCCGTGGAGATCCTCGCCGACGCCGGCTACCAGGGACTGGGAGCTCAGACGGGCGGCCGAGTGGTGACACCACCACACCGCAAGTTCAAGAAGAACGCTCCGGACTGGTACGAGGAGATCTACGAACGCCAGCGCCAGGCCCACTCATCCCGGCGCATCCGGGTCGAGCACGGCATCGCACACCTCAAGAACTGGCGTGCTCTCACCCGTCACCACGGCCGGCGCGAGCACATGACCGACACCATTCAGGCCGTCGCCGGGCTGCTGTCACACCAGCAGACCGCCACCCTCATGGCCGATGAGCGAATGTGAACCCCGGGCAGAGCCGCACCTCTCGACACGCCACCGCCAACCATGCACGAGCTCGTTAGGCCGGCGTGTCCAGTGCACTTGCAAGCTGTTTTCTCTCAAGACCCGCCAGACCGTCAGGACATGGACCCTGGAGCATTCCCGTTGACCTCGGTGGCCTGGATCCGGCGTCCGGTCAGGGGAGGGCTGGGCCGTACTGGAGCTCACCGGTCGTGCGGTGGACACCGTTCCGCCCTAGCGGCGAAACGGCCACCTCTGCCCTCCTCCGCAGGAGTCCCATTCCTCCCCGCCCCAAAGGGCCGGCCATCCCCGGAAGAATCCGGCAAACGCGAATCGGGCACGCTCGCCGCGGCGCGCCCCTCGACAGCCGCCTTCAGGTACGGCTGATCCGCGTCTGGAACCATCCCGTGTGTCGGCGACGCGTGAATCGTGACCCAGTTCCGGCGCTTGGGTTCTAAGGCGGATTCGCATGATCGTCGCAACGTTGCAGGCTCAGACTGACAGAGCTGCGGCGAATGCTTGCGCTGGGGTCTGCCAACTCAGTGTCTTGCGG
This sequence comes from Streptomyces sp. NPDC020681, assembly GCF_044334895.1. Lineage (NCBI taxonomy): Bacteria > Bacillati > Actinomycetota > Actinomycetes > Kitasatosporales > Streptomycetaceae > Streptomyces > Streptomyces sp. NPDC020681. The sequence continues at coordinate 11,229 of NZ_JBIRTX010000050.1, read as the reverse complement.
GGTCGGTTGTTCAGTCGGTGCTCGATGGCGCGTAGGTCGTCAGCCGTGTGGATGGACAGGTTCGTGCGCTTGGGCAGGTACTGCCGGATCAGGCCGTTGGTGTTCTCGTTCGTTCCCCGCTCCCAGGGACTGCCCGGGCGAGCGAAGAAGATGCCGTCGGTGAAATAGGGTGCCAGTTCATGATGGCGGGCCATCTCGGAGCCTTGGTCCCAGGTGAGACTGCGACGGGCTTCCTCCGGCAGCTTCCGGAGGCTGGCGATGAGGGCATCACGCAGCTGGCCGGCCGAGTGCCCCTCAGGCAGCGGGACCAGGCGAAGATAGCGAGTGCGTCGGTCGACGAGGGTGGCGACGGCGGACTGGCTGCGGGCGCCCACGACGAGGTCGCCTTCCCAGTCGCCGAGACGCTCGCGCAGCTCGATGATCGCTGGTCGGCACGCGATGAGGACGGCGGGTGCGACAAATCTGGGCATGCGCTGGTCAGGGCGGCGACGCTTCTTTCGTAGGGGCCGGCCAGTGCGGAGTTTCCTGGTCAAGGTCCTGCTCAGGCCACCCTTGGCACCTTGGTAGAGGGCTCGGTAGATGGTCTCGTGACAAAGGTGCCGATCGGGGTGCTCGGGCCAGTGGGCCCGCAGATGGGCGGCGATCTGCTCCGGACTCCACTCCAGATCGAGCTTGGACTGCACCTCGGCCTTCAGCTCGGGATCCGTGGCCAGCTTGGCGCGTCTAGGACGCCCGGCCCGTTCGCGGCAACGGTGGTGAGCCAGGTCGGCGTCATATCTGCCGTAGTCATGTGGGCGGCTGTTGCACCGCAACTCACGGCTCACCGTCGATGGTGCACGTCCGAGCAGGCCAGCTATCTCCCGGACCGTCAGGCCGCGTTCGCGCAATGAGGCGATCCTGCGGCGTTCCAACAGCGACAGGTACCGGCCTGACCGGGATGTCTCTGGCAGATAGTCGGGTTGCAGCCCGCCGTTCTCCGCCCGCCACCGGTAGCCCGTCTTCCGTCCGATCCCAAGTCGCCTGCACGCCTCCACACTACCCACCCCGGCCGCCAGAAGGCGCCAGTACTCAGCCTCGAGCTCCAGCCTGCGCTTGCGTCCCCGCCTCGCCTCAACACACCCCTAATGATCAAGGAATGTTGCGACAAGCGTTAGAACCCAAGCGTCGCTACTGGTCCACTTTTCAGCCGTCGCCGACACCCGGGCGCAGCGCCCGCACACGTGGGGCAACCCGCCCGGATCTGGATGGTGGGCGAAGTGGCAGTCCCGGTGAGTTGACTGAACTAATCTAGAGAAATTGGCAGGTCAGATGGGGTCCTGCTAGCTTCCCCGACTATGCCTGAACCAGCGGTCCCTGAGAGGGACTTGGCGGCTCTCGTGCTGCCCGAGACAGGTCGGTTAGTCGAGACCGGGGATACATGGGAGCCGTACCGGCTGCTTGACCCGGCAGGCGAACGCATCGAGCCGACAGCCGTGTACTTCGCGGACATGCAGGCGCGGGGCCAGCCGGCGACGACGATCCGCTCGTACGCCTTGGACTTGTTGCGATGGTGGCGGTTTCTGTGGGTCCTGGAGGTGCCATGGGACCGAGCTACCAGGGTGGAAGCGCAGGACTTCGCCCGATGGATGCAGATCGCCGACAAGCCGGTTCGCGTTCATTGGCGACTCAAGCAGCGTGGGGCCACCACACCAGGCTCTCCGTCGTCGAGGAGGGCAGAACCCGGTACGCCGAATCCCATCACCGGCAAGCCGTCACCAGGAACGAAGTACGCGCCCACCACCCGCGCCCACGCGGAGACGGTGCTGCGGAACTTCTACGACTTCCACCTGGATGAGGGCACAGGCCCGATCATCAATCCCTTCCCGTTGGACCGCTCGCGGCGAGGGCGTCGGGCCCATGCCCATCACGATCCGCGCAAGCCATTCCGGGGCGAGCGACGGGGCCGCTACCGGCCCAAAGTGCCCGACCGCATCCCGCGACGGGTGCCGGACGAGATGTTCGACCAGCTGTTCGCCGGGCTGAAGTATCACCGTGGTCGAGCCTTATTGGCGTTCTGGGTCTCCACCGGGGCCCGAGCCGACGAGCTGTTAACCACGAGGCAGGGCAACCCGCTGCCCGGCGAGCAGCTCATCGGAGTGGTCCGCAAGGGCAGCCGCGACTATCAGCAACTGCCCGTCTCAATCGACGCCTTCGTCTGGCTGCGCCTCTATCAAGAGGAGACGTGGCGGCGAGGGCTTCCCCGCGGCAAGCGCGAGCCGCTGTGGTGGACCCTGCGGCGTCCCTGGCGGCCTCTGGAATATCACGCCGCGCGGGCGATGTTCGTCCGCGCGAACAAGCTCTTAGGCTCGAACTGGACGCTTCACGATCTTCGGCACACCGCGTCCTACCGCATGGCCCAGGACCCGCAGATGCCCCTCGTCAACGTCCAATGGGTCCTTGGCCACCAGAGTCTCAGCACCACTCAGCGGTATCTCAACCCGCGCCAGGAGGAGGTCGTCAGCAGCATCCTGGCTCACTTCGAGCGCCGTCAGCATCAGCCCGCGCCTCCGCCGCTTGCACCCGGCTACAAACCCGAGTCCCTGAGCATCCTGTTCGGAGGCCGTTCATGACGACCGCCGCTCTGCCTGCTACACGTCCAGAACCGGTGGCCATCACGGACATGACGGCGGAGGCACAGGCGGCCCTGCTGCAACGCTTCCCGCCGCGGGTGGCGGCCGTCTCCTGGCCGGCGACGGCCCTGCCCCGCGAGGAGATCCTCGGCCGCATCCCTCTCCCTCGCCGAGGTCAGGACGGCAGCTACAAGTGGTCCTCCCGACGGCGAGGCGCGGCCGCCATCCTGACGCGCTGGAGAACTTCCCCGGCTCCACCTGGCAGGAACGCTGGCAGGCCAGTTCCGCCCCGAGCTCGGACCCAGCTGAGTGGATGTCCACCGGCACCGCCTGGACCGACCATCAGGGCCGCCCAGTTCCCAACGCCAAGCGACCTGACCTGGCATCGGGCAAGCTCATCCTGTTCGCCTACGACATCATCCGTCCCGAGCTGCCCTGGCTGGTCGCGATGCGGCCGTCACTGCACCTGCGGAACGCGGTTGCCGACCACCGCGACCCCGCAGGCTTTGCCAAGCTCGCCGCTCTCCTGGGCGACGACGTCTGGGCATCGACCAACGCGGCGACCGCACAAAGCCAGATCATCCGCATCATGATCGCCAAAGGTGGGGGTGTCCGCGACATCACCGTCGGCGACTGCCTCGAACTCCGTCTGATCGAGCACGGAGTTCGCCACAAAGGTGCCGTCCATACTCATTTCTACACCTGGCTCCGCCAGTTGGAGATCTTCCCCGAGGACGCGCCGGTGAGCCTGCGCCTGCGGAGTCTGCGACCGGGTCAGCTGACCGTCGAGCAGCTGGTCGACCGCTTCCACCTGCGTTGCCGGCCCGTTCGCAACCTGATCGTCGACTACCTCAAGGAACGACAGCCCAGCGTCGACTACAGCACCTTGCAGAACCTCTCCCGGGCGCTGGCCAACAACTTCTGGGCCGACCTTGAGCGCTACCACCCCGGGATCGACTCGATCGACCTGCCAGGTGACATCGCCACCGCCTGGAAGGAGCGCTTCCGCACCATCACCGAGCGCAAGAAGCAGCCGGACGGCACCGTCATCGAGACGACCAAGCCGAGGATCTCCTACATCTCGGTCCTGATGCTCATCCGCGCGTTCTACCGCGACCTCGCACAGTGGGCCGCGGAAGATCCTGCCCGCTGGGGACCTTGGGCCGTCCGCTGCCCCATCAGCGCGGAAGAGACCCGGGACGGCCAAACACGAGAAGCAGCGGCAGTCACGATCCCGGAGACGGACACGTGAACGGCTTCCGGTCCTGCCAACGTTGGTCGACTTCGTGACCAAGCGGCTCCACGATGCTCGGGTGCGGCTCGAAGCCCTGCAACAGGCTGAACCGGGCACGGAGTTCGCCGTCCTGGGCGAGACGTTCATCAAGCCGAAGTCGTCGGCTGCACGGGTCGCTACGGTTCACCCGGGTGGCTTGGGACCAACAGGGGCACCGCCGCAACCTCACCCAGGACGAGCACCGGGCCTTCTGGGCCTGGGCCGCAGTGGAGTTTCTTCGCCACACCGGCGTCCGCATCGAGGAAATGCTGGAGACCAGCCATCACAGCATCACGCAATACAAACTCCCCAGCACCGGAGAGATCGTCCCGCTGCTGCAGATCGCCCCGTCCAAGACCGACGAGGAACGAGCGCTGCTTGTCAGCCCTGAGCTCGCCGACGTCCTGAGCACGATCGTCTGGCGAGTTCGCGACCGATCCGGCGCGATCCCCCTGGTTGCTTCGTTCGACGACCGAGAAAGGCTCTGGAACCCGCCTCTGCCGCTGCTGTTCCAATGGGACTCCGCCGGCCGCCTCTGGCCCGTCTCGCCGGCCAACATCCGCAAGGCCCTCAACGAGGTTCTGGCCGCCACCGGCCTGATCGACGAAAACGGCAAGCCTCTGCGCTTCCAACCGCACGACTTCCGCCGGATCTTCGTCACCGACGCCATCGCGAACGGGATGCCGCCGCACATCGCCCAGATCATCTGCGGCCACAAGGACATCAACACCACGATGGGCTACAACGACCCTCGGGAATTGCGTCAGACGGGCGAGAAGCCGCAGGTCTCCAGCGCACAACGAGGGTCTGAAGGTCTTCAACGCTACTACGAACTAGCTTCCTGAGCAGGCATGTTGCCGAGGTGAACCCGTTTGATGCATGATCTGCCCTCCAGAAGGGATGGTCTGGAGTGGTGCATCAGCAGAAGGTGGCCCTTGCCGGGGCGGCTCACCTGGAGCTCGTCTCAGGGGTGGTCCAGCTGCGTCCCGAGGACGCGATGTTCGACGCGATGCTGCGGGGGTGGCGGGCTCAGCAGAAGTCGCGAGGGCTGAAGGACGAGACGATCGACCCGAGGGAACGGCTGATCTGCCGGTTCCTCAAGTACGCGAACGACTACCCGTGGCAGTGGACGCCGGCCCACATGGACGAGTGGTCCGCCTACCTGACCGGTGAGCAACATCTTGCGCCGTCCACGATCCGCAGCTACCAGGGCGACGTCCGGCTGTTCACCGAGTTCCTCATTGACGGTCGCTATGGCTGGGGATCGGCCTGCGAGGACGCCTTCGGCACTCATCCGGTGGCTATCTGCCATGAGTGGAACACTCTCCCTCACCTGCAGGATTATGAGGGTGACCCGGAGGCGAGGCCGTTCACGCGGGAAGAGCTGCAGCGCTTCTTCGACTATGCAGACGATCAGGTCGACCGCGCCGTGAAGTCAAAGCGCAAGGGTGCTCTCGCTGCCTATCGGGACGCCACACTGTTCAAGGTCATCTACGGGTGGGGGCTTCGGCGGACCGAGACGTCCAAGCTGGATGTGGTCGACTTCGGGCGGAATCCGAAGGCTCGCCAGTTCGGCCGCTACGGGACGCTCAACGTCCGCTACGGCAAGGCGAAGAAGGGGCAGCCGCCGCGGCGCCGGAACGTACTGTCGGTGATGGACTGGGCCGTCGAGGCGGTCGCGGACTATGTCGAGAACGTCCGGCCACGCTTCGGCTGCGAGGACCATCCCGCGCTCTGGGTGACTGAACGGGGCGGCCGGGTCAAGCCCTCGGAAATCAACGCTCGGTTCGTTGCCTACCGCGATGCGCTGAAACTCCCAAAAGATCTAGTTCCGCACTCAATTCGCCATTCGTACGTCACGCATTTGACCGAGGACGGGGTCGACCGTCGCTTCATTCAGCAGCAGGTCGGCCACGACTGCGACAGCTCCACGGCCATCTACACCCACGTCAGCGACGACTTCATGAACACTGCCCTGAGCAAGGCACTGGCCCCGGCGTTCGCCGGCGTCTGACGAGGAAGGACCCGATGATGGCCGCCAAGCTCGATTACAACTGGCACTTGCGCAAGGTCATGGCGGACCGCGGGATGTTCTCCACCACCGACCTGCTGCCGCCGCTGAAGGAACGCGGAATCGCGCTGTCCACGAGCCAGGTCTACCGGCTCGTCGTCGAGCGGCCCGAGCGGCTCAGTCTGAAGATTCTCATGGCCTTGCTGGACATCCTGGAATGCACAATGGACGACCTCATTGAGCCGATCGCCGTGGCTGGAGCGGTGAAGAAGCCGACGAAGGCCGCCGCGGGCGGGACATCCGTTTCCGAAGGTGTCGGTGGCCTGCGGCCGAAGAGGGCCCGGATCACGGGAGTTGATCGTTGAGCGGCACCACCGAGGAGGTCCTCACCGACCCGGTCGGCGTGATCGTGCGGCTGGTCGGGAACGTCGAGGGGCACATGGACGCCGACCGCATCCGCGGCATCGTCTGCACCCTCGCACGCTCGCGGGCCGGCCGCCGCAACCTCGCCCAGGCCCTGGACAACGACCCGTCGCTGCTGCGCACCGGACAGCCGCCAGCCCCGTTTTGCGTCGCCAAACTGCTGATCGCCCTGCGCGAGGCCGGTGCCCGTGATGTCGCCGTTCCCCGATGCGGCGAGTGCGGAAAAGCACGTCTCTACGTGAGCAGTCGAGTGAATGGCCAGTGGGGATGCACCCCGTGCTTCGACAAGCCGGCAATCTGCGCCGGCTGTCACCACATGCGACGGGTCGTCAGCCGAGACCGCCACGGCGAGCCCCGATGCGCCAGATGTCCGGATGCCGACGGCGATCCAGTCGGGAAGCTCACCGCCCTCGTCACGCATCTCGATCCCGCCCTCGATGCAGAGACCGTCCTGTCTGCGCTCGAACGCTCAACCGCCCGGCTCGCTGGCCAACGTCGTCTGGCCTGGGCCGTGATCGACTGCCCCGAGCTGTTGACTGGTGCCGGCTATGAGGCTCCCGCCCCGGCCATGCTGCGGTTCATCGGCGAACTCGTCGCGGCCGGAGCCACGAAGGTTGTCAATCCGGCTTGCCCGCGCTGCCACGAAGTCAAGGCACTGTCGAAAGTCCTGGACGGCAAGAGGGTCTGCAGGGCCTGTTTCGCCCGCCACGCAGCCATTCCCTGCTCACGCTGCCGGGCCGTCCGCGAACCTGCAGCCCGCGACAGTGACGGACAGCCGCTCTGCGCGAACTGCCTGGTCAGTGACCCTGTCAACCTAGAAGAATGCGGCGTCTGCCGTCGGCACCGACCGGTTGCAACCCGGCTTCCCAACGGGCCGCATTGCGCGAGCTGCCGCCCAAGGATGACCGCCGACTGCGGCATCTGCGGACGCACGGCCTCCTGTGAGATCTCCCGAGCCACCGGACAGCCTTGGTGCACTCGTTGCCAGCAGCGATGGGCGACCTGCAGCGGCTGCGGCGCCATCGCCCAAACCCGCAGCGGCACTCTCGAGGCGCCCTTGTGTGCTCAGTGCACCAACCCCGACCCCGACTTCTGGGGACGCTGCCCGGTCTGCATGACTACCTGGCAGCTCAGCACCCGCCCATGCCAGCGGTGCTCTCTCGACCGGAAGATACGCGAGCTCCTTGGTGGTGGCTCGGACACCGTCAGTGCCGAACTCATTCCATTCCACACGGCGTTGGCTGGAGCTGAACGCCCGGACGTCGCCCTGGCCTGGATCTCCCGTCCCAATGTCCGTGATCTCCTGACACAGATGGGCTGCGACGACCGGCCTGTCACCCATGAGGCCCTCGATGAACTGCCCGCGGACAAGACCCTCGCGCATCTTCGCAGTGTCCTGGTCGCCACTGGAGCCCTGCCACCCCGCGATGAGCGCCTCGTCGCCCTGGAAAACTGGATCACGGCGACGCTCCAGAACCGAACGGATCTTGACGAACGCCGCATCCTCCACGGCTATGCGGTCTGGCACCACCTCCGCAGGCTCCGCCAACGCCTCGCGAACGAGAACACCACTCACCTCCAGGCCCTGAATGTCCGCTGCCATGTCACCGCCGCGTCCAAATTCCTCGACTGGCTGACCAGCCACGGCCGGACTCTCGGAACCTGCACCCAGCCCGACCTGGAGACCTGGGGCTCAGAACCCGAGGCCAGCTACCGGGACGAGACCGGCCACTTCGTCCGCTGGTCCGTACAGCACCGACATACACAGGGACTGACCTACGGCACGGTCCGCTGGATTGGCCCCACCAGCACCATCGACAGCGAGAAGCGCTGGGCGGACGCCCGTCGCCTCCTTCGCGACGACACGCTGCCCACACCAGACCGCGTCGCCGGCCTGCTCTTGGTCCTCTATGCCCAGAAGATCGCCACGATCTGTCGACTCACCACCGCCGATATCCACCTCGGCGAGAGTCACGTCGAGATCACCTTCGGCACCGTTCCAGTCGTCCTGCCCCAACCGCTGGCCGACCTGATCCGCAAGCTCATCGCCACTCGTCGCGGCAAAGCCAAGATCGGCACACCCGAGGACGTGCGCTGGCTCTTTCCCGGGGGCCGCCCGGGCCACCCCATCGGCGATGACCGGCTCGCCCTTCGCCTGCAGAAGATCGGGCTACGACCTCGGCAGGTCCGCTCCACCGCACTGTTCACCCTCGCCACCGAACTCCCCGCCGCGGTCCTCGCGAGGATGCTCGGCGTCCACATTCAGGTCGCCGTCCAGTGGCAGAAGGCATCAGCAGGAGATTGGACCGCCTACGCCGCCGACGTCAGCCAGCGGGAGAGATCTTGACCCAGGTATTCAGACAGTTCCAATACCCGACTCCACCATTATCGGTCTACGGTCTATCCGCACGATGCGATCGAGGCCCATCGGGCTTTCATCGCCCGCCGCCGGGCCCTGCGCCCCGCGGACGAATACCGGACGTCCACTTGCGAGGAATGGGACCAGTTCCTGGGGCACTTCGAGAAACGCAAACTCTCGATCGGCATCTGCGGACGCTCCTTTGGCACTCCTTGCATCCACGAACACGCGTGCATCCGATGCTCCCTTCTACGGCCGGACCCTGAACAGCGGCATCGCTTGATCGAGATCCGGGACAACCTCGTCGCCCGCATCGTCGAAGCCGAGCGCGAAGGGGGGCTCGGCGAGATCAGCCTCGCCGGCGCCGAGGAGAAGCTTCGCCAGCTCGATGCCGAGACGGCTCGCGCGTCGGCCGTGGTCCACCTCGGCCTGCCGAGCTTCAGCCGGATTGCTGCCCGATCCAGTGAGGCGGACGAACCGTCTCCCTGACCGCCCGTGAGGCTGGAGCGAGGGAAGTACGGAAATCGGTATGCGCATGTTGTGACGATGGTCCTACTCTCGGTGCGGGCGTTCCGAGTTGGGGACACCCGTTTGAATGCACAGTGAGGATCCGCGCGTGATCTCGATCTACCTGTCTCCGAGCAACCCCCGTTGGACCCCGAAGACCGAGGCCGACCTCCAGGCCGCGATCACCGGCGGTCTCATCGAGGAGAAGCACTACTTCGACGCCAAGGAGATGCTCGGCACGAAGGGCGACAACAAGGAGCTGGCGCGCGATCTGTCGTCCTTCGCCATCGACGGCGGCACGATGATCGTCGGGCTGGCCGAGGACAAGCAGAACGGCACCTTCAGCCTTTCCCCGCAGCCCTTGAACGGGCTCCCGGAGAAGGTCGAGCAGGTCGCCGGCTCCATCCCCGACCCGCCCCTGGTAATCCTCACCGACCCCATCAAGTCGGAGGCCGATCCCGCCCAGGGATACCTCGTCATCCACATTCCGGCCAGCCCGCTGGCCCCGCACATGGTCGAAGGGCGCTACCTCGGGCGCGGCGACAAGACCAAGAGGACCCTCCCGGACTCCGAAGTCGTCCGGCTCCACGAACGACGCCGGAACGCTGAACAGGATGCACTCGCCCTGCTCAAGCAGGAGATCGACGACGACCCGATGCACGACGTCGGGAAGCAGTCCCACTTGTTCCTCGTCGCCCAGCCCCTCGCTGCCCCGCGGGACATGCTCTTGGACCTCACCAGCGGACCGAACTGGAACCTGCAGCTCGCCCGGTTCGTCGAAAAGGCCTACACCCCCGAGATCAACGCCCGCCTGGATGGCCTTGAGACCTACCCGAAGCTCATTGACGCAGGCAATGGCTACCGACGCAGCGGAGGGGCGGCCCGGGCTAGCAACAACCTCGGCGAGGGCCGCATCTTCACTCGGAACCCGGGCGCCTACCACGACGAAAACGCGATCGAGCTACAGGTCTTCGAGAACGGAGGCCTCCGGCTCTTCTCCAGCCGCCTCTCTGAGCGGTTCGACGGAGATACCGAGGACCACTTCCTCTACGATCCCGCCGTGGTGGGCAACACCCGCCGCTTCCTCGCACTCGTGCGCCAGGCCGCAGCAGACGCCGGCTACATGGGCAACTGGGCCCTCGCTCTCGGCATCACCAGGCTCCGTGGCCGCAGCCCCTACACCAGCGTCCCGCAGAACTACCGAGGGACCTCCGTGCAGCGGAACCGCTACGACCGGGATACCTACGAACAGGCCACGGAGACCACCTGGGCCGAACTCAACGAGACCCCTGGAGCCGCCACTCGCCGCCTCGTCGGCTCCTTCCTGCGGACCCTCGCAGCCGATGGGTACTTCGACACCGCGCTGAACGACGACTGACTAGAACCCATGAGGCCCCTCAGCCGCCCTTCCCGGGCGGCTGAGGGGCCTTTCGCTAGTTCAGAGAAGGTCGGTGTACAGCTTCGTCGTCCGCTGCCCGCCGCAACCCGCACCAGGCACGGGGTGGCCAGAAGTTCAGTGTGGACAGTACTTAAGGGCAAACGGGCCTTTGTTCGCTGGACCACGCCAAGGAATGGCGCGAAGAGTGGGAAGTCCTCTCAATGTAGGTCGTTTTGAGAATCAGGTCCGTTGACCCAATTACCTGTAAGGAGTAAGCGCCAGCTGGAGCAGCGGCGCCGCTGACACTGCGGTTTCGGCACGGCTGGGGTGGTCCGGCGGAATACGGGCGGATCAGCTCGAACTTCATCCGATCCTGCCGGAAGTTTCCTTGAGGAGCATTTTTGTACCAGCTGGTACAGCTTCGTAGTTGTTCCACGACTACACCGGATACTGGCAGCGCATATTTTCCGAATCCACAGGCACTGTAAACGTGCCGGGAGCCCTGGAGGAAGAAGGTCGCGTTGCCGCTCTTCAACCTTCCGCTGCACAGCGACCTCCGCCTAACTGCGACCAGGAGAGTGGGTACGCTTTGCCTACCTTGTGTCGGCCTTCTGTTTGGGTCCCGGAGTTCACGATCTCGATGGACGAGACGCTGGACCTGTGTCGTCG
>NZ_JBIRTX010000049.1:0-16077 GCF_044334895.1 Streptomyces sp. NPDC020681 | reverse complement strand
CCCCGCCCCCCCCCCCCCCCCCCCCCCCCGCGCGCGCGCCCCCCCCCCCCCCCCCCGCCCCCGCGGGGCGGGCGCCCCCCCCCCCCCCCCGGGGGGGGGGCGGGGCGGCCCGCCCCCCCCCCCCCCCCCCCCGCGGTGTCAAGGGCCGGTGAGGTACGCCGGGAGCCGCACCGACGGGTCCAGGTCCGTGGCCGGTATCGGCTCGGCGTAGGTCGTCGTCAGCGGGAGAACTCCTGTCCAGTACGGGAGCATCGCGTCCTCCGGTTCGTCGTTCGGCGGACCCGTCCGGACCTTCGCGGAGACCTCGGCGAGATCGAGACGCAGCACCGCCGTCGCCGCGAGTTCCTTGCCGTTCGCCGGGCGTGAGTCCGCCGAGCGGCCCGCGATCACGCCGTCGACCAGGGCGTCCAGCGCGGCGCGCTTCTCCTCGGGATCGGTGACCTGGTAAGCCGTGCCGTGGGCCACCACCGAGCGGTAGTTGATCGAGTGGTGGAAGGCGGACCGGGCCAGCACCAGGCCGTCGACATGGGTGACCGTCACGCACACCGGCAGGCCGGGGTCCGGTTCGCCCGCCATGCGCAAGGGGCGGGAGCCCGTCGAGCCGTGCAGGTACAGATGGTTGTCGACGCGGGCGTACAGCGTCGGCAGCACGACCGGCGCGCCGTCCCGCACGAAACCGAGGTGGCAGACGTATGCCGCGTCCAGGATGGAGTGGACGAGCTCGTGGTCGTACGCGGCGCGCTCCTTGGCGCGGGTGGGCACGGTGCGTTCCGTCGGCTCGTAGACGTCCGGCATTGCGTTCTCCATTGCACTAGTGCATAATCTTGTTTGTGCTAGGAGAGTATCGGATTCAAGGTCGGCGCGCATCAGAGATTGCCGCCGACGTCGAGCGCGCGGTCGGCGCGGGTGACCTGCAGCCGGGCCAACTGCTGCCGCCCATGCGGGAGTTGGCGACCGGCCTCGGCGTCAACCCGAACACGGTCGCCGCCGCCTACCGCACCCTGCGGGAGCGCGGAGTCATCGAGACCGCGGGCCGCCGGGGGAGTCGGGTGCGTGGACGGCCCGCCAGTACGGCGCGCGGCTCGATCCGGGTCGACGCGCCGCCAGGCGTACGCGACGTCAGTGAGGGAAACCCCGACCCCGCACTGCTCCCGCCGCTGCGCGACGCCCTGGCCGCGGCTGCACTGCGCAATGAGCAGGAGCCAGGGCTGTACGGACAAGCCCCCGTCGACGCCGAGTTCGCCCGCCTCGCCCGCGCCCACATGGACGCGGACGGCGTACCGCCCGGCCTCATCGCCGTCACGTCCGGATCCCTCGACGGCATCGAACGCGTACTCGCGGCGCATCTGCGGCCCGGTGACGCGGTCGCCGTCGAGGACCCGGGCTGGGGCGGCCTGCTCGATCTCGTACCGGCGCTCGGCCTCAAGCCCGTGCCCGTGGCCGTCGACGACGACGGACCGCTCGCCGGCGACGTGGACGCTGCCCTCGCCGCCGGAGCGCGCGCGATCATCGTCACCAACCGCGCGCAGAACCCGACCGGAGCGGTCATCAGTGAGGAGCGGGCCCGCCAACTGCGCGCCGTCCTCGCCCGGTTCCCGCGCACCCTGCTCATCGAGGACGATCACGGCCACGCCATCGTCGACCTCCCGCTCCACCCGCTCGCCGGAGTCACCGACAGCTGGGCGCTCGTACGCTCGGTGGCCAAGGCGTACGGCCCCGATCTGCGTGTCGCCGTGCTCACCGGCGACGCCGTCACCGTCGACCGCGTGCAGGGGCGGCAGCAGCTGGGGCCCGGCTGGGTCAGCAGGCTGCTTCAGCGGGCCGTTGTCCATCTCTGGACGACCGGCGCGGTCGACACCTCGGCCGTCGCGAGGTCATACGGAGAGCGGCGCGACGCCCTCGTGCGCGCCCTGGCGGAACGCGGGATCGAGGCCCACGGCCGTAGCGGGATGAATGTGTGGGTGCCTGTCCCGGACGAGACCGGTGCGGTGGCGCGGCTGCTGCACGCGGGCTGGGCGGTCGCACCCGGCGCGCGGTTCCGGATGTCCGCGCCGCCCGCGGTGCGGCTCACCGTCTCGAGCCTTGCGATGGACGACATCGGGCCGGTCGCGGACGCGGTGGCGGCAGCGGCCGGCCCGGCGCCCGCGCGAAGCTACGGCTGAGCGGCGCGGCTTGGCACGTTGACGTCGGTCGCCTCCGCGCCGGGCAGCCGGGGTTCGGACGCCTCGGGCGCCTTCGCGACGGCGGCCTTCAGGGCCGGCTTCTTCGGTCGGCTCTGCGTGAGTGCCGCGCCTGCGAGCACGATCAGCGCGCCCACCGGCGTGTTCCAGCCCAGCTGCTCGTTCAGCACCACCACGCCCGCCGCCGTGGCGATGACCGGAATGAAGTAGGTGACCATCTGCGCGGTCGTCGGGCCGACCTCCTTGACCAGTCCGTACTGCAGCAGCAGCGCAAATCCCGTGCCGAGCGCCCCGAGCGCGATCACCGCCAGCAGCGGCACCACCGGGAAGGACGTCGGCAGTGTGGTGAACAGCGGTGTGACCACGGCGAGCTGGACCGTGGCGAGCAGCAGCTGCGCACCTGTCAGCGAGAGATTGGAGTTGCTGCTGCCCGCGAGGGTCCGGCGCACGTAGATCCAGCCGATCGGATAGCTCAGCGAGGCCAGCAGCGCCATCGCCGTGCCGCCGAAGTCGAGGCCGGAGAAGCCCTGCCATGCGCCGAGCACGGTCAGCACACCGAGGAAGCCGATGCCGAGCCCGGCGACCCTGCGCCGGGTGGGCCGGTCCTCGGAGAGCGCCACCAGTGACAGGGCCATGCCCCACAGCGGCGACGTCGCATTGCAGATCCCGGCGAGCGTGGAGGGGATCGTGAGCTCGGAGTACGCGAAGAGCGAGAACGGCAGCGCATTGAGCAGGAACGCGGCCACGGCGAGATGCGCCCACGTACGGATGCCGCGCGGCAGCCGCTCCCGGCGCACGGCCATGGCGACGGCCAGCACCGCCGTGCCGAAGAAGAGCCTGCCGAAGGTGACTTGGAACGGAGCGTACGCCTCGGTCCCGACCTTGATCAGCAGGAAGCTGAAGCCCCACACCGTGGAGAGAATCCCGAAGCGAATACGCCAGTCGACCATGTGCACCAGCCTGGGGCTTCTGATCTCGTAGGACAAGCGAGAATTATTTGCCGCGTTCGCTTAGCATTGCTTACATGTTGAACCTGGAGCGCCTCCGGACCCTGGACGCCCTTGCCCGGCACGGCTCGGTGAGCGGCGCAGCCGACGGACTGCATGTGACGACCTCGGCCGTCTCCCAGCAGATGGCGAAGCTGGAGCGGGAGGTCGGCCAGCAGCTGCTGGCCAAGAACGGCCGCGGGGTGCGGCTCACCGACGCGGGCCAGCTGCTCGCGGACCATGCCGCGCGGATCCTGTCCCAGGTCGAGCTCGCGCAGTCCGATATCGAGGCGCAGCGCGGGCAGGTGGTCGGCGAGGTCAGGATCGGAGCGTTTCCGACGGCCGCGCGCGGACTCTTCCCGTCGGCGATCGCCGCGCTGCGCGAGGCGCATCCCGAACTGCGCGTCCAGTCCAGAGAGTTGGAGCCCGAGCAGTCCATCAGGGCCGTGATCAGGGGCGATCTGGATCTGGCGGTGGTGCTCGACTGGAGCAACAAGCGCCTGCCGGTGCCCGGCGGGCTCGCGCAGGCACATCTCCTCGACGACGCACCCGATGTCGCGATGCCTGCGGACCACCCGCTCGCGGGCCGGTCCGAGGTGGACCTGGAGGAGTTCGCCGACGACGAGTGGGTCTCGTGGCCGGAGGGCGAATTCTGTTACGAGTGGCTGGTGTTCACATTGCGCGCGCGTGGCATCGAGCCGCGGATCTCGCACCTGGCGGGTGAGCACCACACGCAACTGGCCCTGATCGCGGCCGGACTCGGCGTCTGTGTCACCCCGCGGCTGGGCCGGGGCCCGGTCCCGGCCGGCGTCGCGCTGGTTCCGGTACGGCAGCAGATGCGGCGGCATGTGTACGCGGTCTGGCGCACGGACGCGGACCGCCGGCCGTCGATCAGGGCCGCGGTGGACGCGCTGCGCGTGGTGGCGGGACAGCTGGAGGGCTGACGGCTACTCGGCTCCGGCCGCCAGCTTCCGGAAGTCCCAGGACGCGATCGCCTCCGGCGTCAGCCGCAGCCAGGCATGCCTGCCGTCGTGCGGCATCTCGTCCAGCCCGAAGTTCTTCCGCGCGAACAGCCGCTCCGGAACCTCCAGTTCGGGGCACGGCTCTCCGGTGCGCGGGGACTCGCCCACGAAGACCGCGCTGCCCGAGAGTTCGACGCCGCGCAGGTCGCCGTACTCCTCGCCCGCGTCGATCACCACCGCAAGCCGCGGATCGCGGCGCAGTTCGGCCCAGCGGCGGCTGCGCGTGATGGAGTACAGCCACAGCGACGTGCCGTCCCACGCGAACCACAGCGCGCTGACATGCGGACGGCCGTCGGCCGAGACCGTGGCCACCCGGCAGGTGCGCTGTTCCGCGAGGAACGCGTCGAGCTCCCCGGGCGTCATCATGATCCGCCGGCCCCGGCGCTGTGTGACGGCCATGGCGGCCCCCGTTTCTGATAGCTGACTAGGTGTCAGAAATCATGAGCGCTCTTCCTTCGTCGCGCAATGGAGGCTACCGTCGCGCGCCCGGACAGCGACATCGGAGGAGGAGCCATGCCGAGCCTCGAACAGCTCGCGGAGCAGCTCGATCCCGCCACCACCGCACTGCTCACCGTGGAGTGCCAGGAAGGTGTCGTCGGCAGGGACAGCGCGCTGCCCGAACTCGCCGCACAGGCCCGCTCGTCCGGTGTGCTCCACCAGGTGGCCCGGCTGGTCGCCGGTGCCCATGAGGCGGACGTACAGGTGCTGCACGCGGTGGCCGAGCGGCGGCCCGACGGGCGCGGAGCCAACCGCAATGCCCGGCTGTTCCGGGCGGCCGGGCGGCTGCCCGTCCAGCAGCACTCCGGGACCTCGGCCGTCCGTGTCGCGCCCCCCATCGAGGTCGCGGACGAGGACATCGTCGTACGGCGGCTGCACGGCCTCTCGCCGATCGCCGGTACGGACGTCGACGCACTGCTGCGCAATCTCGGCTGCCGCACCGTCCTCGTCGTCGGAGTCTCGGCGAACATCGCCATTCCCAACGCCGTGTTCGACGCGGTCAATCTCGGCTATACGGCGGTGGTGGCACAGGATGCCATCGCGGGGGTGCCCGCTGAGTACACCCCCGCGATGATCCGGAACACGCTCGCGCTCGTCGCCACCATCACCACCAGTGACGATGTGCTGGCCTGCTGGAAGCGTCCCCGCCGTACTACGCGAGCGTGATCGACGTGCCGTCGACCTTGATGGCGGTCGACGGCAGCGGCGTCGTCGCGGGCCCGGCCTTGACGCTGCCGTCGCTCGCGTCGAACTTGCTGCCGTGACACGGGCAGACGATCACGCCGTCCGCGATGTCCTTCACCGCGCACCCCTGGTGGGTGCACTTGGACGAGAACGCCTTGAACTCGCCGGGCTTCGGCTGCGTGATCACCACGTCGCCGACGATCTTGCCGCCCCCCTCGGGGATGTCCGCGGTCTTGGCGAGCTCCTTTCCGGCCTGTCCACCGTCCTGCCCGCCGCTCACGGTGTCGCTGCCGGTGTCGCTGCTGGTGTCGTCCGAGCCTCCGCATGCGGTGAGCGCGACGGCTGCCAGACCGGCTCCGCCGACGGCGGCGACGACGGTACGGCGTGTCACGGTCCGCGACGGCCCCTGCGTTCCGGTCATGTTGGCTCCCTCTTTTACGGTCCCGGGCCGGCCCTCGGTCAGCCGGTGCTTGATGTTGTACGAGGGTGCGGCCCAGAACGTTCAAATCCTCAAACTTTCAAGGATTTCTTAAGGAACTCGGTCTCCAGCAGGAGCAGGTTGCTCGCCTGGTCCTCCTGCGTGACCAGGTGAGTCGCACCGGACAGCGGCAGTACGGTGTGCGGCCGGCCGGCCGCGAGCAGCGCCGCGGACAGCCGCAGGGTGTGCGCGAAGAACACGTTGTCGTCGGCGACTCCGTGCACCAGCATCAGCGGCCGGGAGAGCAGATGGGCGTGCGGGACGAGTGAACTGCGCTCGTACGTCTCCGGTGTCACATCGGGATGGCCGAGGAAGCGCTCCTCCCAGTGCGTGTCGTAGAGCCGCCGGTCGGTCGGCGCGGCTCCGGCGACGGCCGCGTGGAACACCTCGGGATGGTGCAGCACCGCGCCGGCCGCGAGATAGCCGCCGTATGACCAGCCGCGGATCGCCACCGCATCCAGATCCAGATCCGGATGGCGCGCGGCGGCCTCGTGCAACGCGTCGATCTGGTCCGCGAGCACGGGCGTCAGGCGGTCGCCGTGGATCGCCTTCTCCCACGCGCGGCCCCGGCCCGGCGTGCCTCGGCCGTCCGTGACGAGCACGGCGAAACCCTGCTCGGCGAACCACTGCGAGACGGCCGTCCACCAGCCGTGCGCCCGCACGACCAGTTGGGTGGCGGGCCCGGAGTACGGGTTGAGCAGCACCGGCAGCCGGCCCGATCCCTCTTCGTACCAGGACGGCAGAAAGAGCTGGCTGCGCAGTTCTCGCTTGCCGAGCGAGAGGAACACCGGCTTCGGCGTGACCGAGGGCTGCTCCGTGAGTACGCCGATCCGCCCGACGGGTGTGCCGCCCCTGAGGACCGTTGCCGTCCGGCCGTTCTCGGTGTTGCTGTCCAGTACGACGGTGTCGCCGCCGACGGCCGCGGTGTGGTCGCCGGGCCCCTCGCTGACGCGGACAAAGCCCGTCCCGGCGTCGTACGACCAGACATGGATCTCGGTCGGCTCCTCGCTCGCGGTGAAGAAGACCCGCTCGGCCACCGCGCCGATCACCTCACGGACTTCGAGTTCCTCCGGCGTGGTGACATCGCCGATCCGCAGGCCCTGACTGTCGTGGCGGCACCACGGGACGACGGGCGTGCCTGAAGGAAGCCGCAGCGGAGTGCCGGGCGTCAGCGCCAGCCAGGCGTCGTCGCGCGCTTGGTGTTGCGACGTCGTCGTGCCGGTCGCCGGGTCCACGGCCAGGACATACTCCGTGCGCTGGTCGCGGGTCTGCAGCGAGATCAGCGGGCCGTGGCTGTCCCAGCCCGCTGCCGTCAGGTACTCGAACGCCGGATCGGTCCACGGCGCGCTCGGGCCCTCGTCGGCCGCGGCGGGTGAACGCACCGCCACCGTCGTCCCGTCCAGCCGCACGATGTGCACCGACACGTCCGCGTTGGCCGTGCCCGCAGCGGGATACGCGATCGGCCTCGGTGGCTTGGCGGGATCGGACGGATCCGCGATGTACCAGCGCTGCACGGGCGCGTTGTCGACGCGCGCGACCAGCAGTGCGTCCCCGTCCGGCGACCACCAGTGGCCCCGGGTCCGTCCGATCGACTCCGCCGAGACATGGTCGGACAGGCCGTAGGTCACCTCGGGCCCCTCCGGGGTGGCGAGCGGCCGGTCGCCGGTCCCGTCGGTCCGTACGACATGGAGCGCGCCCGCCGTCACATAGGCGATCCAACCGCCGTCGGGGGAGGGCCGCGGGTCGACCACCGGGCCCGCGGTCGCGATCCGGCGCGGGGCCCCTCCGTCGGTCGTCACGGTCCACAACTCGCCGCCGAGCGCGAAGGCGACGAGCCGGACCTCGCGGTCGGTGGCGTACGACACCACTCCCGACGAGGTCTCACGGGCGCGCTCCCGCCGGACCTTCTCCGCTTCCGGCACGTCGTCCGTGCCGTCCGGCGTCAGCGGATCGGCCAGGATGCGCTCCTGCCCCTCCTCGTACAGCCACAGCCGGCTGACCGGGTCGGCACCGCCCGCCGTGCGGACGAACAGCACGCGCGCGCCGTCCGGCGAGACGGTGAAGTGACGTGGCAGGCCGAGCGAGAAGCGTCGGGTGCGGGCGAGTTGACGGGGGAAGGCACGGGCGCCGGTGTCGTGATCCATGAGGCATCCTTGGCATCCGCGCGACGGCGGTGACAAGCGAATATCCGGGCGATCTTCCGGTGCCCCGCGCCATCGCTACGGCCGCAGCACCACCTTGCCCACCGTGCGGCGGGCGAGCAGGTCCTCGTGAGCGCGCCGCGCCTCGGCCAGCGGGTAGCTGTTGCCGACCACCGGCCTGAGCCGGCCGGCGGCCGTGAGCTCGAACAGTTCCTTGAGCGGACCGCTGATCGCGCCGGGTGCCGCCAGTGCCGGCCGCAGCCAGAAGCCGACGACGGACGCGTTGAGCCGGCTGAGCCGGGCCGGGTCGACGGGCGTGAACCCGGTGCGCGAGGCGTTGCCGTACGTCACGAGCCGCCCGAAAGACGCCAGGGAGTTCAGGGCATGGTCGAAGAGCTTCCCGCCGACCGCGTCCAGAACCACGTCGGCCGGCTCCCGCAGCGGGTACTCGGCGATCCCGTCCGCACCCAGGCCCAGCACCAGCCGCTCCTTTTCCGGTGTGGACACCTGCGCCAGCACCCGGCCGGCGCCGAACTCCTTGGCCAACTGCACGGCCAGGCTGCCCACTCCGCCCGCCGCGGCATGTACGACGACGGTCTCCCCGGCGCTCATGCGGGCCGCGGAGCGCAGCAGGTGCCAGGCGGTCAGGCCCTGCATGTTGAGGGCGAGCGCCTGTGCGGCTTCGAGCTCGTCCGGGATCTCCACGAGCCGCGACTCGGCCGCCACGACCTGCTCGGCGTAGCCGTGGGAGACCCACGCCAGGACCCGTCGGCCGTCGGCGGTGCGGCCCACGACCTCACTCCCGGGGACGTGCGGAAGCAAGTCCTCGTCGAGATAGGAGCCGTCGGTCTGATGCGTGTCAGCGAAGTTCACGCCGGCAGCCTCGACGGTGATGAGCACCTCTCCCTCGCCGGGAGTGGGAGCGGGCAGTTGCACGGGCGTGAGGACCTCGGGGCCGCCGAAGCGGTCGAACCGTATGGCGATCATGGTGAACGGTACCTCCCCGGTCGGCACCCTGACCCAGCGTCACCACTCCTGGTGACACTCGTATTGCGGACGGTCAACTTCCGGTCAATCTCTGCGTCAAGTGCTTCTCGCCCACCCTGCCCTCTGCCGATGCTGTTGCATCCTCTCGTGCGCACAAGAAGTCGCGCGACGCCACTCATGGAGTGCCAACATGGCCCAGCAGCACCGTGCTCAGTGCACACGCCAGGAACTGATCCACTCGGCCGCTGAGGTCTTCCACCGCTCCGGATACGCGGATTCCTCGATCACCACGATCAGTTCACGGGCGTCGGTGAGCAACGGCGCGCTGCACTTCCACTTCAAGAACAAGCGCGCGCTGGGCGAAGCGATCGAGATCGCCGCGGCGCAGAAGCTGCTGTGTCTCACGGGCCCGGTCCCGCTGCGACACCCCGACCCGTTGCACCACCTCGTCGACACCTCCGAGGCGCTTGCCCGGGAGATCATGGACGACGCGGTCCTGCGGGCCGGTTTCAGCCTTGTTGGCGACGCGAGCTGGCACGGCGGCGTGGACCTGTGGGAGCAGTGGCACGACTGGGTCCATCTGATGCTGACGGTGGCGCGCGACCAGGGCAGTCTGGCACCGGACGTCGACCTCGCCGACGCGGTCTCGGCCATCACGGCCGCCGTGGCCGGCTTCGCCGCACTGTCCCGGAAGCAGGCACAGGGAACCTCACCGCGCGTCGTCTCCGGCTTCTGGCGGCTCATGCTGCCCCGGCTCCTGGGCAACGGGAGGCGGCGGCTTGCCACCGCGGACAGCGCCGCGCCGATGGTCTGGTCCGCGAAGGAGCGCCCGGACAACTGCTGGGAACTGGAGGAGGCCTGCGGCGTGGCCTGACGGCCCCGTTTGTGTGCTCTTTGTGCGTCCCTTGAACACCCGCGACCACCATGGTGCCCAATCGGCCGCGACAGGTGGCGTGTTGAAGGGACGGGGAGTCGTAGTGGGAAACGAGTGGTTCCGCAGGTTCGGTTACCCCACCGGCCCCGTCCGGCCCGAGGCTCGCGCACCCCGGCTGTTCTGCTTCCCGCACGCCGGAGGCGCGGCCAGCACGTTCCTCCCGCTCGCCCGCGCGCTGACGCCGGACTTCGACGTCCTGGCCGCGCAGTACCCCGGCCGCCAGGACCGCCGCCGTGAGGAGCCCCTCGCCGACATCGGCCGGCTCGCCGAGGCGCTCGCCGACCACATACCCGGCCAGGACGAGCGGCCCTACGCCTTCTTCGGGCACAGCATGGGAGCGGTCCTCGCCTACGAGGTAGCCCGACTCCTCCAGGAGAGGCGGATGCCCGGCCCCGCGGCGCTCGTCCTGTCCGGCCGGCGCGCTCCCACCCCGCGGACGAGCCCGCACGACATGCTGCGCACGGACGCGGACATCCTTCGCGCGGTACGCGCACTGGGCGGCACCACCCCGCAGTTGCTCGAGGACCCCGAGTTGCGAGACATGGTCATGCCCGCGCTGCGCGCCGACTACCGCGCGATCGGTTCGTACGCGTGGCAGCCCGGGCCGCCGCTGTCCATCCCGTTCACCGTGCTCGTCGGCGACCGGGACCCGGTGGTCAGCGTGGCCGAGGCGCGCGCGTGGCAGGACGCCACCGCGGGCCCGACCCGGACTCACGTCTTCGGCGGCGGTCACTTCTTCCTGGACGCGCACCTTCCGCGCGTGGCCGAGACGGTCGTCGATGCCCTCGGCCACCTCACGCCCGTCCCCGCGGCTCGATAGCGGCTCAGAGACGAGTGCCGCCCCGGCGGCCGGCCCCCGCGGTCGGCCGCCGGGGCGTCCGCACGTCCAAAAGTCGCACCGGCGACGGCGTGTTGCACCGCTCGCACCCGTTGTCGTCGCCGTATCTGTCGTCTCTGCGAAAGGAAACGAGTGACTCACTGGGACGACGTGTTCATCGCCGCCGCCGGGCCGGAGTCAGTGCGCTCCCCGGCGGCCAGGGACGACATCGACCTGGTCGTCCACGCCTGGTGCGGTACCCGTTGCCAGCAAAGCCACGTCGCCGAGCGCGTCCGGCAGCGGACCGGATGCGGCCGGGCCACCGCGCTGCAGGTTCTTCGGCCGGCCGACAGCGGCCTCGCCGCCCTGCACGTCGCCGCGCGGTACCTCTCCGCCTCCGACGAACTGCGCGCCGCCCTGGTCACCGCGGAACAGGCCACCGCGCCTCCGGGTGCCTCCTCCGCCCGGGCGCCGGAGGACGGTGCGACCGGAGCGGTCGTCGCCAGGGGCACGGGTGCGGCCCAGTTGCTGTCGACGGTGTTCCTCGGCGGGCCGCCCGACGGTGCACTCTTCCGCGCGGACCTGCCGTGGCGGGAGCCGCCTGCCACCGGCCGCCGCTCAGGTCTGCTGCCGTTCCCGCGTCGGCGGCGCACCGCGCCCCAGCCGGCCCGCGAGGGCGCGCGCCTGCTCGAAGAGCCGGAGCGGAAGGCAGTGGCGCTGGCGGTGGACGAGGCCGGGGGAACCCTGTCGGATGTCGCGCGGATCGTGCGCTCGCCGGACCAACTGACCGCGCTCGCCTCCCTGTTGAAGCAGGAGCGCCATGACGCGGCCCCCTTGGTGGTGCTGGCCGGAGCCGGCCGTGGGCAGGACTTCGGCTGCGCCGTGCTGAAGCCGGTGTGACGGGCGACGGGCCGCACGAGGAAAGCCCCGGGGGACGGAGACGAAAGGACGGGCCGGGTGCCGCTGCAGCGGCACCCGGCCCGTCCGGCTCATGTCACGCCGAGTCCGTACCCACCGAGTCCGTACTCACCGGAGCGGCCGGGAAGTAGCCCCTGCTCGCAAAGAAGGAGACATACCGGGAGAACAGCTGCGGCGTCATCTCCGGGCAGGCGACCCCGGTGCCGTCGAGCGCCGCTTCCGTTCCGGTGGTGTCGAAGCGCGGATAGAACCGCCCGGCGTCGGTCGCCAGCACCTCGAACGCGTCGAGGAGCGGGTTCATGGCGTTGTCGGCGTCGGATGCCACCCGCGCGTACCACTCGTCCCAGCTCAGCTCCTCCAGCCTGTAGCCGGTCGAGCGGAAGTGCTCCACGCACGCTGCGAAGTCCAGGCTGCTCGGGTTGGACAGATGGAACGTCCCGCCGACCGCCTTCTCCTGCCGGGACATGGTGAGGATCGCCTCGCTGACGTAGTCGACGGGCACGGGGTGCACCGCAGCGGACAGGCCCTCTGGGACGGCGCCGGCCTGGAGCAGGCCCTTGAGGCTCAACCACACGAAGTCCTGCGTCTGGCAGGCGCCGTTGACCCGGTCCCCGGACACCACGTCGACGCGGTACACACTGACCGGGAGGCCACGTTCCCTGGCCAGCCCGACCATCTGCTCCGCAACCCACTTGCTCTGCACGTACCCGGTGGGCAGCTCCCGTGCCGGGCCCGTCGGGTCGTCCTCCCGCACGGGTACGCCCTCGGTCAGCGCCTTCGGGAAGACACCCACGGTGGAGACGTAGTGGACGGGAACGGTGCGGTGGCGGGCCGCCAGCCGCAGAATCTCCTCCGTCCCGTCGACGTTCGTGGCCTTGAGCTCGGTGTAGGGGCGCAGCCAGTGGACATGGGCACCCGCGTGGTACACCGCGTCGACCGTGCGGGCCAGGCTGTCGAACTCCGCTTCGCCCAGGCCGAGATACGGCTCGGAGAGATCGCCCACCACGATGGTGAGGCGAGCGGGGTCCACCTCCTCCTGGAGTCCGTACCACTCCAGGTTCGCCCGGAGCCGCTGCCACGCCCCGGCCTCGTCGGCGGCGCGCACCAGGCAGTACACCCTCGCCCGGGTCCCGCGCAGCAGGTCGCGGAGCAGGAACGCTCCCAGGAACCCGGTCGCCCCGGTCAGGAGCACCGCGTCGGGGTCGACAGCCACCCGGGTGACCTCGGCCGCCGGACGCACGTCCTCGGCAAGCCGGACTTCGGCCTCCAGATCGACGGTCCGCCGGGCCGCGGCACCCTGGGCTTCCGGTCCGTGTATCGCCGTCTCCAGCAGGTGACCGGCGAGGGCCCGCGGGCTCGGATGGTCGAAGACCAGCCCACTCGGCAACGTGCTGCCCACTGCCTCCGCGAGACGGTTGCGCAGCTCCACGGAGGTCAGCGAGTCGAGGCCGAGATCGCTGAACGGCTGCTCGGGATCGACGGCGCCTCCGGTGGCGTCGCGGTGCCCGAGCACCGCCGCGACCTGGGCCCGTACCAGCGCGAGCACATGCTCGTGGCGTGCGGCGTCGTCCAAGCCGGCGAGTTGATCGGCGAGCGAGACGGCGGCGGTGGCGGAGTTGACCGCGGTACGCCGCAGAGGTGTCCGGACCAGGCCGGTCATCACCACGGGGGCCTGGGCGGCGTTCTTCCGCAGGGCCTCCCGGTCGACGGGCGTGGCGACGACGGCCGCGTCGCCGAGGGTGAGCGCGGTGTCCAGGAGGGCCGGGCCGGTGCTCTCCTCGATGGGAAGCAGGCCGGAACGAGCGACCCGCTTGAAGTCGGCCTCCTCCATGTGCCCGCTCATCCCGGTGGTCTGCGACCACAGTCCCCACGCGACGGACGTGGCGGGCAGGCCCTGGGCGACGCGGTGCTGTGCGAGGCCGTCCAGGAAGGCGTTGGCGGCCGCGTAGTTGGACTGGCCGGGGCCGCCGACCAAACCCGCGACGGACGAGAAGAGCACGAACGCCGACAGGTCGAGGTCGCGGGTGAGCTCGTGCAGGTTCCACGCCGCGTCCACCTTCGGACGCAGGACCGCGTCGAGCCGTTCGGCGGTCAGTGTCGACACGAGCCCGTCGTCCACCACGCCCGCGGTGTGCACGACGCCGGTCAGCGGCCGGTCGGCCGGCAGGTCCGCGAGCAGTGCCGCAAGCGTGTCCCGGTCGGCCGCGTCGCCGGCGACGATCGTGGCCTCGGCGCCCAACTCGGCGAGCCGGCGGCCGAGTTCCGCGGCACCGGGAGCCTCGGGGCCGCGTCGGCTGAGGAGGACGAAGTGCGCGACACCGTGCTCCGCGGCCAGGTGCCGGGCGAACAGGCCGCCGAGGGAACCCGTTCCGCCGGTGATCAGGACCGTACCTCGCGGGTTCCAACTGCCCGTCGTGGGCCGGGTTGCGCCGGCGTCGACCGGCCTCAGCCGCGGGACGAACACCCGCCCCGCGCGTACGGCTGCCTGCGGTTCGGCGGAGGCCAGGACACGCGACAGCGGCTGCGGCCACTCGGGCGGGCCGTCCGGATCCTCGGGGGCGACATCGACCACCACGATGCGACCCGGAGACTCCGACTGGGCGGAACGCAGCAGGCCCCACAGCGCGGCCGCCGACGGGTCCGTCACCTCCGTCCGCCCGACCGCGACCGCGCCCCGGGTGAGGACCACCAGGCGGAGTCCGGCCAGTTCATCGTCGGACAGCCATTCGTGGAGCAGCGCCAGCATGCCCCGCGTCAGTTCGTGCGCCGTGGCGGCGACATCGCTTCGGTGGTCCGCGCCGCACATCACGGCCACCGCCTCCACCGGCCGCCCCGAGCGGACGGCCCGGCGTACCGCGGCCACGTCGGCGAAGAGCTCCGGTTCCGAGGCGCCCGGCCACGGTTGGCCGACACCGGGCGCCACCGGGCCGAGTGCGGCCCAGCGCGGGACGTCCGGCGGCTCCGCGAGCGTGATCGGCCGCCACCCGACAGAGAACAAGGAGCCGAGCAGGTCGGCGCGGTCGGACGCGGGCGGGCCCGCGTCCGCCGGACCCGTCGCCAGAGAGCCGACCGACGCGACCGGCTGCCCGGAGGCGTCGGCCAGCCACAGCGACAGGTCGCCTTCGGCGGTCCTCCTCAGCCGGACCCGCAGCGACTGGGCCCCGGTGGCGTGCAGGCGCACACCGCGCCACCTGGAGGAACGCCCGGTGGCCAAGGCGCCCGGTGCGTCGCCGAACCAGGCCGGGTGCAGAGCGGCATCCAGCAGGACGGGGTGCAGTCCGAACCCCGCCGAGGCCGCGCCCGCTTCGTCCGGCAGCGTCACCTCCGCGTACAGGTCGTCGCCCTGCCGCCACGCGGCCCGCAGCCCACGCAACGCGGGCCCGTGTGCCACACCGGCTGCCTCCAGCGCCGTGTACCCGTCGGCGACCTCGATCGGTTCCGCTCCGGCGGGAGGCCACTGGGCGAGGTCGAAGGGCACCGCGGGGCCGCCGAAGCTCAGCGTGCCGCGGGCATGCGCGGTCCACGGAGTGCCGGCGGCCGGCCGGGAGTGGATCGTGAGCGTCCGGCGGCCGTCGCCGTCCTCCGCACCGACGGCGACCTGAAGTTGGAGCGCGTGGCGCTCCGGCACCGGAACGGGTGCTGTGACGGTCAGCTCGTCCAGTACGGTGCAGCCGGCCTCGTCGCCGGCGCGCACCGCGAGTTCCACCAGGGCGGCGTTCGGCAGGACCGGGGAGCCCTCTGCGGTGAGGCCGGCCGACCAGGGCAGGGCGGCAGGGGAGAACCGGCCGCTGAAGAGCAGCCCGTCACCCGAGGCCGGTTCCACCGCTGTACCGAGCAGCGGATGCCCGGTCGCTCCCGGCCCCGCGGCTGCCGCATCGCTGCCGGAGCGCCGGTCGTCCAGCCAGTACCGCCGCTGCTGGAAGGCGTACGTGGGCAGGTCCACCCGCCGGGCACCTGTCCCCTCGAAGAAGGCCGCCCAGTCCACCGGGGCACCGTGCGCGTGCAGCGCGCCGAGTCCGGCGACCAGTGACTGGGCCTCCGCGTCGAGACGCCGCAGCAGCGGCACCACCGTGTGGTCGCCGTCGGCTTCCGCGAGGACCTCCCGTGCGGGGGCACTCAACGCACTGCCCGGCCCCAGCTCCGCGAAGGCCGTGACACCCAGATCCGCGAGGCAGCCGACGGCGTCGGCGAAGCGGACAGCCCTTCGGACCTGATCCGCCCAGTAGTCCGGCGAGCTCACCTCGGCCACGGTGACGGGCCGCCCTGTGAGGGTCGAGACGATCGGGACGGCGGGCGCATGGAACGTCAGCTGCCGAGCGATGTCCCGGAAACGCCCGAGCATGGCGTTCATGTGGGCGGAGTGGAAGGCGTGGGAGACGGAGAGTGGTTTGGTTTTGCGGCCCTGTTCCTGTAGTTGGGCTGCGACGGCTTC
>NZ_JBIRTX010000048.1:0-16248 GCF_044334895.1 Streptomyces sp. NPDC020681 | reverse complement strand
TCCAGCACTGCCCACTGCTCGTCCGTGAGATCTCCCCGACCCATGAATCGTGATCATTCACAGCCCAAGATCCACTTTCGATACACGGCCTAGTGCGGCAGGCGTTTGGCGCTGGGGATGCCTGCCGGGGAAGGACTGGCGCAGGAGCCGGAGCAACGGCGCTGCCTTGACAGCCGTCTCCTCGTACTCGGCCGAGGGGTCGGACAACGCGAGAATCGCTCCGCCGACACCGAATTCCGTCCGCTCGGGGAGGCAGACCGCTGTCCTGATGACGATGCTGAGATCAGCGGCCCCGGAGAGCGAGAAGTAGCCGAGCGCGCCGGAGTACACCCCGCGGGGGCCGGCTTCGAGGCGGTCGATGATCTGCATGGTGCGAATTTTGGGAGCGCCGGTCATGGAGCCTCCGGGAAAGGCGGATTGCACGCACCGCACAGCACTGACGCCGGGAGCGAGCTGGGACCGCACAGTGCTCACCATCTGGTGGACCGTGGTGTAGCTCTCTACAGAGAACAGGCTGGGCACGTCGACCGAACCCTGCACCGAGCAGCTGGCGAGGTCGCTGCGGACCAAATCGACGATCATCAGGTTCTCGGCTCGGTCCTTGGTGCTGCTTTCCAGATCCCTCCGCAGGAGCTCGTCTTCTCGGGGATCAGAGGAGCGGGGACGGGTGCCCTTGATGGGACTGGACATCGCCGTTCCGTCGCGGGAGATCTTCAGGAACCGCTCAGGGGAGCTACTGAGGACCGCCAGCTCGTTCAGGCGCAGGAAGGCGGCGAATGGAACCGGATTGGCCCGTCGAAGTGACAGATAGGCGGGCCAGGGATCCAGTCGCCCCGGAACGCTGAGCATGTTGGTCAGGCACACCTCGTAGCTCTCTCCAGCCGCGATATCGCGCTGAGTGCTCTCGATGAGCTTCAGGTAGCGGTGGCGGTCATGGCGAAGGCGTGGGGCCCACGCCTGGGCTGCGGTGGGGCGTGGCACGTGCACCGTGCTGTCCGGGTCGTCGGCCAGGCGTCTGATGCGCTGTCGGGTGCGGCTGAACCACGCGTGTGCTCTGTGGTCGTCGGGGCTGCGGCCGAGGGCGAGGAGGTGGATCACACCACGGGCGTGGTCGAAGACGACAGCTCTGTCGGCGAAGATGATTCCGGCGTCGGGAAACGGGGACTTGTGCACCCGGTCGCCGCCGCACTCGGCCTTGAGCTCGTATCCCAGATAGCCGACCCAGCCGAGAGTGAAGTCGAAGGGCAGGTCGGGGATTTCGACACGGTGGTTGCGCAGGTCGGCATCGAGCCAGTCGAAGAAGGGTCCCGGCACCGTTTCCTCCCCCTGAGCGGACCGCACGGTGACCGTCTCCGACCAGGCGTCGAACGTCGCGGTCCGCGCCAGCGGGCCTGTCGCGTCGCCCATGACGGATATGCGGCCGCGCGGGCCTCCGCTCTGGCTGCTGTCGAGCCAGAACGACCGCGAAGCGCTGCTGTACAGCGCGTCGAAGACCGCCTCGGCCGGTGGCTGGAACGGCAGTTCACGGTGCAGCAGATGCAACGAGGCCGGCCCGGGCCGGGCGTGCAGAAGTACGGTCCGCGCCTGTATCGGTCCTGTCGTTCCCTGCTGTCCTGCTGCCCTGGGGCGGGCGGCGGGACTGCTGGGTGGATGGGGCAAGGCGGGAAGGGCCGAACAGTCGTCCCCGTGAGGGCTGCGCCGGCGCCGGTTTCCGTGCTGGTCTCCTGCCTCGTCCTGTAGGCGCCCAGGACGGCGGGGGTCTGTATGCCAGTTCTGCGTCAGATCGACAAAGTTCTCCATGATCCGCTGCCCGTGCTCGGTGCAGATTGACTCGGGGTGGAACTGCACCCCCCAGATCGGCCGCTGCCGGTGCCGGACCGCCATGACGACATCGTCCTCGGCCCATGCGGTGACTTCCAGCTCCGCCGGGACCTCCTGCACGGCAAGCGAGTGGTAGCGGACGGCGTGGAACGGCGATGGCACACCCGCGAACAGGTCCGTTCCGCTGTGGCGAATCTCGCTGGTGCGTCCATGGCGGGTCTCGGGTGCCCGGCCGACCCGTCCGCCGAACACCTCGCAGATGCCCTGAAAGCCGAGACAGACTCCGAGAAGCGGCAGCCGGCTGTGGGCGATGGTCTCGGCGCAGACGCCGAAGTCGGCCAGGCGACGGGGATGTCCGGGGCCGGGGGAGATGACGACGCTGTCGAAACGGTCAAGGATGTCCGGCGACCAGTCCGGCTCGTCATTGCTTACCACGACAGGTGCCGTACCCGTGGCGCCAGCGATGAGATGCGCCAGGATGTGGGTGAAGGAGTCGTAGTTGTCGATGAGCAGCGTCCGCATCGTCAGTTCCTCAGTGTGAAGGGGTGAGTCCGCCTGCCGCCGGACCAGGCAGGTGCTGCGCCAGGCAGAACCACAACCGGCAAAGCAGCAGCAGCGACTCCTGGTCGATGCGCTCGTCCACACTGTGGAACATCGCGAAATACTCCTCAGCGGGGATGCGCTCGCTGAACAGGCCGAATCCGTAGCAGGGCACTCCCAGCGGGCGGACGTGCCGCCCGTCGGTCGTCGCAGAGCTCACGTCAGCCACCATCTCCGCTCCCGGAACCAGATCGTCGACGACTGCCTCAATCGCCGACCACAGCTCCGTCTTCCGGGAGGACAGCGAGCCGGCGCGCCATCCGAACGTCTCCAGCCGCACATCATCTAGCCCGTTCAGCAGGGACCTGATGGCTCCCTCGACCTCGTCCCGTGTCTCCCCTGGGAAGACCCGGATGTCGAGATGGACTTCGGCATGTCCGGGGATGACGTTCTTCTTCTTCCCTGCGCGCACGATCGTCGGGGTGATGGTGGTTCGGGTGATGGCGTGGAAGTGCCGAGCGAGGCCGACCGGAAGCTCCTTCAGGGTCCGGTCGAAGGTGTCGGGATCCGCCAGCCCCGGCTGCCAACGATCCGGCAGGGCCATGCCGGCCAGGTAGTCGAGCCACAGGTCGTCCAGGCGCGGTGCGGGTTGGTAGCGGGATAGGCGGCGCAGGACTTCGGGGAGTTTCAGCAGCGGGTTATCGGTGCGATAGGGGAGCGCTCCGTGACTGGGCGTACCTTCGATGATCACTGTGCAGCCGAGCGTGCCCTTCTCGCCGATGGCACACTCGAGTCTTACGCCCCGTGATGTGTGCAGGGGGAAGCCGCCCGTTTCGGTGACCACGCTCCTTTCCCTGAACAGCTCGGGGCGGTTGCGGGCCAGCCAGCCCGCCCCCCATCGCCCACCTGCCTCCTCGTCCGCCACAGCGAGCACCGTCACATCGTGCCGGGGTCGGAAGCCACTAGCGGCGAGGTGGCGCAGGGACACAGCCATGGTCGCCGTCATGCCGAGCATGTCGACGGCTCCGCGTCCCCAGATCACCCCGTCGATCAGCGCGCCATCGAAGGGTGGGACCGCCCAGTTGTCCTGCTGGGCCTCCACCACGTCGGTGTGGCCCATGAGCACTAGGCCACCGCCCGGCCCTTCTGTGCCGGGAAGGGTCGCGATGAGCGAGCCGCGTCCCGGATGCGGTTCGACGATCTCCAGGTGGAGGCCCGCCCCTTCGAGGTACTCTGCCAGTAACCGGGCGCTCTTCGTCTCGCCGCCGGAGTCGGGGCGCCCGTCGTTGACGCACCGGTTACGGATAAGGCCCTGCACCAAGGCGGTGCTCTCATCGCGGAGTCGCACTAGCGACGGTGCGGTCTCTTGGTCTTCCTGCGGCTGGTTGTTCGACTCGGTCGGCTGCACGCCGGGGGCTCCGATCCTGCCTGACTTTTTCAGGGCTGGTCGACTGCGCGGTTGTGGATACACCGAGCGGACCTAGTCAGGCGCACCTCGGGCCGCTTGAGCATCCCGCTGCGGCGCTCCTCCGCATTCAAGGCGCAACTCCTCCCTAATATGTGCGGCAGAAAGACACTCGCGCTCATCACTCAGTCTCTACGGGGCACTAGACCGGAAACGTGACCGCATTCGTCCGTTTCGACATTGGAGTCCCTGCTGGTCAGGAGGTCACAGACCGCACCGGCAAGGGAAGTTGGTCCGGCATTGATTCCGGCTTTCTCGCTCCTCGCGCCTCGCGCAAGTCGGCTACCTCGATGGGACAGTACAGGGGGTTCGACTGCACTTTTGGATAGAGTTCGAGGTACGGATGGCCCTCTGTTCGAGGTGCGGCAAGTGCAGGGCACGACCCGCCTGGTTAACTCTCCGAGAATCACAAAGATCGACGCCGCACAAGGCATGATGCCGACTGATCCGGGAGGGAATTACCGTCTGTGAACAGAAAGTCGGCCTTCGCGATGGACGGCTGCTCGGCGTTCACATTGAGGTCGATCAGGCATTGCTGAATCGAATGGCCTCGTCCGAGAAGGGACGCCTCACCCAGAACTGCGAGTTCATCGCCTGGGCGTCCAACGGGCCGATCGACCTCTCCTAAATCCGGTCCACCTGACGGCCCCGAAACTCGGCTTCGCGGGCCTCTGGTTGGAACCGGCAGCGCACAGGATGCAGTCGAGACCACATCGGTGTCGAACAGACACAGCACTGGATGCGCCTTGGGCTCGGCGATCTCCTCGGCAAGGGAAATTGCTGCCGTCGCGCTTCAGCCAGGCCTCGATGCGCTTGGCACCGCTCCAGCTGATTGCGGAGGCGCGTCTGTTTCCCGGTCAGGGGGACCAGCCTCTGTTGGTGAGACTCAGGGGCCGCTCCAACGCCGGAAACACCTCACGCGCCGGAGCCCACGTCCGCCTGCGATGCGGCCTCAGCCTGAGCTGCTGCAGGAGGCGGGCATACCCTCTCTTCACAACGCATGATGGGTCAACGCCTCCGAGCGCAGGGCACTCGGACTGGGCTTACCCGATGGACACGTCGTCCGACGGATAGGCCAGTGCACCGCACCAGTGTCCCTGCCCAACCTGGAGGTCCTGCACGAACCAGTGAGCGCGGTAGCCAGGTACGGCTCCGGTCACGGTCACTGGCCGGGTGCCGTGTTGGCTGGCTGGACGTCGAAGCGGGCATGCAGCCGGGCTCCGGTACTGCCGCGGATCGCAAGAGGCTGAGCGGACACCTCAACTGTGTGCTTGCGGCTAAGACGCCACGCACGGTGGGCGAATCCGTTGAGGCGTCTGTGCCATGGCACCGTCCGGGAGGCCTTCTAGGGCCGCGGAGCCGCTTGGTGATGTCAGTCGAGAAGACCGAGTTGACCCAGCAACGAAGCCCCGTTGAACGTGGCTCGGTTGTAGGAAATCAGGCCATCTCGATACAGGTGGAAGTCTGCTCCGTCCAGATCGATGCTCAGTCCTGTTGCGATCAGCCCCAGCGGTTCGTACGGCCCACTGTTCGTCCCGCGAGCCCGCCAGTGCAGCGCACCCCCCGATGAGTCGATGCGGGCGTAGGCGCCGAGCACTTCGAACTCAAGGTTGGGAAATGCTGTCCACAGCTGTTCGATCCACGTCCGCACCTCGACGTGCCCGTGCATGGGAACGGGCCACACATCGTCCCTCACCGTGATGTCATCGGTCATCAGATCCAGAACCTTGCCGGCGTCATGTGAGTTCCACGCCGTGCGCCACCGAAGGGCCAAGTCCGCCATCCACGCGGCGTCCGCTGCGAGGCTCTGCTCGTTGGCCTTTTCCATCAGTAGCTCCTCAGGGTGTCGTCGTAGGTGCCACGTGCCGGCTGCGCATTGCGCCGCGGCGCTCGCGGTGAATGGCCCCGTGGCGGGGCAACCTCACGACCCGTGGTGGCAGAAGTTGTCGATGTACGGCCCCGCCGATCGAATCGCTGCGTCATCCGTCGCTTGGGGGCGGTCGTGTGGTGGCGGGCAGTGGTGGGCGGCGAATGTGCAAACCGTGCCGATGTGAACGTCAACTCATCGTTATTCGATCGGCCGGCGTGCGCCGGGCCCCTGCGAGAGGACGCATGCCTGCCGCGATCAACGACTGGAGACTCGCACGCAGGTCAGTGGTGGGGGAAACGGAAACGGAAACGGACATGGGCCCAGGGTCGTGCGCGAAACACGAGCTGGCCATGCGTGGGCGCACGGGTTGCCCTTCGGCTCCAGCCGGAGTGGGTAAAGGGGCAGGTGGGCGAGTGGTGGAGTGTGCCGCTCAAAATGAGCATGCGCGCGCCACTCACGGTGGTCAGAAACAACGACTGCGCTGCAATTGCCATGCCCGAGCGCTGAGGAGCACGTATCAGGGCTGTCTCCGGACCGTGCCATGCCGTTGGCGGCACGGCCGTCCCTGTGCTGTCACCGCGGGTCCGCGGCGGAACGAAGGGGCAGGCGGTGTGGCCCTCTGTACACATTCACGTGGGAAGGCTCGCAGACCGGCGCGCCAGCATGGTCCGATTGGCTCGGACGAGGAAGTGTTGCGCTCACACGCCGCACTCGAGACGTCCATTGTGGTTTACGGCCGGGAGGGTCTGGCCGCATAATCGCCGCCCAGCTGACGGTGCGCGTCCCACCGTATTGCCTTGAGGCGGGCTGGGAGTGTGCGAGATGACAGTTCTGTCCGATGCCGCCAACCGTCGGGTGCCCTCCGCACTGCTCGGGATGGGGGCAGTGCCAAAGCCATCCGTGCCGAGCATCCCTCCGGGACTGCGTGGGCGCACTGCCGAACTACACGCGATCCGAGCTGCGGCCATGCGAGGTCCCAGCGAACAGGCAACGCGGGCGCAGCAAGCCAAGGGCAAGCTGACAGCGCGCGAACGTATCGAGCTGCTGCTCGACGAGAAATCGTTCTGCGAGATCGAGCCTCTGCGCCGGCACCGCGCCCAGGGCTTCGGGCTGGAGAATCGGCGACCCTACACCGACGGGGTCATCACGGGTTGGGGGACCGTGTACGGCCGAACGGTGTTTGTCTACGCGCACGACTTCAGGATCTTCGGTGGCAGCCTGGGCGAGGCCCACGCCGCCAAAATCCATAAGATCATGGACATGGCGATGCAGGCCGGGGCTCCGCTGGTCAGCCTGAACGACGGCGCCGGGGCGCGTATCCACGAGGGTGTCTCCGCGCTGGCGGGGTACGGCGGCATCTTCCAGCGCAACGCCAAGGCGTCCGGTGTGATCCCGCAGATCAGCGTGATGCTCGGACCGTGTGCAGGGGGCGCGGCCTACTCGCCTGCCCTTACCGACTTCGTGTTCATGGTCCGGGACACCTCGCAGATGTTCATCACGGGCCCCGACGTTATCCAGTCGGTGACCGGTGAGGCGGTGTCGCACGAGGATCTGGGCGGTGCCGCGGTGCACTCCGAGGTCTCCGGTGTCTCGCACTTCGTGTACGACGACGAGGAGACCTGCCTGGACGAGGTCCGTTACCTGTTGTCCATGCTCCCCTCCAACAACCTGGAGCTGCCCCCTTCGGTCCCCGCCTCCGACCCGACACAGCGCCGGTCCGAGTGCCTGCTGGACCTCGTGCCGGCCGAGGCTAATCGCGCCTACGACATGACCGGCGTCATCGCGGAGATCGTCGACGACGGGGACTACTTCGAGATCCAAGAACGGTGGGCGAGGAACATCATCTGCGCGCTGGCGCGAATCGGCGGGGAGGTCGTCGGTGTCGTCGCCAGCCAGCCAGCCGTCCACGCTGGCGTCCTCGACATGCGGGCCTCGGAGAAGGCCGCCCGCTTCGTCCAGCTCTGCGACGCCTTCAACATCCCACTGGTCACCCTCGTCGACGTCCCCGGCTTCCTGCCGGGCGTGGACCAGGAACACGGGGGCATCATCCGGCACGGCGCGAAGCTTCTCTATGCCTACTGCAACGCCACGGTTCCGCGCGTGTCGGTGGTCATACGCAAGGCTTACGGCGGTGCGTACATCGTGATGGACTCCGAATCCGTCGGAGCAGACCTCGCCCTCGCCTGGCCGACCAACGAGATAGCGGTCATGGGAGCCGAAGGCGCGGCCAACGTCATCTTCCGCAGGGAGATCGCCTCAGCCGACGACCCGGAGAGCGTGCGAGCTCGTCTGGCCAAGGAGTACAAGAGCGAGATCATGAACCCTTACCACGCTGCTGAGCGTGGACTGGTACACGACGTCATCGATCCTGCCGAAACGCGTGAAGTGCTCGCCAAATCGCTGGCGATGCTGCGGAACAAACACAACGAATTGCCCCGCCGTAAACACGGCAACCCGCCTACCTGACGGTCGTCACATGAGCTTCCCGAAACCGGATCCCCTGGTGATCAAACGGGGACAAGCCACATCCGAAGAGGTGGCAGCGCTCACCATGGCCCTGCTCGTCCGTGCCGCTACATCGAAGGAAGCGCGCTGGCACCTGCGCCCGACCTCAGCACCCTGGGCCCGCGGAGCTCAGGCCGAAGCCTTCCGCTTGCGTCCCATCCGATCGCCGACAGGGGAAGGCTGACGGTGCCGAGGCTCGGACCACCTGCGGGTGCGCCTGCCGGCATTGGCTGAAGTGGCCAACGGTCTGTCACGAGTCGCGCTTTGACGATCACCTGCGGCATCAACAACCGGGTTCCTCGGTGCTCTGGTCGGCATTGTTCCCCGCCGGCGCAGATCCTGGAGTCGACGAGGGCTTCCCGCCCGTACCCTCCTGCCAGGGCCAGGAGGGCATCGTGGAGGGCGAATACGGACGCCGCCGCCAGCGCATATTAGGTTCTCCTCTGAGAACGCGGCGGATTCGGTCGTGCCGGACGGTCTGCACAATATTTGATTGCCTGCTGGCAAGACGGAGGATGGATGTCGTGAACGAGAACCCAGTGCCGTTCGCAGAGCCGGTGAACACTCAGACAGTCGAGAGCACCGGGCCGGCAGGGGCGAATCCGACGCTCGAGCAAGACCAGTTGGGGTCTGTCGTTGAGGATTCGTCCGCCCCCGAGGAGAGTGGCGGTACAGAGGCTGATCAGCAACCCCAGTGGGCACAGCCTTACGGCGTGTTCCGGCCGCCGCCGCCCGTACCACCGGCGGACATGCAAGAGGCGGCTCGCCACGCACCCGACCACTGGATCGGCATGATCGATCCAGCCTGGAAGGAGGACGGAGTGCCACCGGAGTGGGCCACCGTTGGCTGGTGGCGGTCCGGGAGCACCGGGAAGATCGAGGGGTGGCGTGAGAACAAGGAGTACCGGCCGTCACCCCAGGCAATCGGTTGGCCCGAGCCCACCGACCCGGTCGACGCGGCAGTCCAGCTCGCAAGCACCGGCTACGGCACGGTGGAAGACGTCACACGCAGTTTGGCTGCTGCCGAAGTTGGGTTTCTGGTTCATTCCGACGGCACCCCCGTATGTGGAGCAGCACCCGATCACACGCCGGTTCTCCCCATATACACGGCTCCGACCCACATCGAGGCTGTCGGGCGGCTGTTGTTCGAGGTAGGCACGGTTGCCGAGGTTGTCGACCAACTCCCGCTCGGGCACAAGCTCTATGTCAACCCGAGTGGTCCTGTGAGCATGGTGGTGGAGATCGAGCCCCTGCTGAGCGAGCTCGAGAGCCATGACGATGTGGACGCCGAGGCAGACGAGTCGCTGGCGGAGTTCACGACTGTGTCCGTGGCGGAGACGTCCGGCGTTGAGGATGGGCAGCAGGAGGCTGACGGTGTTCTCGTCGCGCCGACCGACGAGCTCGAATCCGAAGCTCGGCAGTGACTGCAGTGGCGACGCGACGTGGACGTGTGACTACGCCGCAGGATGAGAGGTAGTTCTTGCGGATCCCATCGACGTTGCCCAGCCGTGTGCCGCGGGATGGAGGCCGTTTACGGGAGTGCCTGCCGACCGCTGTCCGCTCTGCCCGAGCGTGGTCGGAAGACAACGGCGAGCCTCGGAATGTCGGCGCCGCAGGGACTAACAGGTAGATTCGGTGACCTTCCGGGCAGCGTTCGATGGGGAGCTCGTTGTGCTGCCACCGCGCTTCTTAGTCTTGCCCAGGAAATTGATTCGTAGCGCGAGGAGCCGACCGGGTCTCGTTCGGGGTTCGCGACCGATGGCGAGGTTTGCTCGGGCGGTTCTCTCTGTGACGTGGCGACGGTTCGCCCAGTCTCACTGAAGCCATGCCGCAACGCGTGCGTTCCTGCCCAGCCCGGCGCGCCGTGACCAGTGTGTGACCGTCTCCTTCTGGAGGCTCATGATCATCTCTTTTGCTGCTCCACTCACGGATCTGATGGATCGCGCTGCTGATGCTGGGGCAGACAGGCCTCCCAGAGGTCGTCCTTCTGTCGATGCCGACGCTCGAAGTCGGCCCCACCGGGAATGGCTGATGGTGTGAAACCGATGCCCGAGCATCGACGTATGCTGCTGCGATGCACGGCGGCCCGGGGGGGTGGAAACACCCTGCTCATCCACCCACGCCGAGCATTGGACCGGCAGGCACAGGCATTTGCCGAGGGACTGGCGCACGATCGCCAGCACACCCTCGTGGTGCTCGATCTCCCACCGCGCCCGACGCCGACTGCGCTCGAGCGTGTAGCCCGGCTGCTGAACAGGCGGCCAGGGAGCTTCCGCCTTGTCCCTGCCCGAGGCTCCTCGGAGGACGCGCGCACGATGGCCCAGTGGTTGGCCGACCGGCTGGACTGTGTGGTGCTGGCCCCGGACGGGACTCTGCTTCCCGCGGCTGGAGGTGCCCTGTTCGTGTCACCCGGCCAGGGTCTCGGCTGGTTGCGTCACCAGCCGGGTCGGACTGCCCTGCCGGATTCGCGCCGCTTTCCCAAGCCTCAGTGGGAGTACTCGATCCCTGACGAGGCAACGCCTTTCGGCGTGCACGGAATAGCCGAACCGATACCGGGTGGGATGTGGTTGCGGTCCAACGACACGGAATCGGGGGAGCGTCGCCAGCAATTGATCGACAAGGTCATCGCGGACTCCGAGCTGCTCGCCGTAGTGCTCGGAACTCCCGGTGCTCCCCCACTACCGCTGGAGGCTGTCTCTGTCTTCTGGCAGAGTCTCGCCCCCAGCATGCGCCTACGCGTGCGATTCATTCCATACGGTCCAGTCGATGTGTCAGGGGACGGCGCGCTCGGCCAGGCCCTCGCCGACCTGCTCGCACATCAAGTCGTGCTGTACAGCGGTCTTCCCGCGGTGGGGCGGGCAGGCGGCACCCTCGAGGTGCACACACTCCGCGAGGACGGGCCGCTCGGCTGGAGGCCCTTCGCGAGCGAGCTTGCCTACTCGCCGGTGACATCGGCCGACGAAGGCCCTTATCCGCCAGTACCTCTGGGCTGCCGGGACCCGGTGCCGGGGCTTTCCGAAGTCGGTCCGGGGGTCTATCGATACGCGCCGGACGCCGTGTTGGAGATTGTCCAGAGCGGCCTGTATCTGCGCCCGCCGCAGGATCCGGAAGACGCAGATTTGGTTCGCATCGCACCCGCGGATCCCCGCCATGCCACGATCGTCTTCGACGATTCAACGCCTGAAACTGCCGAACGTATGCGGACCCTCTCGCACAAGGTCTTGGAGCATTTGGACCCAGCCGCTCGACGGCTCAGCCTGGTGCTACCCGCCGGCGCCGCGCCGCGCGGGGGCGTCAAGCCGGAGGGCAGCTACGACAGGCCTACCGGAGTGCCATCTGCGTCGGATCGCGAAGCTACCTGGCGCTCTTCTTTCCCGGACCTGACCAGTGGGCGACCCGATTCGACGGATGCAGTCGCCCCTGCGGCCTCTCCAGGGCAGGCGGGCGTTCCCGGGCGTCTTGAAGCTCCCTGGGCCGAACATGCACGGCGTCCCGATGAGGCGAACGCGCAGGCCGCGATGGATCGCGGTGCGGCTCCGGACCCAGAGGCGGGAAACGCCGCCCCGCTAGTGCCGCATCCACCCGCGACAACGTCGACCTCCGCGGCAATTTCAGACGACGCAGACGAAGGAGAGGGCCGGCCGTCGGTGCCACGCGCAGAGACGATCGAACCGATGGGCACCCCCCACACTCCGGCAATGCGCGCGACACCCTCTGCGAGTGCCCCGCGCCCCATCATGGGCCTGGAATCAGAGCCGCCGCCGCGGGCAGCCATGGCACCGGGAGTAGCGGCACCGAGCCCAGACACCTCACCACCGACAGCTCTCACAGCCGCCTCGATTCCGGTCACCGGCGCGGCAAGCAGCGACGGCTTGGGCTCGCCGCCGGGCGGCGAGGCCAGGGACCGATCGGCATCAGCCGTTGCCGCCACCCATGAGGTCAACGGCGAAGTCGTCGGCACGCAACCGGAACCTCAACTGGAACCAACGGTGAGCGGGACGAATTCCGACCGCCAGGGCGCCAACGGGATACAGCCTTCACTGCCCACGCCGGGGGAGGACATTCCTGTTCCCGGCACCCCTGACCCCGGTGGCGAGGAGCCGGTGCTAGAGAGGCACGGAGTGCGGGTTCAGCCGACTCCCGAACCTGCGGTGTGCGCCGTGCCTCCCGAGAGCGGGATCGACCAGGAGCGTGCTTGGCTGAGGGGAAGTCTCGGCGAACGGTACGACGCCGCTGCGGGGTTGGTGTCGCGGGTCCTGTCGGAGTCCCCAGGGCTGCGTGTGGGGGGTGGCGCATCGGGGGCACGGGACGATTTGGTGGCGGTCCGGGTCTACCTCACCGGGGCAGCAGGTCCGGTCGACGACCCGGTACGGCGAGGCATTGACGGCCCCCACGTGCCGCTCGCCCGCTGCGTTGCCTCCGGTCTGAACCGACTGCCCTCGTATCGCGGTGCCACGGTACTCAGGGCGGCACTCGACGAGGAGGAACGGGCGTGGTACCGAGAGGGCATGGTGGTGACTGATTGGGGCTTCTGCGGTGCGTTGACCACGGCCCGCCCCAGGCTCCCGGGCAACACGGATTTCCTGATCTGGTCCAGAACTGCCCGTCGTACCGCCTTGATGGATCCGGAGGTCCGCGACCGGGTGCTGTTTCTGCCCAGCACCCGCTTCAAAGTGCTGCGGGTGTCTGGCGGAGTGCGACCCCGGATTCTCCTGCGTGAACTTGCTCCCGCTGAGATCACCGTGGACGGCCGCCTTGCCGCCGGGCACTCACCCCTGGACGATGTCGCACTCTCCGGGCTGGAGAGTGCGGCCGCAGCTGTACAGAAGGCGCAGGGGCGGGCACCTCTCCCCAAGGCGTATGGGTGGGCCTTCAGCGCTCCACCAGGGCTGATTGCCTCTTCGGGACCGCACGGTTCCGCACGTACCGATGCCTCCGATGAAGCAGGATCCCAGCCCGAGGCGGACGACGGAAAGCCGTGAGTACAGAGGGGCTTGTCCGCTGGATCGGTAGGGAAACGGCGCGGATCGTGGTTCACAGCGGGCGGACCGGCGCCTGCTCAACAGCCCGGAAGTAGCCGGCCGGTGGACGTGGTTGGTGGTCGCCGCCTTGCCCGCCCGCTGACCGAGCCCTCCGCCGCGCCTGGGAAAGCCGCTGCCACGGAACAAGGTGTTGCACGACTCCTGCGCGATGGTTTGGGGTGGCGCGCGAACCGTTGGATGAGCGGGCGAGTTCCGGATCCACGTGCTGCGTCGGCGCGCTTGGGCGCGGCAGGTTGGGGCAGCGGGGCGGGCGGCCCGGCCCGTGCCAGCGTTTTCACGCTTCGAATGGGGAATCTGCCTGGTGGGCCGGACGGGATCGCTTCGAACTCCTAACAGAGGCTGTCGATCATGTGACTGTTGGTCTGGTTGCTCGTTGGTTCTGTCGTGGGCAAGAGAAGGTTACGTCCGTGGGTCGTGTCTGATGAACTGTGGTCGCTGATCGAGCCGTTGCTGCCCGGGCCGGGTCCGAAACTAGTGGCGGGCCGACCGCGTGTGCCGGATCGGCAGGCGTTTGCGGGATCTTGTTCGTGCTGCATACCGGCATTCAGTGGGAGTATCTGCCCCAGGAGTTGGGCTTCGGCTCGGGGAGGATGTGCTGGCGGCGCCTGGCTGCGTGGAACGAGGCCGGTGTGTGGGACGAACTGCACGTGGTGCTGCTGGAGAG
The DNA here is from genome assembly GCF_044334895.1 of Streptomyces sp. NPDC020681. Lineage (NCBI taxonomy): Bacteria > Bacillati > Actinomycetota > Actinomycetes > Kitasatosporales > Streptomycetaceae > Streptomyces > Streptomyces sp. NPDC020681. The sequence continues at coordinate 2,341 of NZ_JBIRTX010000048.1, read as the reverse complement.
GCTGCGGGCGGCGGAGAAGCTGGACTGGTCGCGGGCGGTGATCGACTCCTCGCACGTGCGGGCCGCGGGCCCAGCCCGGTGTCGCTGACTGGAGGAAACCGCAACGACATCACACAACTGCTGCCCCTGCTCGACAAGATCCCTGCCGTGGCCGGCGTCGTCGGCCGGCTCAGACGTCGGCCAGACGCGCTCCTCGGGGACCGCGGCTACGACCACGAAACACCGCCGCCTGTTGTGGCAGCACGGCATCCGCCCGGTGATCGCTGAGCGGGGCCAACCACATGGCGCTGGCCTCGGCGATTTCCGCTGGGTCGTCGAGCGAACCATTTCCTGGCTGCACGGCTTCTGCCGCCTGCGCATCCGCTGGGAACGACGCGACGACATCCACCAGGCCTTCCTCAGCCTCGCCACCTGCCTCATCACCCACCGCCACGTCCAACGCCCTTGTTAGGACCTCCAAGTGATGCAGGACGACGAAGCCGGGCTGCACCGCCCGCAGAGACGCTGCGGCATTCCGTGACCTGTCTGAGTGAGGACGAAGATGAGACCGATTGGCAACGCGGGCACCGTATCCCGGCGCTCCACTGTCAGGGCGGACTCTGTGCCAGCTGAAACGTGCCGCCGTGTGCCTCCCCGCCTAGTGCGGCGACACACCTGCTGTCGGCCCCATCCGTAACGCATCGACTCCATCGAAACGACACCGCACGTCCCAACTGCACCACAGAATACTCTCTTGCCCTGCCAGTAGCTCGGCGACCCGAGTGAAACCGATCATTGGGCGGAAATCTTTCCTACACACCACGATGAGGTGCGGAGTCGGACTCGGGCGCTGAACCTTTCGAGGGCTGGATCCGTATTTCCCGACGAGAGGCAAGGCCCGACAGAGCAACTAATACCTCAGAAAGGGGCGATCAATATGAACAACCCTATGAATGCGCCGCTTTATCTCGCCACCCGTTCTTTGACCCGCCAGAACCTTGAGCAACGGCTGTGGGCCAATATCGAGGGACTCAGCAACCTGGACCTGGACCTAGAGCTGGACCTGGACGAAGTCCCAGGAGCAAGGCCGCACCTCACCTTCGTTGAGTCGAGCGACATTGCTGCTTGACCGTCGAGACGGGCGCCCTCGCGAGCCAGCTCACGCTCAGTGGGCGGGCCAGGCCAACCAACTCATCGGCGCGCGGCCCCCGCTCGCTCTCTCCAATGGGCCGAGCCCGGTGAAGAAGGCATACGCCGTGGCCAGACACCTTCACAGGGAGCCTTCCTCGGCCGCGATGCTCGCCGGTTCCCGGGACCACCATCCCGGCGGTGCTCTGGACAGTTCCTCGAGGCTGGACCGACGACCTCGCAAGCTCAACGCCCAGTACGACACCGTCGCCCCGCTACGAGCGGGAAACCCTACAGCTCCGCGATCGGCGGACGCGCATGTACAGCAAGCCTGCTCGCACTGCTCGCACTGCTCGCACGCGTGCTCACCGGCGTTTGACGGGGTCATGCCAGTGAGGGCGAGAACGTCCCTGCGAAAGCCAGAACGGGCGGTGACCGCAGCCGTAATCAGGCCGCTATTCTCCGCAAGTGATTGTTGTGCACACCGGCAGCCAGTGGGTGTACCTGCCCCAGGAGCTCGGCTTCGGCTCCGGGGGACCTGCTAGCGGCGCCTCGCCGGGTGGAACGACGCCGGCGTGTGGGCCCGCTGCAGGTGGCCCTGCAGGCGAAGCGGCGGGCACCCGAGCAACTGGACTGGTCCCCGGCGGTGATCGTCTCCAGCCATGTCAGGGCCGCTCGGCGAACCCGGTCGACCGCGCTCGGTCTGACAGCAAGCACCACATCCTCGTCGACGGGCAAGGCATCACGCTCGCGGTGTCGCTGACCGGCGCGAACCGCAACGACATCACTCAGCTGGTACCCCTGCTCACGAGGTTCCCTCGGTCCCTGGCCTCGCCGGACACCCACGAACGCGGCCCGATACACCGCTCGGAGACCGCGGCAACGACCACGACGAGTACCGACGCCCCGTCCGGGCCCAGGGCATCAAACCGGTGATCGCCCGCCGCGATGTCCCCGCACGGCTCCGGCCTCGGCCTCATCGATGGTTCGTCGACCGCACCATCGCCTGGCTCCACGGATTCCGCCGCCTCCGCATCCGATGGGAGTGACGCGAGGACATCGACGAGATCCTTGAACCTTCCTCGGCCTCGTCGCCAGCCTCATCACCCACCGACACATCCAACGTTGTTAGGACCTCTTAGTACTGCAACGGTGTTTGCCGTGACGGTTGGGCAGTTCAGTCGTTGGTGTGGTTATGGGTGGGGACCTTGCTGATGTCAGGTTGTGGGCCGGG
>NZ_JBIRTX010000047.1:0-16737 GCF_044334895.1 Streptomyces sp. NPDC020681 | reverse complement strand
TGGGTAGGCGATGGCACCAAGGCCGATCAGGTGTCGCGCCAGTTCGGAGTGGTTTCGCGGGTGAGGCGGCGGTGGTGCATGAGCCAGCCGAAGGTGCGCTCGACGACCCAGCGCCGCGGGATGACCTTGAAGCCCTTCTCTCCTGAGTCGCGGCGGACGACTTCGACGTCGATACCGAGGCCAGCGCCGTGGTCGATGGCCTTGGTGCGGTAGCCGCTATCGGCCCAGGCCTTGGTCACGCGCGGGTGAGCCTTCGCGATCGGTGAGAGCACCTGGATGCCGCCGGCGTTGTCGGAGACGCTCGCGGCCGTGACCAGCACGGCCAGGAGGAGGCCGAGGGTGTCGACGCCGATGTGGCGCTTGCGGCCCGCGATCTTCCTGCCCGCGTCGATGCCCTGGCCGGCGGCAGGAACGTTGGCGGAGGTCTTGATGCTCTGGGCGTCCAGCACGCACGCGCTTGGCTCGCCACCCCGACCCTCCGCTTCCCGGATCAGCCGCCGCAGCACCCCATTGAGCTGGTCAAACACGCCGTCCTTCTGCCACGCGGCGAAGTACCCGAAAACCGTCTCCCACGACGCGAAGTCGTGCGGCAGGTACCTCTACGGGATGCCGGTGCGATCGACGTAGAGGACCGCATCCATGATCCGCCGCAAGTCATGCTCGGGCGGCCTGCCTATGTCCAGACCCTTCCCCCGCCGCTCGGCCCGCCAGGCCGACAGAATGGGCTCCATCAACTCCCATCGGGCATCGGACAGGTCACTCGGATACGGCCGCTGTCGGGACATGTTTCGTTAGTACCGCCGACGCCCCGTCGACTACAGGGCGCAAACAGGGGTGAGCGGGGGCGCCTTGGGATCAGACAGGAGCGAAGGGGGCCAAACGGAACTCCCCTTGTCGTCACCAGCCCCAGACAGCACGGCAGTCGCCGAAGCCTCAACTGTCCCAGTTATGTCGGCCACCCAGACCGCCACCAAACCCATCTGTCAGGACAAAACGCTCTTTCAGTGAGAGTTTTCGAAGGCGCGGAAGGTCGGCGTCCGCGATCCCGGTCGTGGCGGTGTGGTGCACGCTGCAGCAGCCGGGCATCCTCATGGCACGCTTGGATCTCATACGAGTTGCCGTCGTCGTCGAACGCCCTGAGATCGACGGAGCCGACCGGCGCTCGGTGGGTGACGTCCTGATGACGATCTGCGCCTTCTGCCATGCCGGTCAGTGGGCCGCGGAGGCGCCTCCGTCGAACCAGAGGGTCGAGCCGGTGATGTAGGACGCGTCGTCGCTGAGCAGGAAGCAGATGGCGGCGGCCACCTCCTCAGGCTGGGCAAGCCTTTTGATGAGCTGGGTGTGTGCGACGGCGGCCTCGAGCAGGCGTTCGCCCTCCGCTCCGGGCGGCATGATGCTTCGCGGCATGGCCGTGTCCACGGCGCCGGGGCCGATACCGCAGACACGGATCCCGCGCTCGGCGAGCTCTGCGGCGAACGCCCTGCTGAGATAGGCGTTCGCCGCCTTGCTGGCACCGTACGCGGCAAGGCTGGGACTCGCGCTGCGGGCGGTGCTGGAGCTGACGTTCACGATCACCCCGCCGTCGGTGAGCCGGGGCGCTACGGCCTGCGACATCACCAGCATCCCGCCCAAGTTCACCCTGAACACCCGCTCCAAGTCGGCGAGTTCGACCTCCATCAAGGGCTTGGCCATGATGACGCCGGCCACGTTGACGAGGGCGTGAAAGTCGCCTCCCCAGGCATCGGCGCAGCGCGTGATCACCTCCACGGCGGCGCCGTGTTCGGTGCAGTCCAGGGCCTCGCCCACGACCTGGACGGCCGGGCTCTCGGCCTGGATCAGCCTGACGGTCTCCTTCAGTCCGTCGGCGTTCACGTCGGTGCACAGGACTGAGGCGCCCTTCGCGGCGACCAACTGTGCGGTCGCGCGGCCGATCCCTCCGCCCGCGCCAGTGATGACGACGCTTTTGCCGTCAAGAGTGTGAGACATGGAAGACTCCTGTCTGGCTGTGTCCATCAGCCGAGTCGGTGTGCGCGGACGGGGCCGCTCCCGGCCCGGTCCGCCGAAGGTTCGGTTCGGGGAGCCTCAGGGCCCGATCACCCGGCTCGCGTGCAGCGTGTCGTGGTACTCCTTGGCGGTGACGATCGTGCCGTCGCAGACCACGATCAGGAAGTGGAACTGATTCGCGTATGGCACGCCGCTCCGCGTGGGGCCGGCCGACCTCGACCTCGGCTGCCACCCGTTCGCCCTGGGCGGTGATCCCGACGGCCTTCGCCGGCAAGGGAGCCGTGAGCGCGGGCGCGATCTTCTCGGCCAGCACAGTCTGGACGCCCTTGCGGTCGTATGTGCCTCCGATGGACCACTCCCGGCCCGCGATCCAGAAGTTCACATCCGGGGCGACACGCTTGAAGGTGCGCTCGTACTTGCCGTCGCCGAGGTCCGCGAAGAACCCGAGAACGACATCGGTGGGGGTTTCGGACATAGGAGCCTCCTTGGCGCATGCCATCCGAGTCGCGTTCGGGCCGGGGCAGCTCGTCCAGGTCGAGGGTGAAGGTGCGTGGCAGAGTCGCTGGGCCCCGTCGTCAGCGCCTGACCCGCCGCGGGGTCTGTACAGCCAGTGGCTCCGGTGCGGCTGCATCGTGCACGCGGACGCTCGGTTCATGTGGAGTAGCGGACAGGGGGGCCAAGGTGTGCCAAAGCCAGCAGGACGAAGATGTCCGGCAGGACTGGGACGCTGTAGCGCAACGGCCTGGGAGCTGCCTGGTCCGACACCGAAGCGTATCCCCCGTCGGGCTGCTGCTTGGTGAGGAGATAGCGGACGCCATTGTGTACAACCGCAGAGTCGCGGTGCTCGGCTGCGAGCGCGCTTAGGCTGTAAGCGGTGCTCATAGGATCACTATCTTCGCCCGGGGTCTGACCCCAGCCGCCGTCCGGATTGGCCGTGGTCAGGAGCCTGGTGTGGATCGCGTCGATCGCCGGTGTCAGACGGCCTTGGTGAGCCGCAGAACTTCGTCGCCGTGCGAGGCGCAGCGTGTGCAGCGCCCTGAACATGGCGTTGGATTCGCTGAGGCTCCAGCTGCGTTCGAAAGTTCCGTCCGGGTGCTGGGCATCGAGTAGATAGCCGATCGCGCGGTCGAACTGGTCGCGGTGTGCTCGGATATAGGGGATGAGGGCCGCGGCTGTGTTAGCGGTCATGGTGGGTTCGCCGGGCTGGCCCGGGAGGAAGGTCGGCACGCCGCCGTCCGGCCGCATGTACGAACAGAGATACCGGCGTGCTCCCGCGATCTGGTCGCGATACCGGTTCGGTTCCACGGCCTGCAGGAAAGCCAGCACTTGGGTGGTGGTGTCTACATCGGTCTGCTCGACGTGCTCGGCATTGGCCCAGCCGCCTTCGAGGGACTGCAGTGTGGCCACGTAATCGGCCATTTCTGTCAGTATGGAGCGTGGCGCTCGCGCTCGGGCCAGCGCCAGCCCTGCGGTCGCGGTCGTGAAAACTTCCTCGCGGACGATGAAGGGCAGGCCGCCGTCGGGGTTCATAGCATCCAGGAACGGGCCGACGCCCTCCCGGACAAGCGAGTGGCCGGGCAACACCCGACTGATGGCCAGAAATGCGAACAAATGTGAGAACGTCTGCTGCTCGTAGATCCCGTGACGGCACGCATGCTCGGTCATTCGCAACAGCCTGCTCGTCAGTTCGGGAGCAACTGGTTCCGGAGTGTTGAGGTGATGGATTGCCACCATGCGCAGCTGGGTCCACGTCGCCTCCCCGCGGTGATTGAAGGCATATGAGGGCGCGTCAACATGGAAGGTCTTCGGACCAACCACCGTCAGGATCGCGGACAGGGCAAGCCTCTTGCGGGCTGAGGAGTGCTGGGCGATGCCTTTGAACACCTGCTCAATGAGGCGGTCCGGCTGCGGAACGCTGACGCCGTGCAGCGTGGCGTTGATGACTGCGGTGTCGAAGGCGTCGGCCAAGGGGGCACGGCTTTCAAGGTAACCACGCAGGGCATGCTGAGCGGACGGGTGGGCTCTCTCCCGCCGTAGCAAGGTGAGTAGCAGCGCGGACTCGGTGACGCGGCTCTCCGGGACGCACCGGATCGCGCCGTCGGGGCCGACATGACTCAGGAGATGGCCAGTCAGACGGCGGGTCGCCATGGACAGGCCGCGCGGGGGGCGACTGCTCCGGGGAACATCCGGCGCGATGACGGGGCCTGTCGTGTGGTTGCGCAGGACTCCCAGGATGCTGTGCCGATCAGCGAGTGGCCAGGAGTGATCATGTGCCAGGGCGCGCAAGCGCGGTGAGGCTTCGAAGCAGATGCCGTGTCTGGCCCGGTGGAACAGCTGAACATCTCCCAGGGAGTTGCCGATAGCGATCGATTGTGACCACGTGATCGGAGCACCGGCGAGCTCCTCAGCCGCCCGGTCCTTGGCATCGATGTCCACGGAGGCGACCCGGCCGGTGTACAGGCCCTCCTCCTCCTCGAAACGGCTGCCTCGGAAATGATCGACAGCGAGATCAGCCGCCAGATGCGCGACCGCAGCCTGCGGGCCACCTGAGATGAGCATGGTGACGAAGCCGTTGCTTTTCAGTGCGGCGATCAGCGGTAGCACAAAGCCGAAAAGGTCCTTACGGCGCTCCTGCCACACTTCGGCAGCGACCTCCTCGACAATCCTGCGGGGGACGTCGGTGAGCAGTTCGCCGAAGAGCCGGGTGGCGTCCAGCCTTCCTGCAGGGTCCTCGGGATCACCTCCCGCAACGGCGGAGTGCAGCCGCGCGTAGCGATCGGCGGGAACCAGCCCCGCGTCCCGTAGCCGTCGGGGCAATGGGCCCGCCAGGCTCCCGGGCAGCAGGGTTCCGTCGACATCCATCACGGCAACCTTCATGCTCCGTTCCCTTCTTCACTGCAGAAGACCCGGTCCAGGAAGGCATTGGCCAAGCCCCGGTGCGGGTCCAGGCCGGTCAGCCTGCGGGCTGCCCAGTGCCACCCGACGCCGAAGAATCGGGGGACGGCCGCTGTAAGGGCGACGTCCAAGACCCTCTGGACCACCGGCCGGGCCACAGTGTCATCGGTGTGCGTCGCCATGGGCTCCCCCTCTGGTTCGGACCCACAGGGCGTTGCGCGCCCGGAACGGGAAGACCGGTTGGTAGGTCTGATCGCCCTTGCCGGGGACAAGTTGCAGCGTGGGATAGGCCGCGATGAGCTCTTCCAGCGCGACGCGCAACTCCAGGCCTGCCAGAGCGGCTCCGACACAGTAGTGCGTGCCGCGACCGAAGCCCAGATGGGGAGGGCTGTGCGGGCGCCCTGGTAGCACGTTGTCCGGCTCCTCGAACACGGACTCGTCGCGGTTGCCCGATCCGTACAACAGCAGAACACGATCGCCTGCCCGCACCAGCGTGTTGCCAACCGTGGTGTCGGTCAGGGCGGTGCGATACATGCCGGTGATCGGACAGTCGTAGCGAAGGGCCTCCTTCACCAGGGCGGCCGGCGGCACCTCGCCCGAGACGAGGGTGCGCCAACGCCTGGGGTCTCTGGCTGCAAGGTCAACCGTGGTGGCCAGCGCTTCGGCAGCTGTCCGGTAGCCTGCGGTGATCAGGGTTGGGATGTGCGCCCGTACCTGGGCAGCGGTCATCGGATTTGCGCGGAAGTTCCCCGCCAGCAGGCGGCTGATCGCGTCATCCCCGGGCTCCGCAAGCCGACGCGCGACCAACTCATCGGCGAAACGTCCGTACTCCAGCAGCCCCTCAGCGCACAATTCCAGCTCGTCGGCGTCCGTGCCCGCCGGTGCTGTCATCAGCCGTACGCGCTGTTCGGTCCAAGTGTGGAACCGCTGGGGGTCCTCACCCTCGATCCCCAGGGCGGTCAGGATCACGGCCAAGGCGTAGGGAAGACAAAAGGCGGTGAGGAGCTCCGAGTCTCCGGCGGTGTTCAACCTGGGCAGCAGATCTCGCGCGAGAGACCGGATTTGAGGTTCGAGCGATGCCACGGCCTCGGGCGAGAACACGGTGCCGACAGACGTCCGGACTCCGTCGTGCTCGGGCGGGTCGAGCGACCCCAGAGGCAGTGCGTCTTTACCTCGCCACGCGGCCATGACCTGTTTCGTGCGCTCCGTGAGATGCGCGGTCGGCCGGGGGTTGTGTTCACGCACAGAGAAGTCCGACCGATTCGTCAGAACCAAAACGATGTCGTGGTAACGCGTCACGCACCACGCGCCAATTCGGTGAGAGTAGAATATTGGACAGCTGCGGCGTGCCTCCTTGAACGTCGTGAAAGGATCGTCGCGGTGGATGTCGAACGGGTCAAAATCCCTGAGGTGATTTGTGCACTCTGACTTCTCTGCGAAATCTCTCATTTCTCTCCCCAGAGCGAAGCCGAAAGCGCTTCGCCATCGCCCTTCTGTAATAAGTCATGCGACCACCTCCCTATCGGGGCGGCGAAAGTCAAATCAGGCAACGCGTGTCGCAGGTCCCGGCCAGTGGTGCGTTCGGTCGCGCCCTGTTCGCCTGCAGTGATCGGCGCTTCTTAATGTGTGGATTGCGCGGACTCCAACTACAGGGAGGCAGCAATTCCGCCAAGGCGAACGGCTTTGAAGGTTGGGCCCCTGCGTTACTGGGGCGCTCATTGCTCGCCTCCGCTGCGACCACGGGTTGCATCCTGGGTAAGCTGTAGGGCTTCGTCGAGGAGCGTCTCGACAATCTTGGCTTCGGAGACGGTGGTGATGACCTGTCCTTTGCGGAAGATTTGGCCCTTGCCGTTGCCGCAGGAGACCCCGAGGTCGGCTTCTTTGGATTCGCCGGGGCCGTTGACCACGCAGCCCATGACCGCGATCCGCAGCGGGTGGGGGAAGCCGGCAAAGGCGGCCTCCACCTGAGCGGCGAGACGGTGGATGTCGACCTGGAGGCGGCCGCAGCCGGGACAGGAGACGATCTCCAGTTTGCGGGGCCGCAGTCTCAGGGATTGCAGGATGTGGTTGCCGGCCTTGACCTGCTCGATGGGGGGTGCGGACAGGGAGACGCGGATGGTGTCGCCGATTCCCTCTGACAGGAGGATGCCGAGGGCGACGGCGGATTTGATGGCTCCTTGGAAGGCGGGGCCGGCTTCGGTGACGCCGAGGTGGAGGGGGTAGTCGCAGCGTTCAGCCAGTTGCTGGTTCGCGGCGATCATCGTGCGTGGGTCGTGGTGCTTGACGGCGATCTTGAGGTTCTGGAATCCGTGTTCCTCGAAGAGGGAGCACTCCCACAGCGCGGATTCGACGAGCGCCTCGGGGGTGGCGCCGCCGTGCTTGTGCAGGAGGCGTTGGTCGAGGGAACCGGCGTTGACGCCGATCCGGATCGGTACGTCGGCCGCCGAGGCGGCTTTGGCGATGTCGCCGACGCGGTCGTCGAATTTCTTGATGTTGCCGGGGTTGACGCGGACGGCGGCGCAGCCGGCGTCGATCGCTTGGAAGACGTAGCGGGGCTGGAAGTGGATGTCGGCGATCACCGGGATCGGTGACCGGGCGGCGATCTTCGGCAGGGCTTCGGCGTCGTCGGCGGATGGCACGGCGACGCGGATGATGTCGCAGCCGGCGGCGGTGACTTCGGCGATCTGCTGCAGGGTGGCGTCTACGTCGGCGGTCACCGTGGTGGTCATCGTCTGTACGGAGATCGGTGCGCCGCCGCCGATTGGGACATCGCCGACGTGGATCTGTCGTGTGCGGCGGCGCACCGGGACCTGGGGTGGCAGGGTGGGCAGGCCGAGGTCGATGGCGGCCATGGCTTATGCCTCCTGCAACTGGTGGGGGTGGTCTGCGCGGGCGTGCAGGACCGTTTGGACGATGCCGCTGGGGGTGAGCCCGGCTGCGGTGAGGAGGTCGTTGCGGGTGCCGTGGGGGAGGAAGCGGCCGGGCAGGCCGATGACGTGTACGGGGACATGGGCCCTGGTGTCGGTGACCGCGCGGGCGATGGCGGTGCCGGCGCCGCCTGCTTGGATGTTGTCTTCGAGGGTGACCACCAAGCGGTGTCGGGCGGCGAGACGGGTCAGGTCGGGCGAGACGGGCAGGACCCAGCGAGGGTCGGTGACGGTGACGCCGATGCCCTGTTTGGCCAGGCAGGAGGCGGCTTCCACGGCGGGGGCGGCAAGCGGTCCGATGGCGACGAGCAGGACGTCGCGGATACCGGAGGCGTACAGGATGTCAACGTTGCCCTGGCGGTCCATAGCCTCGATGTGGTCCGACGCGGTGGCCTTGGGGAAGCGCAGCGCGGTCGGGCCTCCGGTGTGGGTGACGGCCTCGGCGAGCAGGTCGCGCAGCCGTGCGGCGTCGCGGGGGGCGGCCACGCGCATGCCGGGAACTGCGCCAAGGAGGGTCAGGTCCCACATGCCGTGGTGCGATGGCCCGTCGGGTCCGGTGATGCCGGCTCGGTCCAGGACGAAGGTGACCGGAAGCTGGTGCAGCGCTACGTCCATCAGCACTTGGTCAAAGCAACGGCCCAGGAATGTGGCGTAGAGGGCGACGACCGGGTGCAGGCCGCCCATGGCGAGCCCGGCGGCGGAGGCGACCGCGTGCTGCTCGGCGATGCCGACGTCGAAGAAACGGTCGGGGAAGCACTCGGCGAAGCGGGCCAACCCTGTGGGGCCGGGCATCGCAGCGGTGATCGCCACCAATTTCTCGTGCCGCACCCCCAGTTCACAGAGCTCTTCGGCGAAGACATGCGTCCACGAGGGCTTGCTACTCTTCGCGCGCGGCGTGCCGGTTGCCGGGTTGAGAGGGCCGACGGCGTGCATGCACTCGGCCTGGTCGGCGAGGGCAGGTGGGTAGCCCTTGCCTTTGACGGTGACTACGTGCACCACGACGGGCAGGCGCATGTCGCGGGCGGTGTTGAGCGCTTCCTCGACGGAGGGCAGGTGGTGGCCGTCGACGGGGCCCAGGTAGGCGAAGCCGAGGAACTCGAACAGGCTGCGGGTCGCCGGCAGGGGCCCGATCACCCCGTGGCTGTCCTGGAGGGGAGCTGTCGGCCAGTCGAGGTTGTTGAGGGTTTCGGTGCGCAGCTGCTGGAGGTGGTTGGCGAGAGCGCCGATGGTGGGGGCGTAGGAGCGTTCGTTGTCGTTGAGGACCACGATCACCGGGCGGTCAGGGGCGCTGCCCAGGTTGTTGAGGGCTTCGAAGGCCATGCCGCCGGTCATGGCGCCGTCGCCGATGACCGCTACCACGGCCCGGTCTTGTTCGCCGGTCAGCTGCCGGGCTTTGGCCAGGCCGTCGGCGTGGGCGAGCGCGGTGGAGGCGTGGCTGTTCTCGAAGTGGTCGTGCTCGGACTCGGCCCGGCAGGGGTAGCCGGACAGCCCGCCGGCCTGCCTGAGCTGGTCGAAGCCGACCGCACGGCCGGTGAGGATCTTGTGGACGTACGCCTGGTGGCCGGTGTCGAACAACAGGGTGTCGTGGGGGGAGTCGAAGACCCGGTGGAGGGCCAACGTCAGCTCCACCACGCCGAGGTTCGGGCCAAGGTGCCCGCCGGTGCCGGTGACCTTCTCGATCAGGAAGGCACGGATCTGCGCGGCCACGTCCATCAGGGCCTCTTCGGGTAGGGCACGCAGAGCTTTGGGGCTGACGGCATCGAGGATCAGAGAACACTCCGTGGAGCGGTCGGTGGTGGGAACGCTCATGATCGGCTCCTCGCGGCGGCAGGCGGGGCGAAGTAGATGTCCTCGGTCGTGGTGGTGTGCTCGGTGACGGAGAGTGGACCCAGGCCCGCGAGGGTGGAGATGGCCTCATCGACGAGGACGGGCGGGGCCGAAGCGCCGGCGGTCAGGGCGATAGTGGTGGCTTTCTCCAGCCAGAACGGTTGGATGCGAGAAGCGTCTTCGATGAGATGTGCCTGAGTGCCGGCGCGCTGGGCAAGTTCCACCAGGCGCTGCGAGTTGGAGGAATTCGTCGAGCCGAGCACCAGGACCAGGTCGGCTCGGGCGGCGATGGACTCAAGGGCCTGCTGGCGGTTGGTGGTGGCGTAGCAGATATCGTTAGCGCCGGGTCCGCGGGCCTGGGGAAAGCGCTTCTTGAGAGCGGTGATGGTTTCACGGGTCTCATCGACGGCCAGGGTGGTCTGTGTGAGGTAGGTGACCCGGGACGGATCTGATACGTCGAGCGCGGCGATATCCGCTGGGGATTCGGCCACGACCGTGACCTCGGGCGCCTCACCCAGCGTGCCCTCGATCTCCTCGTGTCCGGCGTGCCCGATTAGGACGATGGTGTTGCCACGCGCGGCAAATCGGCGGGCCTCGGAGTGTACCTTTGTCACCAGCGGGCAAGTCGCGTCGACCACATCGAGCCCGCGGCGGGCTGCCTCCACCCGTACAGCCGGGGATACGCCGTGCGCGGAGAACACCACCGTTGCCCCGTCCGGCACCTGGTCGAGCTCGTCGACGAAGACTGCACCCCGCCGGGCCAGGTCGTCCACCACGTGCGTGTTGTGGACGATCTGCTTGCGGACATACACCCCGGTGGCACACTGCTCAAGGAGCCGCTCGACAACATCGATGGCGCGTTCCACACCCGCGCAGAACGAGCGGGGTGAGGCCAGTAGCAGGGTGCGCGGACGCAGCGTGCGAGCCCAGGTGTCCACCGTCGCGCGGGCGGTGTGCCCCACGCCGCTGGAGCAGTAGCCGATAGCGAGCCCCACACGCCACGCACCGTCGGCAGGCATTTCGGCCACCGCTGCCTCAAGACCGTCTGGGGCGGGCTCGGACAGCAGCCGCATGGGACCGGTCCGGGTGGTGCGTCCGCCACGGGTGACCGTCCCGGCCAACAACCCTGCTGCCGGGCACGGCACCCTCCGGCCGTCGGGATACTCAAGTTCGCTGGCTACCAGTACGTCGTCGCAGCCAAGGGCGGGCTCGGACGTGGTGGCGGACCACAGTCGTACGGGTGAACCAGTCATATCATTGCCCCTTCAGCCGCTGCGGTGGGTCATCAGATGAGCCAGAGCCGTCAAATCACGCAGCGCTGCAGGCACAGGATCGGCGGCGGTCAGCGCGGCGAAGGCGCACTGCAGCTCCCGCTCGATCGCCCGCTGCGCCGCTTGCCGCCCACCCGCCTGCTCCACGAGGCCGATCCCTTCCTCAACGAGCACGTCGTCCAAGAGCCCGGGCCGGGCATAGAGAGCGCCCAGGCGCTCGCCAGCAGCGGTGGAGGAGGCCAGGGCCGCCAACACGGGATAGGTCTTCTTGCGCGCTGCCAGATCACTGCCAACGGGCTTGCCCGTCGCTTCTGCCGTACCGAAAAGACCGAGCAGATCGTCCATGATCTGGAACGCCACTCCTAGATGACGGCCGAAGCGGTCCAGGTATCGCATGCGCGCCTCGCCCGCTCCCCCGGCCAGTGCCCCCAGCGCACAGGCGGCCCCCATCAGCGCCCCGGTCTTGTCCACGGCCATGGCGGTGTACTCAGCCACCGTTACATCCGTTCGCTGCTCGAAGGCCGTGTCCATGGCCTCCCCCTCGACCAGCTCCAGCACGCAAGAAGCCAGGACACCCACCGCACGCCCCGCCTCGCCTCCCGGCGCGTCTGCCAGTACCTTCAGTGCCAGTGTCAGCAGCGCATCCCCGCTCAGCAGCGCCGCCGGGATACCGAACGCCGCCCACACCGCAGGCCGGTGCCGACGCAGCTCGTCACGGTCGATGACATCGTCATGGATCAGTGAGAAGTTGTGCACCAGCTCGATGGCCACCGCCGCATCGACCGCGTCCCGTGCCTGGGCTCCCACCGCCCGAGCGCAGCCGAAGGCCAGCGCCGGACGAACCGCCTTGCCCGCACCCGGGCCGTCCACTGCCCGGCCCTCCGCGTCCAGCCAGCCCAGGTGATAGCCCGCCAGCCGCCCCATCTGGCCCGGCAGCTGACCCGACCAACCGTGCAGCGCAGGCACCATCAACTCCCGGGCCTGCTCCAGCAGAGCAGAACCACAGGCTTCAACATCCAACAGCGGCACGACGGAACACGGCACAGGGAAACCACCAACCAAATTACGAGGGCGGAGTAGAAGAGGGGCGCCAGGGCTAAGGCGTCAAGCCGATACGGCAGGCCATTCCTCGGCCGGGCGAACCCATTGAGCACCCGCCCGCGGGGCCTGTCAACCCTGAGTATTCAGCAGAATTGGGTGATCTGACGCCCCGGTAACAGAAAGGTGCCGCTGACCTGCAAGGATTCGAGTGACTAGTCCGTATCCGCTGCCAGAATCAGGGCACCAATGGGCAGATTCCGATGACCTTCCGGGTAAAACTCGGTGCCAAGTTCAGATTGTTCCGCACTCGCTACCTAGCCTTGCCCTTGAAATTCTTTCACATATGTTGCATGGAGGAGAGCATCGTGACCCGGTCAACGTTGCCCGAGTTCTTCATGCCGTTCGAGACCACTGGTCTCAATCCATGGCTCGACAGCACACAGCTGGAGATGTGGAGGTGGATCGACACGATTGGGCTGGCTCCCGACCCGCACTCTCGACGCCACGTGGAGCGCACCAATCCGGCTTTGCTGGCTGCCCGATTCTATCCAACGGCAGACCGCAACGTGATGCCGCTCCTCGCCGAGTTCTGCGCATGGGGCTTCATTGTCGATGACGAATTCGATGAAGGACCCTACGGGCGGAATGCCACGTTGTGCGGCAAGGCGATCAAAGACCTGTGCGCCGTGCTCGAGTTCGGCATGGGCGCACAGGCATCTCCCTTGGAAGTCGCCCTCGATGACCTGTGGAACCGCGCCGTACATCACAGATCACCGGGCTGGTGCCGACAGCTGGCAAACAACATCAGAGGGTGGCTTGTCACCTACCACCGAACGGCCCTTGAACGTGAGGCGGGCTTCCTGCCCGGTATCGAGGAGTTCAGGGAATACCGGCAGTTCGCTGTGGCCATGCACATGTTCATGGATCTGGCTGAGATCGTCGCCGGGGTCGACCTGCCTGACAGGGCCCGCTACTGCTCGTCGCTGCTCGACATGCGACGGGCTACTGCCGAACACGTTGCGCTCCTCAACGATGTCTTCTCCGCTCCCAAGGAGCGCGGCCACGAGTTCGCCTACAACCTTGTGCTGATGATGGAGGCAGTCCAAGAGTGCGGGGGTGAGGCCGCCATGGACCGGGCAAATGCAGTCGTCACTGGGGTCGTACACAACTTTCTGGATGCCCGGCAGCGCCTGCCGGACGAGCTCGCTGACGCCAACTGCGACAGGTCCGCCACCAGCGGCGCACTGCGGACCGCCGACGTTCTGAAGTCGCTGGTCCGCGGGAACTACGACTGGCACTTCGAAACTGAGCGCTATACACACCCAGAAGAACTGGGTACCGGTTATCCCGACTACGTCCCCAACCACTTCGCTCACAGGCCATGATGGAAGAACTGATCTCTTCCCTGCACACGCTCGTCTGCCGGCTCCCGCCACCGGGGCACGCGATGGAGAACGGGGATCCAATCCTCCCAGCAGCGTCAGCCAGCCACCCCAAGAGCCGACGAAGAATCATGGAGGACTCATGAATATGGATCGTCCAGCATGTGCGCCGGGGGCGCTCCCTCTGCTTGGTCACGCTCTGCCACTGCTGCGCAGCCCGTTGTCGTTCCTCTCATCACTGCCGGGCAGCGGTGATCTCGTCGAGGTCAGGCTGGGCCCCTGGCGGGCATACGTGGTCTGCAGCCCTGCGCTGACCCATCAAGTCTTGCTTGACGACCGCACCTTCGACAAAGGGGGGCCGCTCATCGACAAGGCGCGCGAAGCCCTTGGCGTCGGGGTCGGTACTTGTCCTCACGCTCAGCATCGCAGGCAACGGCGCCTGAACCAGCCCGCCTTCCAATCCACGCGCATGCCCGGTTATGTCGCAGAAATGACCAAGCAGATCAACGCAGTCACAGAATGCTGGCGTGAGGGGCAGACCATCAATGTGCTGGCGGCCTTGGAAGAGATGACCATCCGAATCCTGATCGCGACGATGTTTGCCGGCGCCAGACTCTCGGATACGGACCTCACCAAGATTCTCCATGACGTCCTGGACATATCCCGAGGTGTCTTCCGGCGCATGCTCATGCCACAGCTGCTGGCCCAGCTGCCTCTCCTGGGCAACCGCCGCTTTGAGGAGGCGCATACGCACCTTCGCCAAGTCGCCAGGAGCACTATCGAGCACTACCGCTCGAACGGCACCGATCGCGGTGATCTTGTGTCTGTACTAGTGGCAGCTCAAGACCCGGACGCACATGGCGACAGCATGCAGGGGAAGCTTTCCGACGACGAACTGACCGACACGGTCATCACCTACTTCTTTGCCGGGGCCGAGACGAGCGCCAGCCTCGTGGCGTGGGCCCTGCACTTGACGGCCAGCCATCCTGATGTCGAACGACAGCTGCATGCCGAGGTCGACACCGTCTTGGGTGACGCTCCCGCGACCTTCGACGACCTGCCCCGCCTGGAAGTGGCCAACCGCATCATCACCGAGACCCTGCGCTTCCGCCCACCCGCCTGGATCTTCACCCGCACCACCACACAAGAGACAGAACTTGGCGGACACCGTGTGCCTGCAGGAAGCACCGTCATCTACAGCCAGTACCTCGTTCAGCACCTGCCGGACGTCTACCACGACCCCGAGCATTTCAACCCCGACCGATGGCGCCACAACCACACCACCTCCATGCCTCACGGCGCCCTGGTGCCCTTCGCCGCCGGCGCCCGCAAATGCATCGGTGACACCTTCGCTACGACCGAAGCCACCTTGGCCATAGCGACCATCGCCACACGCTGGAAGATGGAGCCCGTGCCCGGCACACATGTCCGCCCAGGACGGGGCCTCGTGCTTCGCCCTGAAGGACTGCTCATGTCCCCAGTTCCCAGGACATCGCACGGGAGCGGCTAGCCTCGATCGTTCATGAGTCTCCGTTGGTTCGCTGAGGGGGACTCTGTGTTTGTGTGGTGTGGTCTTTTGGGCGCCGGGGCAGGCTGAGGGCCCGGCTGTCGCGTCGGGTGGGCGCCGGGTTCCACTGCCCGGTGTGGTGGTGCGGGTTGTTGGGACGGTCGAAGTGGTTGGTCAGCCGGGGTTCGGCAGGGCGTGGAGCCTGTCGATTGCGTCGGTGATGACGTCGGTCCAAGGCCATCTGGTGGGCAGCCGGAGCCAGCGGCGGCGGCCAGTGCTCACGAGTTGCGCGGCGGTGGAGAACAGCCGCTGGCGGAGCTTCTTGGGCTCCCCAGCGGCGGGGGTCGCCGGTCAGGGCGAGCAGCGGCATCCAGGCGAGGAGCTCGAGTGCAAGGGAGACGATCTCCAGCCAGATCTGGTTTCTGGGCGGTGTCGTGCAGGGCAGGTTGCGCAGGCCGGTGTCGCGGGCGTTTCGGATGCGGTCCTCGCAGCGGGCCCGTCTGCGGTGACGCAGTTCGAGGTCGGCGAGCTGACCGCCTTTCGTGTTGGTCGCGAAGCAGGTCAGCCGTAGCCCGTCGACGTCGGTGAAGTGCAACTGGGCGCCGGGGCGAGGCCGTTCCTTGCGGACGATCAGCCGCATGCCCTTGGGCCAGGTGCTTAGGTCGGGCATGTCGGTGATCTCCGCAACCCAGGCGCCGGGCCGCTCGGTGCCGCCCGCGTCGTAGGCCGGTGTCCATGCCTTCTTCGGGATCTTCAGCACGGTCTGGTGGATGGCGTCGGTGATCGTCATTCCGGCGGAATGCGACAGCCACCGGCCCAGCTTGGAGAGCCAGTCGAGGAAGCTGTGCGTGCCGCCGCCGGAGTCGGTCCGGAGCAGCGTCTGCCGTCCCCGCCGCAGGTGTTTTGGCAGTTGAGCCACGGCGAGTTGGGCGGTCGCTATGTGGTCGGCGGCGGTGTTGGAGCCCGCGTTGCCGGGCCGCAGCAGGGCGGCCACCGGTTCCCCGGACCCGGCCTGGCCGTGATCGACGAACGCGACGAGCGGATGATGACCGAAGGTCTTCTTCCAGGTCGCGGTGGCGTCCTGTTTCTCGGAGTGTGCGAGCACCAGCACGCCGTCGATGTCCACGATCACGCTGCCGTCGGCAGCCGGACTGCTTGCCCGGCCAACTCCCAGACACGCTGACGCACTTTGGAACGTGCGCTCCGGATCGCCGCAAGAGCCGTCGGGCCGGACGCGGCGAGCGCGTCGACGAGACGGGCGACCGTCGGATCGGACGCCACCAGGCCGCACACACCCGGCTCGGCCCGCAGCATGCCGACGTCGGTCAGACAGTCGCCGCCGAGGGCGACGGCCAGGGCCACATCCAGCAGGATCTTGCCGGGATCATGCACGGTACGCGGCTTGCACCACGATGCCAGTGCCGCCGATATCGCGTTGTCCAGGCTGGACTTGCGGACCGTCTCGATCAGCAGGATCGAGCCGGCCTGCGAGACCACCCCGCGGCCGCTGCCCTCGACACGGACAAGCTGGTAGGACCCACTGCTCTTCTTCACCTGGGAAGTGCCTCTTTCGCTACCACGTACAGGACCCTCAGTAAGTCCTATCGTTGCAGCTCAGAGGCACTTTCCGCTTTCCCGGCCGTCCGCTTCCGGCTTGCCGAGGAGCACGACATCCCTGTCGAGATCCGTACCGCTGACGTCTATTTCGGCCGGACCTTCGACGCGGAGTGGCTGAAGACTTCCGCGCCGCGTGCTGGGTGGCCACCCCGTCCGCGGGTGTCGATCATTGGCCGGTCGCCGTGCTAGGTGCTGCGGGCATCACGCGCAGCTTGCTTCTCGGCTTCTCGCGGGGCCTGTTCGCGAGCACGACTTCAGGCCCGGTC
>NZ_JBIRTX010000046.1:0-19122 GCF_044334895.1 Streptomyces sp. NPDC020681 | reverse complement strand
TGACGGATCTTCCGCAAAGCCCGCTGCAGCCACACCCGGCTCACCACAGCAGCCAAAACCGTCCTCGCCCTGGAAAGCAACCGCTGAACATGCTCAGAGTCTGGCGACCTCGCCGTCATCGCCGCCCCGAGCCCGAGGATCTCGCGCCGGCCCTCGGTGGTGACGGCCAGCGCCACGTTGATGGGTCGGTTCGACACGGCATCGTCGCGGATCTTGACGTGGCTGGCATCGATGAAGACCACGGGACGGCGTCGAGCGGCCGGCTCTGCCATTGAGGACCTTGTCGGTCATGGTGGCGATGGTCTGGTGGGACCCTTCGGTCCCGTAGATCTCGGTCAGGTGGACTTGGACCTCGTCGGTCGTCAGGCGCTTGGCGGCCAGGGGGAGATGACCACCTCGTCGACGCCGGTGAGCCGCTTCTGCCGCAGTGTCGTCGCCGGGAGGGGCAGGAGTCTTGCCCCTCGGGGCTGTCTGTGCCGGGCCGGTGAGGATTGACTGGCCGGCGGTCGTCCAAAAGCGCGGAGGACCGGAGCGGCTTCGGGAGGAGAGGGGGGATCCCCTTCCTCAAAGCCGCTCCGGCGCTGGTGGCATCCCCGGTCTCGCGCGCGGTGCTTGCGCAGGCACTGGCGTGCGTTTCCGGGGACGCCTGCGTCCCAGCAGATCTGTCCGATTCGCGGGACGCGAAAAGAAGATTGCCACGTCTTTTCTTGGAATGGATATGGGGGCGAATGAATCTGGCGTATCGCCGATGAAGGTTGTGCCCGGTTTCGAGGAGTTCCAGTGTTTGCGCTGGGCTGCCAGGAAGGTGTTCCGGTGTGCTTTTACCGTCTCGGCGGACTCAACTGACCGTTCATGGCCCGGTTCGGCTTCCCAGACATGACTCAGAACAGCTCCTGAGCTTGGCTTTTTACCTTCCGGGCGGCCGATGGTTTGAGCCTGTCGGGGCGTTTGTCGGTCTTGCTACGTTGTAGCGGTGCGGGGCGGGGGTTTTGGGCACCGTGCACTGTACGTGAAGATCGACGACGGGCTGGGGGTGGATCGGGGGATGAAGTGATCCGAAAGCTACTGGCGGGTTACTCGTCGGCTATTTCACCGCTCATTGGCGGTGCACATCGACATGTCCCGGCATGCCGGGTGACGCCTCCCTGGTGGCGGTGGCGTGGATCGAGTCGGCGTTAAACGGATCTTGCGCACCATCATCATGAAGGCACTAGCTAGAGCGGTAGGTGCACCACCTCGTCGTGGCCGCCGGCCAAGGGATTGGTTGGCGGCTGGCCATCGCTACCACCCGGGTGTGCCGGGTATCGCACTCGGCAGGCCTGGGGTGCAGTGCGGGCGGACGGGAGAGTCAGCTCTGGACTCCTGGGGGCGAGTGCGTGGGGCCTTGGGGCGGTTCGGCCGGGACGCTCGCTGGCGACGTTCGCTCGATCGCGGCCCCCGGCTACTTCATCGAGGATCACGTCCCGTCGCCAGGGAGTTCGTGGCGAGGTCCGCGCCATCGCTGGGCGATGGTGGGTGGCTGGTGGTTTGTGATCATCCTGTTCGGGACCCGCGTCATCATGGTCGTTTGCGATCGCTGCGGACTTTGAGGTAATCCGGTATATCCCGCGGGTTACGTACTTCAATGTCCTGATACGGGGACATGTAGTCTTGCGATGCATCGAGGACAGTGGCCCACTGGGCATTTGGCATTGCCCGAATTCACCGGATTACTCGTGGATTTCGTTGAACGTGCCCGCAACCCCGCCAGCGGCACCGATACTAGCCCCCGGATCGCACCTTGCCTTACGGCCTTCGAGCGAACCCCGATAGTCGGAATTGCGACGGATGCTGCAGTGCGCGTCTGTTTTGCCGATTCCGGGCCAGGTGCACTCGCATTCACAGTATCAGGAAGTCAATTCACCCTGGAGAAGCCGTGCACGCTGGTAGGAATCCCGCAGTGGAGGTCACTCTGCGAACTGAGTCGTACCTTGAGATGCAGGCGAGCCCCGAGTTTGCCGAACTCCGCAGGGCGTATCGCTCCTTCACTTTCCCTCTCACGGTGGCCTTCATCGCCTGGTATCTCCTGTATGTCCTGCTGTCCATCTACGCGGGCGGCTTCATGGGCTCGAAGGTGGTCGGGAACATCAACGTTGCTTTTGTCCTCGGGGTCGCCCAGTTCGTGACCACATTCCTTATCGCCTGGTGGTATGCGCGATACGCCGCCGCGAAGCTCGACCTCCAGGCCGAATTAATCAAGTCCCGAATGGAGGGCGGCGTGTCATGAGCTCCGTCATCCAGCTCGCTGCGCACAGCACAGTGGGCAGCAGTGACCTCGTCGTCATGCTCTTCTCGGGATTCGTGGCCGTGACCCTGTGCATCACGATGTGGGCGGGCCTCCAGGCCGATGGGGTAGAGGACTTTTATGCCGGTGGCCGTCGTTTCAACTCGGTACAGAACGGTCTCGCCCTCTCCGGCGACTACATGTCGGCTGCTTCCTTTCTCGGTATCGCCGGTGCGATTTCGATCTATGGGTACGATGGATTTCTCTACTCCATCGGCTTCCTAGTCGCTTGGTTGATCGCATTGATGCTTGTGGCTGAGCCATTTCGGAACACCGGTCGTTTCACGATGGCAGATGTGCTGGCGTACCGATTGCGTCAGCGCGCGGTCCGTACTGCCGCAGGTGTTTCGACTATTGTGGTTTCAGTTTTCTACCTGCTGGCCCAGATGGCGGGCGCGGGTGTAATCGTCTCACTGCTGCTGGGCGTCAACAATGACGTAGGCAAGATTGGCATCATCGCCGCGACGGGCATCTTGATGATCATTTACGTATCGATCGGCGGCATGACAGGAACCACGTGGGTGCAGATGATCAAGGCGGTCCTTCTGATCATGGCCTCCCTTCTCATTACAATCCTGGTGATGCTCAAGTTCAATTTCGATATTTCCGCTCTGCTGGGGGCGGCTGCAGAGAGAAGCGGTGAGGGCAGTGCCTTCCTGGAACCCGGCCTCAAGTACGGCGCCACATCCACCTCGAAACTGGACTTCATATCGCTGGGCATCGCACTGGTACTGGGCACGGCCGGTCTGCCCCACATCCTGATCCGCTTCTACACGGTGCCTACCGCCAAGACCGCTCGGCGGTCGGTGATCTGGGCCATCGGCATCATCGGTGCCTTCTACCTGATGACACTCGTCCTCGGCTTTGGCGCCGCCGCGCTCATCGACCCGGACACGATCATCGCGTCCAACAAAGCCGGCAACACCGCGGCACCCTTGCTTGCCCAAGAGATGGGCGGAAGCATCGGTTCGGAGTGGGGCGCGATCATGCTCGCCATGATCTCGGCTGTAGCGTTCGGCACCATCCTCGCCGTGGTAGCCGGACTGACGCTGGCCGCTTCGTCGTCTTTCGCCCAAGACCTGTACGT
This sequence comes from Streptomyces sp. NPDC020681, assembly GCF_044334895.1. Lineage (NCBI taxonomy): Bacteria > Bacillati > Actinomycetota > Actinomycetes > Kitasatosporales > Streptomycetaceae > Streptomyces > Streptomyces sp. NPDC020681. The sequence goes on along the minus strand of NZ_JBIRTX010000046.1, from coordinate 15,712 downwards.
AAACCTCAAGCGTAAGGGGCGAATCACAGAGGACAAGGAAGTCAATGTGGCCCGTACTGCCGCCGTCATCATCGGCGCTGTCGCCATCGTCCTCGGCGCCTTCGCCCGCGACATGAACGTCGCCGGACTCGTCGCGCTCGCCTTCGCGGTCGCCGCCTCGGCCAACCTTCCCACAATCCTCTACAGCCTCTTCTGGAAGCGGTTCACCACCCACGGCGCGCTGTGTTCCATCTATGGCGGCCTCGCATCTTCCGTGCTGCTTGTTCTGTTCTCGCCGGTCGTCTCGGGCAAGCCGACATCGATGTTCCCCGACGCGGACTTCTCCTGGTTCCCGCTCGAGAACCCCGGCCTGATCTCGATCCCGCTGGGTTTCGTGCTCGGGTGGCTCGGATCCGTGCTCTCCAAGGAGAAGCCGGACGAGGGGAAGTACGCGGAGCTGGAAGTCCGCTCCCTCACCGGAACCGGATCCCACTGATCGGGACCGGGTCACACCGCATGCCTGCCGCGCCGCGGCCCCTTCTTCCCGGCCGGGGCGGCGTCGTACTCCGCAACGCCCCGCGTGCTCCTCCGCAGAGAATGTCCGCCGCTTCAGCCGAGGCGCCGGTCCCGATCCGGCGCTGCGGAGGTGGGCCGTGCCAGGGCGTACTCCTGTCTCGCCCTTCCAGCCGCACCGGCAACGCGGGCGCCTCAGACGAGACGCTCAGCGAGTTGCCACGGAAGTCATCTCAGACAGACATAACCCCTGTACAAACAGGCAAGCATCCTCTCCACTTCGTCCCACCTCTCAGGCCTCTGGTTGCCCTCATAGGGCTCACCCAGGAGAGTTCACTCGTCCCCCTCTTCTGCATTCTGACGACCATCACTGTCGGTTCCGGAGAGCCCCCTGTCCGTGCTGCAGGAAGGATCTGCTGTGATTGTCCAAGACGCCGGTGCCCCTCGTTTCCCATCCCCCGAGGCTCTGCGGCACCTGGGGATCATTCTCGACGGCACCGTCGCTGGCTGCCCGCGGACAGGACCTGCTGGGCTCTGCCGGGGGCGTAACCGGGCCGCGAACTGGGGACCGCACCCGGCGCACCTCTGCGGGACCGCATGCACTCCCGCAGAGCACCACTCGTAAGGACATCGCCCCATGAGAACTGTCATCGTCGTTGGTACCGGCCTCATCGGCACCTCCGCCGCCCTCGCGCTCGCCGCGCGCGGCGTCGAGGTTTACCTGGAGGACCACGACCCGGCCGCAGCCCGCACCGCGGTCGCCCTGGGCGCCGGCACGGACGACCCGCCCGATGGCCCGGTCGACCTCGCGATCATCACCGCACCCCCGGCCCACGTTGCGGCGGCCGTTGCCGATGCCCAGCGGCGCGGGCTCGCCCGTGGCTACCTTGACGTGGCCAGCGTCAAGGCCGGATTATTCCGCGACCTCGAGACGCTTGGCTGCGACCTGACCTCGTACATCGGCACCCACCCTATGTCCGGCCGTGAACGCTCCCGCTCGCTGGTGGCGAACGCCGACCTCTTCGAGGGTCGCCCCTGGGTGCTCACCCCTTCCCCGGTAACCGAGACCGAGGTGCTCAACCTCGCCCTGGAACTGGTCGCCCTCTGCCGTGCCGTGCCGGTGATCATGGACCCCGAAAGTCACGACCGCGCCGTGGCGCTTGTCTTGCACACCCCACGCCTCGTGTCCAGCATGGTCGCCGCCCGCTTCCAGGACACCGAGGACAGGATCGAGCTTCTGTGCGGGCACGGTATTCGCGACGTCACCCGTATCGCCGCCTCCCAGCCTGGCATGTGGATCGACATCCTCTCCGCCAGCCCCGGCCCCGTCGTGGACGTTCTAGCCGATATCGCCGCGGACCTGACCGACACCATCGCCGCGCTGCGTGCCCTGCAATCTGCAGACGACGCGAAACGCCGCGACGCCGCGTCCGGCATCGAGGACCTTTTCCGCCGCGGCAACGCCGGCCGAGCCAAGGTCACCGGCAAGCACGGCTCGACACCCAAGACCTACGACATCGTCGCTGTCCTCATTGATGGCCAGCCCGGGGAATTGGCGAGAGTGGTCGCCGACGCAGGTCGTGCGGGCGTCAACATTGAGGACATCCGGATCGAGCACTTGACCGGGCAGCAAGCCCGTCTGGTGCAGCTCATGGTCGAGGCTGCGGCAGCACCCCGGCTTTCGGAGGCACTGCGGAAACGTGGATGGCCCGGGCCAGAAGCATCTGTGCCACATGGTGAAGGCCTTGAGAAGGGACCGGTTTGACGTCGCTTCGCTGCCTGTCCGTGCGAGGACGCCCTTGCGAGCCTTCCCCCTTGTTGACGCGCAGGCACACGTGGACGGGTACCTCGTTGAGGTCGCCGCGTCCGACGAGCAGGACCACGCCGGGGACACCGTCTGTACCTGCTGGTGAGTCGGCGTGTTTTCCAAGGAAGTTGGCGATGCCGTGGCAGCCCATCGTGTCGTGGCCACAGGAACGACGACCTGCCCGGTGGAGGTGCCGCGGGCGGCCTACGGATAGTCAGCCGGCTACCGCCTCCGGCTGCGGCTTGGCCTCGGAAGGCTCCGAGGTGGCTGCGGTGCTGTAGAAGACGGACGAGCCCTGCTTGGTTCGCTGCACGTGGCTCTTGGCGACCTGCCCTTCGAGCGTGGTACGCACGACAGTGATCTTGATAGTGCGGTCGGGATGAGTCTGCGCGAGAGCGGAGGAGATTTCCGCGGCGGAATGTGGCTCGCTCTGCTTCGCCAGGTGGTTGCGGATCAGGTCGACGAGGGTCGGCTTGCCGTCCGCCTTGGAGGGATTGGCACCGGTCTTCGTCGACGCTGTCTTCGTCACAATCGTGGCCGTCTTCATCGGCTTGCCCTGCTTGGCTTCAGCGGAGGCCTGCTGAGGCATGGATGGTGCAGCCGCGGTCTCTGCCTCTGCCGCACGCTCCGCTGCCGCAACGCTTCCGCTGCCGAGGGCCTGCTGCACGTTCACCAGCACGGTGTGGTCCTGCTGCAGGGCTCGCAACTGCTCCTGCAGCGCATCGATCTCGATGCTGATGCGTTCCTGCTCCTTGGCGTTGCTCTCGAGATCGCCCGTCACCTGGGCGAGGTACTGGGACGTCAGTTCTGTGGTGCCCGCTTGGCTTTGAGACATGGCACTGGCCTTTGTTCAGTTCGCGACCTGGGGTGCCGGGGAGTACCCGAGTTCGCGAATGGATGGGGGATGTGTTCCGTGTGCAATCACTGGATCACACGCAGGCCGCAACACCTGCGGTCCGCGACATCTTAGAGGTAGTACGCAGGAAGGGAACCGATGTTCCTGTCGAGTAGTACCTCACTCTTCCCTCAGAGCGAGTCGGCCAGCGGCTGCGAGGCCCGTGACGCAGTGACAGAGGAAGCACGGTCACCGCTGCGCAGCTAGGTTCATCCTGGACTCTCACTCGGCCGTCCGACGGCGCCGATCACCACCAACACTTCGAAGTGCCTCCCTGCCTCCGAAGAAGCCAGTGGTCATGCCCTTAATCAGTGGTCTGTCTGTGCCCCGGGAGCCCGAGAAAGGCCGTGAAGGCCGAGGTTCACGCACGCGCCAACCGGGGGAAGCGACGAAAAGCAGAGCGCGGGGTGACGAAAGGCCGGGGTTCAGGAAGAGCGGCGGCCGCTGCGCGTCCTTCGGCGTTCGCGCTGCGGCCGGTTCCCAATCTGGGAACGCTGGACCTGCCGTGGAATCTCGGGCCGCTGCTGATACGTCAACTCGGTGGCCAGCGCGAGCGCTTGGCGGGCTTCTTCGGTTGTAGTGGAGGGCTGGTTGCGTTCCCGTGCGTGCCCGTGCGTGCCCGTGGATGGCGCGGACGAAGCTCTCGACCCAACCGGTGAAGCGAGCACGTTTGGTGGCGGTGTTCCGGTTGTCGATGGTCTCGGCGACCTCGCCCAGCCAGTACTCCGACCAGCTGTCCATGACCATGCCGTCCCGGTGCTCCAGGAGCAGCCGGCCAATCCGCTGGGCGAGCGGGAAGCGTCCCTCCTGCACGAGGACCTGGGCGCGCTCGGCTCGCTCCTCGGCCGCGGTGCGTTCCTCGTGTTCCCGTGCGACTTCGGGCGTGCGCCGCTCGCCCGGCTCGCGAACCTGGTCGGCCTTCAACCGACGCGCCTTTTGGTAAGCGCCCTGCTTGGACGTGACGCACAGGGCTTCGGCGAAGTGGTGCCACGGTACGCCGGCCGCTCGGCCGTCCTCGATTGCCTCCAGCTGGCCGGGGTCGGCACGCTCGCGCAGGAACTGCCACAGCTTCGCACGCAGTACCGCAGCCTCTCCGACGAGGTTGACCGGGCAATCCTCCGGCTGCGTCAGCTCGCTCGCCGTCCGCTCCGTGTGCTGGAGCACCAGGAACAGCTCCTCCGAGGCGGGAAACCGTTCGAACTGTGGGTCACCGCCCAGGCGGTGCAGTTCACGGAGCCGATCCGCGGTGCCCGCAGTGTCGATCGCCCCCAGGCGACCTGAGGCCGTTTCGGACGGGGCTTGCTGATCTTCTTCACCACGGTCGAAGGCTTCGCCCGTGGGCTGTTCCCAAACTGGGGACGCCCGGCAACCACCCGGATCAGCGACACTGGCGCTCTTAGCGGGCCTCTACGGGATCTTGCGCCATCAACACGGGATCCCCACAGTCGAAAAGCCGCAAAACCGCAGGTAGACGAATTCCGTCGGTGGCCCAACCGCCTCCGCTCAGTCGAGCTCGTCACCGTGTTCACCTCTGTCATCGCCTTCGCCGCGGGTCTCTCCAGGTCACTCTCACCGCCGACTTCTCGCTCCGTGACCTTCTTCTGCTCATCGGCACCTGGGGCGCCGCCAGGTGATCTGCGGGCTCCTGGTCATCGGCGGTACCTGGCTGATCGCCCGCCCGCGCCAGTAGACGGCTCGCCGGGACCGGTGACCTCAACGCCGATGGCAGGCCCGAGTCCTGCCGGGCGGCATAGCGGACGGAGTTCCGCAGCAGATGCACGACGCAGGTCTGGACGATGGTGGTCGGCCTGACCGTTCCGACCGCGCCGTCGGGAAAGCCTTTCAGGCCGTCGCAGACGAGCATGAGGACGTCGCCGACGCCGCGGGTCTTGATCTCGGTGAGGATGCGCAGCCAGTGCTTGGCGCGCTCGCCGCCGTCGCCGGCCCACAGCCCGAGGGTCTCGCGTCGGCCCTCGGTGGTGACCGTGAGGGCGACGTAGATGGGGCGGTTCGCCAGTGCGCCATCTCTGATTTCACGTGGAAGGCGTCGATGAAGACGACGGGGCAAATCGGGTCGAGGGGGGAAGTCAGGGAAGACTTTCGCGGACTCTCGGGGCACCTACGGATCGCCGCAGATCTTCATGCTGCTGGTCCGCAAGGGCTGACGGATTTCGGTGAACACCGTCGCGAAGCTGATGCCGCAGCAGCACCGCGCGAAGACGATCGGGCGACTGGCCGCCGGGCGACGCCTCGCTCAGGAGTGGGTCGGGTACCGATACTTGATCAGGGACATGGCCTGGCACGGTGATCTGGTCTGACAGGGCACAGACCGAGGGCAAGCCCCGCCTGCGCTTTGATGCGGACCGAAACTCCCTGACCTGGAAGACCCGGTAGGGACGGTGCCCGCGATGACAGAGAAGGTCGCCGCAAGCGCCACGTCGTCGTCGAAACCTGCGGCCTGGTCCTGCTCGTCATCGTCACACCGGCTGACGTCACGGACCGGGACGCCGCCCGCGAAGTCCTCTTCCGGCTGCACCTGATGCACCCCGAAATCGCCGCCGTCTGGGCTGATTCCACCTACGCGGGCACCTCGTGACCTGGGCAAAGACACAACTGGACCTCACGATCAAAACGGTCCGACGGCCGCCGAACACGTCCGCCTTCGTCGTGCTGCCCCGCCCTTGGGTGGTGGAAAGGTCGCTGTCGTGGATCATGAGAGCCCGTCGGCACTGCAGGGACCACGAGAGGCTGCCGCAGGTGAGCGAACCCTCATCACCTGGGCGACGATCACACTGATGACCCGCCGCCTCACCCGCAAACCGGCACGACGATCGACGCGAGCACCGATCGCCCCAACCCCGATGCCGCCCGCCGCTTGACCGCGAACAACATCGCTCTCGTCGGCACGCCGACGATCGCTCACTCCTGCGAGGCGTCGGGGGACTCGCCCTGGCCGAACTCGCGGTGCCAGCGCAGAAACTCGAGATGAGAGGACTGCTCCGGCAGCGCCGTAGGGGAACGAACCGGAGGAGTCCTCACCACATGCGTCTGCCCGCTGCCTCACCGCCCAGCCCCGACCTCACTCGCGCGAGCGACAGGGCCAAGGCGCGTTCGACACCGGGACGGGCGAGGGCGGGCCAGTTGACGCCCGGTGCCGCACGGGGTGAATCAACCCGTCAGGACTACCGACACCGTCGCAGCCACGATCGTGACCGCAGCCAGAGCGACCATCACCGTCCTCACCCCTCGACCTGCGCAGGACGCTGAGGCAGTCCCGGCGGCACCATCCAGGGCGCGGGGGAACATTTCGCCTCCACCGCCGGCACCTGAAGGGCCTGGGCGGCAGCCTCCCCACCGTTGCACGCACCACACGCAGGTGTCCTCTACATGGCCGGCAAGCCGGGCGCCGGGATCTGAGTTGGAGCAGTTGCCGAAGGCTTCCATACCCGCTCAACGACCAACTCCGGCCTAGCGCCGACACGTCACCCATTTGCCGCGCCCCCACGCCCAGTCGGACGGCCCGCGAGGGGCCTGGCACTGTGACGGCGCGCCAGGCCCTTCGGGCGGGGAGCCTCATGCACCATTCCACCGGATGAGCCGGCTGGCCCGCGGGCGCGCGGCCATCTCGCCTCCCGCTCCCTCGAACGGCGGACAGCCCGGCCCCGCAGCCTGTCGGATGTTGTCGGCTCGGACACCCGCGGCGTCCTGGGTGACATCGAAGAGAACCCGGCCGCCCGCGATCAGCGCGCAGTCCGCGTCGCCGGGAACCGCCGAGCGGTGGGCGACGGCATCTGGACCGCCGCTGTCCTGGGCGATGACGCCCACCCCGCGGCCGGAATCGAACCACCTCACCACGCCGCTCGGCACAGGCAACCCCAACTCTCATCGCGCAGACACGCTCATGTAGCGTCCGATCCCGTCCTTCAGCCCTTGGGTGTGACGACAGTGGGACACGGCACGAGCGCCGTCACCGTCTTGCCCGCCGAGTGGGTCTCGACCTGCACGCCCACTGACAGTTCCGGGAACAGGTGCCAGCCGAACCCGCCTGGCTTACTGGCATCCAACGGCAGGGGCCGCGGCGGGACCGGGCTGGCATCGTCCACCACCACCGTCCCAGGACCTGCCTCCAGCTCGAACCCCGTCGCGCCGCTGGCATGCCGCACCGCATTGGCGAACAGCTCCGACACCACGAGCAGCGCCGTGTCCACCGCGCTTCCGCCCTCCGGCGACACGAGCAAGAAGCCGCGGGTCACATCCCTGACCTGCTCAGTCCCCCGCGCGCTGCCGTCTTTGATAGGATCGTGGTCTTTCTCGGATGGATGCAGCATCGCATACTCCGGCGGCTCGGCAGTAGGACGCCTTCCGCCTGCCCCGGACAGATCGGATCATCCCGCGACTCACCCTCTCGGGTGAGTCCAGAGCGGCGCGGCACGATTCCCTCGTCTTCGAAAACAGTCCACCGTGTCCCTGACGGGACACCTCGCCGGCGTGAAGATCGGTAGTGCGGCTGACCGCGAACGCCGGGGGTAGTGCCTTGGCGGATTGGTCCCGCGAGACAGTCTGGTGCCGGACCTGGCCTGAGGGTCCACGCTCTCTTGCCATGAGCACGCCGTTTCAGAATCCCGACCTGCCTACCGCTCCCGGTCAGACCGCACCCGTGACCGTCCGAGCGAGGAGCGAGGTGAAAACGCTTGACGGATACGGAAGTGACGGACCAGGGTGCGGAGTTGCCCGCCACGCGGGACCAACCCCGCGGGTGGCGGGGAGCAGGGCACGGAGCCGCCAAAGGACATCGCTGCGATGGGACCAACCCCGCGGGTGCGGGGAGCAGACTGCGTGACCTGCAGTTTCATCGCGGGTGAAGCCAGTTTTTGAGCACTTTCCTCGATCCCGGTAATCTTCGTGGATGGGGCATAGTCGTCAATTTTTGCCGAAACGGCGGCGCTTGGCGACTTTGCTCCAGCCGGGCTTCGCGCCGCTGGGCGTCGGCTGCGTGTTGCTGTTTGGGCGTCGGATGAGGGTCAGGCCCTCGTGGTCTACTGGATGCCAGGCGTGGTCGTGGGTGCGGAAGGTATATCCCTGCTCGTTGGTGTAGGCAAGCAGGGCGCGGCCCTGGCTGGCGTATTGCTGTACCTCGTCCCACAGGACGTCGCGAATTCTTGCCGACGGGTTCCCGATGAAGACACCTGCGGAGATCTCAGGAAGCCAGCGGGTGAGGAACCCTCCGAGACCTGTTGGGCAGTTGGTGAGGAGGATGACGGTCACCAGATCGCCGTCTCGTCGCTGTAGTTGCGCCCCGACGCCACTTCGCTGCCGCCGTCGCTCTGCAGTGTGACGCGGTCCGGTTCAACGTCCTGCGGGGTCGTCGGGTCGCTGCCTGCGGGCGTGCCGTCGGGCAGGAGCAGGCGTTTGATGTCGTCGACGCAACGGTTCAGCAGCGAGGCTTGGTTGATCCGGTCGCGCAGGGCGCGGCGAGTGCGGGGGCCGACGTCCTGGTCGTCCTCCGTGGCGATGTCGAAGGCCAGCGGGATTCCGATCTCGGTCTTGTAGAGGTCTGCGATGTCCAGGACGAAGGAGAGTTCGTGGCCGGAGTGGATGAAGCCCAGAGCGGGACTGCAGCCCAGGGATGCGACGACGGCGTGGGCGATGCCGTACATGCACTGGGCGGCGGCGGTGATGGCCTTGTTGACGGGCTTGCCGCTGGAGAAGTCGCCGGGTGTGAATTTCCGGCCGCGCCAGAGGATGCCGACACGGTTGGCCTGGGTTCGGTAGCAGTCCTTGACGCGCTGGCCTTCGCGTCCGAGGAGTTCGTGGCGGGTGAATCTCGCGGGGTCCTTGTCGGGGAAGCGGAGTCGGTACATGGCACGCGCAACGCCGATGCGGGCGCGGACGTTGGCCCATCGGAGGGCTTGTGCTTCGACGAGGGCGGAGGAGCGGGTCAGTGCGCGGCCGCCGGCGTAGTAGCGCACGCCGTTTTCCCCGACCCAGGCGACCGCCGCACCGGTCTCGCCGAGGACGCTCATCGCCTGGTGGGTGATGCGGGTGCCGGGGCCAAGCAGCAGGGTGCCGATCGTGGCCGATGGGATGTGGGTGGTCCCGTCGGCGTCCTCGGCGGTGATGGCGTTGGCGTCCCGGTGGATCGTGCAACGTTCCAGGTAGATGAAGGAGAGGCGCTCGCCGGTGCGGGTGAGGTGTCGTGGGGTGAGCGCGGTGTGCTTTCCGACTGTGGCCACGGTTCTACTCGGTCGCGGCGGGGACCGGAGCGAGGGGCATCAGTCCGCAGCCATACGCCTTGGCTTTGCCCAGTCCCTGGGTGAGGGTGCGGCGCAGTGCGTCGGGGTCGGTGACTTCGAGTCGGCCGTCGAAGGTGATGGTGACGATCTTCACCCGGCGTTTGTTTGCTTCGTCGTCGCGGGACTTGGCGAATGCCAGGGAACGCTGATCGCGGACCGTCAGTTCGTGTCGATCGCCGTGGTGCTCGTAGTTCTTGTGCGTCGTGCCGTAGGGCAGCAGGCGTTTGGCGTCGGGCTTTTCGACGATGTGGAACCCCGAACGCTTCTGACGGTCAGGGTCAAGGAGCCACCCCTTCTGGTGGACGGGGGTGAGGTGTGCGGTGCGCTGGTCGGTTCGCCGTCCTTGCGACGGAACTGGTGGACCGGGTTGGCTGTGAGGCGGAACGCCCAGGTGCCGCCGGCGGTGAGGCGGTCGAGGAACGGGGCGTACGGCCGGGTCTGCCAGCCTGGCGTGTCGGGGTCGGCGGCTGCCGCGGGCCAGCCCGCCTGCTCGACGAGGTGGGTCAGGTCCGGTCGGGCGGGGCTGACGATGTACAGGAAGACCTCGGCGCGGGCGTTGTGATCGAGGCGCCACAGCACCCGGGGAGCTGCGGAGTTGTCGGAGTCTGTGGGCAGCAGGCCGGGGAACGACGACATGACGCCGGCGTGCATCGACTGGGGCGAGGAGAGCAGCCGACGGGCTCCGGGACGCGCGGTGTTCACGCGGAAGCGGGTCAGGTACATCAGGCGCCTTCTTCTTCCAGGAAACTGAACGGGTCGTGTAGGGGGACGGCATGCCCGGCTGCAGGGACGCGGGCGTGCGCCGACTGGGGGTGGGGCACGGTCACGGTGGTGCTGCGGATGGTGCGCAGGGCGTGTCGGCGCTGTTCGGCGGCGAAGCTAACGGGTTGGTCCCGCAGGCTGTCGCCGGCTTGTTCACCGGGGCGTGCTTCGAGCAGGAGCACCAGGTCGATGTGGTCGTCTCGGCGGCGGAGCTTTTGGTACCAGGGCGCGGCGTGCCAGGGCTCCTGCTGCAGGGCTGCTTCGAGGCTCAGCTCCTGGTGGACGGCAAGGTTCACGGGGTGGGCCGGTGGGCACGAACGGCGGCCCAGGAACGGCGGGTATACCGGTGCACGCAGACAGGCGTGTAGTTCGTCAATGAGGGGCCGTCTCCTTCCACGGCACCGACGAAGATGGCGTCGGCGAGGTAGAACCGCTCGGAGAGCGGCATCGCCTGCCGCTGTCGGCATGAGGCGGGGACAGAAACATGCCGACTCTCGGATATCTAGTCGACGAGCGCCCGGAGCTGCGACTGCGGTTCGTCGGGGGAGTGACAGATCCCTACCTCGACACCAAGGTCGCGACCCTCGTCACGGTCAGCCAAGAGAACCTGCTCGGCGGCGATGTCGACCTTGCCCACCTACCCGGAACACTGATCCTCCTCACCCTCACCGACGGCGGGATGGAAGGCGCCACCGCAGCCTCCGTAGACCGCATGCTCCGCGCACTGTCGAAGTTCCGGGCCGCGGGGCTGGTGGTCACCACACCTCAGCAAGACCTTTCGGTCTACCCGCCCACCACGCGTACTATCGCCAGCCGCCTGCGAGTTGCCCTGCTGACGACGACGGCCCATCCCTCGGCCTGGGACAACCTGAACGAAGGCATCCAGTACTGTCGTGCCCAGTGCGCCGAGCGCCAATTGGACGACCTCGCCGGGCTTTTGCACAGCCTCCCGGCCCAGTTGGCCGATGCCACGGCGATGCGGCGCGTCGCGGAGTGGCTCGCGGCCGCGCTCGAGGCGCTCGTTCGTGTCAGCGATCCGGACCGCGGTGTCCTCGCTCGGGCGGCGCGGTGAGCAGCGCACGGAAATCCCAGCGCGGCGCGAGAACTGCCGTCGAGACCGCCTCTCGCCGGGCTCTCGTGCTACTGGCAGGCGCAAATGGATCTCCGCATCTTGCGCTTGGCCGTTAGGACCCCAACAGTGAACTCCAAGTGAACACGCTGCCCGGCGTGCCATAGATCACCCTTTCGAGTGAGTTGGCTTTCGTATGCTGCATAGATGAGCGTCTCTGCATCGGGCCCGGCATCGGGCGAGGAGGGCGACGAGCCGTGCGCACCTTCGCTGACCGCACCCATGGTTGACCGGGAGCGGATCGAGCGCACCGCCCGCGTACTCAAGGCGATAGCCGACCCCACACGACTACAGCTGCTCCATCTGATCCAGACCGCCCGCGGGCTGGTGCTCCTGGGTGGCGCGCGGCCGTCGCAGTTCGTACCAGACAGTGGCGATGGCCGCGACGATCAGGACGATGCCGGCCACGAGCGGCAACGGGCGCAACCCGGCCTTGACGTAGCGCAGATAGAGGTCGGTGAAGCTGGCGCGCAGCACCGCCACGCCGACGAGGAACAGCACGGCTGCTTGCGCCTGCCGGTTCACAGCGTCACTGCCCCGACCAGGGCCGATATCAGGACGGCCACGGTGAAGGTGGCGGGGGCGAACCGCAGCGCGAATCCGCGGCCGATCGTGGCGGCCTGCATGGCGAACAGCTTCAGGTCGATCATCGGTCCGACGACGAGGAATGCCAGCAGGCGGTCAGCGAGAACTGGGACAGGGACGCGGCCACGAACGCGTCGGCCTCGGAGCAGATCGACAACAGCACCGCGAGGATCGCCAGGGCGAGGACCGACACCACAGGGATATAGGCCGCGGTGTACAGCCAGCTTGCCGGCACTACGGCTTCGGGAGTGGCCGCGGCCATTGCGCCGACGACGAGGAAGCCGCCGGCGTGCATCACGTCGTGGCGAACGGCCATTCGGTGGGCCCAGCCGCTGCCACAGCCAGCCCATCGCGCACGCCACGAGGAGACTCGCCACGAACCGGGCGAGGCGCCGCGCCCCCGGGGCCGCGGCCTCTTGCGTCGCTCCGGCCACACCGGCGCCAACGCCGCCTTCACCGTGCGGAATCCGACACCGTGCTCGCGCATCAAGGCCCGATAGGAAATCCCCGCCCGGGCGTCACGGCGGATCGCCGCGTACAGATCGACCTTGGACTTCGGTGGCACCACCGCCCCCTCACCGCGCAGAGCACTACCAGGCTCCCACCGCAAGGCCCTGGGCGTTGTTAGAACTCAGAGACACTGCCTTCCGGCGAAACCAGGCGTTCCCAGCTCTGAGCGACAAGCGGTGTCGGCTCCCACCTACAAAACCATCCTGGGTGTCGACGACTTCGCCCTGCGGGCAAGGGCGACTCCAACGCAATTATCCTCGTCGACCTGGAGGCGTCGGCTTCCGGTCGATGTCCTGCCGTGCCGGGACGCCGAGCCGCTGGCCGCCTGGCTACGCAGCCACCCTGAGGTCGAGGTGATCTGCCGCGACCGGGGCACCGCAGGCCCGGCAGGTCGCGGACGAAGATCAGCGGGGAGGTCCGCTCCTGGCGGCTCCACCTGTGGATCGGCCTCACCTTCGCCGAACTGGCCCGCAGGATCAACCCGATCGTGCGCGGTTGGATGCAGTACTACGGGGCGTTCTACCGCTCCGAACTGCTGTCCCTCCTGCGGCGCATCAGCGCCTGCCTGATGCGCTGGTTCCGCAAGAAGTACAAAACGATTCCGGTCGTTCAGGGCAGCCCACAAGTGCTGGCAGGGCATCACCAGCCGGCACCCCAGGCTCTTCGCCCACTGGGCATGGACACCGTGTTTCTGGTGATCAGAGCGACAAGAGCGGAGTGACGGGAGACTGTTACGCTCCGTTCCGTGGGAGCCCGGGGTGAGACTCTCTCGGGCCACCCAACCAGTGCCAGGCCCGTGGTCCGCGCAACTGCACGGCCCCGCTCTGCAGCCTGGCCGACGCTGCTGATCAGCGTCCAGCGGGCCCACCCAGACAGTAACCGCGGAGGAGGATGTCGCGCACCCGCCCGCGCTGAGGAGAAGCAGGTCAACGGCCTGGGCCAGTAAGCATCGAGCGCCCTGCCGGGCAAGGTGCTGCCGCCGGAGCACGCTGCCACGGTCAAGCCGATTGCCGCACGAAGAAGCGTCTGCGACGGCAAATCCGCAGGGACGATCACCGGCCACCTACGGGAGTGGCCGGATTTCGTCTCGCCTTCGGTTCAGATCGCGGAGGCAGCGACGGTCAGGTGTGCAGGATGCTGTTGTGGCCGTCGTGGGCGTCGGCGTGTTCGTCGTCGAACCAGTAGTCGCCGGCGGCCAGGTAGCGGAATCCGTAGCGCTGTTCGCTGGGCAGGGTGAGGGTGACGGCGCGGGTGCCCTCCTCTCTCGCCTCCAGGGGATGGGCGCCGGGCTGCCAGTCGTTGAAGTCGCCGACGACACTGACCTGGCCGCAGGGCTGGTCCGCAGGGATGACGAATGTGATCTCGGTGTCGTTCTTACGGCGGGAACGCTCCAGCATGGGGTTACCTTCCTCTTCGGCGAGCAGCTGGGGCCAGCATGGCCATCCTCGTGTTCTCCCGTCGCATCCGGCTGCGCCAACGGCGCCTCCTGTCGCCCGTATAGCCCCGGGCACCGTGTCTCCCAGGCGGTGCCCCGGGCATGCGCAACCGGGCAATACTGCCGCACAGCAGCAATTGGATGATGCGGCGGGTCCAGGCGTCGTGGTGCCTTGGCCGCATGCTCGTGCCGTGTGCGAAGACGGGGGTAGGTCAGCCCGGTTGGCGAAACCTGGGTCGGCCTCCTTTGGCCTCGGAGATGGGGAGGCGGAGGTAGTGACCGTCGCCGCCGCGTGATGCAGCGGAGATCGTGCGCAGCACGACGGAGCATGGCTGGCTGTGGTGCCGACATAGGTGACCGGCCGGTGGCCTCGCGCGCGCCTGGAGGGGTCGCGGGGGCAGCCACCGGCCGGTGCATATGCAGGGCGTTACGCCATGGGGTCGATGTCCCCACTGCCCATGCTGCCTTGCTGCTCGCTCTGCTCCTTGAGCCGGCGGGCCTTTTCCTTCAGCCGCTGACGCTCCGCCGGGTCAGTGGCACGCTCCGCGGCTTGTTCCATCTCCTGCGCCTGTTGGCGCATCTGCTGGGCACGACCGCCGTCCTCGCCTGCAACGCTCACTCACCGTTAACCTCGCAGCACCGCTGTGGGCCGGAGGGCCTCAAGACCCTCCAAGGCCACCAGGTAAGGCGGCTGGCCACGGACGCGGAGTGAGGAAAATGTACGGTTCGCCGCCCGACTGCCAGGTCGTCGGCGAGCTATTCGAAGGTGGCAGGCGGGACCCAGCCAGGCCACCATCGCACTGTCGCCGCGTACTTGTACTCCAGTGGCACGGCGGCGTGTTCGTCCACCCATCCGCTGCCGGTCGAGATCATGCGCATCAAGATCAAGACTCCCCGCCCGGAGCCTCGGCGGGCGTCTCTCTGCGATCCGGTCAGCTAGGGTTACGCGGCTGCTTGAGTCACTGGGGCAGGCGCACCGTGTTGGATTGCTCGCTGTTCAGCATCTCCTCGGCCTCTCCGAGGATCTCGATGAGGCGGCCAGCGTGCTCCACCCAACAGGCTGATGGGGCAGGGGTGCGACGGTCGACCGCAGGCGCCTTCTCGCTGGTGTCTCGCAGCGCGATGACTTGCAGCCGGCACCTAGCAGGTCGACGCGACGCGCGTGGCTACGGCCGGCGCTGGCGCTCTTGCTTTGCGGTCAGCCGGTGGGCAGAGTCCGCTCTGTGTCCTAGGCTAGGGGGACGACGTATTCCGCCTGGGGGCCCTTGGTTCCCTGGGTGACCTCATACTCGACACGGTCTCCCTCAGCCAGCTCCTTGAAGCCGCTGGTCTGGATCGCGGAGTAGTGGACGAACACGTCGGGGCCACCGGCGCCCTGTGCGATAAAGCCGAAGCCCTTGTCCGCGCTGAACCATTTCACCTTGCCTGTTGCCATTGGCCACATTCCTTCATCCATGCCACGGCATTTCCTCGACGTGCCGACCGCAGCCACATCGCGAACCACGGCCCCTAATGTTCCCCACCCAGCTACAGCGATGCGCGCCATGACACGCACTCAAACTCCGGTGAGACGCACTCAGAGAACGTTAAGAGGGCATCTGATCTGGATTGCTGGTGGTTTGATCCGTTCAGGTGACTGCGGCAGCAGTGCGTCGTTGCTTGTTCCGTGAGTTCTCGGCGCCCGTATCGCAGTGACGTGTCCGATGCCGGATGGGCTTTGATCGAGCCGGTGTTCACGGCTTGGCGAGCGGGGCGGACCGGGCCAGGCACAGCCGCTCGAGTGCATGATCTGCGGGAGATCGTG
>NZ_JBIRTX010000045.1:0-21955 GCF_044334895.1 Streptomyces sp. NPDC020681 | reverse complement strand
GCATACCCCTCATCCTCATTCGCCTCAACAAACCGCTCACCTATGAGACAGAGAGACAGAACCTGCTGCCACTCCGTCGCCTCAATAGCCACCCGGACTCAATGCCTTCCCCCGGAGCCGGTTCTACGCGCCTCCTGCCCGATAGCATCCAAGACATCACCCTGATGCCCCTGAATACTCGTCACGTTCGCTTCCGTACCCTCCACGGCAGCGGCGATCGCAGCAGCAACAGCCCCGACCGTCGCACCCGACGCCCCGTCCTGCCTGTCCACCAACGGCCCGCTCTCCCTGGCAAAGGAATCCCCCTTACCAGTCCAGCCCCGAGTAGCAGACACACCACCTTCGAACTCCTTGAGCATCGCCTGCACGTCGTCCTTGATCGCATTCATCCCCCGCATTGCGGCCTGGATCCGCGATGGGTCAGCACTGTACGCAGACGACGGGTCGGAGCCGTACGCGGGCGGCGGATCAGTGCTGTACGCAGGCGGCGGATCAGTGCTATGCGCAGGCGGCTTGTCGGAGCCGTACGCAGGCGCCTTACCCGGCGACTGCCCGTCACCCAGCAGCACAGGCACACCACCCGGCGCATCCCCCTGCACCGACGACCCACCCGACAACGACTCAGCCGACCCACCCACCGGCGGCTCCCCGTCACCCAGCAGCACACGCTCACCACCCGGCGCATCCCCCTGCACCGACGACCCACCCGACAACGCTTCTACATCCTTCTCATTGGGCATGGCGGCTAGTCCTCCTCACCCTCGTTGATCTCATCGCGCAGCCGATCGCCCCCCGAAGCCTTCGCCTCCGGGCGCAGATCGATCCCGCCGAAGATGTTTTCCCAGTCGATCTGCGTGCCCGCGATCTCAGGCACTGCAGGGCTGCCGGCCAGCAGAGGCTGGAAGGTCTCCATCACCCGGCGGCTCATCTGAGCCCGCGCCTCACCCGCGGCTTCCAGCACACTCGCCGCCAGCTGGGAAGCGTGCATCGTGCGGTACCTGTCGTCCAAGAACCGCAGCCCGGCCAACTCTCCCTGCGGGCCCACGGTCACTTCCACCGCCCGGTCCCGCGACCTCAAGACGACTGTGGACGCGCGGAGTTCTGCTTCCGCCTTCGCCACAGCAGCCTCTGCTTTCTCCAGTTCCTTCCTCGCGTCAGCGAACCGCTTTTCGATCGACTCGGTCATCTCACGTCCCTCCTTGCGCCGTTCATCGTCCGATCGCCGCGGGGGTGCCGCCTTCGTCAATACCCCACACGTCCTCCTCTTCAGGCACCCAATCAGCCCGCCGACCACTGCTGCTCTGCGTGTTCTGGGAGCCTTGGACCGCGCTGTCCGTCCTGGCGTCCGGTCCCACGGAACTGCTCGTGGCGTTCCTGCGGCGGATGTGGACGAGATCCTCCTCGTCAGCCGCTGCCGGGCGCCCGCCCAACCTCCCCCGATGACTCTGCGGAGTAGTATCGTCCGGGTCGGTCAACACGTTGCGGACACGTTCATTGGACGACTGCTGGCCGGCACCGCCCATTCCCCCTCCGCCCATCGGCATACCGCCCATCGGCATACCGCCCATCGGCATTCCGGGCGTCCCCGGGTTGAGAGGAACGGGACCTACGCTGGATGTGGCGTCAGAGGTTGCGCGGCCCCCGATCGGGCCACCGGAGGAGGCAGAGTTGTCGTCGTACTCGTCGTAGGCGACATCCGCGTCAGTGCTGTTGAGTGCTATCGCGTCAGACCCTCGCCCACCCAGACCAGCCCCGTCTCCGCCCGATCCGCCAGAGCCCCCGAGGTCCCCCAATCCCACATCCCTGTTGATCGGCACCACATCAGAGCCATCACGGCCCAGACCAACCCCATCCCCGTCCCGGCCCAACCCACCAGAACCCCCGAACTCCCCCAATCCCACATCCCTGTTGATCGGCACCACATCAAAGCCATCACGGCCCAGACCAACCCCATCGCCACTGTCACCGGTCGAGGGCGGGTTGAGCTGGATCCTGGAGGTGTTGCCGTCCGGATCGGCAATACTCACGGAACCGGTTTCCGGATTGATCGTAGTGATGGTGCCGTCGGGGAAGCGGTTGGTCAGGGTGCCGTCCGAGTTCAGCCGCGAGATGCTGCCGTCCGCGTTGGTGAAGGGGCGATTCGAATTCAGGTTGGTGACGGTCTCGTTGTCGTCCGGAGTGGTGGTCGTGACCGTACCGGTGTCCGGATTGAACCGACTGACACTTCCGTCCCTGTTGGTGGTGACCAGCGTGCCGTCGGAATTTCGCGATGTGATGCTGCCGTCCGGGTTGGTGATCGTGCCGGTATTCAGGGCGAGGTCGGGCAGCGTGGTGATGGGTGACCTGTCCTGACCCGTATTGGTATTGGTCGGTATTTGGGACAGCGGGAATGGGGACGTCGCGGGGTTCAACGGCAGAATGGGCTGGGGGCCAGAAGCTGGTGGAGCGCTGGTCTGGTTGTTCACAGGGGAACCGTCCGAGCCGGCCGAATCGGGGAGCTCACCAAGATTGCCGAGCGGGTTCGACGACGGAACCGGGTTGTTCAGAGGTTGGTCCCCGACCCCACCGCCCAACCCGAGATTGCCAGGCGGGTTCGACGACGGAACCGGGTTGTTCAGGGGTTGCTCCCCGCCCCCACCGCCCAACCCGAGGTCGCCGGAGTTGAAGCCGGACACGTTCTGCTGGCCGAGTTGGTCGTTGAGGTTGTCCATGACTCTCTGGGCCTGGGCGTTCCGTTGTGCCGCCTGGTCCATCTGCGCCTGCTGGACGAGCGAGGAGGTGGTGTTCGTTTCCACCGGCTGGCCGAGTATGGAGCTGATGTCTGCCCAACTGTTGTTGAGATTCGACAATGCGATCTCGGCTGTGGGCACAAGCATGTTGTTGACGTTGAGGTTCCATAGATCGACCGCCGCGTGGCCGATCTCCCTCCACATGCTCTCGTCCCGGAGACTACCTGTGATCGTCCGACCCAGCTCGGGCACCTCAAGGGCAAGGTTCTCTCTGAAGGCTGCAGTCGTCGCCAAATGACGACCCCCATGGATCACAACCTGGGTCAGGTTGTGCTGCCACACCCAGGCTGCCACCCTGTCAAGCATCGTCAGAACGGCGTGAAGCGGGTCGTGGACGTAATTGGGGTCGTGCGTCCATGCGTTCCATGCGTTGGACAGCCGCACGGCCTCGCCATGCAGGACCTGCTGCGCCTGGGCCATTGCGTCTCCATATACGGATCTGGGGACGTAGCCACTGAGCGTCTGATGTGCACCCTGGTAGTCAGCCCCGCCCATCTGCTCGACGTACCCGTCATAGTTCGTACGCAGAGTGTGGAGCAGGTTCCTGAAGACGCCGGCCGCCTGTCCGCTCCAGGCCGCGTCGTCACCGCCGAGAGCGGTTTCCCAGGTGTTGAGTGTCGCAGCGTGATCGACGAGGAACTGCTTAGACCGGTCGAACGCTTGGGCAACTCGCTCGAATGAGCCGAGATCCACACCGTTGGCGTCGGCGACGATGCCTCCGTTGTAATCCCCATGATCCCGGGTGGTGTGCGCCCCCTCCGCAAGCGCCCGCAGCGCATGGCCCGCGCCAGCGATGTACTGCGCCTTGGGAGTCGAGTCCCATTCGTTGCCGTAGCCGCCTGTCCACGCAGCGCCGTAGCCCCCTGCGCCTAGCTGAAGCGGCGGGCCCCCGATGAGAACAAACCTGGCCTCACGCATTTTGACATTGCCGGAGTGCTCACCGTCCCCCCCAGCGGTGTAGAACGGGATGTTGTAGTCCTCGCCGTCGGATACCCCCCAACCCACGTCTGCGGGGGTAATTCCCCCCCGCACGCCCACCCCTTCGATGCTCACGCGGAACTGCGGGGTGCCGTCGTCGTGGGCGAGCGAGTCGAACAGCGCCTTCCGGCTGGGCATCGGATAGCCGGTGACCATGGAGACGGCCCTGCCCCATGTGTCATCGGGGTCGAAACGGGGCTCGGAGTTATCGGGCATGACAGGCGAACTCCACGTTGAGGGAGAGCTGTTGAGGGTGGACTTGGAGCGGCGCCGAAGAACTGCGCCGGCCCACGCGGAGGGCGGCTCGGCTTCAGCTTCGGAGCCGCTCCGGCTCCGAAACTGAAGCCGACCACTGGTCCGACGCAACCCGTCAGAGTAAGAGCCCGGTCGAATGCCGGTCTCGCACCTATACCGCAGTGACACCCGGGACGGGGGTGGACGCGTCCGGAAGTTGAATCGGCAGATCTGACCTCTGACTCGATTCCAAGTCCCGTGAGACGTCCGAGAAGACATCGAGCATCTGCCCGGCACTGATGGCACCGAGATTGTCACCCTGGTTCTTGAGCAGGGTGACAAGCGTCTCTCCCAGATTCCTGTCGATGTCATCGAACAGTTTCTGCTGGGAGGTGAGGATGCCGGACACCGACGAGACCGCGGTCTTGATGCTCTTCAGCAGCGTCTGCCCATGGACACTGTCGTCAATCCCCATCAGGCCGATGGCCACGGCAGGGCGAGCCGACGATCCCGCGTACCAGAGCGTGTCAGGCGTGGTACGCCCCTCGGCGATGGTCCTGACCGCCGGGACGCCTGACGGCTCATCATTCTGGATGTTGTCGAGGTCGGTGATGAACGCAGCCAGCTCATTCGCGCGGAACGACGAGAGCGTCTGCGAGTCGAGATGCGAAAGGTCCGGCACAGGAAGACTCCGTTCCTTGTCCGTGTGGTTCGGCCGGCCTGCCCGTCAGCGGCCAATGGGCACATCGGCCCACGTCTGTGCGAGCCTTTTCTCGTTGCTCCGGTAGCCGTCGTGGATGTCACCGAGAAGGTTGCCGTGGGAGCGGAGGATCTCTCCCATCCGCGCCGCTGCCATGTCCCACTCGTGCTGCTTGGTCGTGTACTCGGCGGAGTCCGCGCC
Organism: Streptomyces sp. NPDC020681; assembly: GCF_044334895.1. Lineage (NCBI taxonomy): Bacteria > Bacillati > Actinomycetota > Actinomycetes > Kitasatosporales > Streptomycetaceae > Streptomyces > Streptomyces sp. NPDC020681. The sequence continues at coordinate 17,053 of NZ_JBIRTX010000045.1, read as the reverse complement.
CTCCCAGCTGCTGACGAGGGGGTGCAGTTCCGTTTCCAGGTCCTTGAGCGTGGTCCGGATCGCACTTGTCTCGCGCGCCAGCTCTTCGGCGGCGTGGACAACGCCCTGGTAGTCGACGTGGATGTATCCATCACTGGTGTCTGGCATTGGTGTACCTCATCTCTGTTGATTCGGCTGTGTTGGGTGCACGAACGTGGCTCAGCCGGTGAGTCGGTCGAAGACAGTCGACCTGCTGCTCTCCGCGGCGATCTGCTGACGCGTAGCTTCCTGGTGAGTGCTGTGCTGCTGCTTGGTGTCCTGGAGGGCATCCACCATGCCCACCAGGTTCCGCTCGATGATGTTGCACTGGGATTGCCAAGCCTTCAGCATCCTCGAGAACTCGCCTCCGTCCGCGCCCTGGTAGCCCGTGGCAAGGGTCACTTCGATGGTCTCGACGTGCGAGCGGCTGGACCTGATCCGGGTGAGCGCACTTTCCAGCGCCATGACACCCTGTTGTGTTGATGATGCGTCCGACTTCTGTCGACCAGTGATCGCCATCGTCGTACCTCCCTTTCGCTAGACTGGAGCGCCTCTGACGAGAATCTCAAATCACCTGCTCCGAGACTTTCTACAGATCTATACGTGATATCGCGTAGCAATGTTCGCTGACGGTCGGCATTCGCCCCCTTCTTACTCGCACTTCCAGTATTTTCGGGAAGGCGGGCATCTCGCATTTCAGGAAGGCGGGATGTCCGCACCTCACGGCGCAGTCATCACCTTTCCCTCGCACAGGCGCCGCTAATGGCCCCCCTCTGGCCGAGGGAAGCCGCTTCACGGCTGAGGTCGGGTCCCGAAGCGAGCATGCTGAGCAGCATCGAAGGCAGCGGCTGTGCCTCGATGTTGGCGTAGCCGAGCGCTTTCAGCGCCTCCCGAGACGGCACGCGGTACTTGACTCCGTTGTCAGACACGAGGTAGGTCGTGTCGCCGATCGCCCTGCCTCCAGCGGCCAGGGCCCGCACGAGAACACCGTGTCCAGGGCGGACGATTACTCGGTCCATCAAGATGCAGGACGGTTCGACTTCCGTGGGGTCGGCCTGCGCGACAGGCTGCAGTGCGGACACAGGGACCAGTTCCGTCGTCACGCGGAGGGCGCTCCCCGGCTGCACCCGGACACACGCCGACCGGCTGTCGGGCACTGCGACGGCGCGCGGCGGCGATGGGGGAAGCCCCGTGGCCATATCCCAGCCCTCGTCGCCCGGCGCCTTGCCGTCCTGCAGCACAACCGCACCAATGACCGCCGGCTCGGGCGAGGCTCCTCCGTAGGCTTCTTCGCGCGTAACGGGGTCGCCCAGCACCAAAGCGGTCTGGGTGTCCGTGATCGGCACGAGGCCCTGGCGCTTGAGCAGGTAGTACTTCGCGGGTGATCCAGGTATGCGAACCTGGAAGACCTGGCCCACCTTGCTGTCCCTCCCGCCCAATTGCAGTCCCTCCTCACCGCGGCCGGGCACATCGGGCGGGGCCAGGTCAGGTCCGGGGACCAAAGCCGCCAGGAAGGCCGCGGAGACCGGACGCGGCATCACTGACCCGTACCCGAGAGACGCGGCTGCCGAGCCGTCTTTGATTCTCAGCCGGTGGCCTTGCCACACTAGGTATGTCGTCGCCATGTCCGGGCCGACCACGATCAGGCCCTGGCCGGCACCCAGCTGTTCCCCGTCGGCGGGATCGCCCACCATCAGGGCAGTCGAGGAGCTGCCGTTCACGACGGAACAGACCTGCCACGCTCCCGTTGCCAGGTCCTTCCTGCCCGGGACGGAGTCCGGGGCACCGGGTATGCCGACCGGAGTTCCCACTGGTTTGCCGCGAAGCGAAGCGGTGCGCACAGTGTCGGTCTTCAGTTTGTCGCCGCCGATGAGCAGCGCGGACGCGTAGTTGCGCACCGGCCGCAGCCTGCCGTCGGCGAAGAGGTAGCGAGATCCGGTCTCCTGGTTGACGATCAAGGTCTTGCCGGACAGCTGGTGACCTCCGGGCTTGACCAGGCCGAACACGAAGGCACCGGCTGCCACCAGCACGCAGATGACCACGCCGAACACCGTCCCACGCGTGGTGCGCCCCAGTGGGTTCTCCGATGCGTCCGGGTCGGCGAGCAGCATGCCCGAGGTGAGCCGGCTCATGAGGAAAACGTGCGCCTGAACTTGGTCTCGTTTGGACTGCATGACAACCCCCGCCGTCAGCCGTTGATCGCCCGGAGGGATCCGAAGACGCCGAGTACCCACAGCGTGAGCGGCAGCAGACTGATGGCCAGCGCCGATTGGATGAGTTCAGCGGCACGGCCCCAATGCGGCACGATCCGTCGGCCCGCGACCGTCCACGAGACGACGGCCAGCATGGCTGCGACCCCCAGCAGCCCCGCGACAAGCAGCGGCCGCTCGCCGGGGGTGAGCTGCTGGTCCCAGGCCACCGCCAATGTGGTCACCCCCCATGCGCCTGGCAGGACCAGGGCAAGGCGCTGCCAGACGTTGACCATGCCGCGACCGTGGAGCAGCAGAAGCACGGTCAAGACGCCGGCCGTCAGCAACTCGGCAAGTTCGGCCCGGGTGACCAGCGCCGGCAGACAGCCCGTACAGATCACCCCGGTCGCCGAGTACAGAGCGGTCATCCACTCCTCCGCCCGAGCGGTGCGGGCGTTGACTTCGGCTGGGTCGTAGGGGTCAATGCCCTCCTGGAGCTGCTGAGGGTTGGTGGGCAGCGGCGCCATGCGCATCCCTGCCAGTTTGAAAGAGATTGCCGGGACGAAGCCGCCGAAGATCACGACAAGTGCCGCAACGGCGGCCGCCGCGGCACCGATCGGCATGTCGAAGGCCATCGTCACCCCGCCAGCCACCGCGGCGGCAACAGCCACCACAGCGGTCCCAAGGAAGAGCGCGATGTGGGTGCCCCCCACGGCCGCCGCCACCACCGCCGCGCCCGCGCCCGCCGCAGCGGCTGCCAGCAGCTGCGCTCCGATCACGAGGTGCGGTTCCGCGTCACTGAAGTCGCCCCCGGGCAACAGCCAGCCGGCCAGCGCCAGGTAGGGCACAGCTATGAAACCGAGCATCGCACCGGCCACGGCATCGCCCACCGCCCGGCTCGCCGATGCGGCACCGGCGAGCAGCACCAGCCCGCAACTCGCCGCGGTCAGCGCACGGATATCAGCGGATCCGGCCGACCCACCCAACACGACCAGGCCGGTCACAAGGGCCAGCGCGGCCCAGCCGCGCAGCAGGCGTCGACTCGCCCTGGGGCTCCACTGGTAGGGACGGTCGCGAGTGGCGGAGGCGATGCCGTCCACGAGATCGTCCAGCCGCACCTCGGGCAGCTCATCACTGTGCGGCCGCAGGTAGAGCACCTCGCCGTCCCGCAGGTCCAGGGTCTCCAGGGTGCCCTCCTCGTCCAGGGGAGGACCGCCGAGGCGCTGGAGTACCCAGCCGCCGTGGTCGAGTCCGTTCTCCTCCAGGTCCTGGCCCGCGTACCGGAGCACCGTCGGCAGAAGGTCAGCCACCGGGACGTCGGCAGGGACCGCGAGATCGATGTGCCTGTCGGGGGCACGCACGGTGAGGCGGCACAGTCCCGCTACGGAGTTGTCGGTCATCGCATAGGCACCTTTGTATTTCCGAATACGATGGGCTGCGGGGTTGGAAACGCGCACCGCCGCGAGGCAGAATACTGACGACGATCGCAGAAAAGAGAAGGACCTAGAACCTTCGTCACCCGTCATGGCTGACGCGTCCAGTAAATCTTCCCAAAATTACCCGACAGGTTATCCCGAAATTGCCTTAGCGTCTTGGGATCCACATCGGTGCCATCGGTGGGTTCCATCTGCCTTGCGGGCAGCCCGGTTCGCCATAAGGAGCCAGTACGTTGAGTGTGATCCTCTTCCGCCGCCCGGCCCGCCGACGCGGCCCGGACATGCCCGAGGGGGAACTGAGCCTCCAGGAGCCGCCGACCCTGTCGGAGAAGGTGCCCGACTCGTCCGCCGTGTGGACCTACCTCCCGATGGCCATGATGTCGGTCTCGATGATGTTGATCTTCATCCGTCCGGGAGGGTCCGGCAGCGTCTTCACCTATCTGTCGGTGGGCATGATGGTGCTGGCCTCCGTCGCGATGATGGTCGGGCACGTGATACGCCAGAACAACGAGCGCAAGCACCGGCTCCGCGGCGAGCGCCGCGACTATCTACGTTACCTTTCGCAAATGCGGCGCAAGGTGCACAACGCCGTCATAGAACAGCAGTTGGCCACCTCCTGGCGCCACCCCGACCCGGCGACCCTGTCATCCATGGCCCGCACCACCAGACTCTGGGAACGACGTGCGAAGGACGAGGACTTCGCAGAGGTGCGGATCGCCGTCGGCGACCAGCAGCTCGGTCTGCGACTCACTCCACTCTCCACGAAACCGGTGGAGGATCTGGAGCCGCTGTGCGCGCACGCGCTGCGCCGTTTCATGCGCGCCTACAGCACCGTTCCCGAACAGCCGATCGCCCTCTATCTACGGTCCTGGTCCCGGGTCCTGCTTCGGGGTGACGAGGATGCCGCCCGCTCTGCCGTGCGGGCGCTGTTGTGCCAACTAGCGGTGTTTCACCCACCGGAGGAGCTGTGGATCGCGCTGTGCGTGTCGGACGAACGGCGGCTGGAATGGGAGTGGGCCAAGTGGCTGCCGCACAATCTCCATCCGCAGGAGCATGACGGCGCCGGCCCGGTGCGGATCATGGCGTCGACCTGCAACGCCCTGGAGGATCTGCTCGGTGCGGAATTCACCGAACGCACGGTGTTCGACCCGGAGGCGCAGGCCGCCCGGGATGAGCCGTTCACGGTGATCGTGGTGGACAGTGTCTCGGTTCCGGCCGGCCACCGGCTGGACGGCACCGGCTTTCGTAACGCGGTCGTCCTCGACCTCTCCGGCGAGCTGCGATGGCGGCCCGGCCGAACCACGCTGCGGCTCGACGTACAGCCCGACGCCGTCAACCTGGTGCGCACCGACCGCAGCCGCAAGGAGCAGACCACGCATCTGGGCCGCCCCGACCTGGTCGGCCCGGTCGTCGCCGAGTCGCTGGCCCGGCTGCTGGCCCCGTACCGGATGAGCCTGAGTGCTGACGCGGCCGAACCGCTCGCCGCGGACGTGGAACTGACTACCCTGCTGGGCATCCCCGACCTGTACCGCCTCGACCCCGCGACGCTGTGGCAGCGTCGCCACCCGGCGGACAGGCTGCGGGTGCCCATCGCCGTAGGGGGCGACGGAATCCCCGTCGAGCTGGACATCAAGGAGTCCGCGCAGGGCGGCATGGGCCCGCACGGCATGCTGATCGGTGCCACCGGCTCCGGCAAGAGCGAGCTGCTGCGCACGCTGGTACTGGCGCTGGCCCTGACCAACTCCTCGGAGACGCTCAACTTCGTCCTGGTGGACTTCAAGGGCGGTGCCACCTTCCTCGGCCTGGACGAGCTGCCGCACACCTCGGCGCTCATCACGAACCTGGCCGACGAAGTGGCGCTGGTGGAGCGCATGCAGGACGCCCTGCACGGCGAGTTGATCCGCCGTCAGGAGCTGCTCCGCTCCGCCGGCAACTACACCTCGGCGCTGGAGTACGAGAAGGCACGGGCCGCAGGCGCCCCGCTCGCGCCGCTGCCCAGCCTGTTTGTCGTGGTCGACGAGTTCAGCGAACTGCTCGCCGCGCACCGCGAGTTCATGGACCTGTTTGTGATGATCGGCCGACTCGGCCGGTCGCTCGGGGTGCATCTGCTGCTCGCCTCCCAACGCTTGGACGAGGGCCGGATGCACCAGCTGGAGAGCCACCTGTCGTACCGCATCGGGTTGCGTACCTTCTCGGCGATGGAGAGCCGCGGGGTGCTGGGGGTGCCAGACGCCTACGAGTTGCCGTCGCAGCCCGGCAGTGGATTCCTCAAAAGCGGGGTGGAGGCCCTCACTCGGTTCCGGGCCGCGTACGTATCCGGTGCTTACCGGCACCGCAGGGGCGCGGTGGCGCAGGCGCGGGTGGCCAGCCAGGTTGTGCCCTGGACGTCCGAGTGGGTGCCTTCGCGCACGTCCGTCCCCGAGCCTGCGGCACCGGAGGAGGGCGAGGACGGTGACACCCTCCTGTCCGTGGCCCTGGACCGGCTTCGCGCCTCCGGTCCGCCCGCCTACCAGGTGTGGCTGCCGCCGCTGGAGCAGTCGCCGACGCTCGACTCGCTGCTGCCGTCACTGGCACCGGACCTCGAGCGCGGCCTGACCGCATTGGACTGGCCAGGAACCGGGAGCCTGCAGGTGCCCGTCGGGCTGGTGGACAAGCCGTTCGAGCAACTGCGAGACCTGCTCGTGGTGGATCTCGCGGGCGCCGGCGGTCACGTGGCCATCGCGGGCGGCTCGCAGAGCGGCAAGTCGACAGTGGTGCGCACGCTGATCGCCGCGCTCGCCCTCACCCACACCCCACGCGAAGTGCAGTTCTACTGCCTGGACTTCGGTGGCGGCACACTGTCCGGCCTCGCCGGGATACCGCACGTGGGTGGGGTCGCCGCGCGGCTGCACAGCGAGCGGATCAGCCGCACGGTGGCCGAGGTCACGGCGGTGCTCAACCACCGAGAGCAGTTCTTCCTGGACCACAGCATCGACTCGATGGCGTCCTACCGGCGACGGCGCGCCGCGGGCGAGTTCCCCGACGAGCCGCATGGCGACGTGTTCCTGGTGGTGGACGGCTGGCAGACGGTCCGCCAGGACTTCGACACGCTCATTCCCGCGTTCAACCAAATCGCCGCCCGCGGCCTGAACTACGGCGTCCACCTGATCATCACCACGGCCCGCTGGGTGGAGCTGTCGGCCCAGGTCCGCGATCAGGCCGCCACACGGCTCGAACTGCGGCTCGGCGACACCATGGACTCGGTGGTAGACATCCGCAAGGCGGCCACGGTTCCGCGCACCCCGGGGCGGGGTCTGACGACCGAGGGCAAGAGGCACTTCCTGGCCGCCCTGCCCCGCATCAACGGCCAGGAGGACACGGACGATCTCACCGACGGCGTCATGGCGACCGTGGAGGGAATCGTGGAGCACTGGCCCGGCCCCCCGGCGCCGCCCGTGCGGATGCTGCCGCACCGTCTTCCGGTCGCCGACCTGCCGGAGCCGGAGCTGGGCGACGGCCTACGGATGCCGCTCGGACTCGACGAAGAGACGCTATCCCCGGTCTGGCACGACTTCTCCCGCACTCCGCACCTGGTCGCGATCGGCGACACCGAGAGCGGGAAGACGAACCTCCTGGGACTGGTGGCGAAGGCGGTCACGACCCGCTACAGCCCTGCGGAGGCAAGCATTCTCATGGTGGACTACCGGCGCGAACTGCTCGACGCGGTTCCGGAGGAGTACCGGCTGGGACACGCCGTGTCCATGGACAGCCTCAAAGAACTCGTCGAAGGCTCGGCCAAGGCGATCAAGACGCGACTTCCCGGAGCCGACATCACGCCGGCCCGGATGCGGCGCTGTGACTGGTGGAATGGGCCACGGCTGTTCGTGCTCGTGGACGACTACGACATGATCGGCGGCGGCTCGTCCTTCGACCAGCCCTTCACTCCGTTCTTCGACTTCCTCGCTCTCGGGCACGAAGTGGGACTGCACGTGGTGGTGGCGCGATCCGCCAACGGCGCGGGGCGCGGCCTGGGCGACCAGCTCTTGCGTCGCCTCGACGAGGTGAACTCCCCGGGCCTGTTGCTGTCCTGTCCGCCGTCCGAGGGCTACGTCTTCGGCAACGTCAAGCCCCGTAATCTTCCCCCGGGCCGCGCGCAGCACATCGTGCGCCGGAAGGCCACTCTGATCCAGACAGCAGTGCTGGAGGAAGTCCCCGCGAGCGGGGCCGAATAGGCGGCTGATCACAGGAGGGGACGCCCGCTGCCCATACTGGACGCTCCCTCCGGCAGTCTCCGCAAGGGACGGGCAGGCCGGGGGTGTCAACGGCGGGAGCGGCCGCCGGGAATGGCAGCGGCGCACCAGGAAACCAACAGGACGACGCCGACACCCGCGGCGAACATCAGGATCGCCCGGCGAGTGGCCCGGGCCACGACCGGGTCAGTCGTCGGCATCCGCACCGGAGCACCGACCGAGGATGGCGAGGGAGCAGCGCTGTCCCGGATCACCGTGACGGCAGCGTACGGGTCCAGACGCGGCACACCGTCCGGGTACGCGGTAGAGATCAGCACCTTCGTGACCTCGGGAGCCGTCAGACTAGGGTTGGCGGACAGGACGAGCGCCGCGGCCCCCGCGGTGAATGCGGCGGCCAGAGACGACCCGGAGCCGACGAAATGTCCCGAGCCCCTCGGGCCGATGCCCAACACACTCTCCCCGGGCGCCGTCAAATCGGCATGCCGAGGAGTGAGCGCACCGTCAGGGAGAGTGCCGTCGCCGCCGACGCCCAACACGGAAAGCACACCGGGCTGGGCTGCCGGCCAGTACTCCTGGGGGGCGGACGAAGGGTCGGCACCGGTACCGGATGGGTCGGGAGCCGCCGCAGCAACCACCACGGCGCCGCCCTCAAGGGCGGTGGAGACAGCCGAGGTCAGATTGCTAGACATCTGGGGCAACGCCGCGGACACCACGATGACATCGGCCTTGCGGTCAGCTGCCGCGCGTATGCCGTTGGCCACCGAGCCTGCACTCGCCACGCCGAGTTTGTCGGTGCCTCGCACGGCGAGGATCCGGGCCTTGGGCGCCACCCCGGCGAAGCGCACCTCCGCATCCACACGGGCGGCGATCAGCCCGGCGACGAAGGTGCCGTGGCCGACACAGTCACGGCCCGCGTCGCCCACGGCGGACACACGGCCGGCCAAGGCCGGCGCCTCCGACACTCCGGTGTCGACGACCGCGACGGTCACACCTTCACCGTTGGCGAACCGCCATGCGTCGGCGAGCCCCAGATTCTGCTGCTCCCACGGCACTTCCTTGAACGTCGTCCCCGACGAACCGGTGCACCCCGCTCTCCCGGTCAGGGTCAGGGGAATCATGGGCAGCCGCACCGAGTCGTGGGGCACGGCCGCAGCCGGTGCGGACCAGGGGAGCGCCGCCGCCGCGGCGAGCAGAAGAAGCATGCAGGACAGGCCCCGGCGCCGACCACCACGGCCGGCCTTCAGCAGAGGCCGCCGGGGCCGAGGGCCGCCCGCCTCATCCACGGACCGCTCCTTGGCGCCCCGCGTCTTCCGGCAGCAGCAGCCTCAGGTCGTCGATCCCGGGCGCCGACATGGAGCTCATCCGACCGGCCTGGAGGGTGATCATGTTTTCGAGTACTTGGCGCGCCAGACGCGCGTTGCCGAAGCTGCGATCGCGTGGCAGGGAGTCGAAGTAGTCCCGCAGCACAGCCCCGGTGCCCGGACCGCACTCGTATCCGGACGCGGCGGCGTGCTGCCGGACGATGGTCACCAGCTCGTCCGAGGTGTAGTCGGCGAACTGTACGCTGCGGGAGAACCGGGACGAGAGACCGGGGTTGGAGGACAGGAAGCTCGCCATCTCCTCGGTGTATCCGGCGACGATGACGACCACTTGGTCGCGGTAGTCCTCCATCAGCTTCAGCAGGGTGTCAACGGCCTCCTGCCCGAAGTCCGAGCCGCTCGACGAGCCCCGGGGCGTGAGTGTGTAGGCCTCGTCGATGAACAGCACTCCCCCGAGGGCGCGTTCGAAGACCTCACGGGTCAGCTGCGCGGTGTGGCCGACAAAGCGGCCGACGAGATCGGCGCGAGCCACCTCGACGAGCTGCCCGCGCGGCAGGACGCCCAGTTTCACCAGCAGCGAAGCGTAGAGTCGGGCCACCGTGGTCTTACCGGTACCAGGAGGGCCCGTGAAGACCAGGTGATGACTAATGCGCGTCGCCGGCAGGCCCGCCGCTTCTCGCTGCCGTGCGGTGGACAGGAGGTTGACCATGTTGGTGACGTCACGTTTGACGGCCTCGAGCCCGATCAGCTCGCCCAACTGCTCCAAGGGGTCGCTCTCTTGGGGACCGGGGGTTCCACCGTGGTCCACGGCGACCGCCGCTTCCTCACTCACGTCCTGCGGCAGCAGCAACCGCAAGTCCCGCTCGCCCGCGTCCGTCGCCGTCGCGAGCCGGAATGCCTGACGGTCCACCATTTCTTCGAACACCTTGCGAGCCGCCCGGCCATTGCCGAACGAGGCGTCACGCGGCATACGCTCGAAGTGGGTGGCCAACGCTTTGACGGTGCTCTCGTCCAGCTCGTACTGATGGCCGGCACACATGCTCTCCATGATCGCCACCAGTTCGGGCACCGAGTAGTTCTCAAAGTCGATCGTGCGGGAGAAGCGGGAGGCGAGTCCCGGGTTGGAGCCGAGGAAGGACTCCATCTCCTTGCCATAGCCGGCGGCGACCACGACCACCTTGTCGCGGTGGTCCTCCATCAGCTTCAGCAGGGTGTCCACGGCCTCCCGCCCGAAGTCCGCCCCCGAGCCCTGGCCGTCGGAGAGGAGGGTATACGCCTCGTCGATGAACAGCACACCGCCCAAGGCCCGGTTGAAGGTCTCGGTGGTCTTGATCGCAGTGCCACCGATGAACTGCGCTACCAGGTCGGCCCGAGAGACCTCGACGAGGTGCCCGGACTGCAGCGCACCGAGCTCGGCAAGGATCGCCCCGTACAGCCGTGCCACCGTCGTCTTGCCGGTGCCAGGAGGACCCGCGAAGACGAGGTGGCGGCTCATGGGTGGAGCCGACATTCCGAGACGGGCACGACGCTGAGCGAGCTGGGTGAGATTGACCAGCATGCGGACCTGATGCTTGACGTTGGACAGGCCGATGAGCGCTTCGAGTTCGGCGAGCGGACCGTCTTCACGAGCCAGCGTGTCGGCGAGATCGGGCCCGCCCGTCCCCACTGCCGGATCCGCACCCTGGGCATCACCGACACCCCAGGCATCCCGCCTGCCGTTGCCCGTGCTGGTGAGGCCCTCAACTGCCAGCCGTTCGCCCGGCCGGGCCTGTACGAGTCCCCCCCCACGGTTGTCACGAGCAGTGCAGTTGACCAGCGATACCGGCTCGGTGGACTCAATGTGAAAGCCGTCGCGCGCGCTCCCGCTGATCTCGCAGGCGTTGAACGAACTCCGGCCTCCAGAGCCGACCAGGACGCCGTGACCGTGGCTGCCCGCGACCCGAAGGCGCGTCGCGGTCAACGCCCCGTCCTCCTCCACCACGATTCCGGCACCCCCCGCACCGTGGATCTCACAGTCACGCACGGTGGCGCTGCCCTGCGCCCCGACTGACAGGCCGAAGGCGCCGGCAGATCGCACGATGCCCGCTCCGATGTGGAGATTGCCGCCGTCCTCAACCCGGACGCCCGCTCCCCCGGCCTTTTCGATCTCGCACTCCTCCAAGCGCCCGCGCCCGTCATTCACTGCCTCCACCCCATGGCCCTTCGGACTAGTGATCCGGGCACGGCGCACGAGGGGATTGGCGCCGGAGCGGATAGAGATCCCAGATCCAGAAGGATCCACGATCTCCAGCCGGTCGAACTCCGGCGCCGACTCCTCCTCGAGCAGCACGGCAGTCTCAGCACAGTCACGGATCGTCAGTCCGACAAGCGTGGGCGAGCACGGACCACTCACCTTCAGGGCAGGTGCCATCGAAGAATAGATCGAGCAGTCTTCGAACGTGCCACGTGCCCGGTCGATGATGAGCACGCCGTGGCCCTGAGTGCGTGAGATGCGACAGCCGCGCAACACGGGGTTGGTACCACTGGACAGCACGATCCCGACGCCCGTGGTTCCGGACACGGACACCTCCTCCAGTGCCGTACGCGCCTGGCTGGCCAGATGGATGCCGATGTCGGCGTCGTGCACGCTGCTGCGCACCAGGCGCACACCGGAGCGCCCCTCCAGTGCGATCCCGGGCTTCTCCGTGGAGGAGATCTCGCATCCCTCGACCGAGCCTTGCGCCTCTCCGTTGGCCAGCACGCCGTTACCACGGGCATCACGGATGGTGCAGCCCCGCAGGGTGATACGGCCGCGCTCGCCGATCACCACGCCGGAGGTCTCGAGGTGCTCGATGGTGCAAGAGTCGGCCATGCTGTCCGCGTCCGACGTCACGACTACGCCGGCACCACGCGGGTTGCTGATCCGGCAATCGCGCATGGCCAAGGAGCCCGTGCCGCGGGCGAGCAGCGCGGTCCACGCGGAGCCGACAACCTCACAACCGTCCATAGCGGCCTGCCCCAGTTGGGCGTCCACTACTGGCAATTCCTCGTCCCTGCCACGCAGCACGAGGTCGGTGAGCATGACCGCGTCCGCCCGGAGCACAACCGCGACGCCGCGACGGGGGCAGATCTCTACGCTCCCGGACGCCCCTTCGGCAGCGATGGTGACACGAGTGGCGACGACCAGGTTCTCCGCGTACGTGCCCGGCCGCACGCTGATCACTGCGCCGCTGCGCGCGTGCGCCAGCGCCTGACCGATTGTGGGAAAGCTGGCCGACCCCTCCGGGCCTACCGTCAGTACCTGGCGTGACACGCACGAACCTCCTCGGGAATCCCAGTCAGGTGGAAAGGCAACAGCGCTCCCCTCCTGACCGGAGTACACCGCGGGACACCAAGGTTTCGAGCCGAGCCCGCATGTGCGGACCGGACGGCCGATTGCTCGAGGAGAGCCTGTGCCTGCTCGTGAAGCGACACTGCCATGGCGTCCTTCCAGTAGCGAGCCGCGCAGCGATCACTACACCGGGCTCTGGCTCCGCCTATGCTCACCCGGCAGAGTCCCTCCGAGTCGTTGACCGCAGCCTCCTGTCGCCTCAGCGCCTCCGTCGCAGGTGGTCCCCCGGAGACACGAAACCCTGGTGCCTTCTGCCGTCTCCGCCGGCGCCTCCCCTGGCCGTAGGAGTGCGCCACCGCGCGGCACCTCCGAGTCAACCGGGCCGGCACCGTGTGATCCCAGGATCTGCTCGAGAAGAGCCCGGCTGTACAACGGCATCTGCCTGAATACGCCCCCGGACAGGCACCTCGGCGCGGCAGGGTCTACTAAACGTGCCCAGCGCATGGTGACCGTGCCCCAGTGGCCGCACACCCGCTCTCACGTACGGAGGGCTGGTGAGAACAGACAGACTTCAACGGCTCTACAGGCAATGATTCGCCGGAAACTTCGGCCGCCGACAGGAGGTCTCTAGCTTGAGCAGAGAAATACCAATCTTGCTGGGAGGGACCGCAACATCCATGAGTGACCACCTGCGGGCCAAATCGGAGAAGTCCAAAGCACCCGAAACAATTTTGGTCTCGCACGAATCGGCTCGGCCAGCGCTGTGGGAGCAGACGCTGCCCTGGCAGAACGACAACACATCGGCGTCGCGCTCAACTCGCCGGGCTCTGCTGCTCGTCGCAGTGTCTTTGACGGTGCTCGGCACAGTGATCAGTCTGGTCGTGCTGAGCGTTGGGAGCGGCGGGGAAGATGCCGGGGTTGCCGCCCAAAAGGACCCAGCGTCGCGGGCGGTGCAACCCTCGGCCTCACCGACGGAACAGCCCTCTGCCTCACCCGTCGAACGATCCTCTGCCCCAGAGACCGAGCAACCCGCAGACCCGCGGACCCCGCAACCGTCGGCCCCGCGGACCGAGCAACCCACGGCCTCGCAGAGCGAGCGAACTTCGGCCCACCGCACGGTCGTGCCCCGCTCCACCCTCCCAGGACACTTTCTGATCAACGCCTTGTCCAACAAGTGCCTCGCGCCGCTTGACGGCAAACAGGCAGCCGGTGTCCCACTGATCACCGCCCGCTGTGACGGTCTTGACGCGCGCCAGCGCTGGACCGTCAACAGCGACAACACCATCCGCACGCTGAATCAAAAACTCTGCATGGACGTGCCGTGGGGCACGAAGAAGCAGGGCACCTTCCTCCAGCTCTCGGACTGCCACAACGATGGCACTGCGGCTCAGGTATTCGTCCGGGGAACGGGCAAGGAACTGCGCAATCCACATGCGCAGCAGTGTGCCGAGATCAAGAACGGCCGCGTCGAAGCCGGTACCTGGGTCTGGATCATGCCGTGTAACAACACGGCCCGCCAGCAGTGGAACATCACCTGACAATCAGCCATCTCTGTCGATTCCGCGACATGCTCCTCGCGGGCAAGCCCTTCTCCGTCCGAAGCAACGGACTCGCGCACGGTTCAGCAGTACTCGTTCGCGGGCGACAGGTTTGGCAGGTGGCGGTTCTTCGAACCTGGTGATCCGCCAGGGCCACGAGCCGGGTTGGAGCGAGCCTCGTGATTCCCGGCCCACCCCTTCCCCGCCTGCGTGCGCCCGCCTAAGACGTCATCTCAAATGGTGACTGGGCGGCGTAGATAAGTCGCTGGCAGACGGGCTGCGGTGCGGTTGAATGCCTTGGTGAGTGACTGCTGGACACCCGCCCATCACGCGGTCGAGCACGAGGATGCGGAGGCCCTGGCCCGGTTGCTAGCCGACGGTTCCGATCCCGATGAGGTCTTCAGCAACATGATGCTGCTGACGCACGCGATCGACGTCGAGGGCGATGGCTCCCTACAGAGCGGCCAACCGGTGACTGTGCATACCACTGCTGTGCTGCTGGCCTTCGGGGCAGATCCGGAGCTCGCAGATCCAGACGGTCACACCCCCATGGACATGGCCAATCACTACGGCCACGACCTGGCGGTGAAGCTGCTGCGGGCCCACATCAGCGGGCGAGCCGCCGGTAACAGATGAGAGTGCAGGCGATACTCGTGAAGGCGAGGGAAGTGCTCGGCCTTGCGCTCGTAGCGACGGTGGAGACGGCGGCAGCCGGCGAGCCAGGACATGGTGCGCTCGATGGTCCAACGGTGGCGTCCCAACCGCTGCGAGGTCTCAACTCCCTTGCGGGCGATGCGCTGCCGGATGCCTCGGCTGCCTAACCATCGCCGCAGGCGGGCATAGTCATAGCCCTTGTCGGCATGGAGCTTCCCGGGCTTGCGACGCCGGGGGCCCGGGCGGGATCGGACCGGCGGTATGCCCTTCACGAGCGGGATCAGGGCCTGGCTGTCGTGGACGTTGGCCCCCGAGATGCCGACAGACAGGGGCAGACCGGTCCGCTCGGTGATCAGGTGGATCTTTGAGCCGTACTTGCCCCGGTCGACAGGATTCGGACCTGTCAGGTCCCCGTTACCGTCTTCGTGGCCTCGCAATGAGG
The DNA here is from genome assembly GCF_044334895.1 of Streptomyces sp. NPDC020681. Taxonomy (NCBI): domain Bacteria; kingdom Bacillati; phylum Actinomycetota; class Actinomycetes; order Kitasatosporales; family Streptomycetaceae; genus Streptomyces; species Streptomyces sp. NPDC020681. Next base: position 1,918 of record NZ_JBIRTX010000045.1, on the reverse strand, counting down.
CTCCCGGCCTCCGACTCCGGCATGACTTGGTCCCCCAGTCGATGATGATCGAAAAGGTGGTGTCACCGGGCGTCGGAGGCATTGGCAGACCGCTGATTAGGGGCACGAGCGCTGATCCCGGACCGGGTGAGGCAGTCTCTTCGTAACGTGGATGCCGGCACGCTGATGCCGCAGGTAAGGCCGGGACGAGCGCAAACACTGGAGCAAGAGCATGACCGATGACGGCGGCATCGACGTCTATCTGGGCCTGGACGTCGGCAAGGGCGAACACCACGCCACTGCCCTGACACCGGCAGGCAAAAGAGTTCTCGACAAGCGGTTACCCAACACCGAGCCGAAGTTGCGCGAGGTATTCGCCATGCTCCAGGCCAAGCACGGCACCGTGCTGGTGGTAGTCGACCAACCCGCTTCCATAGGCGCTCTGCCCCTGGCCGTGGCTCGCCAGGCGGGTTGCCGCATTGCCTACCTTCCGGGCCTGACGATGCGGCGAATCGCTGACCTCTACCCGGGAGAGGCGAAGACCGACGCCCGGGACGCGTTTGTCATCGCAGATGCCGCTCGCGCGATGCCGCACACGCTGAGGGCCATCGAGCCCGCCGACGAGACCCTAGCGGAGCTGGAGATGATCGTCGGGTTCGACGACGATCTCGCCACCGAGTCGACGAGGACCAAGAACCGCTTGCGGGGCCTGTTGACGCAGATCCACCCGTCGTTGGAGAAGGTCCTCGGTCCCCGTCTGGACCACCCCGCCGTGCTCACGCTGCTCGAACGGTTCGGTTCCCCCGCGCAGATCAGGAAGGCCGGGCGGCGACGACTGGTCGCGCTCCTGCGGCCGAAGGCGCCGCGGATGGCCGAACGCCTGGTCGAGGACATCTTTGCCGCACTCGACGAGCAGACAGTGGTCGTGCCGGGCACCGACGCCGCCGCGCTAATCATCCCCGGTCTCATCTCCTCGCTCGGCTCCGTCCTCGACCGGCGCAAACTCCTCGCTGCCCGAATCGAGGAGCTCCTGGAGGCCCACCCTCTTTCCCAGGTCCTGACCTCCATGCCCGGCATCGGGGTCAGGACCGCGGCCCGCATCCTCATCGACGTCGGCGACGGCAGCGCCTTCGCCACGTCCGGGCACCTGGCTGCCTACGCCGGCCTGGCACCGGTCACCCGCAGCTCCGGCTCGTCTATCCGCGGCGAACACCCGGCCCGACGGGGCAACAAACAGCTCAAACGCGCCTTCTATCTCGCCGCGTTCGCCTCGCTCTCCCAACCGGAGTCACGCGCCTACTACGACAAGAAACGCAGGGAGGGGAAGCACCACGTCGCGGCCCTGGTGGCCCTCGCCAGACGACGCATCGACGTGCTCTTCGCCATGCTCCGAGATGGCACCTTCTACGAGCCCCGGTCACGACAACAGCTTGACGAAAACCATAGGGGCACCTTTTCAGGGCGTGCATGTTCACCGAGTCGATCGCGCATCGAGACCAGTCAAGGTCGCCGCGGGAGCCGAGTTCATCGAGGACCAGGCGGTGGAGCTTTGCCCACACCCTGGCCTTTGTCCACTCGGTGAAGCGGCGGTGAGCCGTCGCGCCGGACGGCCCGAACGATGCGGCAGGCAACTGCTGCCAGGTACAGCCGGACGTTGCCACGAACACGATGGCAGCCAGCACTTCACGGTCTCCGTGCCTTCGCCGGCCACCGCCCTGAGGCCGCGTGGGTGCCTCCGGCGCCACCCGCTGGAACAGGTCCCACAACTCGTCCGGCACCAGCCGCTCAACGATCCCCACCACAGCCGACAGCCTACTGGGTCAACCAAATGAGATGACCTCTAATACTGCAACGGTGTTTGCCGTGACGGTTGGGCAGTTTTTATGGGCTGTGTCCGCGTCGTTTGTAGTGACTGAGGCGGGCTTGGTGTTGTCGTCTG
>NZ_JBIRTX010000044.1:0-24005 GCF_044334895.1 Streptomyces sp. NPDC020681 | reverse complement strand
TGGCCGGGGCGGGCGGGCGCGCCCCCCCCCCGCGGGGGGGCGGGGGGGGGGCGCGCCCCCCCCGGGCGGGGGGGGCCCCCCCCCCCGGGGGCCCCCCCCCCCCCCCGGGGGGCCGCCCCCCCCCCCACGGCGGCGGAGGCCACGCCCGACGATGCGGCGCGTGCGGCGTACGAGGGGGCCAGGGCGGCCCTCGACGAGACTCCGGGACAGCTCGCCGTGCTCGGCCGCGCGGGCGTCGTGGACGCGGGCGGGCGCGGGCTGCTCGCCGTGCTGGGAGCGCTGGTGGGCGCGGTGTCCGGAGAGGCGCCGGTGGCTCCCGCACTGGCGCACGTACGGCCCGGCTCCGGTGCGTCCGCGACCGCGGAACCGTGTGCCGACGGAGGCCCGGCCTTCGAGGTGATCTACCTGCTGGAGGCGGACGACGAGGCGGTGACCCGGCTGCGGACCCGGCTCGACGGGCTGGGGGACTCGCTGGTCGTGGTCGGCGGCGACGGCCTGTGGAACGTGCATGTGCACGTCGACGACGCGGGCGCGGCGGTGGAGGCGGGCGTCGAGGCGGGCCGGCCGTACCGGATCCGCATCACGCACTTCGACACCGCGGCCGTCCCCGAGCGGGAGCAGGTGCAGCGGGCGGTCGTCGTGGTCGTCCCCGGCGAGGGACTGGCGGCCCTGTGCGCGGAGGCGGGCGCGACAACGGTGCTCGCCCGCCCCGGGGAGCCGCCCGCCAGCGGCGAACTGGTCGACGCGATCCGCCGGGCGCACGCCCGCGAGGTGGTTCTGCTGCCGAACTCCGCGGAGCTGCGCCACACCGCCGCGGCCGCGGCGGAACAGGCCCGCTCGGAGGGCGTACGCGTCGCCCTCATCCCCACCCGCGCGGCGGTCCAGGGCATCGCGGCGCTCGCCGTCCACGAGCCGGACCGGCGCTTCGACGAGGACGTCGTGGCGATGACGGCGGCGGCGGGCGCGACGCGCCATGCCGAACTGGCCGTCGCGGAACGGCAGTCGTGGACGACGGCGGGCATCTGCCAGGCCGGTGACGTGCTGGGCCTGATCGACGGCGACGTCGCGGTGATCGGCACGGACCTGACGACGACGGCGCAAACGGTCCTGGACAGGATGCTCTCGGCGGGCGGGGAGCTGGTGACACTGGTCCTCGGCGAGGACGTCCCGGACGCGGCTTCCGTGGCGGCGAGCCTGGAACGCCACGTCCGGGAACGGCACTTGGCGGTGGACACCCTGACGTACGAGGGCGGACGGGGTTCCACACCGCTGCTGATCGGCGTGGAGTAGGGGCCCTTCCCGTGACCGGAGGTGTGCGCCCCGGTCACGGGAAACCGGCGAGTGGGGCCTACGCCTCGCCCTCGTCCGCGATCAGTTCCGCCGTCTGCCGCTGCGTGTCCGTCAGTTCCTCCCGCAGCCGCTCCTGCGCCTCTGGGTCCGCCACGGAAGCGAGGGCCTTCTCGCACTCGGCCGCCGCCGACGCCATCAGCTCCCGCGCCGCCTCAGGGCCCGCCTGCCCGTCCCGTACCGCGATCCACGCCCGAACCCGCAGCGTCCGCACCAGCGCGTGGACGTCGCCGAGGTCGCGCCAGAGCTCACCGGACCGGCGATAGGCCAGCTCCGCCTCGGAGTTGAGGTCGGCGCGGTACAGCGCCTGGCCCGCCAGATTCGCGAGCATCGCGTGGTCCTGCTGCTCGGGCCAGCCGCGTGCGATGTCCGCGGCCTTCAGCCAGTGCTCTGCCGCGGTGCGCGGCTCGTACAGCACCGTCATGCAGTCGCCGAGCCACCACAGGGTCTGGACGATCATGCCCTCGCCGTGCTCGTCGGCCTTGAGGTCGGGCAGTACGGCCTCCAGGACCGCCGCGCTCTCCTCGGTCCGGCCGAGCTCCAGCAGGAACCCGCCGAGCCGGTGCCGTGCGTACGCGCCGGTGCCCGCGCTCTCGCCCGCCTCGTCCGCCCAGTGCGCCGCCTCCAGCGCATGCTCGGCCGCTTCGGCGGTCTTCCCGCTGTCGGCGAGCGATTCGACGAGCTGGAGGTGGAGCCGGGACAGGCCGCCGGGCGCGGCGAACTCGCGGGCGTGCTCCAGGGCGGCCCGGGACGCGCGTTCCGCCGTCTCCAGGTCGCCGAGGTGGCGGCTGACACCGGCGAGCTGGGACTCGGCCTCGACCGCGTACCAGGGCCGGCCGGCCGAGATGTACGCATCGGCGGCCCGGGCGTACATCTCGGCGGCCTGCTCCGCGCTGCCGCGGTATCCGACGATGTCGCCCAGGAAGCCGAGCGCCTCACCGACCGCGATGCCGACCCCGCCGACCCCGCCGTCCGCGCCGTCCGCGCCGTCCGTGCGGTCCGCGCCGTCCTTGGCGGCGCGGTGCGGCTCGGCGAAGTCCAGCAGTTCGCGTACGGACTCCTCCAGCGCGGCGACCGCCGCGTCCGTGTCCTCCGCCTGGTGGACCCGGTCGTTGAGGATCCGGGCCCGGCACAGCAGGACCCGGCTGACCTGGCGTGCGGTGGCCGCGCCGTCGGCGTGCAGCGCGAGCACCTCGTCGCGGGCCCCGGCCAGTTCGGCGAGCGCCTCGGCGGAGCGCTCCTCGAAGTGCTCGCCGGCGTCGATGCAGAGCGCGTAGGCGGCCCGGGCGCGCGCGGCCACGGCATGTCCGGCCTCGCCCACCGACTCGTACCGCTCGGCGGCCGAGCGGAACAGCACCATGGCCTCGGCGGCCGGCACCCGGCGGTCCATGGCCCGGTGCTCGTCGATCTCGCCGAGGTCGTGCGCGTCGAGCTGCACGCCGTCGCGGCCGGCGGCCCGTGCGACGGCCGCCCAGGCTTCGAGGGCGTCCGGCCGCTGGGCGTCGGAGAGCCGCCGGGCCTCGGCGAGCAGCGAGCCGAGATCGGCGGCGGTCTCGACAGCGGCAGCCTTGGCAGCCGCGGCCTTCGCGGCCGTACCCGCCGCGGGTCGGGCCGGCCGGAGTCCGAGCGGCAGCCGGTCCAACAGCGGTTCGCGGTCCATGCGCTCGCGGGTGGTGTCGCTCGTGCGGGAGTTGCCGTTGCGCTCGTCGAAGCGGGCGGCGAGCGCCAGCGCCTCCTTCCGTGCGTGCGCGGCCAGTTCGGCGGCGGTCCAGCTGCGGCCGCCGGGACCGGCGAGGCTCTGGTCGCCGTGGCCCAGTGCGGTGAGCCGGTCGGTCAGCAGCGCGGTCACCGCCAGGAAGTCCAGCAGCGTGTTCGGATCGCCGGTGTCGGTGAAGTAGGCGGGTCGCTCGGCGAGTATCTCCAGGCCGCGCGCCTCGTTGCCGGTCAGCGCGCAGAACTCCACATGGTCGGCGACGGCGTCACGCATGCTGTCCTGCGACCGCACGAGGCGGTAGCCGCGCAGATGGTTCGCCCGTGCCTCGTCCGTACGGCCCAGACGCAGCAGCGGCAGCAGCGAGGAGCCGAGCACCGAATCGGGTTCCTGCGCACACACGAACTCGCCCTCGATGACCGGGCGCCAGGCATCCAGCGCCTGGTCGTCGCCGCCGGCGCGGGCCTGCCAGGCGCCCTGGGCGTGCAGTTCGCAGGCCCGGCAGTCGCTCTTGTCGTCGCGGTCCGCCGCCTGCCAGGCCGCGTACGCGCGCTCGCCGCGCTCCATGTCGCCGAGATGCAGCGCGATCCGCAGCTCGCTCTGGCGCACCGCCCGCTCGGAGTGGCCCGCCAGCCGGTAGCGGCGCTCCATCTCGGTCTGCCACTTCTCGATGGAGGCAAGCGGGATGTGGGGCTGGTCGATCATGCCGCTGGAGACCCACTTGAACATCCAGAACAGCGTGTGCACCTGCCGGCCGTCGAAGTCTCCCGGCCGCTCGTCCCACATGCGCAGTATCCGCGCGAAGGGGACGAACATCTTGTCCGCCTCGGCGCTGTAGTTGTAGATCTGCATCAGGTGGTTGAGGCCGTCGATGACCAGAGCGGTGTCGCCGAGCTGCTCGATCTCGGCGAAGATGCGCTCCGCGCGGGCATTGCGCGCGGCCCCTTCCGGCTCGGCGAAGTTCTCCCGTATCGCCTGGCGCAGGGACGTGGTGTCAAGGCTCATCGGCCGTTCTCCTGGTCATGGGTGGCCCACTCGAGCAGGCCGATGAAGGCTCTGTTGAGGAGCGCCGAGTCGGCGGGGCGCAGCGGGCGCTGGGCCATCAGCAGGGCCTGCCCGTAGAGCGCCTCGGTCGCCGTCCCGGCGAGCTCCTTGTCGTCGAGTGAACTGATCCTGCGGATCAGCGGGTTGAGGTGGTTGAGCACCAGCCGGGCCCTCGCTGCGGTGCCGCGCAGCGACCCGAGGATGCCCGCCCACAAGTCGTCGGCCTGGTCCTCGGCCTCCGCGCGGGCCTGTTCGTGGCGGGCCGCGCGGTCGTCGAGATGCAGCGCGGGCACGGTCAGCGGGTGGAAGGCGCGCAGCGCCACGTCGCAGCCCAGCGGATCGAGCTTGGCGCGGGCGGCGGCCAGGAATCCGGCCAGTGCCAGTTCCTCGGCCGGGTCGACGGAGTCGAGATGCGCGGTGACGGTGTCGGAGTCGAGCTCGGCGACCGCCGTACCTGGCCGGACCGACGGAAGCCGCTCGACCAGCTCGGTGTCGTACGTGTAGCCGCCGTTGACGACTCCGATGCCCTGCGCCGACGCGATCGGCGCGACCTGCCGGAACTCCTCCACGGTGCGGGTGAAGTGCACGACCGGATGCCGCAGCGCGAACTCCTCCAGCGAGAGCTGACCGTCGGTCGTCTCGAACGGCAGCCACGGCAGCATCGTGCGCAGCATGTCCGAGTCGTGCCGGGCCAGCGACTTCACGCCGAGGTGGTGGACCGAGAGAAACAGCGCGAGCCGCTCCGGATCGCCCGCGGCAAGACCGGTGAGCCACTCCCTGATGCGTACGCCGAGCGCTTCCCGTACGGCAGCCAGCGTCTCGTCCGCGTACAGCGACTCGCGCGACGCGGTGGGCCGCAGCGAGTCAGTGTCGATGACGCAGCGTACGAAGAAGGCCCAGTCCGGCAGGAGTTCATCGGCACGGTCGGTGAGCAGCATGCCCTTCAGATGGACCCGGTGACCCGCGCGCTGCGCCGGGCTGACGGCGGACGGCAGGACGTACGCCACCCCGCGCACCCCGGCGACCGGCAGATTCAGATCGATCGAGTCGAGCGGAGTGAAGCCGAACAGCTCGTGGCAGTGGCGTGCGAGTGCCACCCGGCGGAGTGCGGGGTTCGGATACGAACGGTCCCAAGGGGAGGGCAGCTCGGTGACGGCCGTGTCCCCGACCCGTACGTCGTACGGCAGCAGCGAGCCGAAGTCCCGGGCCAGCGCGAGGACCCGCTCCTCGGCGAGCCAGTCGCCGCTGCCGGGCCTGGCGGTCAGCTGCACGGTCGTCCCGGGCTCGGGCCGGGCGCTGTCCGGCAGCGTGCGCACGGTGTACGAACCGTCGTCGCGCGCCGCCCACTCCACGGGCGGGGCGTCAGGCGTACGGGCAGACCTGCTGACCACCCGGATCTCCGCGGCGACAACGAAACAGGCCAGCAGCCCGATGCCGAACTGGCCGAGGAACTCCGAGCGTGCCGACTCCAGGCCGTCGCGCTTGGAGCTGCGGCCGATGGTCGCCAGCAGGCTGTGCACGTCCTGTTCGGTCAGGCCGATGCCGGAGTCCTCGACACGCAGCCTGCCGTCCGCGGCGTACAGCCGGACCTGGGCGGGCGCGCCGGACTGTTCGGCGCGGCGGGCCGTGATCGCGTCGACGGCGTTCTGCAGCAGCTCGCGCAGATAGACCTTGGGGCTCGAATAGAGGTGGTGGGAGAGAAGGTCCACCAGGCCGCGCAGGTCGACCTGGAAGGTATGAGGTGTGGACTCGGAAGTCGCGGAGGTCGTGGACGCCGCGGAAGTCGCGGAGGGCTCAGAAGTCTCAGAAGTCATCGTCGCAGCGCCGGTGGGGGGACGGGCGACGGCGCGGGTCGGGCGATCCCGTTCGACGGTGATCGCGGCGTGGGAGTGCGGGGAGACCGCGCCATCCTAGGGGTCACGGCACCGTCGCGACCAGCGGATATCCACGGGTACGTGACGTCTGTCAGCGGTGTGGTGTGCAATGGATCGCGTGCCTGTGCTCGACGAACCACTGAAGAAGACACTCGGCGCCGCCACCGCGAAGGTGCTGGCCGAGCAGCTCGACCTGCATACCGTCGGTGATCTGCTGCATCACTACCCGCGGCGGTACGAGGAGCGGGGCCAGCTCACCCGGCTGTCCGAGCTGCCGCTCGACGAGGACGTCACCGTGGTGGCGCAGGTCGCCGACGCCCGGGTGCACACCTTCAACGGCGGCCGGGGCCAGCGCCTGGAGATCAACATCACCGACGGCAGCGGCCGGCTCCAGCTCGTCTTCTTCGGGCGCGGGATCCACAAGCCGCACAAGGAGCTGCTGCCCGGCAGCCGGGCGATGTTCGCCGGCAAGGTCTCGGTCTTCAACCGCAAGCTCCAGCTCACCCACCCCACGTACGCCAAGCTCGGCGCGGACAGCGGCGACTCCTCCGCCGACATCGAGTCCTGGGCCGGCGCACTCATCCCGATCTACCCCGCGTGCAAGGGCCTGGAGTCCTGGAAGATCGCCAAGGCGGTCGACGCGGTGCTGCCCAGCGCGCAGGACGCCGTCGACCCACTGCCGCCCGCCCTGCGCGACGGCCGCGGATTCGTCTCGCTGCCCGAGGCGCTGCTCAAGGTCCACCGGCCGCAGACCAAGGACGACATCGAGGACGCGCGGCAGCGGCTGAAGTGGGACGAGGCGTTCGTACTCCAGGTGGCGCTGGCCCGCCGGCGGTTCGCCGACGCCCAACTGCCCGCCGTGGCCCGCAGACCGACGCCCGGCGGGCTGCTCGACGCCTTCGACGCCAAGCTGCCGTTCACGCTCACCGAAGGCCAGCTCAAGGTCACCAAGGAGATCTTCGACGACCTGGCGACCGAGCACCCGATGCACCGCCTGCTCCAGGGCGAGGTCGGCTCCGGCAAGACGCTCGTGGCACTGCGGGCGATGCTCACCGTCGTGGACGCCGGCGGCCAGGCGGCGATGCTCGCGCCGACCGAGGTTCTCGCGCAGCAGCACCACCGCTCCGTCGTCGAGATGATGGGCGAGCTCGCCGAGGGAGGCATGCTCGGCGGAGCCGAACAGGGCACGAAGGTCGTGCTGTTGACCGGTTCGATGGGCGTGGCCGCGCGCCGCCAGGCGCTGCTCGACCTGGTCACCGGCGAGGCGGGCATCGTGATCGGCACGCACGCGCTGATCGAGGACAAGGTCCAGTTCCACGATCTCGGTCTGGTCGTCGTCGACGAGCAGCACCGCTTCGGCGTGGAGCAGCGCGACGCGCTGCGGTCCAAGGGCAAGCAGCCGCCGCATCTGCTGGTCATGACCGCCACGCCCATCCCTCGCACAGTCGCGATGACGGTCTTCGGAGACCTGGAGACCTCGATCCTCGACCAACTGCCCGCCGGGCGTTCGCCGATCGCCAGCCATGTGGTGCCTGCCGCGGACAAGCCGCACTTCCTGGCGCGCGCCTGGGAGCGGGTCCGCGAGGAGGTCGAGAAGGGCCATCAGGCGTATGTCGTCTGTCCGCGCATCGGCGATTCGATGGACGAGGCCGCCGAGAAGCCGAAGAAGAAGTCGGCCGAGGACGAGGCGGAGAAGCGGCCGCCGCTCGCCGTGATCGACATCGCCGAGCAGCTGGTACGGGGCACGCTGAGCGGGCTGCGCGTCGAGGTGCTGCACGGCCGGATGCAGCCCGACGACAAGGACGATGTGATGCGCCGCTTCGCCGCCGGCGATGTGGACGTCCTGGTCGCCACCACCGTCATCGAGGTCGGCGTCAATGTCCCGAACGCCACCGCGATGGTGATCATGGACGCGGACCGCTTCGGCGTCTCACAGCTGCACCAGCTGCGCGGCCGGGTCGGCCGGGGTTCGGCGCCCGGGCTGTGTCTGCTGGTCACCGAGATGCCGGAGGCGACCCCGGCCCGGGCCCGGCTCGGCGCGGTCGCCGCCACGCTCGACGGCTTCGAGCTCTCCCGTATCGACCTTGAACAGCGCCGCGAGGGCGATGTCCTCGGCCAGGCCCAGTCCGGGGTGCGCTCCTCGCTGCGGATGCTCACCGTCATCGAGGACGAGGAGGTCATCGCGGCGGCCCGCGAGGAGGCGGTCGCGGTGGTCTCGGCGGACCCGGAGCTGGAGGGGTATCCCGAGCTGCGCACCGCGCTGGACGCGCTGCTGGACAAGGAGCGCGAGCAGTACCTCGAGAAGGGCTGAGCCGGGGCCCGGCAGGCAGGGCGGGCCGCCCCGACGGTCCGATTCCCGGCCGACGGCCTATCGTTTAAGCACGTCCAGGCATGTCCAGGCACGTCCGCCCACATCCGCCTCTCCCGAAGGACTCAGACGCAGATGACCCGCGTGATTGCCGGTGCGGCCGGCGGACGCCGGCTCGCCGTCCCGCCCGGCACCGGCACCCGCCCCACGTCCGACCGCGCACGCGAGGGGCTGTTCTCCAGCTGGCAGTCGCTCCTCGGCACGCTGACCGGCGTCCGCGTGGCCGATCTGTACGCGGGCTCCGGGGCCGTCGGCCTGGAGGCGCTGTCCCGCGGCGCGTCCCACGCACTGCTCGTCGAGGCCGACAGCCGGGCCGCCCGCGTCGTCCGGGAGAACGTCCGCGCGCTCGGGCTGCCCGGTGCCGAGGTCCGTACCGGCAAAGCGGAACAGATCGTGACAGGTCCGGCGCCCGACGAGCCGTACGACGTGGTCTTCCTGGACCCGCCGTACGACGTCACCGACGATGATCTTCGGGAGATTCTGCTCACACTCCGCTCTCAGGGCTGGCTCGCGGGCGATGCTCTCGCCACCGTGGAGCGCAGCACCAGAGGCGGCGAATTCATCTGGCCGGAGGGCTTCGAGCCACTGCGGGCCCGTCGTTACGGCGAGGGCACGCTTTGGTACGGTCGCGCCGCCTCTACGTGCGAAGACGCACCATGACCGGACCGGAGAGCGAGGGACTTCAGTTGCGCCGCGCAGTCTGTCCGGGGTCGTTCGACCCCATCACCAACGGACACCTCGACATCATCGGCCGCGCCTCCAAGCTGTACGACGTCGTATACGTCGCGGTGATGATCAACCAGTCCAAGCAGGGCCTGTTCACCGTGGAAGAGCGGATGGACCTGATCCGCCAGGTCACCGGCGAGTACGGGAACGTCGTGGTGGAGTCCCACCACGGCCTGCTCGTCGACTTCTGCAAGCAGCGCGACATCCCGGCCATCGTCAAGGGCCTGCGCGCGGTCAGCGACTTCGACTACGAGCTCCAGATGGCCCAGATGAACAACGGCCTCTCCGGCGTCGAGACCCTCTTCGTCCCGACCAACCCCACCTACAGCTTCCTTTCCTCCAGCCTCGTCAAAGAAGTGGCGGCCTGGGGCGGAGATGTCTCCCACCTGCTGCCTCCCGTCGTCCACGAGGCGCTCACCCGGCGTCTCGCCGAGCGATGACGAGCTGACAGTCCGTCACCCGGTGTCGGACCGGAGCCGACTGCCCGTACAGTCGTCCCGTCCGTCTCATATCAGGCAGAGAGTGGCGAACCACGGTGGACGTCCAGAAGAAGCTCGACGAGATCGTCGAGGCGGTCGGCAACGCCCGGTCCATGCCCATGTCGGCCTCCTGCGTGGTCAACCGCGCCGAGCTGCTCGCCATGCTGGAGGAAGTCCGCGAGGCGCTGCCCGGCTCGCTGGCCCAGGCCCAGGAGCTGATCGGCGGCCGTGAGCAGATGGTCGCGCAGGCCCGCCAGGAGGCCGAGCGGATCATCGAGAGCGCCCACGCCGAGCGCGGCTCGCTGATCTCGGACACCCAGGTCGCCCGCCAGTCGCAGGACGAGGCGGACCGCATCCTCACCGAGGCCCGCCGGGACGCCGAGGAGATCCGTGCCGAGGCCGACGACTACGTCGACTCCAAGCTCGCCAACTTCGAGGTCGTCCTCACCAAGACCATCGGCTCCGTCGACCGCGGCCGCGAGAAGCTCCTCGGCCGCGGCCCGGGCCTGGACGAGCAGGGGTACGCCGACGAGGACGCCCCGGAGTACAGCGCCGACCCCGGCACCCTGATCCAGCGGGCCGACGACTACGTGGACGCCAAGCTCGGCGCCTTCGAGGCCGTCCTGTCCAAGACCCTGGAGGCGGTCGGCCGCGGCCGGCTGAAGCTGCACGGCCGGACCACCAGCGACGCCCTCGGCGAGCACATGGCCGCCCAGGACGCGGCGGGCGCCCAGCAGCACGGCAGCGACTCCGACTATCTGGCCGGTCTCGCGGAGCTGGCCGAGCCGCAGCCCCAGCCGCAGCAGGTCCAGCAGCACCAGTACCAGCCGGTGGCCGAGCAGCAGCCGCACATCCCGGCCCAGGTTCCGCAGCAGGACCCGTACGCCTACCAGGCTCAGGACGCGTACGCGGGCTACCAGCAGCAGGATCCGTACGCCGCGTACCAGCAGCAGGGCTACGACCAGCAGCAGTACGCCCAGCAGGATCCGTACGCCTACCAGCAGCCGCAGGTCCCGCAGCAGCCGCAGCAGCAGACGGCCGCCCTCGACGAGACCAGCCTCTTCGACACCAGCATGATCGACCTCGAACAGCTGCGCCGGTACGAACAAGGGCGCTGAGCCGCCGCCGGGAATCACCGGATTGGGTCTACGGCGGCCCGTCCAGTATCCTGGCTCTTCGGTCGCGCGTAGTTTCGCGATCTCGGCTGCCCGCATTCCTCCGGAACCGGTGCGGCCCTCCCCACGATCCGAAAGCAGGAAAAGCCCTGAGCACGCGCCTCGACCACCGCAACCCCCTCGTGTTCGACACACACGAGCTGGGGCGGCGTCCTGGTGCCCTCCAGCGGCTGACCCGCTCGGTTGATGCCCCCAAGGACTTCGGTATCGAAGGGGTCATCGGTGTGCCGGAAGGCGCGCCCGTAGAGCTGGAGCTCCGCCTGGAGTCGGTCATGGAAGGTGTGCTTGTCACAGGCACCGCCCGTGCGACGGCCGAGGGGGAGTGCGTAAGGTGTCTGGAGCCGCTGGGCCAAGAGGTCGCGGCGGACTTCCAGGAGATGTTCACGTACCCCGACGCCGATGACCGGGGCCGCAGTCGCACTGCGGAGCCGGTCGACGACGCCGAGGACGAGGACAGGCTCTTTCTCGAGGACGGCCTGTTCGACCTCGAGTCCGTGCTGCGTGACGCGGTGGTGCTCGCACTGCCGATGCAGCCGGTGTGCCGGGAGACCTGTGCCGGTCTGTGCCCCCAGTGCGGGATCAGGCTGGACGAGAACCCTGACCACAACCACGACGCCCTCGACATTCGTTGGGCGGCACTGCAAGGACTCGCCGAGACCATTCAGGACGGCGAGAAGGACAACATGGGCGGCGCCGAAGCGGGCGTCGACGAGAAGCAGGAGAAGTAGCCGTGGCTGTTCCGAAGCGGAAGATGTCGCGCAGCAACACGCGCCACCGCCGGTCGCAGTGGAAGGCTGCGGTCCCCACCCTGGTTTCGTGTGAGCGTTGCCAGGAGCCGAAGCAGCAGCACATCGCGTGCCCGAGCTGCGGCACCTACAACAAGCGCCAGGTCCTCGAGGTCTGAGCGGCTGGTGAGAGGCCCGATGTCTGAGCTGTCCAATGCCAAGAAGCAGGCAGACACAGTAAACGCAGTCAACGCAGCCTCGTCCCACACGCTTCTGGAAGGGCGGCTCGGGTATCACCTCGAGTCCGCCCTTCTGGTGCGTGCGCTGACCCACCGCTCGTACGCGTACGAGAACGGCGGGCTGCCCACCAACGAGCGGCTCGAATTCCTCGGGGATTCGGTGCTCGGCCTGGTGGTCACCGACACGCTGTACCGCACCCACCCCGACCTGCCCGAAGGCCAGCTGGCCAAGCTGCGGGCCGCGGTGGTCAATTCTCGTGCGCTGGCGGAGGTCGGCCGTGGGCTCGACCTGGGCTCCTTCATCCGGCTCGGCCGGGGCGAAGAGGGCACGGGCGGCCGGGACAAGGCGTCCATCCTCGCCGACACCCTTGAAGCGGTGATCGGCGCTGTCTATCTCGACCAGGGTCTCGAAGCGGCATCGCACCTGGTGCACAAGCTCTTCGACCCGCTGATCGAGAAGTCCTCGAATCTCGGCGCAGGCCTGGACTGGAAGACCAGCCTCCAGGAACTCACCGCGGCCGAGGGCCTCGGAGTGCCGGAGTATCTCGTCACCGAGACGGGTCCGGACCACGAGAAGACCTTCACTGCTGCCGCCCGCGTCGGTGGTGTCTCGTACGGCACCGGCACCGGCCGCAGCAAGAAGGAAGCGGAGCAGCAGGCGGCGGAGTCCGCGTGGCGGGAGATCCGTACCGCCGCGGACGAGCGCGCGACCGCGGAGAAGATCGCCGCGGAGCAGGCTGCCATCACCGCGAAGGCAGCCGCCGATGCGGCGACCGAAGCGGCGACCGAAGCGGAGGACGCAGTGACCGACGCGTCCGAAGCATCCGACGAAGAGGCCGCCGACACCCCTTCGTCCTCGGAACCGGCGGACCGGGCCTCGGCCTGAGTCCACGCACCGCTTTCGACCGTGAGGCCCCCGCTCCCAGGAGCGCGGGGCCTCACGGTTTTCGGCACCGGACGGAGCGGTACGCTGCGGGCGTCACCATGAGCTTTCCCGAAGGAGCCCCGTGCCCGAGCTGCCCGAGGTCGAGGTCGTACGTCGCGGACTCCAGAGCTGGGTCAGTGGCCGTACGATCGCCGAGGTGCAGGTCCTGCACCCGCGAGCCGTCCGCCGCCATCTCGCCGGCGCGCAGGACTTCGCGGCCCGGCTGAAGGGCCACAGCGTGGGCATCGCCCGCCGCCGCGGCAAGTACCTCTGGCTGCCGCTGGCGGACACGGACACCTCGATCCTCGGACATCTGGGCATGAGCGGTCAGCTGCTCGTGCAGCCCGAGGGCGCCACGGACGAGAAGCATCTGCGCATCCGCGTCCGTTTCGACGACTCGATCGGCAGCGAGCTCCGCTTTGTCGACCAGCGCACCTTCGGCGGGCTTTCGCTGCACGACAACACTCCCGACGGCCTGCCGGACGTCATCGCGCACATCGCCCGCGACCCGCTCGACCCGGCCTTCGACGACGACGCCTTTCACACCGCGCTGCGGCTGCGGCGTACGACGGTCAAACGAGCGCTGCTCGACCAGTCACTGATCAGCGGCGTCGGCAATATCTACGCGGACGAGGCGCTGTGGCGCGCAAAGCTCCACTACGAGCGGCCGACGGCGACACTGCCGCGTCCCCGCGCGGTCGAACTGCTCGGCCACGTACGGGATGTGATGAACGCTGCGCTGGCCGTCGGCGGCACCAGCTTTGACAGCCTGTATGTGAACGTGAACGGCGAATCAGGCTATTTCGAGCGGTCGTTGGACGCGTACGGGCGGGAGGACGAGCCCTGCCGGCGCTGCGGCACGCCGATGCGCCGCCGCGCCTGGATGAACCGTTCCAGCTACTACTGTCCGCGCTGTCAGCGAGCGCCGAGACCCTCGCGCGTCTCGTCGTAACGCTCGCGCGCCGCGAGGACTTCGGGCATCCGGCCCTCGACGAGCCGGATCAGACCGAGCAGCCGCTCGGCCACGGCGTGCCCGAGCGGGGTGAGTTCGTAGTCGACCCGCGGGGGATTGGTGGGCTGCGCCTCCCGGTGCACGAGACCGTCGCGCTCCAGCGCGTGCAGCGTCTGGGAGAGCATTTTCTCGCTCACGCCATCGACCCGCCGCCGCAGCTCATTGAAGCGGAGGGACTCCTCGTGCAGCGCTCCGATCGTGAGGCTGCCCCAGCGTCCTGTCACATGCTCGAGCGTGCCGCGCGAGGGGCACTGCTTCGAGAACACGTCGAAAACGCCGAGAGGGTGGCCGTCGTCCATGACGGCCACCCTACTCCGGCACAGCGCTTTCGATCAGAAAGCGCTGCGGGAATGCTTACCGACGGCTCAGAAGCCGAAGTCCTGCGTCCACCACGGGCCACCGTTGCCCAGGTGCACACCGACGCCGAGCGTCTTGTAGTCGCAGTTGAGAATGTTTGCGCGGTGACCGTCGCTGTTCATCCAGGAGTTCATCACCGCTGCCGCGTCGGCCTGGCCGCGGGCGATGTTCTCGCCGCCGAGGCCCTGCAGGCCCACCTGGTCGGCGCGGTCCCACGGAGTGTCCCCGTCGGGGTCGGTGTGGTCGAAGAAGCCACGCTGCGCCATGTCGGCGCTGAAGTCTCCGGCCAGCGCCGCAAGACCCGGGTCACGCGTCACCGGTGAGCAGCCGATCTTCGCGCGCTCCTTGTTGACCAGGCCCAGCACCTCGGCCTCGGCGGCACTCGAGGCGGAGACCACGGGGGCCTTGGTGCGCTCGGCGCGGTCTGGGGCACGCGACTCGGTACGGACCGGCGCCGGGGCTTCCTTCTTCTTCTCCGGCTTGGCCTCAGGCGCCTTCGTCTGCTTCGACGGCGTGGCCTTCGGCTTGGTCGGCGTGGGAGAAGGAGTCTTCGACGGTGCCTGCGGGCGCTGCGGGGTCTGACTCACCGGCGCCGAGGCCTCGCTCGTCGGCGTGGCGCTCGCGTCACCCTGGGTCTGCAGCTTCGCCGACCCCTCGGTGCGTACCTGTGTGCCGGGGGAGCTCTCCCCGCCGACGTTGAAGGTGTCGCCGCCCGGCAGCAGGCCGGATGCGACGGCCACGGCGCCTACGGCCATGGCTGCGGAGGCGCCAAGCAGCCCGGTGCGTACGGGCCTGCCCGCGCGCTTGGCGGTGCGACGATGGCGTCCCATCTGCTGTGCCTTCCTCGTCTTCGACGGCTAAACATAAACCGGCTCACCCAATCGGGTGAGTCTTATTCCGACCGGACTGTACGCCATGACGCGTGGGGGCGAAGTGCTCCGTGAGCAATTGGCCGGTTACCTTGCAGCCATGAACGACATTGCACGGCTCACTGCCTGGGTACGCGGGCGAGTACAAGGAGTGGGCTTCCGCTGGTTCACCAGGGCAAACGCACTGGAGATCGGAGAGCTGACGGGCTTTGCCGTCAATCTCGACGACGGCAGGGTGCAGGTTGTGGCAGAGGGCCCACGTGAGAATTGCCACCGTCTACTGGAATGGCTGCGCTCCGACGACACACCCGGCAGGGTCGACGGAGTCACTGAGATCTGGGACACCCCGCGCGGCGGCTACGACGGATTCGCGATCCGCTGACGGCGGCCGGCTCTCCCGGCCTGCGGAGGTGCCGGAAGACCTGCCTCCGGCACCTGCCTCCGGCAGAAACAGCCTGGTGGTTGCCAAGAAGGGCTCGCCATGCCAGGCTGCGCGGTTAAGGATGATCTCCACGCCCCCCGGGCCCCGGAGAAGAGGCTCCGCCGCAGGTTTCGCGGCCGTATGCCCCCGGGTTTGCCCTTGATACGGGGCGTGATCGTGTTGACCGTCAAACTTTTTGGTGAGACTCTGGAAGCCCCGCGCACCTTAGCTGTTTGGCAGTAAGAACCGCAGCGATATCAGCAGTAACAAGCACTGCCGAACACCGCGGGTGCGAATCCCTCACGACCCACACCGCTTCGGTCGGTCACTCAGTGTGGAGGACCATCCATCATGGCAAAGGCGCTTCTCGGTTACGTCGGCGGTTCCGATCCGCGACTCCTCGCCGAGATGCGACGGCTGCAGCAGCGCGTCCAGGACCTCGAATCCGAGCTTGTACGGATCCAGTCCGAGAACGACGCGCTGAATGCCGCTGTCGCCAAGCACCCTGGAGAGTCGTTGCTTGACGGCATCGACATCGACGTACCCCACGCGGAACCCGCGCTCACCTGAGCTCGGAGTTCGCTGGGGATTCATCGAGCAAGACATGCAAGGGACGCTTCGGCGTCCCTTCTTTCTTTCCCCCATGACTTCCTGCGACTTACAGTCCTTGTCTTACCGTCTGATGTGCCCTGCACCTTCATCGGTGAAACCGTTCCCCTGCGGCAGGCCGGACCCGACATGTTCCGGCGGTCCGCGCGAAGCGAGAGGTAGAGTCCGGCTGCGTGCACCTCAAGGCCATGACCCTGCGCGGGTTCAAATCCTTCGCCTCCGCCACGACGCTGCGGTTCGAGCCCGGCATCACGTGTGTTGTGGGGCCCAACGGCTCCGGCAAGTCCAATGTGGTGGACGCGTTGTCCTGGGTCATGGGCGAGCAGGGGGCCAAGTCGCTGCGCGGCGGCAAGATGGAGGACGTCATCTTCGCAGGGACGACCGGCCGGCCGCCGCTCGGCCGGGCCGAAGTCTCCCTCACGATCGACAACTCCGACGGCGCGCTGCCCATCGACTACGCCGAAGTCACCATCACGCGGATCATGTTCCGCAACGGCGGCAGTGAGTACCAGATCAATGGCGACACGTGTCGCCTGCTGGACATCCAGGAGTTGCTGTCCGACTCCGGCATCGGCCGCGAGATGCATGTCATCGTCGGCCAGGGCCAGCTCGACTCCGTGCTGCACGCCGATCCGATGGGCCGGCGGGCCTTCATCGAGGAGGCCGCGGGTGTGCTCAAGCACCGCAAGCGCAAGGAGAAGGCGCTGCGGAAGCTGGACGCGATGCAGGCGAATCTCGCGCGCGTACAGGACCTCACCGACGAACTCCGCCGCCAGCTCAAGCCGCTGGGACGGCAGGCCGCCGTCGCCCGGCGGGCCGCCGTCATCCAGGCCGATCTGCGCGACGCCCGGCTGCGGCTGCTCGCCGACGATCTCGTACGCCTGAGGGAAGCGCTGAACGCCGAGGTCGCCGACGAGGCCGCGCTCAAGGAACGCAAGGACGCCGCCGAGGCCGCGCTCAAGGCCGCACTGTCGCGTGAGGCGGAGCTGGAGGACGAGGTGCGCCGGCTCGCGCCGCGGCTGCAGCGGGCCCAGCAGACCTGGTACGAACTGTCGCAGCTCGCCGAGCGGGTGCGCGGCACGATCTCGCTCGCCGACGCGCGGGTGAAGAGCGCGACCGCGCAGCCCGCGGAGGAGCGGCGCGGCCGTGACCCCGAGGACATGGAGCGGGAGGCCGCCAGGATCCGCGAGCAGGAGGCGGAGCTGGAGGCCGCGCTGGAGGCGGCCGAGCGGGCGCTGGAGGACACCGTCGCGCACCGCGCCGAGCTGGAGCGCGAGCTCGTGGTCGAGGAACGGCGGCTCAAGGACGTCGCACGGGCCATCGCCGACCGGCGCGAGGGCCTCGCCCGGCTCAACGGACAGGTCAACGCGGCCCGTTCGCGAGCGGGCTCGGCCCAGGCGGAGATCGACCGGCTGGCCGCCGCACGCGACGAGGCGCAGGAGCGGGCCGTCGCCGCGCAGGAGGAGTACGAGGAGCTCAAGGCCGAGGTCGACGGCCTGGACGCCGACGACTCGGCGCTCGGCGAGCAGCATGACGCGGCGAAGCGGTCGCTGGCCGAGGCGGAGGCGGAACTGAGCACCGCCCGCGAGGATCTCGCCACGGCGGAACGTGGCCGCGCCGCGGTGGCCGCCCGCCGCGAGGCGCTCGCTCTGGGCCTGCGCCGCAAGGACGGCACGGGCGCGCTGTTGAGTGCACGGGACCGTTTGGGCGGTCTGCTGGGTCCGGCGGCGGAGCTGCTGTCGGTGACACCCGGGTACGAGATCGCCGTGGCGGCCGCGCTGGGAGCGGCGGCCGACGCGATCGCGGTGACGGACCCGGGCACGGCGGCGGACGCGATCCGCCTCCTGCGCAAACAGGACGCGGGCCGGGCGGCGTTGCTGCTGGGCCGGGTGCCGCTGCCGGAACAGGGCGGCAGTCGCACCGAGTCCGGCGGGCTCCAGGAGCCGGACGGTTCCGCACTGGCGGGCCGGGGGCCCGATGGGCGCGAGACGTCGGCCGGCTTCGGCCGGCCGGCCGCGGTGCCCGGGCAGGGCTCCGGCCCGGCGGGCGAAGTTCCCGGTGACGGGCCGCACCAAGGGGACGGCGCCGTCCCGGCGGGCACCGCGCCCGAGAGCCACCACTCACGCGCTGTCGGCGTGGCCGACGGGTTTCCGCCGGCTGTCGCCGACCTGGTGCGCGGGCCCGGCGAGCTCATGGGAGCCGTACGGCGGTTGGTGCGGGACATGGTCGTCGTCGGGACGCTGGAGGACGCCGAGGATCTTCTCGCCGCGCGGCCCGAGCTGACCGCCGTCACCGCCGAGGGCGATGTGCTCGGATCGCACTTCGCGCACGGCGGCTCCGCCGGAGCGCCCAGTCTGCTGGAGGTCCAGGCCTCCGTCGACGAGGCGGCCGCCGAGCTGGAGGAGCTGGCCGCCCGGTGCGAGGTGCTGGCCGGGACGCAGCGGGGGGCCGCCGCGCGGCGCGCCGAGTGTGCCGCGCTCGTCGAGGAGTTGGGGGAGCGCAGGCGGGCCGCGGACCGGGAGAAGTCCGCGGTGTCGGGCCGGCTCGGGCGGCTTTCCGGGCAGGCGCGCGGCGCCGCGGACGAGGCCGCGCGGACCGCGGCGGCCGTCGCGAGAGCGCAGGAGGCGCTGGAGCGGGCGCGCGAGGAGGCGGAGGAGCTGGCCGAGCGGCTGCTCGTCGCCGAGGAGAGCCCGGTCGAGGAGGAGCCCGACACGCACGTACGGGACCGGCTCGCCGCCGACGGCGCCAACGCACGGCAGACGGAGATGGAGGCCCGCCTTCAGGTCCGTACGCACGAGGAGCGCGTGAAGGGGCTCGCGGGCCGCGCGGACGCACTCGACCGGGGCGCGCGCGCCGAGCGCGAGGCGCGGTCGCGTGCCGAGGAGCGGCGCGCCCGGCTGCGGCACGAGGCCGAGGTCGCCGCGGCCGTGGCCGGCGGCGCCCGCCAACTGCTGGCCCATGTCGAGGTCTCGCTGGTGCGGGCCGAGGCCGAGCGGGTGGCGGCCGAGGCGGCGAAGGCCGAGCGTGAGCAAGACCTGACCGCCGCCCGGAACGAGGGCCGCGACCTCAAGGGCGAGCTCGACAAACTCACTGATTCGGTGCACCGCGGCGAGGTACTCGGGGCGGAGAAGCGGCTGCGGATCGAGCAGTTGGAGACCAAGGCTCTGGAGGAGCTCGGCGTCGAACCGGCCGGGCTGGTCGCGGAGTACGGGCCCGACCAGCTGGTTCCGCCGTCACCGCCCGCCGAGGGAGAGGAACTGCCCGATGACCCGGAGCATCCGCGGAACCTGCCGAAACCTTTCGCACGCGGCGAGCAGGAGAAGCGCCTCAAGTCTGCCGAACGGGCGTACCAGCAGCTCGGAAAGGTGAATCCGCTGGCTCTGGAGGAGTTCGCGGCCCTGGAGGAGCGGCACAAGTTCCTCTCCGAGCAGCTTGAAGACCTGAAGAAGACCAGGGCCGACCTGCTGCAGGTGGTCAAGGAGGTCGACGAGCGCGTCGAGCAGGTCTTCACCGAGGCGTACCGGGACACGGCCCGCGAGTTCGAGGGTGTCTTCTCGCGGCTCTTCCCGGGCGGCGAGGGCCGGCTGATTCTGACGGATCCCGACAACATGCTCACCACGGGCGTGGATGTCGAGGCCCGGCCGCCCGGCAAGAAGGTGAAGCGGCTCTCGCTGCTGTCGGGCGGTGAGCGCTCGCTGACGGCCGTCGCCATGCTGGTGTCGATCTTCAAGGCCAGGCCGAGCCCGTTCTATGTGATGGACGAGGTCGAGGCGGCGCTCGACGACACCAACCTCCAGCGACTGATCCGGATCATGCAGGAGCTCCAGGAGTCCTCGCAGCTGATCGTGATCACGCACCAGAAGCGGACGATGGAGGTCGCCGACGCGCTGTACGGCGTGTCCATGCAGGGTGACGGAGTCTCCAAGGTCATCAGCCAGCGCCTCCGCTGACACTCCTTCAGTTCTTCAATTCTTGAACTCAAACTGTGATCCCTGTCGCCCTTCCAGGTTCTGGATCACCACTTGACTTCGAAACTTGAACGAATAGTCTCTGCAACGTTGCTTTTACCTTCAAGTGGTGAGCAGCGGGTACCTGTGCGCCACTTGAAGGGCTCGCCCCCACGCCCGGCGACGCTGCCGGACGGCCCCAGGAGTACACGTGACCAGCACTGAGCAGCCGCCACCGGCATCGGGCGCCCCAGAAGCCCATCCCGAACACCTCGGCCATGTCATCTTCATCACGGCCGCGGCCGCGATGGGCGGCTTCCTCTTCGGTTACGACAGCTCGGTCATCAACGGCGCGGTCGAGGCCATCCGGGACCGCTACGACATCGGCTCCGGCACGCTCGCCCAGGTCATCGCCATCGCCCTGATCGGCTGTGCCATCGGCGCCGCCACCGCGGGCCGGATCGCCGACCGCATCGGCCGTATCCGCTGTATGCAGATCGCGGCCGTGCTGTTCACCATCAGCGCCGTCGGCTCGGCTCTGCCCTTCTCCCTCCTGGACCTCGCCTTCTGGCGCATCGTCGGCGGCTTCGCCATCGGCATGGCCTCCGTCATCGGCCCCGCCTATATCGCCGAGGTCTCGCCGCCCGCGTACCGCGGCCGCCTCGCCTCGTTCCAGCAGGCCGCGATCGTCATCGGCATCGCCGTCTCCCAGCTGGTCAACTACGGCATCCTGCAGCTCGCCGACGGTGAGCAGCGCGGCGAGATCGGCGGGCTCGAGGCCTGGCAGTGGATGCTCGGCGTGATGGTCGTGCCGGCCGTTGTGTACGGACTTTTGTCCTTCGTGATTCCCGAGTCGCCGCGCTTTCTGATCTCCGTCGGCAAGGTCGACCGGGCGAAGGAGGTCCTCTCCGAGGTCGAGGGCGAGCACATCGATCTGGACGCGCGCGTCGCCGAGATCGACCACGCGATGCGCAGCGAGCACAAGTCGACCTTCAAGGACCTGCTGGGCAGCCGCTTCAACTTCCTGCCCATCGTCTGGGTCGGTATCGGGCTCTCGGTCTTCCAGCAGCTCGTCGGCATCAACGTCGCGTTCTACTACTCCTCGACGCTGTGGCAGTCCGTCGGCATCGACCCGGCCGGCTCGTTCTTCTACTCGTTCACCACGTCGATCATCAACATCATCGGCACCGTGATCGCGATGGTCTTCGTGGACAGGATCGGCCGCCGCCCGCTCGCCCTGATCGGTTCCACCGGCATGGCGATCGCGCTGGGCTTCGAGGCCTGGGCCTTCTCGGCCGATCTCGTCGACGGCAAGCTGCCCACCACCCAGGGCGTGGTCGCCCTGGTCGCCGCCCATGTCTTCGTGCTCTTCTTCGCCCTCTCGTGGGGCGTGGTGGTCTGGGTCTTCCTCGGCGAGATGTTCCCGAACCGGATCCGCGCGGCGGCCCTCGGCGTCGCGGCGTCCGCGCAGTGGATCGCCAACTGGGCCATCACCGCGAGCTTCCCGAGCCTGGCGGACTGGAACCTCTCGGGCACGTACGTCATCTACACATTCTTCGCCCTGCTCTCGATCCCCTTCGTGCTCTTGTTCGTTAAGGAGACCAAGGGCAAGGCGTTGGAGGAGATGGGCTAACTCCCCGCTGCCCCTCTCCTCATCACGTACTGCCCCGGCTCACCCAGCGAGCCGGGGCAGTACGTGTTCGCACAGCAGCTGAAGGCTGCGCCAGCCCTCGTCGACCGGCATGCCGCCGCACAGCGGATGCAGCACGAGGCTGTCGGTGCCCAGTGCCACGCACTCGTCCGGCGTGACGATCCGGTACACGCCCTCGGCACGCAGCTCTTCGACGGTGGTGGCCGTCGAGCGCACCGCCGAGCGGATGTCCTTCGACTGCCAGGAGGCGTACATCCGCGCCTCGTGCAGGAAGTGTTTCCCGTACTCGGCCCAGGCGCGGTCCGGGTCTTCGGAGACATGCAGGAGCGGCGTCTTCTCGGCGGGCATCATGGTCCAGCCCTCGGTGCCGTACTCGGCGAGCCTGTCCTGGTAGTACGCCTCCAACTCCGGCAGATGCGCGCTCGGGAAGAACGGCAGCCCGAGGCGGGCGGCGCGGCGGGCCGCTGCCCGCGACGAGCCGCCGACGAGCAGCGTCGGGTGCGGCTGGGTGTAGGGGCGCGGAGTGACCCGCACCGTACGGCCCTCGTACGTGAAGGGCTCGCCCGACCACGCCTTGAGGAGTGTCTCCAGAAGCAGGTCCTGGATCTTGCCGCGCCTGCCCCAGTCGACCCCGTGGGCCTCGTACTCCTCCGGCCGGTAGCCGATGCCCGCGACCGTGACCAGCCGGCCCTTGCCGATCAGATCGAGCACGGCGATGTCCTCGGCCAGCCGCAGCGGGTCGTAGAGCGGGCCGATGATCGCGGAGACGGTGACCGCGATACGGCTCGTCGCGCCGAGTACCGCCCCGGCGAAGACGAAGGGGGAGGGCAGCCAGTTGTTGTGGGCGCCGTGGTGCTCCTCGGTCTGGATGGTGTCGATGCCGCGGTCGTCGGCGTACGCGGCCATCTCCAGTGCGGCGCGATAGCGGGCCGCGAGGGTCTCGGGCGTCGCCTCGGGTTCGACGAGGTTGAAGCGGGCGACTGTGAAGGCCATGGGAAGGTCCCCTCCGCCGGATACGGGGCTGGATGCGGTCCTGGATGCGTCCTGGATACGGGCCTGGCGAAGGAGGACGGTAGCTGACGCTGTGTCAGATGGACAGGGGCGCGGCCGCGGCTTCTGCGGCGGCTGGGACCTCGGGAGGAGGGGGTCACGCATACTGGACGGGTTATGGAACTCGTCATCATCCTTGCCGTAGTCATCGCCCTGGTCGCGGTCGGCGCGATCAGCGGGCTCGTGGTCAGCAGCCGCAAGAAGAAGCAGCTGCCGCCATCGGCGCCGCCGAGCACGCCGACCATCACCGCTCCGCCCGCCGAGCCGCACATCGGCGACGAGGCGGAGACGCCGCGGGAAGAGCCACGCCGCACCATCGAGGAGGTAGACCTCCCCGACGCCGCGGCCTCCGTTGCCGTCGATGAGCCGGTCGTCGCCGAGCCGGCGGCACCCGCGATCGAGATCCCCGAACCGACGGCCGGCCGGCTGATCCGGCTGCGCGCCCGGCTCGCCCGCTCCCAGAACACGCTCGGCAAGGGGCTGCTCACGCTGCTGTCCCGCGAGCACCTCGACGAGGAGACCTGGGAGGAGATCGAGGACACGCTGCTCACCGCGGACGTCGGCGTCGCGCCGACCCAGGAGCTGGTGGAGCGGCTGCGTGAGCATGTGAAGGTGCTCGGCACCCGTACGCCGGAGGGCCTGCGGGCCCTGCTGCGTGAGGAACTGCTGAAGCTCGTCGGCACCGACTTCGACCGCGCCGTCAAGACCGAGAGCGGCCTGGACACGCCCGGCGTCGTGATGGTCGTCGGAGTCAACGGCACCGGCAAGACCACCACCACCGGCAAGCTCGCCCGGGTGCTCGTCGCGGACGGCCGCTCGGTCGTGCTCGGCGCGGCGGACACCTTCCGGGCGGCGGCCGCGGACCAGCTCCAGACCTGGGGCGAGCGGGTCGGCGCGCGCACGGTGCGCGGGCCCGAGGCCGGTGACCCGGCGTCGGTCGCGTTCGACGCGGTCAAGGAAGGCATCGCCGAGGGCGCGGACGTCGTGCTCATCGACACGGCCGGCCGGCTGCACACGAAGACGGGCCTGATGGACGAGCTCGGCAAGGTGAAGCGGGTCGTCGAGAAGCACGGGCCGCTGGACGAGATCCTGCTGGTCCTGGACGCCACGACCGGCCAGAACGGACTGGTGCAGGCGCGCGTCTTCGCGGAGGTCGTGGACATCACCGGCATCGTGCTGACCAAGCTCGACGGCACGGCCAAGGGCGGCATCGTCGTCGCGGTCCAGCGCGAACTGGGCGTACCGGTGAAGCTGGTGGGCCTCGGTGAGGGTCCGGACGATCTGGCGCCGTTCGAGCCGGAGGCGTTCGTCGACGCGCTGATCGGGGAGTAGTCGATCGGGAGTGGCGGTCCGGTGGGGGGGGGGGGGGCGCCCCGCCCCCCCCCCCCCCCGGGGGGGGGCCCCCCCCCCCGCCCCCCCCCCCGCGCCGCCCCCCCCCCCCCGCCCGCCCCCCGCACGCGGGGGGGCGGCGGACCC
>NZ_JBIRTX010000043.1:0-25884 GCF_044334895.1 Streptomyces sp. NPDC020681 | reverse complement strand
CGACATCTCGAAGCGTGGAGAACGGCCGCCTCCGCTGTCCCGGAAAGAACCGCAGATCAGCAGGTCGGGTGACCTGCGCGGTTAAACGCCAAGCTTAGTCGTCGTCTTAGTCGTCGTAGTGTTCGCCGTCATCTCCCTGGACTCTCGCGTTCAGTGTGCCGGCGATGTGGCGCATCTTGCCGATCAGGAGGTCGGTTGGATTCTTGGCGCTGATTTCCCCGGAGTTCCAGTGCAGCGCGGTCCCCAGCCGTTCCTCGCGTGGATGTGTGACCATCTGCGCAGTCCACTGTGTTGGCCCGTCCCATCCTGGTGCTGCCGGGACCATCTCCAGTTCTGGGTCGGCCTCCACGACGGCGGCCCATTCCGCCGCGGTGATCTCTGGTCCCTCCTGGTCCCACCAGATCTCACGGCGGGTGATGTGGATGTCGTAGCCCATGGCGGATTCCGGCTAAGCATCCTGCTGCAAAAGACCCACCCCACGGCCTTCGCCGACCTGTTCGTCCACGTTCCACTCCTGCGACAGAACCTCGTCGCAGAAGACGCAGACGAAGTCGGCTTCACGCACGATGCTGATCTGCCGGCAGGACAAGCATCGGCGGAACACCACCTCGTGCGTGAAGCCGGACGGCCGGCCGACACCGGCTCGATCCAGCGCCTCAGCAACGGCCTGCCACGAGCTGATATCCGGGCAGTAGCCGGTCGACTGGTTGCTGACCTCCATGACAGCCCACCGACCCGACTCCACCTGGAAGCTGATCTCGCCGGCGCTCAGGACCATCTCGCCACCAGCACACACCACGTGCTCACTGCGGCGGGGCGCGAGCCGCAGAGCCCCAGCCGTATCGACAACAAACGTGAAGGGCTCGGCCAACTCCTCCGCCGTCCGACGTGATGCCCACTCGTCGAAGTCCGCCTGGGAACGCACGCTCTCGCCCTCACCTCCTGTCCGGATGAGGGCCCTCAAGTCCTCAGGACCTACGTAGCGATAGCCCAACCCGGGCATGTGCATGAGGGCCAACCTAACGTCCTCCGCAGCACTGGCCTGGGGAATTACGTGCCGCCGGAGTGAGGTACTGAGTGACCGTCCACAGTGGGTGATCAAGTTCGACGGCCGGTCGACCAGCGAGGTCAAACGGTACGTCACCCAAGGCTGGCGGAGAGAGCGAACGGGAGTGTCGGGCCTAAGGATTGCCCCGTAAATGATCTTTGCTGAGCCGGTGACACGGATGCTGTCGGGCGGGTGGTTTGCTCAGCCCGTCAGGGCGAGGTTGTGCAGGTGTGCGATGCCGAGTATCGGGTGGTGCACACCGTCGCCCTTGAGGCGGAAGCCGCGCAGGATCTTCAGCCTGACCTTTCGCGCGGCGGTGCGCACTGCAGCACCGCCGCGAGGGAGCGGACGGAGCTCCGCGTCAGCCCCGGCCGAGGACGCAGAACTTGTTGCCCTCCGGGTCGGCCAGCACGACCCAGGAGACGTCACCCTGACCCACATCGGCCCGTGTCGCGCCGAGCCCTTCGAGCCGGGCGACCTCCTTCGCCTGGTCCTCGACCGGGTTGGACATCACATCGAGATGGACGCGGTTCCATACGACCTTGTCGTCCGGCGTGCGGCGGAACTCCAGGTACGGCCCGACGCCCTTGACGGAGCGCAGCAGGGCGCGGTCGTCGGTCAGGTCATGGACGGTCCAGTCGATCGCCTCGCCCCAGAACCGGACCATGGCCCGTGGGTCGGCGCAGTCGACGACCACGGCGGCTATCGGCCCGGTGTCCCGGTAGAGCTCTCGGGGCTCCAGGACGCTGAACACGTTGCCTTCCGGGTCGGCCAACATCGTCCACGGCACGTCGCCCTGGCCCACGTCGACGGGCGTCGCCCCGAGGTCTTTCAGGCGTGCGACCAGCTCCGTCTGATGGGCGGCGGAAGTGGTGGCGAGCTCGATGTGCACGCGGTACTTCACCGTCTCCGGGTCCGGGACGCGGACGAGATCGACGCAGACGGCGGACGGGTCCGGCCAGTCGAAGCCCACGGGTTCCAGGTTGGTGACTCCAGGGCCTTCGCTGGAAACACCCCAGCCGAGCACCTCTGCCCAGAACTGGCCGAGCGCCGAGTCGTCCCGGGCCTTGAAGTTCACCTGAACTAGTTGCAGTGTCATGCCGCATACCCTAAGGGTTGCCTGGTCACGGCCGAGATGATCTTGGCGTGGCTGGTGTGATCACGGCGTCGGAGCCGTCCTGGACGCTTGCTGGCTTGAGGTGCGAAATGACGACGCCGAGGTGCCGTTCGGCACCCCGGCGTGACGTCGAGGGTGAGGAAAGCGGAGGGACTAGTTTCAAGGAGGAGTGAGAAGGAAGTCCGTCCATGGCCTCGCCGGGGCCAACGGTAGCAGTCAGGCCGGGATCAGGTCGCGCAGATTTTCCGGGGTGAGGATCCGTGAGTCCGGGTGCAGTCCGTCCGGGCGTTCCAGGCCGATGTACGTGACGGGGCCGTCCGGGAGCGTCTTGCCGTCCCACAGCGCCACGGTCGTCGCGCCATCGGCCATCAGGTCGGTCAAGTACCGGACTGTGAGGTGGTCGCGCTCGACGATGCCGCGCAGCAGCGTTGCGATCGATACCCGGTTTTCCTCGACCCGGTTGGCCGACGGAGTACCCGTCAGGTACAGGTGGAGCCACTTGGCGCGCCAACGGCCGTCGCTCCCGCGCAGGAACGCGAGCGGCAGTGCGACCCGGCCCGGGCCGCGCAGCTCCGACTTCATGCGCACGGTGCGCGGCTCGAAGGGGCGGCCCTGCTGTTCGGCGTCGCGCAGCATGAAGCCGAAGAACGACTCCTCGACCTCTTCGAAGCCCTCCCCGGAGTAGATGTTGACCTGCGGGACGATGTAGGTGCCGCGCACTGCCCCCAGGCGCAGGTTGATGAACTCCGAAGCTCCGTCGGGCGCGTCGGTGATGTCGCCGGAGTGCTCGCCACCGACTTCGGTGAGGGCCGTGTAGGACAGCCAGGACAGGGTGGTGTAGTCGGCGTTCAGCAGCAGTGCCGACAGGTCGTAGTCGGTGCGGCGGCCGGTCTGCTTCCAGTAGGTGAAAAAGCGCAGCAGTTCGCCGTCGACCGGGGAGAGGGAGCCGCGCGGCAGTACGCCCAGGCCGGACGAGGTTGCCTTGCCGCTGAGGGGGAGTGCGACATCGAGGATGTCGGGGTCGATCAACAGGTGGTTCGGGGCGGGCAGTCGGCGACGTATCTCGGCATCGAGTGCGGCGATCAGGCGCTTGCGCTCGGGCGGCAGCACGGGCGGGCGGACATCGGCGGTGACCCAGGCGCGGCCGCGGCGGTTGACGAAGACGCGGCGCTCGCCGGTTTCCTCTGCACGGTTGTGGAGGTGCTCGCGGACCGACAGCACGACCCGGCCCGAGACGCGGGTTGCGACCTGTTCGGCAGCGGTCACAACAGCCTCGCGCTCGTCCTGGGTGAGGGCGGTGCGCAGCAGCCGGTCCAGGGAGCGGAACAGCCTTCCGGGCGCGGCCTTGAGCAGCTCCGCCGCTGCGGTGACGTCGCTCATGCCGAGCAGTTCCTCGACACGGCTGTCGAAGGACCGGGCCTTCTTCTCGCCCCGGGCCACCGCGAACACATCAGCGGCGTGCGGCCAGCGCGGGTACTCGTGTGGATGGAGGCGTTCGCCGAGGCGCTTGAAGGCCTCGCGATGGGCGTTGACGTCGGCGAGCTTGGCGGGCG
Source organism: Streptomyces sp. NPDC020681 (assembly GCF_044334895.1). Classification (NCBI taxonomy): domain Bacteria; kingdom Bacillati; phylum Actinomycetota; class Actinomycetes; order Kitasatosporales; family Streptomycetaceae; genus Streptomyces; species Streptomyces sp. NPDC020681. The sequence goes on along the minus strand of NZ_JBIRTX010000043.1, from coordinate 22,166 downwards.
CCGCGGCGACGACGGAGTCGAGGCCGGCGAGCAGGGCCCGACGGACCGGGCGCGACAGTGCCCGGAACCGCGTCGGTTCCTGGAGCGTCACGTCGCCGTCCGACAGCGCGCAGGCCAGGCGGAGCACATCCGTCACGGTGTCCAGGACGAGCTCCGCTCCGGCCTTGAGGCGGACCTCATTGATGACGGCGCGGTTCTCCCGGACCGGGATCGCCGCGGGCTGGGGCCCGTTCACGCAGTGCTCGGCGAGCGCCTTCAGGTCGCGCAGGTCGTCCTCGTTGAGTGGGGTGGTGCTGCCGGCCAGCGCCAGGTACAGGGCAGTGACCTCGTCCTCCGGGGCGCCGCCCAGGTGCAGGACGGTCATACGGTCGCCCGCCGCGGCGATCAGCTCGTCGTGCGCGGCCAGCATCTCGGCGTACGTGTGCCGGTAGTTGCCGTACGACGGGAGGGTGAGCAGGTCCACCACACCGCTCTGGAGCTGTGCGAGCGTGCCGTCGCGCGAGGCGTCGTCGGCGAGTGCCTCGGTGATGCATCGCATCCAGAAGTCGAACGTATCGGGCACGTTGGCCGGGAAGTCGATGAAGTACGCGTTGTGCTGGACGTGGTCGCCGACCATCTGACGCACGGTCTTGAGGGTGCGCGCGGCGGTGTCGACGACCGTTTCCTCGGACAGCCCCGACAGATGCTCGAGCAGCTCCGCCGAGAGCTTGAAGCCCACGGACATCAGCGCGGCGTCGAACTGCCGCGCTGCGACGCCGCCCTGTCCGGCAGGACCGGAAGGGGCAGGGAGGCGGCGGGTGTGCCGGATGACCAGGGGTTCGAGAGGGTGGACCATCCAGCGATGATTCCAGAACCGCGCGAGGCGACGCATTCGGGTTTTCGAACGAGGCGTGCGCCGGCCGGCGGACTTTACGTGGCCAATGCCTAGGCGTAGCGGTACGCGGCCGTTGCGATCTCGATGAACGAGCGGATCAACGGGTTCTTGTCGCCGTCGTTCCACACCGCGACGACTTGGCTTGGTGCCATGTCGACCAGCCGAACTACGGCCAGTTCCTCGGGCAGGTCGTGTCCGAGTGGGGCCAAGCCGACCGTGCTGTTCCAGAGCACGGCTTGCAGGCATTCCTGGACGACGCGCACCACCGGGCCCTCGCGCGGCGTGCCGCCGTTCCAGTACGACTGCCAGATCGGATCGGTTCCCTGCGGGAACTGGAACCAGCGGCGGTCGGCCAGATCGGCCAGCTTCAGGTGGTCGCGACGGGCCAGCGGGTCGTCGGCGCGCAGTACCGCACCGACCGGATCGGTGCGCAGCTCACGCACCGTCAGGGCGGTGCCGTTGAACGGCGCACGGGTCAGGGCGACGTCGACCAGTCCCGCGCGCAGCCCGCAGGTCGGGTCGGTCAGGTCGGTGTCGCGGATGCGGATGTCGACGCCGGGATGGCTTCGGCGGAAGACGGCCGCCAGCCTGGATATGCCGGGGTCCGTGCCGTCACCCAGGATGCCGATGGTGATGGTCGCGGCGCCGGCCGCCGCAGTGACGCGGACGCGGACGCGGTCGGCCTGGTCGAGCAGGGCCCGCGCTTCGTCGAGCAGCACTGCCCCTACCGGCGTGAGCGTGACACCGGCAGGCGAGCGGGCGAACAGCAGGGCACCGAACTCTGTCTCCAGCTGTTTGATCGCCCGGCTCAGCGGTGGCTGGCTCATGTGCAGCCGGGCGGCGGCCCGGCCGAAGTGGAGTTCCTCGGCGACCGTCACGAAGTAGCGCAGGCTACGTAGCTCCACGCTGCAACGATACCCGCAAGGTATCAGCGTGGCGGAACGGGTCTTGGACACTCCCGAGGCCCCGGCGGTGCACTGGGAGCATGAACGACGAAGCGAGGACCAGTGAACCGCAGGCCCGCCCCGCCGTATCGGTGGTCGGCCCCGACGACGGCGAGACGATCGTCTTGGGCACCACGCGCATGCGCGTCCTCGAAGACGGCAGCCATACCGGGCACCGCCTGGGAATCGCCGAGTCCGTCCTCGCCCCGCACACCCCCGGACCGCCGCAGCACCGCCACGCCGAGCACGATGAGGGCTTCTACATCATCTCCGGCACGGTGCGGTTCACCGTCGGGGACAAGGACTACGACGCGACCGCGGGCACGCTCGTGATGGTCCCGCCCGGCGCCCCGCACACTTTCGCCAACCTCACCGACCGGCCCGCCGTCATGCTCAGCACGTTCACCCCAGACCTGTATGTGCAGTACTTCCGCGACCTCCAGAGCATGACCTCCGACGGCAGGCCACTGACACCCCAGGCCGCCATCCACACGATGAGCCGCTACGCCACCGAGCCCGCTACCGACTTCGCCTGAAGCCGACAGGACGACACCGCCCGGCCGCCCACCACCGGACCGGCACAGCCAAGGCGCTTCCACCTGTCGGCCGCTGGGTCGCCCACACACGCTCACATGCCGGTTCCGGGCGCGCCCCTGGAGCCGGCGGGTCACCCACAAGTGGTGACCACGAAGGGAAATCATGACCATCGCTTACTGGATCGTTGCCGGACTGCTCGCCTCCTTCTACCTCTACGCGGGCGTGTTGAAGGTGACCCGCAGCCGCGATCAGCTCCGCCCGATGATGGCTTGGGTGGACCGCATACCACTACCCGTCGTCAGGGCACTGGGCACGATCGAAGTTCTGGGCGCCGTCGGACTGCTACTGCCGCCGGCGACCGGCATCGCGCCTTGGCTGGCCCTGGCCGCGGCCATCGGGTTCGTGCTCCTGCAGATCGGTGCGATCACCGTGCACCTGACCGACGAAGACCGCCAGGTCATGCTCAACGTCGGGCTCATCGCCACTGCGGCTGTGACCGTCTGGCTGGCCACCAGTTGGCTCTGATCGAGCAGCCAGCGGCGATCCGCTCAGGGTGCCGGCTTCTGGCGTTCGTACCGCCGCCGGCCTGCGGCGAGGCAGCCAGGGTGGCAGAGGAGACTCGCTGTAGATCAATCCACTGGCGAGTGAAGCGGTGAGACCGTCTGGACGAGAGACACATCAATCAGCACTCGCTGCGCGGTTCCGGCAATCAGTCTGATGGTCACCTTCAGCGTGCTGCGCGCCGGCAACGGCGCCGGCGATCGTCAAGGAGACGGGCGTGCCATCTCACCACCACGGTTCCGAACTGTCCCGGCGGCGCTTCCTTGTCGGTAGCGCCGCGGGCGCCGGCGCCCTCGCTGGACCTTCCCTCATCGGCGCACGGCAGGCCGCAGCGGCGACGCAGTACAGCCTCACAGTCGTCAACAACACGAATGAAGATTGGGATTTTGGTCTGTTCCAAGAACCTGGCGGCGTCGGCCCCACAGGCTTGATGCCACTCGTCTGGCTGGCCAAGTACGTGCGGGCGTCCACTCCCGGCCACTTCTCGTGGCACCTGGGGTACAGCTTCGTCTGGGCGCAGACCGGGAAGCTCGTTCCCGGTCTCAGCACGTTCACGGCGAGGGAACGGGTAGCCGCCGACCCGGCCAACCTGGCTCAAAACCAGATCCGGTTCGGCGTCAACAGCACCCAATGGCCGAGGTTCCTCCATGGCTCCGCTATCAGCAACCCCCAACAGGGCTCCCTCTACATCAGGCAATTGGCCTCTGTGCCCGCCGACACCCTCTCGGTCGGCATCGGACAGGGCGGATACCCAGTCTTCGCGGTACAGGCGCAGCCAGGCCGGACCACGCGATTCACCCCGCAGAACGGCCGGTACATCCTCGCTGCCGGCCCAAACCTCGCCGGCGGAGATGTGCTTGACACCGAGGCGATCACCTCTCGAGTCGTCATCTCCTACAACGGCACGTTTGCGATGCAGGCCACCCTCAACGCGGACCACACGTGGACGGTGAATGACTAGACCGTCAACTGCGGATCACTTCGTCAGCTCGAGTCGTCCGTGACCGTCCAGGTCTGCACGACCGCGATCCGCGAGTGCGCCTGCATCCGCAGCGAGATGCGGCTCTACAGCGATGCGCTGCACAAGCCTCACCTCACGGCTGCCGACCTCTGCCGCCGTCACCTCGCAGCTGCCTCCGAGAAGGAGTGACTCGCCAACCTGGCAAACCTTCCCGGTCAGAGCCCTACAGGTTGTCCCGTATGGGGCGGGAGTTGTCCCGTGAGGGAGAGGTTGTGAAGTCGGCGATGCCGAGCGTGGCCTGGTGGACATGCCTACGGCGTGCCGGGAAGCCGGACCCTGACGAGGAGACCGCCGGCGGGGCGGGGGACGAGGTCGAGGGTCCCGTCGTGGGCGCGGACGATGCTGTGCACGATGGCCAGGCCGAGGCCAACGCCGGCGTGCTCGTCGGTGCGTACGCGTTCCGTTCCGCGCTGGAAGGGTTCGGTGAGGGTCGGCACCAGTTCCGGTGGGAGCGGATGACCCGTGTTCTCGACCCGCAGCACGCTCGTGTCGCCGTGCGCCTCGGTGTGGACCGTCACGGTGCCGCCGGCGGGGAGGTTGTGGACGATGGCGTTCTGGACGAGGTTCGTCACCATCCGCAGCAGGAGCTCCGCGGAGCCGCTGGTCCGGGCCGCGCCGCCGGTGACGTCGAGCGTGATCCGGCGCTGTTCGGCGAGGGGAAGCAGCGTTTCGGCGGCTTCTTCGGCGATGAGGGAGAGGTCGACGCTCTCGCGGGTGAAGTTTCCGCGGTCGCCGCGGCTGAGCAGCAGGAGGGCCTCGGTGAGGTCGATCGCCCGCGTATTGACAGCGTGGAGGCGTTCGATGAGTTCGCCCCGGTCCCGCGTGGGGTCCTTGCGGGCGACGTCGAGGAGCGTCCGGGAGATCGCCAGCGGGGTGCGCAGTTCGTGGGAGGCGTTCGCGGCGAACCTCTGCTGCTCGGCGACGTGGGACTCGAGTTGTTCCAGCATCGAGTCGAACGCGTCGGACAGTTCACGGAATTCGTCCTGGCGGCCCTTCATACGGATCCGGTGGTACAGCGACCCGTTCCCGGCCAAGCGTGCCGCATCCGTGATCTGTGTGAGTGGTGCGAGCATCCGTCCGGCGAGGATCCATCCCCCCAGGAGGCCGAACACGAGCAGGAAGACCATCGCCACGGCCGCGGCGGGGACGAAGGTGCGCACAAGGAGGTAGCGGTTGGGCGAGATCCCGAGAAGGCCCTGGGGGTTGTCGGGTACGTAGCGCAGCAGGAACACCCACACCACGGCCAGCAGGAGAGCGCCGGCGACGGCGAGGAACCCGGCGTAGCTGAGGGTGAGTTTCAGTCGGGCGCTGAGCCCTGGGCGTCTATGCATGGGTACTGCCGGGGTCGGTGGTGTCCCTGCCGGGGGTGATGGTGTCCATACCGGTGTCGATCCGGTAGCCGACTCCTGGCACCGTGGCGATGATCCATGGTTCGCCGAGTCGTTTGCGCAGTGCGGAGACGGTGATGCGCACGGCGTTGGTGAGGGGGTCGGCGTTCTCGTCCCAGGCCCGTTCCAGGAGCTCTTCGGCGCTGACGACCCCGCCCTCGGCGGCGACGAGGACTTCCAGCACGGCGAACTGTTTGCGGGTGAGCGCGACGTAGCGTCCGTCGCGGAAGACCTCCCGGCGGAAGGGGTCGAGCCGCAGGCCCGCGATCTCGCGGACCGGGGGCCGGGCGTATGCGCGTCTGCGGTCGAGCGCCCTCAGCCGCAGGACGAGCTCTCGCAGCTCGAACGGTTTGGTGAGGTAGTCGTCGGCGCCGAGCCCGAACCCTGAAGCCTTGTCGTCGATCCGGTCGGCAGCAGTGAGCATCAGGATCGGGATGCCGCTGCCGGAGGCGACGATGCGCCGGGCGACCTCGTCGCCGGAGGGGCCGGGGATGTCGCGATCGAGGACCGCGAGGTCGTAGGAGTTGACGCCGAGCAGTTCCAGGGCGGAGTCACCGTCGCCGGCGATGTCGGCGGCGATCGCCTCCAGCCGCAGACCGTCACGGACGGCTTCGGCCAGGTAGGGCTCGTCCTCCACGATCAGTACGCGCATGTCCGAAGCCTAAGCAGCACAACATATCGCCGACGTATGCAAAGACGTGCGCAAAGACGTGTGCACACCGGACACGCGACTCAGCCTGCCGGTGCCGGTGCCGGTGCCGGCGCGGGGCGAGGCTGGTCCGACGGCGCTTCCGCCGCAGTGCGCCACCAGCGGCGCGACGCCAGCGCGGCCAGCACGGCGCCGGCGGCGTTGACCAGTACGTCGTCCACGGAGGACACCCGGTCAAGCCGCAGGATGTACTGTGCGGTTTCGACCAGGACCGAGCAGCCCGCCCCGAGGGCCAGGATCCGCGGCATGGACGCCAGCGCCGCGAACCGCATCGGGGCGAAGAACCCCAGCGACGCGAAGACCAGCAGGTTGCCGACGATCCCGAGCGGCCCCATCGTGACCAGGTCCCGCAGCGGTACCAGGCTCACCCGGGCGGGGACGATACCGGCCCCGGCGCCCGGCATCATGGTCAGCCATAGGAACGGCACCGTCCCGTGGACCATGCCCACCTCGGCCAGCGACATCTGCCACGCCGATGTGACGCCGGCGGCACGCCGACGGCGCGTCAGGGCACACACAACCAGCGCGGCCAACGGCAGCGCGACCAACGTCATGAGCACCACACCGTTGAACGTATCGAAGCAACCGTGCCACCGCCCGGCCATGCACCTCGGAGCGGACATCATGAGCGGCCCCCGCACGACGAACACGGCGCTCGCCAAGCCGAGGATCACCAGGCTGAGAAGCACCGTCCTGCGCGTGCGGCGGGGCGGTGCTGACAGGGATGCGTCGTGGTTCATGCCCTCATTGGAGACGGACGGCCGTTGCGGTGGCGTATGCGATTTTCGATACGCCCGCGATACACGGAATCCCCGGCATCAAGGAACTGGCGCAAGCCGGCAGTGAGATGGTCCCGCCGCTGGTGATCGCGCGAGCCCAGCCATTGCAGAAACTGAGCCAGAACCACTTCTCGTGAACATCGAACAAGTCGCCCTTCGCGTGCTGCGCGGTGACGTGTTCATCTGCTGTCGTCACCCGTGACCAAAGCCACTGTCGGCGCTGGTCAATTGGAGGGTCCATCGCTGCGAGGGCGGAGTAGGCAGGAGGCGACGACCACGAAGGGCCAGAGGGACTGAATGGCTGTCACAAGGCGTTCAGCGACACCAGGGGCACCGTGATACTCGATTTCGATCAGAAACCAGGCTGCGCCGACGCCTATGAGCGCGGTCGCCACGATTGAGGGTACGGGCCGGAGTCCCCATGGTGCGGCTCCACTGCGATCGGCCGCCAGAACTGGCCACAGCGCCAGGAGAGTGAATCCGGCCGCGGCAACTGAACCGTGGTGCAGGGAACCTCCGCTGCTCGGCACCGGGACCAGAGCCACGATCAACGCCGTCACTCCACCGCCGCCCGTCCGGCGAGCGAGGCTGGGCGCAGCCCCCAGGCGGTAAACAGGTGGCACACACCCACGGCCAGCAGCGCTCCGGTCATCACCCAGAATCCCGCAGATCCGTACGCCGCCAAGACGCTGATCGTCTGAGTAGCAGGGTCATACGCGGGCCCCTCAAGGAGCGCCGCGATCGACCACCCTCCGATCAACAGGACAGGCGCACATCCCGACGAGAGCAAGGCCCATCTAGGAACAAGTTGCATCGAACCACTATAAATTGCTCAATCATCCCATTCCGGCAGTGATGTTCAAGTCGCGCCGGAGACTTGTCAGCAACCCAGAGCAGGTCAGTACACCTTGTTGCGGTCATGACGTTGTCGACGCTTCATCCGCGGCCGCGTGTGGGCGATTGTTGCTGAGCACTGCGTCGAGGTAGGCGTCGATGGCGTCCCTGTTGCGGGCCAGGCAGTTGATGCGTTCGGTCATGCGGTCGCGTTCGAGTTCCAGTGTGGCGATCATCTCCGGTGTTGCATCCGGGAAGTAGATGCTCCGGGGCTTGTCGAGGCACGGGAGGATCTGCTTGATGATCCGGGTCGGCAGTCCGGCAGTGAGCAGTCCTCTGATCTGCAAGACCCGGTCTACCAGCCGGTCGTCATAGTTGCGGTAGCCGTTCGCGCAACGGTCAGAGATGATCAGTCCCTGCTCCTCGTAGTAACGCAGCAGTCGGCGGGATGTGTTCGTGCGCTCCGACAGCTCCCCGATGCGCATGTGCGCCACCTCACATGGTGTCCAGTTGACCATCACATCTGTGTGAGGGTTTGAGCATACGCGCATGACAATCCGCAGCACTGAGCTACCCGTTGGCACCGCCGGGGGAGCCAAGGACCGCAAACTCCGCCTGGCGGCCCTGTTGGCGTTGGCCACGGCCGTCTTCATCACCAGTCTGACCGAGACGCTGCCCGCGGGCGTCCTGCCCGCAATGAGCGCTGACCTCAAGGTCGGTGAGTCAGCGATGGGACAGTCCGTAACGATCTACGCCATCGGAACGGCGCTTACGGCGATACCCTTGACCGCGGCCACAGCAGGGTGGCGGCGCAAGCGGCTGCTGTTGACAGCGATGGCAGCCTTCGCCGTCGCCAACACGGTCACCGCTGTCTCCGTGCACTATCCCTTGACCATGGTGGCGCGGCTCGTCGCCGGGGTGGCCGCGGGTCTTGCCTGGGCGCTGCTGGCCGGGTACGCCCGGCGCATGGCACCCGTTCACCTGCAAGGTAAGGCGATCGCCATTGCCATGGCCGGCATACCTGTAGCTCTGTCGCTGGGAGTGCCCGCGGGGACTTTCATCGGTGCAGCGCTCGGCTGGCGGGTGACGTTCCTGATCATGACCGCGCTCACGGTCGTCGTGATCGCATGGATCACTGCGACAGTCCCGGACCACCCCGGGCAACGGGCGGACGGCCGACGCCCGTTGCTGCGGGCCCTCACCGTCCCCGGCGTGGCACCTGTCCTGTTCGTCACTCTGGTCTTCGTACTGGCCCACACCATCCTCTACACGTACATCGCCACATTCCTCGACAGGCTCGGCATGGGCGAATCCACCGACCTCGTCCTGTTGGCCTTCGGCGCAGCCTGCCTGGTGAGCATCTGGATCGTGGGCGCGCATATCAACCGTCGGCTGCGACGCCTCACCATCGCCAGCACCATCTTGGTCGCCGTTTCTGCCGCCATCCTGGCACTGCTGGCCGACAGCCCCGCTCTGGTCTACGTGGCGGTGATGTTGTGGGGCCTGGGATGGGGAGGCGTGCCCACTCTCCTGCAGACCGCCGGGGGCGACGCGGGAGGCGACGAGGCGGCAGACGCCGTACAAGCCATGCTCGTCACGTTGTGGAACGTGGCCATGGCCGGTGGTGGAGTCGTCGGCGGCATCCTCCTCGGCATTCTCGGCTCAACTTCCTTCCCCTGGAGCGTCCTTGTGCTCCTCGTGCCGGTTCTGGTCGTTGTGATCAGCGCTCGTACACACGGGTTCCCGGCCAAGCGCGTGGGCGAGACCGCATGAACGCTTACGCCGAACAACCGCGGTCCTGGCGCAGTCCTGACGGACTCTGCATCGTGCGCAATCCCGAGAAGCTGTCGCGCATCGAGCGGGAGACCGCGATGAGTCACTGAGTCCGAAGGATCCGCCGGCCGCTCAGCCGGACAGGTCGTCGGCCGGCCACCGCCGTTTTCAGCGGGTTCCGGCTCAGCTACGGAGGGTTACCTGACGCGACTGTCTTCCTCCCCATGTCACAGCCGGTCGGGCTGTCTCGTCTCAGGTTTCAGAGACAGTCCTTGGGATCAGGAAGGTGATGGTCATGCGGGTGTTTGTGGCAGGCGGAGCCGGGGTCATGGGGCGGCGGCTGGTACCGCAGCTGGTGGCCAGGGGACACCAGGTGACGGGCACGACGACGAGCTCGGCCAAGCTCGGCCTGTTGGAGCAACTGGGCGCGGACGGCGTCGTGATGGACGGACTGGACGCGGCGTCCGTCGGTGAAGCAGTGGCGGCCGCCCGGCCGGACGTGATCGTGCACCAGATGACAGGAATCAGTCTCACTCACGGCGGTAAGCCCGACCTCAAGCACTTCGATCGGTGGTCCGTCCCCACCACCCGGCTGCGCACCGAGGGGACGGATCACCTGCTGGCCGCCGCCGAGGCGACCGGCGTATCGCACTTCGTCGCACAGGGCTACGCCAACTGGAACGGAATCCGCGAGGGCGGATGGGTGAAGACCGAGGAGGACCCGCTGGACCTGCACGAGGGGACGGCTGCGCACACGGCGATGGCAGCGCTCCGCCACGTCGAGGACGTGGTCGGCAGGGCGGGCGGCGCGGTGATGCGATACGGCGCGTTCTACGGGCCGGGCGCCACCGACGACCAGGTCGTGCTCGTACGCAAGCGGCAGTTCCCGCTTGTCGGTGATGGCAGCGGCTACGCATCGTGGGTGCATCTGGACGACGCGGCGAGCGCCACCGTCCTGGCCGTGGAGCAGAAGGCGACGGGGGTGTTCAACATTGTCGATGACGAACCGGCCCCGGAGAGCGAGTGGCTGCCGCACCTGGCGGCGTGCGCGGGCGCGAAGCCGCCGATGCGAGTCCCCAAGTGGCTGGCCCGGCTGCTGGCCGGGGAGGTGGTGGTGACCATGATGACCGAGGGGCGCGGCTTCTCCAACGCCAAGGCCAAGCGGGAGCTCGGCTGGGAGCTGCGCTACCCGTCGTGGCGGCAGGGCTTCAAGGAGGGCCTGGCGTGAGCCGGGTCGAGGAGTTCGAACAGCTACGGCCACTGCTGTTCTCGATCGCCTACCGCATCCTGGGCACCGTGAGCGAGGCCGAGGACGCGGTCCAGGAGACCTGGCTGCGCTACGAGCTCTCCCCGACCCGGCCCGCGTCGGCCAAGGCGTTCTTCTCGGCCGTGATCACCCGGGTCTCGATCGACGTCCTGCGCTCCGCCCGCCGGCGGCGGGAGGAGTACGTCGGACCGTGGTTCCCCGAGCCACTGCTCACCGACCCCTACCAGGACCCGGAGCACTCGGCCGAGCTGGCCGACTCGCTGTCGATGGCGGCCCTGTTGCTCCTGGAGCGGCTCAGCCCGCTCGAGCGGGCGGTGTTCGTGCTGCGGGAGGTGTTCGGCTTCGGCTTCCCGGACATCGCCTCGGCGGTGGGCAGGTCGGAGGCGGCGTGTCGCCAACTGGCGGTGCGGGCGCGCCGACACATGGACGCGGGCCGGCCACGGTTCGAGGCCGACCGCAGGGAGCGCGAGGAACTCGCCGGGCGGTTCTTCGACGCCCTGCGCGAGGGGAACGTCGACGGGCTGCGGGAACTGCTCGCCGCCGACGTTCAGCTGATCGCGGACAGCGGCGGCAAGGCCCCGCAGTTTGCCAGGGGCTTCTTCGGCGCCGACCATGTGTCCCGGGTACTCGCCGCCCTCCTCCCACCGTTCGCCCGGATCGGCGGCGTTGTGGAGCCGCACCAGGTGAACGGCCAGCCGGGCGCGATCTTCCGCGACCGGGACGGCAAGGTCGTCAACACGTGGACGCTCGACATCCTCGACGGCCAGATCCTGGCGATCCGCACGGTGCTCAACCCCGACAAGCTCGGGCACGTGGGCCCCGTGGCGGACGCCTGGGCGGTCCTGCGAGAGACGCAGCTGGCTCGCCGGGATGCGGTTGACCGAAAGGGGAACGGCACCGTGGCGGATGACATGTCGGCGTAGGCGTTGATCCAGATGGTGCCGCGCGCGGAGTTGGCGCGCGGCCCGGTGGGCCGCTGGAGGTTCGTGGTCCGTACCGAGGCGGACAGGTCGAGTGGTCGGCTGATGAGGTCGATCATCGCGACGTGGACTATGCCTTCGGAGCGGCGGAGGTGGGTTTCGTCGTCGCGGGCGAGCCCCCGGTGGCGTATCCGGCCTGCACGTTCCACGGAAGCCGAGGTTCTCGCCCCGTACGACGAGTGCTTCGGGATCGGCCTGGAGCGGGTGCTCCACCTCCAGGAAGCCGGGTCGCCGGGTGGCGATGAGTTCCGGGCGGTGCGACGGTCCACACAGAGACAGCAGAGACAGCAGAGACAGCGGAGAGAACCGCAGCGCAGTCGACGAGGAGAGTGCAATGCCCCGCATCACGCCCAATCTCTGGTTCGATACCCAGGGTGAAGAGGCCGCGAAATTCTATGTCTCGGTCTTCCCGAACTCGAAGATCACGAACGTCTTGTACTACGGCGCGGCGGGCCCGCGCGCGGCGGGCACTGTTCTGACCGTCGACTTCGTCCTCGACGGCCAGCCGTACACCGCGATCAACGGCGGCCCCCAGTTCACCTTCGACGAGGCCATCTCCCTTCTCGTCGAATGCGCGGACCAGGAGGAGGTCGACTACTACTGGACGAAGCTGTCCGAAGGCGGCGAGGAAGGCCCGTGCGGCTGGCTGAAGGACAAGTACGGCCTGTCTTGGCAGGTCAGCCCTGCCGCGCTCGGTGAGCTGCTCACCGACCCGGACCAGGGCCGTGCGCAGCGCGCGATGAAGGCGATGCTCGGCATGAAGAAGATCGATGTGGCCGCGCTCCACAGGGCGGCAGACGCCGAGGCGTAGAAGGACGTCCGCCCCGTGGGAGACCGCGTCGGCGCACCGCCGCGGTGGCCGGCCCCTTCGAACTGCCACCGCAGTAACAGGCCCTCACCTTGTCGTTTGACGTCTGAGCCTTGGGCGATATGTCAGGGCTGGCGCGTCTGGGCCGCCGAGTGCGTGCGCGTCGCATTCGGCGGCCCAGTAGGGACTCGTGCGGTTAGCGGTACGCTGCTGGGCGCCCGGCCCGCTCGCGGGAACGTCGGACCACCGGGGCAGTAGGACGGCGCCGCGGCCGTTGTGCGCGCGACCGCCGCCTCAGCGCGTCAGCGCTTGACCCGCCAACTCAGCGAACCGCTCAGGAGCTTGCGCAGCTTCGGGTCGCGGACTGCTTTGTTCGGGTCGGTGGCGCGTGCTGTGACCGTGTGCGGGCGGCCGTCGGCGGGCACCCCGAGCGCGCTGAGGGTCACGCTGCTTGCGTCCCGGGCCTGTCGTGCCTCGCGGCCGTCGACGTACCAGCGCAGCCGCGCGTGGGCAGACGCCTCGACGCGGATCCTTTCGCCGCCGCGCAACTGCCGGTGGGTGGGTGTGAGGCCGGTGAGGACCGGTGCGTGCTGATGGAAGCCTGCGATCATCGCCTCACGCCCGGGCAGATTGAACTCGCGGCCCAGCGTGCGCATGATCGAGTTCTCGGTGGGGCGGTTGAGGCCGTGACCGTGGTAGCCGCCACCCTCGTACGCGCCGATGGTGCCGCCGTCAGGTGATTGCTGGCCGAGCCAGCGGTACCACTTCGCTTGCTGCGCGGCCATCTCGTCGGTGCTGAGCCTGGTGATGTTGGACTCGCCTGGCTCGGGGCCGGTGTAGGTGCTGTCGTCGTACCAGTACTCGTCGGCGAGCTTGCCGAACGAGTGGCCGGTCTCGTGGACGGCGATCTGGTCGGAGTCGGGGTGGTCGGAGGAGGCGGTGCCGATGCCGTCATACCCGGACGGCGAGGTGATGGCGTTGTAGCCGGCGCCGCCGTACTTGGTGGAGTTGCTGAGCACGATGACGAGGTCGGGGTCGGCGGCCTTGCTGGCGTACGCCTCGACCTTGTTGGTGTCGACGCACAGCAGCCGCTCGATGCCGTCGCAGAAGAACTCAGAGTTCAGGGCGGTGTCCTTGCGGACGTCGATGGTCGGGTCACCCGAGACGCCGGACTGCTGCGAGTGCGCGTCGACGGCCCAGACGTTGAAGAGGTCCTCGTACCCGGTGTACGGCTCGACGGCCGTCATCTCCCGCCACTTGGTGCGCACATCGGCATGGAAGTCCTCCTGCTCGGCGGCGGTGTAGCCGTCTCCGATGAAGACGACGTCGACCTTGGCATCGCTCGGCCCGGCCTCCACGATCGGCACGACGTCGCCGTCGTCCTGGATCGTGGCCTGCTCTTTCCTGGTGAGCGGGGTGGAGGCGGGGACGTGTGTGTGGCGGGGGTGGCTGCCGGGGCCGGCGAAGTACTCGACCTCGACCTCGGCCTCGACGTTGTCGGCGGAGCGGGCGCCGCCGCTGCCGCTTGCTTGGGCGGGCGGGGTGCTACTGCCCCGGCCCTGATCCGCCGCGACAGGGGCGGTGGCGGCGAGCGCCGCCACCAGCGCGACGCCGACGGTCAAGGTGAGACGGTTGCGGGATATATGGGATATGCGTCCACGCATGGAAGAACTCCCGGGAATCTGCGCGGACTTGGGGTCAGGAAGTCCGCGACATTAGTGGAGGGAAGGGAGCTAAGTCGCGGATCAATGTAGGGGCTGTGGGGAGGTGAGGCAATGTCCGGGGCGCAAGGTGACTGTGGGGATGGTGAGTTGGCGCGCGGCGACGCGCTCCCGAGTTCTTCGCTCCAGGGCTGCGTGGACTTGGCTCGGCCCTCGGACGTGGAGGGGGCGGGGCGGCGGAGAGCAGGTCTGGGGGAGTACGGCTCGACGCGCCTGCGGTGATCGGGCGCCGCGCCCTGCGCCCCCGCCGTGATGGCTCAGTGCGCGGCCGGTACGCTCCACAGGTCATGGTCATGTCAGCAGGTGACGGGGGTTCGGCTCAGTATGTCCTTTGGGAGTGAGCATCAGTTGCCGTCGGAGGTAGGGGCGGCACTGGCGCGCAAAGAGCGAGCGAGGACTAAGCATCTGGTGTGGCCAGGGCTGACGGTTCTCTTGGCCGTGGTGGCGGTGTTCATGCTGCTGCTGCCGGCTGACTTCCACGAGACCGTCGTGCGCCCGAGCGGGCTGGAGCGGAGCCTGACTCTGAAGTGCGGGTCCGTCGTCTCTCCGCACGCGGAGGTGACGGAGGACGGGTACTCCAGCTATCGCGGCGAGTGCACCGCGCAGCGGACCCAGCGCGCTGGTTACGCCGGGCTCGTGCTCGCGGGCGCTCTCATCGCTATGGCGGTCGGCGTCGCCGTTCAGCGTAAGAAGCCGAGTCCATAGCCGTGTTGTCGGTGGCTGATGCGAGGATCCCGGCACCGCTACCCGGGGAGATCATCATCGGCACCTGGGACACCGGCCCCCTTTGAGTCGCGGCCGACTGCTGTCCGGCTGCCGCGGAATCTCCAAGTGCGACGACGTCTAAGGCAGGTACACCATCAGAGCGAGTGTGTAGAGGCCTACCGAGATGGCTGTCCCGTATGCCTCGTACGGTTTCAGCCCGTGTTGATCCCCGTTCACCGGATGGCTTGTGCGCTGGACGCCGCCGAAGGTTCCCAACAGGGCTAGGAGCAGGCCCACTCCGATCAGCCAGTTCACGCTTGTCTCCGTGGCCCGCAAGCCGGTGTCGAAGAGGCGGAGGGCCAGCCCGATGACAGCTGGGGCGGCGCTGACGCAGGCGACACGATTGGCCTGTTGGTACGCGGCCTCGTGCGACCTGATCCACTGGTCGGGCAGCCACGCGGCCCGCACCGCGGGGTCGCTGGGGCCGGCACGCCAGCTGTCGCCCACTGCGAAGGAGGTGAAGTACGCGCCCGCGAGGCCGCCCGCACCCGTGATGAAGGCAAACAGTGTCTTTGCTGTTGGCAGGTAGATCGCTGCCAGAACCTGGAAAGCGGCGAGTACAGAAACCAGGGAAACGACCACCGGTACGGCTATGAACATCACGGCCGGCGGAAGGTTGGCCGTCTCTTTCTGTTCCGCGCCGACCGCGGCCAGGGCTATCGACCCAGTCAGACTCGCGATCATGGCCACGACCAGCAGACCGGCTGCCAGTGTGATCAGTGTGGTGTTGCCTGCCTTCGAGGTGGTGAACAGCACGGTGATGGCCGGCACGGAGAGTGCGCCAAAAGCGCCGACGATTGGAGCGTAGGAGGCGGCCCCACGCCGTAAGTCGTAGTGTCCTTCGGCTGCGGGAGGTCCAGCGCTACCTGCCATGGCAAGAGATTAGGGGTTTCCCGTGAACTCGGCTCTCTGAAGAAGCAGTTACGTGACCGCACGCTGTGAGGGCTGACCGTCGGCCTGGGCCACGAGCCGGTTGCGCATCGCCGTGTTCTTCCGCCAGCAGCACTCCGCCGGCAACCCGCGAAACGCTTCCGGAGCCCACCACTTGGCGGGGAGCTGTCTGGCCCCGAATGCCACAGCAAGTGATGTTCGCGGGGGCGCCGCGGGGGATGATGGCGGCCATGGCGCTGTCGACGCGGTTCACGGAGTTGTTCGGTGTGCAGCACCCGATCGCGCTGGCGCCGATGGGCGGATCAGCCGGCGGTTCGCTGGCGGCGGCAGTCTCGCGCGGTGGTGGGCTCGGGATGCTGGGGGCCGGGAACGGGGACCCGGAGTGGCTGGCCCGCGAGTTGCCGCTCGTTGCGGAAGCCGCCGGGAAGCCGTGGGGCATCGGTTTCCTGACTTGGCAGATCGATGCCGGCGCGATCGAGCGGGCGCTGGAGCACGAGCCCAGGGCCGTGATGTTGTCTTTCGGGGACCCGAGTCCGTTCGCTGAGCGCATCCGCGCCGCGGGCACGGTGCTGATCATTCAGGTGACCGATCTGGACGAGGCCAGACGGGCGGTCGACGTGGGCGCCGACGTCATCGTGGCGCAGGGCACCGAAAGCGGTGGGCATGGGGCCCGACAAGGGCGTTCCACCTTGCCGTTCGTTCCGGTCGTGGTTGATCTGGCGGCACCCGTGCCCGTACTGGCGGCCGGCGGGATCGCCGACGGCCGCGGTGTCGCGGCAGCCCTGGCGCTGGGAGCTTCGGGGGCGCTCGTCGGCACCCGCTTCCAAGCCACGACCGAGGCCCTGGTGGATCCCGCGACCGCCAAGGCGATCGTCGAGGGACGTGGCGAGGACACCGAGCGCAGCAGGGTGCTCGACATCGCCCGAGGCTCCCAGTGGCCGTCGAAGTACACCGCTCGCACCCTTGGCCACCGCTACCTCGACCATTGGCGGGGCAGGGAAGCGGAACTCGCCGCAGACCCCAGGGCGAGGCAGGACTACCAGGACGACGTGGCGCGGGGAAGCATCCCCTCGTTGCCGATGTGGGCCGGCGAAGGCATCGACCTGATCACCGACCTGCCATCCGCAGCCGATCTTGTAGCAACCCTGGCCGCGCAGGCTGAAGAGGCACTCGACCGCGCGGGAAGACGCTGACCGGAACCGACTGTCCGGCGGCGTACGGGCGATCGGCATCCCTACAAGGCCGCTCGTCAGCCACAGCCGGCCAGGGCTTGGAGACGGTCCATTGGACGGCACATGGCAAAGGCAAGGAGAGCTCTCTCCTTGCCACTCTCAACGTATAGCGCGCTGGGGGGCTTGCCGCAAGACCCGGGTCACGGCGCACAATCGTCGGCCGATGCCACAACCTGCGGAAATGAGGGGCACGACGTGCGTGTGTTGTCGACGTATGGGGGACGCGGTGACGTCGAACCAGTGGTGGGACCGCCAGTGCGGTCGCGAGCGCTCGGTGCGGTGGTGCGGGGGTGCGCGCCGCCCGACTGGGGGGAGCGGTCGGCCGACTCGTCGGAGGGAAGGCGACCTTGGATGAGGACGTGCTCGACAAGAGGTTCGACAGAGTTGGGGGCGCCGGTGATTCGATCGGCCACCGCAGTGCAACGGGACACGGCTGCCTCGGAGGTATCGCGATGATTGAGCAGTACGTGTTGGGCCTTCAAGAGGTTGACGACATGCAGGTCGCGGTCGTTGGCGGCAAGGCCGCGCACCTGGGCGGGCTGTCGCGGATCGAAGGCATCCGCGTGCCGGGTGGCTTTTGCGTGACGACGGACGCCTTCCGGCGGATCATGGCGGAAGCGCCGTCGATCGACGATCGGCTCGAACGGCTGTCGCGCTTGAACCCGGACGACCGGGAGGGGATCCGCACGCTCAGCGCGGAGATCCGCCGGACCATCGAAGGGATCGCCATCCCGGGCGATCTCGCGGCGGCGATCACCCGCGCGCTCGCCCAACTCGGCGAGCAAGCCGCCTACGCCGTCCGATCCAGCGCGACGGCAGAGGACCTGCCGACGGCCTCCTTTGCCGGCCAGCAGGACACGTACCTGAACGTCGTGGGGCCGACGGCGATCCTCCAGCACGTCAGCCGGTGCTGGGCCTCGCTGTTTACCGAGCGGGCCGTGACCTACCGCCAGCGGAACGGCATCGACCACCGTACGGTCCACATGGCCGTGGTCGTGCAGCAGATGGTCTTCCCGCATGCGGCCGGCATCCTGTTCACGGCCGACCCCGTCACCGGCAACCGGAAGGTCGCCACCGTGGACGCCGGCTTCGGCCTCGGCGAGGCCCTGGTCTCCGGCCTGGTGAACCCTGACGTGTTCAAGGTGCGACATGGCGAAGTCGTCGCCAAGGCGATCGCCGCCAAACAGCGTGCCGTTCACGCCCTGGCGGCCGGCGGCACGCAGGAAGTGGCGATCGACTCGCAGCGGCAGGAGCAGCCGGCGCTGACGGATGAGCAGGTCGTACGGCTCGTGCAGCTCGGACGGCGGATCGAAGCGCACTTCGGCCGCCCGCAGGACATCGAATGGTGCCTGGCCGACGACGGCTTCCAGATCGTGCAGAGCCGGCCGATCACGACGCTGTTCCCCATCCCCGAGACGGGCGACCAGGAGAACCACGTCTACGTCTCCGTGGGTCATCAGCAGATGATGACCGACCCCATGAAGCCCCTCGGGTTCTCCATGTGGCAGCTGATGGCCATGGTGCCGATGCACGAGGCCGGCGGGAGGCTGTTCGTCGACGTCACCCGGCGGCTGGCCTCGCCCGCGAGCCGCGCCGCCCTCCTGGACGTCCTGGGGAAAGGTGATCCGCTGGTCAGGGACGCGCTGGAGACCGTCCTCGACCGCGACGATTTCGTCCCGTCGCTCCCGGACTCGGGCCCCGGCGGGCCGCCGGCCGGCGGCGCGTCCGCCCCGATCGAGACCGATCCGGCCATCGTCACCGAGCTGATCGAGCGCAGCCAGGCGTCCATCGCCACCTTGGAGCGCGACATCCGGACGAAGACCGGACCGGCGCTGTTCGACTTCCTGCTGGAGGCCTTCGAGGAGCACAAACGAGTGCTCAGCGATCCGCTCAGTATGCAGGCGATCATGGCGGGGATGGAGGCCACGTGGTGGCTCAACGACAAGCTGCAGGAGTGGCTGGGCGAGAAGAACGCGGCTGACACGCTCACGCTGTCCGCCCCCGACAACGTCACGTCGGAGATGGGGCTGGCGCTGCTCGACGTCGCGGACGTGATCCGCCCGCAGCCGGAGGTGGTGGCGTTCCTCCAAGACGTCGAGGACGAGGGCTTCCTGGACGAGCTGGCGAAGCTCGCGGGCGGGACCGAAGCGCGCGACGCCATCGAGGCATACCTCGACCGGTACGGCATGCGCTGCGTCGGCGAGATCGACATCACGAGGCCACGTTGGCGCGAGTGCCCCACCACGCTCGTGCCCGTGATCCTCGACAACGTCAGGAACTTCGAACCGGGCGCCGCCGAGCGGCGCTTCGAGCAAGGGCGGCAAAAGGCGCAGAAGAAGGAACAGGACGTGCTGTCACGCTTGCGGGCCCTGCCGGACGGGGACCAGAAGGCCGACGAGGCCAAGCGGATGATCGACCGGGTCAGAACCTTCATCGGCTACCGGGAGTACCCGAAGTACGGCATCGTCAGCCGCTTCTTCGTCTACAAGCAGGCCCTGCTGGAAGAGGCCGAGCGCCTCGTGCAGGCCAACGTGCTTCCTGAGAAGGAGGACATCTTCTACCTCACGTTCCAGGAACTCCACGACGTCGTGCGCTCGAAGCAGGTGGATGACCAGCTCATCCAGCAGCGCAAGGACGCGTTCCGGGCGTACCACGCGCTCACACCGCCCCGGGTGCTCACATCGGATGGCGAGGCCGTCACCGGGGCGTACCGGCGCGACGACGTGCCGGCCGGCGCCCTGATCGGCCTACCGGTTTCCGCCGGGACCATCGAGGGAAGGGCCCGCGTCATCCTGGACATGGCGGAGGCCGATCTCGACGCGGGCGACATCCTGGTCACGACCTTCACGGACCCCAGCTGGTCGCCGCTGTTCGTCGGAATCGCGGGCCTGGTGACGGAGGTGGGCGGCCTGATGACCCATGGCGCAGTGATCGCCCGGGAGTACGGCTTGCCGGCCGTCGTGGGCGTGGAGCAGGCAACCCGGCGGATCCGGGACGGGCAGCGGATCCGCCTGCACGGAACCGACGGGTACATCGAGATCCTGCCTTGACCGACCACACCGAGAAGCCCCATCCGTAGCTTCCGGCCAAACAACGCCAAGCAGTTGATGACCACTCCACGACCGCCGCCCGCGACGCGCACACGCGGACACGACCCGATCACCTGCCGGACAGTGCCCCTTGGGAAAGCCCGAGGCCAACTTCCGGTCCCCGTAGGCCGGTTGTGGGCCGGACCGCCCCTCGCCTGGACGGCTAGCGGGCGGTCCGGTTTGGGATGCAGATGCAACCCGGTGCCGACGGTACCGGGGTCGTCGTCATGCCCAAGATCGATGAGCCTCGATGGTCAGAGTTTCATAGCCAGCCTGAACTACGCGAACGATGCTTTCAGGCTGGAGAGCACCGTCGGTTTCCGGAACTGCTCAAGGTCAATCCCATGGGAAGCGGCGCTTCTTCATGACGGCAATGGGCCTGCGTCGGTATGCGGAGCGATGTATGACACGCAGGAGCATTGAAGCCCGCATCAGGGTTCCGCCGGTTAGAGTCCGACGCCTGACGACAACTCGCGCGCAGAACCCTGCAAACGAGAGGGAGAGGCATGCCGCTCTATCTATCGAGGTTCAGCTACACGCCTGAGACCTGGTCCAGGATGATCGGTAATCCAGAGGACCGCAGAGAGGCCGCTCAGTCGTACATCGAGTCGGTCGGTGGAAAGCTCCATGGGTTCTGGTACGCCTTCGGCCCACACGACGGCTACACGCTATGGGAAGCCCCCGACAACGTTTCCATGGCTGCAGTTGCGGTGGCGATTACCGGAGGCCGTGGGCTTAGCTCGTTGGAAACGACGGTCCTCCTGACCGTTGACGACACTTTGGAGGCCTTGCGCAAGGCCGAGGAGGTCCAGTACCGAGTGCCTGGCGCCTAGTACTCCAGCCGTAGATCTTGATGTTCATGGGGTCTGGGCTGTTTGTCGCAGGGTAGTGGCCGTTGCGGGCGCGGGCTTGCTGGCGTCGTCGCCAGTCGGACCACGAAAGCCGGTGGGCTGGGGCGTGGACGGGCTGGACTGTCAGCGTGGTGAACAACTGCTGGATCTCGTTGCAGGTCAGCGGGATGAACCCGTCCGGGGAGGGATGACGGGTCTGTTCGTGTGCGGCGGTGATGGCGAGGCAGGGACCGTGCGCGGCGTCGCGGTTCGATCCGCGCGAAGCGGCCTGCGATCCGGCCCATCAGGGCATCGAACATGTCCAGCCAGCGAGCGGAAGTACGCCATGGCCTGCGGCCTCCGCTTGATCTTCGTTTGTCCACACAGCACGCGATGATCAACGGTGGCCGTACCTGTCTTCACATCGCCCCTGACCAGCGAGATCGCGGCCTATAGCTGGGGTACTTAGGATAGGTGCGGTAGTCAATCTCGACGCCTTCGGTTGGAGGAGGTTCGTGATGACGCACGATGGCGGGCTGAGGCTGCATCTGCAGCGTGTTTTCCGCGCACGGCGCCCGGTCGTATTCCGAGCCTTGACCCAACCGCAGGAACTCACCAAGTGGTGGGGACCTGACGGATTCGTCATCCCCAGTGTGGAGAGCGACCTTCGGCCAGGAGGTGGTTATCGGATCGCGATGCAGCCTCCGGAAGGCGATCTGTTCTACCTGGTGGGGGAATTCCTTGAGGTCGTCCCTCCGGCACGCCTGTCCTACACCTTCCGGTGGGAGGATCCCGATCCCGAGGATCGGGAGACGGTGGTGACGCTGTCGCTTCGCGATATCGGCGGTACGCGGGCCGAGTTGGCCTTCAGCCAGGGCGACTTCGCCACTGAGCGGCGCCAAGCTCTCCACGAGGAAGGCTGGACACAGAGCCTCAACAAGCTGGAGGAGTTGATGTCGTCGGCTGCGTCGGCCTGAGATCCCTCCCGCAGGGGAGGGGGCTCTGCCGGTGTCCGCACCTGCCTTCATATCGCCGTGACCAGCAAGATTGCGATCTACGGCTGGAGTACTAGTGACCTGAGTCGGAGATTCGTCGTTGGTTCGGTTATGAGTCGTCCGGGTCCGAAGATTCCGCCGTTGTCGGTGACAGATGGCCAGCGGGCT
>NZ_JBIRTX010000042.1:0-26005 GCF_044334895.1 Streptomyces sp. NPDC020681 | reverse complement strand
GCATACCCCTCATCCTCATTCGCCTCAACAAACCGCTCACCTATGAGACAGAGAGACAGAACCTGCTGCCACTCCGTCGCCTCAATAGCCACCCGAACTCAACGCCTCACCACTCAACGCCCACCGGCGTCGACAGCCCTACGCGCTTCCCGCCCGATGACAACCCTCTTTCGCCGTGCCGGGACCGGACGCTCTCCACTTTGCTTGCCGTACCGTCCACCGCAGCAGCGATCGCTTCAGCAACAGCCCCCACCGTCGCACCCGACGCCTCGCCCTGCCTGGCCACCAACGGCCCAGTCTCCCTGGCAAAGGAATCACCCTCACCAGTCCTGCCCCGAGCAGCAGACACACCATCGACGAATACCTTGTACATCGGCTGCACATCACCAGCGATCACGTCCGCCCCTCGCAATGCGCCCTGGATCCGCGACGGGTCCGCACCAGACCGATGCGGTCGGCAATCGCAGCGGATAGCACCATCGTCCTCGACGCCGACTCGGTCACGTCGTCAAGGGGGAAGAGATCCGGGACCACCTCACTGTTTTCCCGGGGGTGAACACGTTCACGCGACGCCCGTCGATTGCGATGCGCCTGCCCGGCACAAGTCCCCTTCGAACTCACCGCCATTTTCGGCCCCATAAGCTGAGCACCCCCTGCACCAGATGCAGACATACATTCGTAACACCATGGTCACCTGGGAGACCCCGGACCGTAAACACCAGTGACAGGCATCCGCTGTTGCTACTCGTCCTTACACTCCAAAATGCCCGCGAGTACCTTCACCGATCTCAAAACCCGCACTGCCACCCCGACACCGCGCTCGGATTCCTCTGACGATCGGGCGCAGCCACTCGCCACCAAACCACTCGGCGGCACAGGGAGGCTGGGATGCGAGGCGCAGATCGGGCCGGCGACGTGCGACGGACGTGCGCATTGGCGCACGGCCGGACGCGATCCCCTCGGCGCCGACTGCAAGGCATGCAACTTGGCGCAACGTCGATGCACTTGGCTGTGGGCTCCGAGGCCGTCCGCGAGGGTGCCACGTCTTGCGTGGGCGACTGCTGAGCCCTCCGGCGACGGCATCCAAGGTGCTCGGGTGCGCCGGTCGGGTCGCACCCGAACCCTTGCTGCACCTGAATAGAGGTCCATCTGTACCTCGAACTCTGTCCAAAAGTTCAGTCGACCCCCCTGTACTATCCACATCGGCATGCCATTCGCCACGTACTAGGGAGCGAGAAACCGTTATTGTCACAGCCAAATCCGACCTGCGCGCTTCGCGCTCAAGCGCCTCCTGACCAGCAGAGGCTCTCATTTACGAGGCAGGCGAGACGGTCACGCTTCAGGCATTGCGCCTCGTAGAGGCTGAGTGGCAAGCCCGAGCGGTTGTTTCTGCCCGAATTTACAAGGAGGAAGTGCGCTTTGAGTGCGGAGGAGCGCCGCAGGGGAATACTCGAGCTGGCCCGAGATGCAGGGTCCGTCGCCGTCTCCAAACTCGCTGCAGATTTTGGAATCTCGAAGGAGACGATCCGCCGGGATCTGACTGTCCTGGAAGAGCAGGGACTGATGCGGCGCACGCACGGAGGCGCCTATCCCGTGGAAAGTGCCGGTTTCGAAACCGACCTGGCTTTCCGGGCCGCCAACCACGTCCCCGAGAAGTCCCGCATCGCCGCGGCCGCCGCCGCACTGCTCGGCAACGCGGAGACCGTCTTCGTCGACGAGGGGTTCACCCCGCAGCTCATCGCAGAGGCGCTGCCGCAGCACCGACCGCTGACCGTAGTAACGCCTTCTCTCGGCGTGGCCAGAGAGTTGGCGGCAAGGGAAGCGACCACCGTCCTACTGCTGGGCGGCCGGGTCCGCGGCACCACGATGGCCACCGTCGACCACTGGACCACGCGCATGCTGTCCGGCTTCGTGATCGACCTGGCGTATATCGGCGCCAACGGTATCTCCCGCAGCCACGGCCTCACAACGCCCGATCCTGCGGTCAGCGAAGTCAAGTCACAGGTGATGCGAGTGGCGAGACGCCGGGTTTTCGCCGGAGTGCACACGAAGTTCGGGGCGGTCAGTTTCTGCCGGTTCGCCGGTGTGTCGGATTTCGAGGCGATCGTGACCGATACGCGGCTGCGGCCAGCGGAGGCTCATCGGTATTCCCTCGAATGCCCACAAGTGCTCCGGGTGTGAAACCCACGCGCGACTGAGGACATCCTGCTCCCATGTAGGCGCGGTCGGCGAGAGTGGGACACCCTGGCGTTCGCAGATCCGGATGATCCGGAGTGTGCAGACCCCGGTCAGGTCGTGGACTCGGCCGAGTAGTGCAGGCAAGAGCCACAATAGACGCCCAGTTGGATCCGTCACCACCCGTAAGTTCGCCCCGTGCCAGCGGTGTTCGTGGGGGTAGTCAGCCCGGCCGTCGCCGACCTTCCCTCGGCAGCGCCCGGTCACGACTGATCTCAACAGCCGTCCACGCCATGCGCTCGGTTGAACACTCCGGCCGAGAGCACACGGGAACTGACGGCAACGTGCGGCTCCAACGGCTCGACCACGCACACAAGACCGCTCAAGGCCTGGTGCGCGGGCACGACTTCATCGCCCACGAAGACCTTAAGATCCGCAGCATGAGCAAGGCCCCCGCGCCGAAGCCGAACTCCGAGACGCCGGGCGCATTTCTACCCTACCAGGCCGCCTCGAAGGCGGGTCTCAACTGTTCGATCGCTGACGCCGGATGGGGGGGGGTGTTCCTCGCGATCCTGAACGCTAAGGCTGAGAGTGCCGGGCGGGAAGTGATGGCCGTGGACCCTCGCAACACTTCCCGGCGGCCCTTCCGCCGCCCAAGGTCGGAAGCGGACGTGGGAGCGTCGTCTGCCGCGGGCGGCACGTGCCCGAACTCGCTCTGCAGTCGGCGTTGGTTTCACCGGGCGAACCATTCGGCGAAGGCCAACTCGACCTCGGACAGGATCTTTCAGGGTGCCGCTGAGGCTTGATCGAATCGGACTTGAACAGGTCGATCGCGGACGAGGAGGGGCGTAGGCATCGTCGGCCGCCCGGTGGTTGCGGCGCTGCCCTCGGCCAGGAGGTGGGTGGTGAGCTTGAGTGACGTGGACGCCCGCGTCGCTGTGATGGACCAGGCACCCAGGACGTTGGTGTCCACGACAAACGGGCATCGACGACCGGTGCACGATGCAAGCGGTGAGGTCCGCGACCCAGCGGCGGCTCGGCGCCGGGGCGACGAAGGCCCGTTCGGCCAGGTTCGGCGCCCAGCGGAGAACCCGACGCACCTGCAGCCGGATCACAACCAGACCGAGCCGGGCGGCCAGGTGGCATGCCGACGGCTGACCCCTGGCCGTCATGCCCGGGGTCGGGTGCGGACGGGACCCGCTGGAGAACACTGGTCAACGAGCGGACCGCAGGGTCGTAAGTTCCTGCTCCACACAGGGTCTTCCCACGGCGTCGGCGAAGGCCGTCATCAGCTCACGCACCGTCCCTGGCCGGCAGCGAGTCGAGCCACTGGGTGCTGAAGGAGTCCGCGGCCGCTCCGACCTGTCCCACGCTAGGTGGGATCGGTGGTGAAGAGGGCAGCGTCGAGGACCTCCGGCCCCGTGCTGGAGGTAGGCCGCGCGCACCGCGCCGAGGTCACTGTCAAATGCACTCCGACGACCTACTCGAGCAACTCTGATGTCTCGGCGGAGCCCGCCACCGGGAAATTCTGCGACGCGGTGACACTTCTCACGACTCCGGGGGATCCGCTGTTGGTCTAGGTGGTGCGGTGTGGGGAGTGGTGGAAGTGGGGCCTTAGGGTGTCGGCGATTTGTTTCAGGTGATCGGGGGTGAGGGTGAGGCCCGTGACGTTGCGGAGAGGGCCCATCAGGCTGGCTCGGCCCTTCGGAACGGGGTGGGGTGCGTGTCCGCCGGGCAGGAGGAGGGCGCGGGAGTCAGGTTGGTCGTCGCGGATACCCAGGCCGTGGAGAAGTTCATGGACGTAGGCGGCGGCGTGGACGCCGGTGTACCAGGTGTCCTGCCGCATCGGCTGATCAGAGGTGGGCAGGCCAGGGTGGAGGCGGACGATGGTGTCGGCGCTGTCGGGGGTGTCGGTGAACTCGATGGTGAGGTGGAGAAGAGGGCCGGGCAGATGAGGGCCGGTGATCTGGTCTGGCTGGAGGGCGGGCAGCCGGTAGTGCTGCTTGTTGACCAGGTCGTCGACGGCTCGGAGGAGACTGTCGCGAAGCTCGTCGGACTGGTCGGGGGTGGTGGTGTCGTGGGGGATGAGGTGGATGCGGCGGGTGATCTGGACTGTGTCGTCGAGGGGGGTGGTGCCGCGGTACCAGGCCCACGTGTAGCTGACCTCGGTCCGCTCCCCCGAGCCGTCAGGCCGGATGACACGCGGCCTGCCGTCCTCACCGGTGATGAACCCGAAGGCGGGCGGCGGGGGGACCGACGACGTCGGCCGCCGAGCCGCGTCGGCCGCCGAACCGCGCCGACGGCCAAAGGGGATCCAACGGTCGGTACGCACCCGACCCGAATTCCACGGCTCCCCCGTCAGAGCTGGCCCTACCCCGCGCCGCTCTCCGTCGTTCTGCTCGTCGAACTGTCCGGCACGAGAAGCCTGCCAGCCATCAGGCAACCGTGCCCAGCCATCGGCAGACCTATCCCATTGCACCCGCCGAGCCGCGCCGTTCCACCATCCCGTCCGGTCGTTTTCCATGTCGTAGACGCTGATGACAGCCTTCGGGCTGATACTCGCGGTGAAGGCCACCTCGCGCTCTCTTCTGGCCAGCTGCGGGGCCGGGGAGTAGTACTTGCGCAATTCGGCGACCGATTCGGTGCGAGTCTTGGCGAACGCGAACAATTCGACAGCAGTAGTGTCGAAGGTGGCCAATTTTGCGCCGAATTCGGGGAGGGTATTGTTGGCGTAGGAGACCCATTTGGCGGGGTTGTTGAGGCGCTTGAGCCTGTAACGGTGAAAGAATTTTACGGCACCAGTCAGAGATATTCGCTGTTTGATCTCGTCATCGGGCGGGGAGGCAATCATTTCGCTGAGCAGGTAGAGCGGATTGTTGCGCAGGAGAGTGGCGTAGACGTCGATGCCGCGGGGATCGTCAAGCAGGGACGGGTTGACCGTGTAGCGGTAGGACCGCGCATCACTGAAATAGTGCCCCTGGTCCGCGCGGGTCGTCGAGATGAACGGTGCCGTTGGTATCTTCGCATAGGCGTTCACCCAGTCTTCCAGGGTCTTAACGTCTTCCACGTCCAGCGTGTCGGGGTGGGGGTGGAAACCGCTCTGGAAGATCTCCTCTGGTGGGCGGTTGGAAAACCGCCACAGCAGCTCTGTGGGGCTGCTTTCCACCACGATGCCGTTGCGGAGGTCGGTCTTGTGGACCAGCCTGTAGTCCACCGCGGGGGCTACATCGTCGGTCGCATCCGATGCAGGAGCCCGCGGCGTCCGGCGCTGTGGGGCCGGGGCAGGGGCCGCAGTCGAGGGTCGCCGAGGTCGCCCATCACCTGTTGACGGCACGACTGTGAAGTACGGCCCTACCTGCCCAAGAGCATCGTTCGAGACTGCGGTAAACGGCTTCACGCCGCGGCTGTAGGTTGCAGCGCTGACCAGCTCTCCTGGGCCTAGCCCTGTTGCGAGACGGACTTCTCCAGCCCGCATGTTCACCGAGTGCAGCCTGTCCGCACGCTGCTCGTCATCGAGGTGAGCGAAGGCCGAGTCGATCTCGAAGGCCAGACGGATCGTCAACCCGACGCCGGCCAGCATCGTCTCCAGGTCGTGTGCGCCGCGTCCTGTCACCCCGAACGTGCCGCCGCCGGGGTCGGCGGAGGCATCACCAAGAAGTGTCCTGGCCGCCACGGCTCGGAGCGTTTCGGGGGACAGCTCGAGGGCGGAACTGCGGTGGACCAGGACGAACATCCAAATGTCCAGGATCAGTCCCAGGTTCGCAACGGTGTCCGGCACCCCCAAGCCGCGAGCGACGACACTCGCCTCGCGCCGCAGCGCCCGTATATATCGCCCGAGCGGAGCCAGGGCACTGGTCACACTGATGAGCGCAGGCTGCCTCGATAGACTTCGATAGGTGCTGTTCAGCAGGTCGACCAGCATTTGCGTGGATATCGGTTCGCAATGAAATAGCGTTGTATGGCGCAAGAGTTCCAGGTGGTGGATCACATCCAGCAGCTGCCGCACCAACGGCCGCATATCACGGTGCGTCTGATACCACATGGACACCAACGGCACTCCAACACCACGTCTGAAGACCGACCAGACGTAATCTTCGACTTCGACTTGCTCCAGCCAGGTCGCAGCATCCGCGTCGTTCAACGGCTTGTCAGCCAGATCGCTCAGGTGACGGAGGCTGCGCAGGGTGTCCATCGAGACTTCTTCTCGCGGCATCACAGCCAGGGCTACCTCGTGCATCAGGGACAGGCGCTCTGCCAACTCACTTTGGCTTGCCGCCCCGTTAGGGTCGCCAATTCCGACCTCCGCCGCCAACGCGTCGAGCTGTTGTGCCGTCATGACCGTTCCAAGTTGTCCAGCCGCCTCGGGACTGCGCAAGATCGCGTTCAGCTGCCCCCGGACGTCGGTGCTGGAAGCGGCGGGACCCCTCGCGGACGCCGATGGCTCGATGCCTGTCACATGGCCAGCGGACTGTGCCTGCGCCCCCGCGGGTCCGGAAGCGGGAGCAACGAGCTCAGTTGCCCACTGCTGCTGCGGCACTTGCACCAGCAGGTGGTCGAGCAGCGTCAGCACCGCAGACTCACCAAGAGGCACGGCTATCTCCCGGCTCCGCAGAAAGCCGATTGCGAAAGACTGCGCACGGTCGCTGTCCACGCTCACCACAAGGTCAGCCCCGTCGGCCGCAACGGCCGCCTTCACGACTTCGTAGAGCGCACTCAGCCGTGCGAGATCAAGTGGCGGAGCTCCGTTCTCCGCCCTGAGATCAAGGTCTGCGTAAAAGTCGACGAGCTCGAGAAGTTTACGAAAGTGGTGTCGCTCTACGTGAGGAAGGCCATGAAGTCTCAATGCTTCGTAGATCCGCCTGCTGCTGACGACGTGATTCTGTTCAAGTGGGGGTAGTCCCGGCTCCTCCCGACTCAGTGAGGCGATCAGATCCACGGCGTTGAGCCACTGGGGAGGTGTCGGTCCATCGTCGAGGAGGTCATACATGAGATCCGATGTCTGCCAGACACCGACCCTGTCGTCCACCGGTCTACCGCTCACCCCAAAGGTCGGGCGTCCCCGCGTGATGTCCCGCCCTCTGTCCACAAGTGCCTGCTCAACGTGGCTTCCTTGCAGCTCACCTTCGCTGTCTTGCGTACCGATGATCTCGGCCTCGTGGACGGCAATCAGCAGGAACCGAGGGATCGTCTCCGGCCGCCGATCTATGGCTTCCCTGCCGAGTAGCTTCCTGGCGAAGGCCTCGATGCAAGGCAGGTCGGTCAACGGATCCATTCCGCCCGAAGGCACGCCGGCCTCTCGGCGGGCCAGCCTCGCCAGATGGAGCACCGCACTCTTGTAATCCGGCGTCCACTGATCCGGGTCTGGGAGGTGTAGCCACTCGGCGACGACCCTCATCATGTCGTACGAGGCAAGCCACTTCTGCGCCCTGTCCGGTGTGACGGGGTCGCGTGGAGGCAGCTGCATGACGCGGCGGATGCGGGTACTGATCTGGTTGATGCGTTTGAGCATCACGAAACTGGGGTGGCGATTGCCCCACACCTCACGGGCCAGTCGGATGCTCGCCGCGACGGCGGTCAGGCAGTACTGATGATACGCTGGAGAGTCGGTGTGGGCTTTGAAAGTGACTCCAAGTATGCCGAAATAAGGATCACTCGACTCGCCGACCGCTTGAACTATGCCGTCCGCCACCTCCTTGAGCGACTCCACGCTGTCTGCCCTGCCGAGCCGACGGGACAGCTCGACCGCGCCCCGCCGGCGCAGGAAATCGTCCAGCTCGCCGACAGAACGCAGGTTTGCGGTGGACAGCGGCAGCCGCAACTGCGACAGCGCATGAGCTTGCAAGGCGGCCACGCGTGTGGTCTCCACACCCGGGCCCTCCCCCGGCCGGCCCACCAGGCCGGCCGCCCACCGATGCACCTCGTCCAAGAAACCCTCGGGCTGCAGGTGTTCTCGCATCAACGGCGCGTCCGATCTCGGCCACCCCAGTAGGTGGATCAGTCCCGTCCGTACGGCACGGTCGATTTCCGCCTCCGGACCGCCCAAGCCGTCGGCCGTCAGCTCCTTGACGACGCGAGGCGCCACCTCCAGTTGCACGTTCCGCAGCAAGTCGGCGGCAGCGCTAATGCCACGCTTCTGACACAACTCGTACACCCGATTCACGGCTGTGGTCAGGTGTTCATCGGTCGGCGGCTCGTCCGCGGCCGAAGGCTGCCACTGCGACCGGTCAGGAGCGCCGAGGTACGACAGAAGCCTGAAGTGCGCCCGGAGCCTGGTGACAGCCGTCTCCACAGCACCAGCGGCCTCAGGACCGATGTAGTCCACCAGCGCGTGCAGCTTCACAGGTCCCAGACCGCGGTGCAGGACCTCCATCGCGGCAGTCATGGAGGTGCGTTGTCGCGTCCCGTCCCACGCCTGCGCTCGGTCCGCAGGGCCCGAACCGGTACGAGGCCCCGCGGCAAGCGCGTACCGCAGCACCGGCCCCGCTGCCGTACCCTCACCGGATGCCAGATCCCGTGCCGCGTAAGGCGGAACCATCTGCGCCCCCCAGAGAGGCCCCCCTTCACCGATGTCCCGCAAGAACACGTCCCCCGGCTCCCACGCCGGGTTCCCTGCCTCACCCGGAGGGAGGAACGCACCAAGGTCGAGACGGTCAGCCCAGACGTCACGGCCTGTCTGCTGGCCCGCCTCGTCCCGCGTTCTCAGATAGTTCGTCAAAGCCAGCACCGGTGCCAGCTCACTGTCCTCACCCGCGAAGAGGCCACCCTCGCACAGCAACCCCGTGGCAAACTCGTCCAACTGCGCACGACTCGGCAACTGGCCCTCCTCCAGCGACAAACGCTGCCGTCGGCCTGGACGGCACTCACCGGCCCCACCGTCTTGTCCCCAACCGATCCCGCTCGATGACGGCACGGTCTGCGACGACCCCACTCCGACACCGGACCGAGCTGGCGCGTTCGCCAGGTCGGGCGCGACCAAGCCGTCATCGACCTTCACGAAGCGAGACCCAGTCGGAGCGACATCGTGGGGCCGCTGAACAACAGCAAGGCCATGCTGTCGCGCGGCAATCACCACAGCGTGGAAGAGAATCAGATCATTAGACGTGATCGTATGGGCCTCTGTCTTCGACTCAGCCCGGAACTGCTCGTAGCCGCCGAGAACAGTGAACAACTCCCGCAGCGACTCCGGAGAGGGCTGTAGCCGCGGGGCGGCTTCCGGAGCGGGCCGGCGCAGCGACAGAACTCGGCTGGCCAATTCCCTGATGCGAAGGCCCCTGGTGTCGGGCAGCTCACGGCTGGCGCCGAGCAGAGTGTGCACGGCGCGCAGCGACCAGAAGTCCAGCTCGTCCGGGTGGATCCCCATCGACCGGGCGAGCACGATCGTCTCCGCCACTCCACCCAGCGCTTGGCCGACATCCCGATACTGCCCGATCGCACCAAACCAGCCCGAGGCGCCCGTAATCTCACGTGCCCACTCAACGACCAGCTCCCGCAGCCGCCCGACCACATCTGCGCGGCGCACAGCGTCGGCCCCCTGAGCCTGCGCGGCCAGCCGCAGCATCACCACACGAAACATCTCCGGCGCCTTTTCGACCGTGGGCCCGAAGACATCCGCGGCGAGGCGGTCCACACCTTCCAGGACACCCAGGCCGCCACCGTAGAGCCTCCATACGAGCTCATCCAGCAGGCCAGCGTTCCTCACCACTTCCGCGGACGGTTCATTCACCCCCAACCACGCCTTCGCAAGCTGGAAGGAACGGCTGTCAGACGCCTGCTGATACGCCGGCAGCTCCACCGATCCCGTACGGCGGAACGACGGCCCCACACCACGATCAGCCTCGTCACCACCCCAGCCCTCACCCCGAGCGGCGCCCACGCGATGCGGCCCACGACCTGCCCGCCACGTCTGGGACGCATCCTCCCGCGGCGCCCCACCTGTCACAGCCCCACCCTGCGGTGTGACTTCTTCACGGCCACGACGGCGGGTCAGTCGCCTCCAGCTCGGCCATCTGGTCCCGCCCCGCAGCGGTCGAAGCTCACCTCCGCCGCTCCTGCCCAGGCTGCTCGCATCGCCGTCGCGGGGGGCCTGAGCTGGGGAGCTGGAGGGATTCACAGTGACGGAGGGCGCCCGAGGCCGCTCGATCGAGCCACCATCCCTGTCGCCGGGGCCCGTTGACGTCGGCTCCCCTGACGAATGGGACGAGAAGTACGGCCCCTCCGATGAGCCCGGGGTGACTGAGCTAAAGAGATCAGCGAACGAGGCCGTGTAGGAGGGCCAGCCCTGTGGGGCTCGGGCAGGTGGGTCGAGAGGAGCTGCTGCCATCCTGGATGTCCGACGCAGATCGGCCGACTCACGCGGGGATCGCTGCTGCAACCAAACCAATCCGCGACTGGCACCCGGATGTGGACCAGAACCCACCTCGGCCCCGCCTGGCGGCTCAAAGCCCGGCTCCTCCAGACGCGGCACTGCTACACGCAGCCGCCCCTCAGCCACAGCCAGGACGCCGTTCGCCTGCTCCGACGCCGGGTCCAGCGAGTCCGCTCCCTCGCTGGCGGTCTCGTAGTCCTCTGACTGTGCAGGGCTGGGGGGCACGTCACCTGATGTCAGTGTCCAGAAAGCGGCATCGGCAACCGAGGTCTCACGCACTGCCGCCGTGAGCTGTGGTTGCTGAGATTCCGTATTCGCAGCCAAGGCGGCCTGCTGCCGGGACGGCGGTGACGGTGCTGACGCCCCCGACGTGTCCTGCGCCGTCCGCGGTCGTGGGATCAACGCCGTGAACGTGTCCTCATCCAGCAGCACGTGCACGCGGAGCAGGTCAGAGCGGCGTCGCGGGGCAGGGCTGTCTGGATGGAACACCAGGACACCCTGGCCTGGGAGCACGACGTGGGCTTCCACTCCGTACGCCCGGGCGAACAGGAGCGGGATGTAGTCGGTTGCGGCGTTGTCGTAGCCCGCCCTGTCCGCGTCCGGGAACCCTGCCGAGCCGCTGCGTTCGAGCTGGCGGGCCAGGAGTTCGATACGGGCGACGTGCCGAAGCGGCACTTCGGAATGCAGGGTCCCGTCCTGCGTGAATTCGGCCTCGTGTTGCGGCTCCAGGTCGTCGAGCCCGGCGGCCTCGAGATCGTCCTCGGTGAACACGTCCCGGCCCGGCTCGGGTTGGAGCCAGGTGCCGCCCTCGGTGAACGCGGACCGCAGCCAGGCTGCCTGCTCTTCCCCGTCTTTCCGCAGTTGTCGGGCCAGAGCGGCGCGCACGTTGCGGGCGGTCTGCGCCGAGATATGCGCACGAGGGTCCTCTTTGGGCCGGAGCGCGGCGCGTTGGGCGGCGTACAGCGCGAGGGGCAGGCCCTCGCCCCTGGTCGCCTCCGGGTGCTCGGCATGGTGCGGATCGAGGACGTCGTAGACCGTGCCTTCGAGGTCGGTGTAGTGAGTGACCGGGCCCTCTACGGTGTCCCGGCCGGCTTCGAACACCACGGGTTTGTTCAGCAGTTCCCGCTCTTCCAGGGCGCGGCGCTCGGCTTCGGGCCGGTCCGTGGCGAGCGCCGTGGGGGGAAACGCCGACGGTGCCAGTGCCGGCTCGTGTGCGCGCGTGAAGTCGGCCACGGCCTGCTGGACCTTGGCCCGGCGCAATTGTTCCTGGAGCCGTTGGACGTGCGCAGACCGTTCGGCGAGCGCTTCGGATGCGGCTTCAAGACGCTTGGTCGTGAGGCGCTCGGCCCTCTTGGCATGCGAAGCGTGAGCGGCGCGTGAAGGCAGCAGGGCGAGGGCCGCGTGCACGGGCTGCTGCTGCGCGGCCTCTTCCGCACTGCGCAGGGCTCGGCGTTGATGCCGCACCTCGGCGCGGAGGGCCTCGACTTCGCCGGGGCGCACGTCAATTACTCGCCCCTTGTTCAGATGCCCGGCGGGTACGTCGTCGAGCTCGGACATGCCCTGCTGGATCGCCCTCGTCATGCGGTCCCGCGCCTCGGTCGCCTGGGTGCGGGCCCGCTCAAGGTACGCGGCCTCGGCGCGGTGCAGTTGGGCCATGTCCCCGTCTCCGGCATCCTGGGCTTCGCTCAGCTCGTGCTGCTTGACGCGCAGGGCTTCTGCGATGGCGTGCGCCTTTATCGCCTCCCTCAGCGCCAGGTGCCGGGGCGGGACGGCACCCGGCCAAATGCCGCCTGGAGACTCGGCTTCGGCGGCCAACTCCCGGATTTGCTCGTCGTCATATGGCGCAGGCCCGCGGTCCGCCGTGCGCGTGGCCGCGTCATCAGGCGCGGCCAGCGGGTATCCGGCAGGGTCCGTCCCGTGGTCGGGCTCGTAGGCGACCGGCGGGCGGGAGTCGCCGCGGCCCGCGTCGTCCCGCTGATACCACTCCAGTTGCTCCCGCGCGTCGAGCCTGGCCTTGCGGTACTCGTCGGTCAGCCGGTCGTGCGCATCCCGTCGGCGGGCCCGCTCGATCTCATGGTCGACCAGCCGCGGCGCGACCTTGTCGTAACGCTCCTTGCGCCGCTGGGCATCCGGCTCGCGGAGGATCTCATACAGCTCTTCGTAGTCACGCTCAACGGCGATGACGACCGATTGGTAGGTGTCCCACGCCTCCCGGATCTTCGTGTCCAGCTCCTTGACCCGGTCGTAGGCAGCTGTGACCGCCTCCGGGAACCGGTCAGTACCGAGGAGGCCGTGGGCGCGAGCGAGCCGCTCCGGTACGAGGACGACCAGTCGGTTCTTCGAGGTAATGGAGGCGGCGAACCGCGCGCGGTCCGCGGATGACCTCGCCACCGCCTGGGTTGCCTGGCGCGGACGGCGCACGGAGCCTCTAGTAAGGCCCCGGAGAGCGTGGGTCAGGGCATCCGTGAACCGCTTGAGCCGGCTCTTGGTGACGCGCGCCTCCACCCTCTGGTCGATCGGAATCTCATACACGACCATGCGCTCCGTCACCAGCCTGACGCCCACCTGAGCCGCGTTCGTCGCTCCCCCGTCCGCGCGACCGATCTCGGCGCTCTGGCTCAGTGGCATCCGATCGCCGGGGGTGAGGGCTCCGATCGCAGCTTGTTGCGAAGCGATCACGGGGTTCAGGGGAGTGAGGAAAGTGGATTCAACGCCTGGCGGGTTGTCCTGGTGCTGGACGCCGCCACCGGCACTGGTGCTGTGCTGCACCTTCACTCCATCGACCACATCGAGCATCCTGGGGCGCAGGCCCGGCGTGGGGCGGAAGCGCACCGTGAGGTCGCCGGCCATCGAGCCGACAGCCGAGCCGTCTGGGAGAGTCGGCGGCCGGTAGCCTTCCTCTCCCAGGGCGTCGCCGACCTTGGACCGCAGCATCCAGTTGCTGAGCTGCACCTCGAGCTGCTGGAGTGGGGCCGTTCCCGGTCTCGTGAGGCTGGTGAGGCCGACGTCCGCTTTGGAGGCCGGTGATGGGGCGGACTTTCCCCAACGGCGCTTGGACTCCGCCACGTTGACCGGAACGGGGGCGTCCGACCGTATCGGCAGAGGCTTGACAAGATCCTTGCTCCCGTTCATGACCTCGTGCCGATGTGCCGCGCCCGCAGCGTGGTCAAGCACTTGCACCGCATGCCGCGCCAAGTCCGCGGCGGGCATGTCCAGGACCGCGACGTCCGGGTTGCGGAGCATGGTGAGGATCTCGTTGTCCGCCTCCGCGAGCCACGGTTCGTCCGGGACCGCCGGGATGACGGATACGTACTCATTCGACGCGTGAGATGTCGGTTCCGGCGCGGATGCCTCCGCTGCGAAGTCCACCTGCTCGGCCTGCGGAGCGTCCTGCAGAGGGCTGGCGCTGTCCGGCACGAGCAGAGGCATCGCGTGCAGTTCGACGACCGTGCCGACCTCTTCCCTGACTGTCACGATCTTGCCACCGGAGCGGCGGTAGCTCAGCTCGAGGGCGAGCGGTACTTCCAGTTCCGCGTGGCGCCCTGTACTGACGATGACATGGCTACGGGTTCTCTCGTCAGTGGCCGTCCTGGCGGCGCTGGTGGGAAGGGTGATCATCCCTTCCAGGCCGGCGGCTACCGCGCTGATCCTGTAGCCCTCTTGAGAGCCGCTCTGGTCATTGTCGTGCGCGACGGGCGGCATACTGACTGCCGAGAGGCCCCAGCCCTGGCCTCGTTCGTTCGCGGACAGTTCCCGCGACGTCTCGGTGAGCGACCGCTTCTCCTCCAGGTCTATGCCGTGCCGCGTGCGCCGGTATGTGGCTGCGCCGCGGATCAGCCGCACCTGTACCTCGCCGGCACGGGAGCCCACCAGCGTGTTACGGAAGTGCCGTAGCGTGACGCCCTCTTCTACGGCCAGCTGGTCGTAGTAACCGAGCACGGCGTCCGGTGCGAGGAGACCGTTCAGCGCGCCGCGAAGGCCACCGAGGTCACCAACGCCGGACTCAGGCAGTATCAGGTCGGGCCACCGCTCATGCAGCTTTTTCTGGAAAGTGCGGACCGCGGGTCCGACGTCGATCACTCCCTGCACGGCGATGTGAGCGGGTCTGGGGAGCAGGGGACGCAGGGGTCCGGTCTCCACCAGTTCTTCCAAGCCGTTGTCGATCAGGCCCAGCCGCCGCGCCTCGTCCCAGTCCAGGGCTTCGTCTCGCTGCCCGAACACCGTCACGCCGGCGGCGGCGGTACGCGCGGGCGCTCCCACGAGCCGGGACCGCGCCTGCCCGACGGCGACGTAGGTGGTGCTCTCGTAGCCGGCTCTCACCATGCGCCCGGCCCGTTCCTCTGTGGCGACCCGTGCGGCGCTGAGGGTCTTCAGGCTCTCCCGAGTGCGGACACGGCTGTACAACCGCCAGAAGGCCCCCCAGTACATACCGACCGAGCGGTGCCCTAGCGTGGCATGAGTATCAGCGCCCCTGACCTGAGCCTGAACGGCCGTATATCGGACTTTGCCGCTGCCCGAGCCGGCGGACAGGGTGCTCGAGACCATGTGTGTCCCCACACTGCCCGTGTCCGCAACGTCCCGGGCTCGATGGCCCTGGGACAGCGCGTGAACACGTATCTCTGCCTCATGCCGGAACATGCGCCCCTGGACGAACAGCTTGTCCAGGCTCCAACCGCCGCGGAGCATGGCGTCCAGATGTCCTTCCAACCCTCCGTTGGCGGCGAAGACTTCAACGGTCTGATACTCCTGGGTGCCGGGGGTGCGGAAAGCCCATGCGGTCTCACCGGGAGAGAGTTCGGCGAGCACGCTACGGACGAGGTCGGCCACAGGCTTCGCGTGTGAGACGCGTAGGTGGTTGTGCTGCACCGTCTCGGCCGGCGAGGGGCCGCCCTCCCGGGCAGTCGCCAGCAGGGCGAGCGCCTGGTCACCGCTGAGCGGGAGCGGGAGCGGGAGCGGGTCCGGCAGCCGGTCCGGCGGCACGGGCTGTGTGTCCTGGCCCGGGTCACGACGCATCTGTCGCAGGCGGTCGGGCATCAGGGCGTCCGGATGGAGGATTTGCGCCTTGACCTTTAGGACGAGCGCTCCGTCCTTTCCTCCGCTCAGAGCCATCGGGCGGGGCGCTTGCCGGAACCAGTTGCCGGTGGTCAAACGGAGCAACGTTCGCGGCCTGACCCCGTAGTGGGCCTTCACCCTGATGGTTCCGGTCGTCTCGAACACGTGCGCGCGTGAGGTGTATACGCCATGTCCGCGTCCGGCTTCGAGGCCGGACGCGGTGCCGCGGACCGTGCTGTGACCGTGGACGGCGACAAGACCGGCC
The DNA here is from genome assembly GCF_044334895.1 of Streptomyces sp. NPDC020681. Classification (NCBI taxonomy): domain Bacteria; kingdom Bacillati; phylum Actinomycetota; class Actinomycetes; order Kitasatosporales; family Streptomycetaceae; genus Streptomyces; species Streptomyces sp. NPDC020681. Next base: position 10,148 of record NZ_JBIRTX010000042.1, on the reverse strand, counting down.
AGGATCCGGTTCTTCGGTCCTCCGTATTTCAGTCCGCCTTCCAACCCCGGGCCCGCTTGCCAGCCTTGCGTGACGCGCGAGCTCTGGGACGTGCCCGTTGCCCCGGAGAGCTGGCCGTCGATGCTCAGGTCCGGCCTCAGGCCCATCCACCGCGGCTTCTCCCACTGCCCCCCTTCCACGGTCAGGGTGAGCTCGTGTCTGCGGCCGTGTCCCTCGCGGGTGAGCACCACGGTGTACTCGTCCGTTTGCGGATTGAACAGCAGCCGCAGCCGCGTGTCCAGGCGGAGCGGGGAGAAGTCCGTGGCCAGTCGCTGGTTCTTGTTCCACAGGGCGTTCCGGGCCTGGGCACCGGGGTTCCGGTAGCGCAAGGTACTCGGTTGCCGGACGGTCCGGCGTCCCCCCCCGCCCGTTCGGTACGCATCGCGCATTTTCCGCCCGGCCCCGCGCATGGCACGGGAGGCCTGATGCGATGCCCGGCCGGCGAGGCGCCGATAGGCCGACGGGGCGGGCTTGATGAACGGCCGCATGTGCGAATGTTCGCTCATCGCGTGCAGGATGCTGTTCGTCATCTGGTCAGCCAGGGGCAGCTCGTCCAAGTGTGCAGGACTCTCGTCGGAGGGTGTCGATGCGCCCGGCTCCAGAGTCAGCAGCTCAAGGGTGGGGCTGTCCGTCTGCGGACCGGAATGTGTGGTGGCGGCGGGGGCCTTCAGCATGGGGGATGACCGAGTACGCTGCGCGATCCGTCGCCTTTCGGGCGCTTTGCCGTCCTGTGCCGACGCGACCGTGACGGCTGACTGCGCACGCGGCAGCGTCCAGGGCAGTCCCTTGCGCCGTGGGGGCTTCCGCTTGGGGACAGAGGGGCTCATGATCTTTGCCCCTTCGAAGTGGCCGCTGTGATACGGCATGATCTGCATGATGGAACCGGCGAGTTCGGGCGGCGGGTCAGGACCGGCGGGCGGCAGGTCCGCAGGCTGCGCAGGTGTTTCCGCCACTGCCGAGTCGTCCCATTGCCGTAGTCCGGTGCCCGAGTCCCAGCCGCCCCACTCCCGGGCCACCGGCGCAGGCAGGCGCAGCAAGACCTGAGCGGGAAACTCTTTCGTCAACTCCGCGCGCGCGTCCTTCAGGTGCGGCGGAGGCCTCAGTCCGGTGTTTCCGTATCCGGGGTGGAAGGTGACCTGCACCCGGAAATGCTCCGAACGGTACCGCCCTTGGAGTCCCTGGCTCTCCACTGCGAACCGGACCGTCCCACTGTCCGTGACGGATGTCGGATCGGAGCGTGCCGTGCTGATCTGGGTCGTGACGGCAAACCGTGCGTAGAACCTGGCGAAGCTCTCCACCGGCCCCGCGCTGACCGTCGCGCTCCCGCTCTTGTTCACCTCCCGGCTACGGGAAACAGCGGATTCAGTGTTCTTGTTGACGATGATCTTGGCGCGGTCGACAGGCCTTTCCAGAACTGCGGTCTTGTCGTGATCCACGACGACGCGGTAGCTGAAATGCCCCACGACGTTCCCGCGCTCGTCTTGGAGGTCGGGGGTCCGTACCTCGCCCCGCATCGACCTGAGCACCCGGTCGGCCATCGTGTCCCGGCGGAACGACCTGAAGATGTCCTCGGCCGCGGGCGTGCCCAGGGTGACTCCCCCATGCCGGTGCGCCGTCTTCAGCGCCCAGCCGATCAATTCGGGAGAGGGGGCGAACTCCTCAGCCGTGATCTGCGACAGCGGTGCGTCCGACGGGATCCGGATCTCCTGCGGCAGACCAGCCGGGCCTTCCCGCTTGCTGGTCAGACCGTCAGACACACGCCAACGGAACCCATTCCGCACGACGAACCGCTTGCCACGTCCCTCCACGACACGCAATGTGCCGTCGCCCTGCTGCTCATACACCTCGACGTCGTAGGCCATGTCGTTGACGTAGGTCGAGGAGTTGTTCGCGGTCCGTACCGTCCGGTTCTCCCGGGATGTGTGGCTGTGCGCGGTGAGGTGACTCGTCTGGTTGTAGCTGCCGGCCACCGCCACCGACACCATCGCGGACGACCCCACACCTGGCCAGGCAGTCGTACTGAGGCCGAACGTGCGGTTCGAAGCCTGCTTCCACGCCTTCTCGCTGCGCTCGGAGTTACGGTGGACCACCTCGGGCGCTGCGACATACGCATCGGCATAGCGACTGTAGGAGCCCGTATTGCGACCCCTGATCCGTGCCACCAGATTGCGGCCTTCCGTGCCCCGGAAGGGCAGAAATACACCGCCACCGAGCAGACTGGGGGGCTTGCCTTCCTCCACCGTTGTGTCGTCAGCCGAGCGCCGGGGACCGGATTCCAACCGAGCGCGAAGGGGGTAGTGACGATCAGCCAGGAGGCTGAGCACGTCTTCGGACACCCTCTCCTTGTCAGACTCTTGAGGGCTCAGCACATCAACAATGGTGCGCACCACGTCCTTGGGCGCCCGCAGAGTGACCACCGTGCTGGTGATCGAGGTGACGTCCTGTCCCAGGCTGCTGCCGTCCTCGAAGACATCATTGGCACCCTCCTCGAACGACGGATCGGTGTACTCGAGGTCCAGGAAGGCGGGCCTGTCGGCTTCCAAGTACGTGACCGGAAGGGTCAGACGACGGTCTTCCACAGACCGTGCCGGGGCACCTTCGTCACCGCGAGGCGCGAACACGACCTCGCGCTGCAGGTCTCGCAGGTACGCCAGCGCCCGGTCACGCACCTCGCGCACCCGCCGCGCCCGAGCCGATGGCTCACCTCGCTCCACCGCGCTGCCGGGCGCCACGGCCCGCTCGCCCTCTCCGTAGCCTTGCACTTCGCTCTCGACGACATGCTTCACCCAAGACAGTTGCTCGTCTGCGCCCAGCGGGCGAGGGCGGGGCGTGTCCGTGGGGGTCGCGTCCGGCGTCGGCACCAGGAGCGCGTCCGGCCGGGGCGTGTCCGGCAGGGGCACCGGAACGGTGGGATATCCCTGCGACGATTCGCCGGGCACGCTCGGGTCGGGGAGGCCGTGAACGCGACGCAGACGGGTGCGCTCATTCTCCAGGTCCTGGAGCTTCCGGCCGATGCGCTCGATCCGGGCGGTGGAAACACTCGCCACCGGATCAAGGGCGAAACGAACTCGCCGCGCGCCGGCCGGGGCCCCATCGCCACTCGCCGGCGTGCCCTTCCGCTCGACTCGCAGCCGGCCGGGCAGTCGCGGCAACCACCGGCTCCCGCCGTCGCCGCCACGCAGCCTGAGTAGTTCGTTCCTGGAGAGCTCGTTTGTCTGCTCGCCGGACGGGAAAAACGGTGACGGCACCGCTGGCGCGGCACTGGCGGAGGGATGGTCACTCACTCGGTCCGAAGTCAAACGACGCGCGCCGGCCCAGGCCGACTGGCCGCTCTGCGGCGCGTTCTTCCGCCCTCCGTCCAGGCCACCCCATGGTCGGATACTCGCGGCGATGCGCAGCCCCGCATCCCCCGGCACCTCGAGGCGCGGTGGTGCCACCAGATGCTGCCCCTCGCGCTGCGGGGAGATGGCTTCGGTGTCCTGGGGCGGGGTGGCGATTGAACGAACCGGGGAAGAAAAGCTCACGGTGTCCGGGCACTGACCGCTCAGGACATTGCTCCGCCCCGGGTTCGGGCGCCACGTACTCGAGTGTCCCCACTCCGGTAGCGTGATGCGGCCCACGTCCAAACGGGAGCCGGCGGCGGCCGGCAGCGTGCGCGGGTGAGCATCTGCCGTGAAGAAGGGCCGATCGCCGTACGACGGTGCTGCGCTGCTGAAATCCGACAGTGCCGAGGTCAGCCGCTGTTGTCCCGCAATCCCAGACGTAGAAGAGGCGCGCCCCGCAGCGCGATGAGCGGGCCCGTCCCCACTCAGCTTCACCTGTTCGAGGTAGCTCTGCATGGCGGCATTTCCGCGAATTTTCGAATCGCGCGTGTCCCCGTATTCGAAACCGTGGCTCACCTGTACATGGGGAAGCCTTTCTGCCAACCACGAACTGCAGTCCGAGCACGGTTCCCGCTCCGTGTAGAGCTCACGTATTCTCCCCCCGTCCCCCTTGCGCAAGAACGGAATACCAATCATCCGCTCCGAATGCCGCATCCAGTTACTACGTGTCACCAGGATGAAGTCATCTGCGTCGTCCTCGCTCGTGATTCTGGCGGCTGCATAGTTGTCACTCTTGAACTTACCAAAATTGGCGCCGTAATTTCGATCCGCATGGCGCGCGATCTGCGTGGCTCTGGACAAATCCGTGCTGCCTGGCGCGACCTGCCGGGATGATGTCCGAGACAGCCTACCTGGCATCCCGTGGGCGTTGTTTCGACTAGGCGAAGATGATACCCAGTAGCGAGGAAGAGCCACTCTTTCACGGTCGGTCGCCGTCAGGTCGGAGTAGGAGTAGTTGTTGCTAAGCCACCTGATACTTCCATCGTGGGCCATATTGGCAATGGCGCTCTCCGACTCCGACATGGCGGCAGCGACGTTGACGCCGCCCGATCGCACAGCGGGGGAAACGTCAAAGTGCGACGGGACTGTCTCACCGATGCCTGTGCCCGAGGGGGCTGGTGTCGGCTCTTGCAGACCGGAACTCCGGCCATCGCTCTTGGACGTGGGGATAGAGCTCGGTGCTTGCGGAACTCTGTCCTGGGGCGGGGAGATGGCTTCGGTGTCCTGGGGCGGGGTGGCGAATGGACGGACCGGGGAAGAAGGGCTCGCGGTGTCGGGGTGCGGGTCGTTGAGGGTTTGTTCTGGGCCGACGCCGAGGGCGTGTTCGTCGGGGAATCTGCCGTCTGTGGCGACGTGGGTGCGCAGTTCGTTTTCGGTCAGCGGTGGCAGGTTGCGGTGGCGGCCCCAGTCGTCCTGGTAGTGGAGTGCGTCGCTGTGCAGGTAGTGCTGTCCGAAGAGGTCGGCTGCCGTCATGATCTCGTGGTAGGTGTGGTGCCTGACCTGGAGCATGGTGGCCATCATCAGCAGCCGCATTTCCTGCCAGTTGACCGGGATCTGCAAGCTGTGGACCGCATAGAACAGGAAGTACGTGGTTTTGGAGGTTCCGGCGAACACCAGTCCGCCGGTGGCGTCCGCGTTGTGGTGGGTGGGGTTGAACAGCTGGATCTCGCGGGTTTTCGAGCCGGGCCACCACAGCAGCCGGCCGTCCTGGACGGAGAGCGCACGTTCGGTGTCGCTGAGCGGGGGCACGACCTCGTCGGCGGACAGGTCCGTCAGTTCCTCGGGCGTGCGCGTCCTGCTGCGTTGCACCGCCCATTCGGCTTTCATCTGCGCGGGCCACTTCGGTTTGCCGGCGAATGCGCTCAGGACGCGGTTGCCGTCCGCCCAGTAGAGCATGTTCATGCGTTCGCGCAGGTTGCCGGAGTCGACCACCCGCTGCAGCTCGGCCAGGTCGGTGCCGACCGCGCCGGCGGACCACGGCTCGTTCGTGCCCATCAGCGCCCGCTGCGCGGTGTCGGCCTTCTCCCACACGGCCGCCAGGATCCGGCCGGCCAACTCGTTCGCCTCGGGCCGGCTGGCCAGGTACGTCCCCAGATTCCGCTCATAGACCAGCGACGCGTCGCGAAAACGGATCCGACGATCCACATGAAGCACAGGGTCCTCGACCGTCCCCGCCCGCTGCGGGCCTGGGTGAGGAGGCCGGCGGTTTGCGGGAGGCGCGGTGGAGCGGTTCGGGTCGAAGGCACCGGCCGCGGGGGATGCCACGTCGACCACGGTCGAGCCGGAGCCGACAGATGGCCTCCCACCGCCTTCTGTGTCCTGCTCGCCTCGTGTCTCATCAGCCGCCGGCTGCGCAGCCTCATCCTCCTTGATTTCGAGGCGGCCGTAGCGGGGTGGCTGGTCAAGCCGGGTGGCGTCGATGCCGGAGCCTGCCAGTCGTGCTTCCCCTTCCCTCGGCCGCGAGGCCGTCGTCTCCGGGCGCTTTTGCGTCTTCTGCTCCGCGACACCGCTGGCGGACGCCACGTCGCGTGGACCCACGGCGGAACGCTCCGCGTGCAGGGTCCGTTCCGCGGACGCGGACACCCGGGCATAGTCCTCCCGCGCCAATTCCCGGTCGACCGGCTCGTCCTCGATCAGCTCGTGTTGTGGGGCCCTACCGCTACCCGGGCTGTCGCCCGAAGGGGCCGCTGCCAGGATGTGGAAAATCTGGCTGGCCAGGCCTTCGCCGGCTTCTACGGGGACAGCCCCGGCCGGTGTTTGAGACGGCACGCGCTGGTCATGCTGGTGGGGGTCGGGTGTGGGCTCGCTGCTGGTGGCCATGATGCGCGGGTGGGTGTCAGTGTGGGAAGGGTCGGTCTCTTCCTCGTGGAGCGACAGCCCGTGTTCGCCGTTATCGATCAGGATCGGACGAGTGGGAACTCCCTGCCCACCCGGATGGGGGCGACCCCGCCCGGACATCGGGTGCCACTGCCCCGGTCGCCCTCTTCCTACCAGCCCTGTCGTCCGCTGCGTCCCGTACTGCATGGCCAGACGCTGCGACACGCTGGCCGCCTTCTTGTCACCGTCTCTGGCATACACGTACGCCACAATCACGATGAACTGATCCACAAGCGCTTTCCCAGCGGCAACAACCTCGTTGTTCGGCTCTCCCATCACTACCGGCACCTGGTGATCCACACTGATCTTCCCTGCTGCCCACTTCTGCGCATCCTCGTACCGCGCCGGGGACAGCTTCCCCAACTGCTTACGCGCGTCGTTCGCAAGCAGCCGATGCTCCGCCGAAAGCACCTTCACGCCAGGCCCCTGCGACGGCGCGGCCACAGCAGCGGCCGCCCCGCCCTGTGGGGTTGAGGCGGGGACAGCCGGGCCGGGAAAACCTGCGAACGAAGTTCTGCGAGACCGCGAACCCACATCCCACAGCCCACCCGCTGCCGAAGACGGCCGGGGCGGCACGCCGGACTGCGCGCTTGGGGACGTCCGGAAAAATGCGGTCGAGCTGCTGAACCCGCCGCCAAACCCCGCCGACGATCCCACTGACGGTTGCGGCCCGACGTACGACGGGCCTGCAGTAGCTGAAGCGAAGAACGGCAGGCCGGACAGCCCACCTTGCGACGTCGGCCAAAACCCGGTTGAGCTGCCATACCCGCCGCCAGACGCCATCGAAGCTCCCGCCGGCACTGGTGACGGGAAGCGGGGTCCGGCTGGCGGGCCTGCAGTAGCTGAAGTGAAGAACGGCAGGCCGGACAGCGCGCCTTGGGGGGCTGTGGTTGCAGGTGATGGGGATGGTGCTCTGTTGGATCCCCGGGGCATAGAGAAGGGATCCCTACTGGTGGCGCTTGCCCACGAGGCCGGAGGGTTGGATGCGCTGGGGAGGGTGAAGGGATCACTTGGCGGTATTCCCGGTGCGCTCGCCGTCTGAGGTTCCCTCGATGTGACCTTCACACTGGAGTGAATCTCTCCACCCGCATCCAGAATCGCAGCCCGCAACGCGGGCGTGACGTTCCGCCTTTCCCCTTTCTTAAGGTTATAGGCAATATTTCCGATAGGTATGATTCTGCCGTTGGGGAGTTCCCACTTCTGCTTGGTCGACAAAGACTTCCAGGGGGGGGCCGCGATGCGCCACGCACGGAGCGCCTCAATAACCTCCTCGTCGGGATATCTCTCCAGCGAGCTGTAGCCCAGCTCTCGCACCACGCTCCACACGTGGTCCCTGGTCACGTCACTGGGCCTGGGGTCGTCTCTGAGTACACGCTTGACCGTGTCCAGGGAGACTCTGGCCTTGGCCGCTACATCGGCCTGGGTCACTGCTTTCCGCCGCTCCTGCGATGGCAGGTCGGGCAGCGTGCCTTGCGGGGCTGAGGCCGTCGGGCCGGGAGGATTTGTGAAGGACGATTGCTGGTGCGTCCTTGAGGGGCCTGGGGTTGCCGGTGGTGGGGATGGTGCTGTGTGGAATCCCGGGAATGGTTGAGGGTTCGAGGCCGCTGAGGTGGGCCGGATGGGCAGTGGTTGATGAAGCGGCGTCATCGCCCCAGGGCTTGTTCGGGTATCCCACCGGGGGGCGAAGCCCGGGAAGGGAGCAGACGAGTACGGCGGTGTTGTGGGACCAGTACTGCCCGGCCTCGACGGCGGCTTTTCGGGCCAGTTGATGTACCGGTCCCATGGGGTGTTCCAGCTGGTGTTGGGGTCGCCCGTGGTCGATGCGGGGCGGGAGGGTGGCCGGTTGCTGGGACCTGGACCGGATGAGCTGGAGGTAGGGAAGCCGAACGGTGAGGGGCCTGACGCAGGATAGTTGTAGGGGTTCATGCCGCCGAGCCGGTAAACCGATTCCGGTGGACGCGCCGTTCCGTATTGTTCGGCGAGTTGACGGGACAGGTTTCTTGCCGCCTTCTTGCCTTGGGTGAGGTAGGTGTGGGCGACGAGGCGGGTCAGCTGGTTGAGCAGGTCGCGCAGTCGGGCTTGGGCCGAGCCTGGCTCCGGCGCTATGGTCAACAAGCCCACATGGTCCTTGTTGATCTGACCCATGGCCCAGTTCAGTGCCCGTTCTGGCGGGTTGCCCTGTCCGTCGAACACTGCCAGTGTCGTGCGGTCCTGCTCGGTCAACGGCGGGGGCGCGGCCTGCCCGGGTGCGGTGGCCCAGGGGCGTGCCACACGATCCCGGCCGGGCACGCCCATGGTGGAGGGAGCCGTGTCCTGCGCGGGACCTGTGTCTTTCGTGCTGCGTTTCGGCGGTTGGGCCACAGCCCCGGCCGGCGCTTGAGACAGCACACGCTGGTCATGCTGGTGGTGGCCGGGTGTGGGCTCACCGCTGGCGGTCGTGATGCGAGTGTTGGGGGTGGTGGATTCGGTGGGTGTGCGTGGGGGGGCTGTGGGTGTGGTGACAGGGACGGTGCCGGTATCGGTGTAGGGCTGGGGGGAACCGGTGTGGGTACGGGTGGCGGGGGGAATCGAGCCCGTGAGCTGTGCCATGACCTGTTCGGCGCGTGGTGAGGGCAGGCCGGCAGGCCCTGCCGTGCCGGAGGCGGATGCGGAGGTGTGGGCGGAATCCGTGCGTTCGGGCTCGGCAGGGGCAGGGTGTGGTGGTTGAGGGCGCGAGGTGTCGGGGGGCTGGTGTCGCTCTGCCCCGGACTGGGTGGCGGGCTGGACGGGTGTCTGGGACGGGCCGACCGTATCCTGCCGCAGCCCCTGCCCCTGGCCCTGCGCCGGTCTCTGTCCGGGCTCCGTCTGCGGGGTGGGGCCCTGGGGAGCGGGATGCGGCTGGAGCGGAGCAGGGTCGGATGGCCCAGCAGGAGGCGGGACTGGTGCAGAGGCAGGAACCGGCACCTGCCCCTGCCCCTGCGGCTGTTCCTGCTGCCGGTCGCGGGCGGGGGAGGCGGCTTCGTCCGTCGCGCCGGCGTGTGCGGTGAGCCTGCGCTCCGGCGGCGACGCGCCCAACGCATCCCGCCCAACGTCACGCCCAACATCCTGACTGGTGCCGGTGGTGGTGCTGGTGCTGGTGCTGGTGCTGGTGCTGGTGCTGGTCTGGGGCGGTGGATGCCCTGTACCGGGGGTGTCCGGACTACTGAAGGTGGGGGGCCTGTGCGCCTCGTCCGGCTCTCGCTGCCGCTCTCCCCAACCTGCCTCGGCCTTGGTGCCGGTGCCGGTATGGGAGGTGGTTTGGGTGGTGGTGTCCCGGCCGGGATACGGTGTTTCGGCGGAGGAGTCCTGATCCTGGACATCGGGCAGGGAGCCGGACAGGCGCTGTTCGCTGCCGGGCGGGGACAGCTGACGGTCCGCCGCATGCTGCAGCCGGGGATCCAGCCCCGCAGAACTGGTCTGCACCGGCCCACTCGCCGGTCCCGCCGTCACCGGCCGGACCCCCTCCGGGGCCCGGCTCTCGCCGGCGGATGACGGCCTTTCACCGGAGAAATCAGCCGCCGGCCCCTGGGCCCTGTCCGGACCGGTGACCGCAACAGATCCCCGACCACCGGAGAGCGGCACACCACTGCCCGACTCCGGCCGCACCGGGGCCTCACGCCCGGAAACAGCCCCCGCCGTCACGGGTCCGGCAGCCCGGTCAGATCCTGGGGTGTTGGGGACAGCACTGACGTCGCTGTGGTTCACCTCTCGCTGCCCGAAAACCAGACCGTTCAGCTTGGAACTGCCCGAGACGGCCGCGTAACCCAGACCCACCTCAGTAGCACTCGACACACCCGCACCGAGGAATGTATACGGACTGACCTTCCAGTC
>NZ_JBIRTX010000041.1:0-27685 GCF_044334895.1 Streptomyces sp. NPDC020681 | reverse complement strand
GCCCCGGTCGAGTCGCTGATGCCGCTGCGGCTTGCGAAGTACGGCGTGCCGCTGGCGGAGACGGCCCCGGCCGGTCTCGCCGCCGCGGGCATCGAACCAGTGCTACTCCCCACGGCGCCTCAGCACGTTGTCGCCGAGCGCCTCGAGGCCTCGCCGGTCCTGCCCGCTCAGCGCGAACACGCCCCGGATATGACCGTTCAGGATGCCGAGCACGCCCACCCCGCGGACCCCAGCCCCTGGTTCACCACGGCCCGCACGCATCACGGCACATTCGGCAGCGCGGGGGAGCCGCAGTCCTCGGCACCTCAGGAACCGGGGCACAGCGAACGGCCGGAAGCCGGGGTCGCTGAGGAGGTGCCGCCGGGACCGGAGGGAGACGGGGGCGCGTCTGCGGCGGATCTGGGTCAGGCTGCGGTGGAGGAGCCCTACTTCCAGGCCTTCCGCCAGTACGCAGACGAGTACGGCGGCATCCCGGGAGGGGACGAGCTCGCCCGCTACGTGCTCACCCTGTTCGGGCAGCACGGTCCGGTCACAGGCCTGCTCAGCGCAGAGACACTGAACGACCTTGTCGTGCGATTTCACGCGAGGTACGTGGCGGAGATACGCGGAATTTCGGACCCGCCGGCCGCGGTGCCCAACCCGCGCACCGCTACAGAAAAGCCCAGCACGGGCGCCGAACCCCGCGCGGCCGACGAACCGTTGCCTGCAGCAGTCCCGAGCTCACCGGAGCCGGAACCACGACGGGAGCCCGTTCCGCCTCACGTGCCGCCAGAGCAGCCGAGCGAGTTGACCACCGTGGACCGCTACTACCTGGCCTGGGACAACTACCGGCAGCGGCAAGGCCGCGAACCCGATGGCGACGAGCTGTCCCAGTTCCTCGCCATGCATCGCATCACCGGCCGCGGCGGCAAACCCGCAAAGGCGAGCAATCTGCGACGCCACCTTCTCGAATTCCGCGTGTACGCACTATGGGCAGCGCATCGAGCCGAAGCCGCCGACCCGCGTGCCGACATTCTCGTCAAGGAACTGGCTGAGCAGGGCATCAGAGCCCAGTACGGGCACCCGATCAACGTTGACTTCGTCGAGAAGTGGCTGCCCGACTTCGAGCGACGTTGGGCCATCCTGTCAGCGGCCCGCGTCGGCGCGCCCGCGCGAACACGCCAACGTCCCCCGGGGTCGCCCGATGTCGGACACAACGGACCGTCTGGGGCTCTAGGTTGAGAGGCAGTCCGGGCCGGGGTCGCGCCTCCCCCGTCGCCACCCCGGCCCGTGGCAGCGTGCGATGGACAGGTTGTACGCATCGCCCACTGGGGGAGAGAGGCCCAATGATCCGCGCCCAACAGATCGCAACCGACGGTGCCATGTCCGCCGTTGAGCTCCTGGCATCCCCGAGTGCGTAGCGGTAAGCCGTGCGTCACTTCGTCGACGGAACTCCCAATCAAGGGATCTACCGCCGCCAGGGGGTCCTCCACCGGCACGGCGAGGCGCCCTCAGCGGACTGCCCGTCAACCTGACGGCGCCTGGGCTCACGCCGTGCGCCTGGCGAGGACTCGCCCTGCCGTACGCGCTCCACGGACAGGTCGTGGTCAGCGGACTCGCTGCCACGTCGCTCTACGCCGACCTGGCACGGTCCCTACACGCCGCTGCACACTCGCTCTCTAGGAGATCCCGGGGACCACCTGATTGCGGGCAGGCCGCCAACGGGTGAGTCCGTTGCGCGGGATGTACCCAAGCGGGTACGCCGCGACGTGACCGGGTCGGCATCTTGCCTTCGAGATCTGCGCACAGGCATGATCGTCTCCGCACAGTCGCTTGCACGTTCACGAAAGGTGTAGGTCAGGGGCGTGTGAGGGAGGGCTGCGCACTCGCTTGTGAGCGGCGTCGAGCCATCACCTCGAAAACCGTGGCGCCTGCCATTCGCCTGAGAACCGTCTCTGAACTACGACTGATCTCGCGTATCCCCTTGCTGAGGGTCGTTGCCCACCTTGCACCCGGGGGTCACCGCGGCCCACCCCGAAGGCACCGCCAACCTCCGGTAGCCCCCTGCGAAAGCCAGGCGGCAGTGGGTGCATTCAGATTCCTCCGCCGTCAGGGTTTGTGGACATGGGGCTTTCGTACTGGTCGTCCATGCCAAGCGGCCGGTCAGAGAACGGATAGAGAGGTCGTCGCGACGCGTACTGTGGGGCCAGGTCGTGCGGCGTGACGAGAATCGGTGTACGCAGCCCCGAGCCGAAGTCCCGGACCCACCGCGAGGCCTGCCACCGAAACCGGGTACAGCGCAGGAGAACAGCTCGCTCATCTCTGTACGGCTCGCCGCCCGGCCAGAAGACTACGTACCAGCCGCCCCTCCCACGCAGCGACTCCCAAGCACGCCACACTTTGCCGGACCACCCGATGCGTTGCTTGTCGGCGTTCAATTCCTCATCCCCTCTGCCGATGACGCACGAACCGCCAACGGGTATCCCTGCAGAATTCCGTCTCTGCCTGCCTCAGGCAATCCGCCACCTCGCGCCCAGCCGCAGGCCGGTGGTGGTGCACACGGCACCCATCCTCGGGGTTCTGAGAGATTCCGAACCCCGCAGGCGCCTGCAGGTCTGCGCAGTCGCCAGCGGCGTGTCCGCCTGAGGGGGACCTCGGCTGCACAGTCATGCTGGCCGCTGCGGTTCAGCCGTGCAGGCGGGCGTGGCATAGCAGTTCTATTGACACATCGATATTCGAGCGCCGGTGGCGCTCGCCGAGACCCACTGCTGCCGATACGCGATAGTTGGCAGGAGTGGAGCGGCGGCAGTGAGATGGGCTCAGGGGTCGTGGACGGACAGGAGCGACGGTCTGCGCGAACTGACGATGGGTTCGTGCTGGCGATTGGGACGGCAGGCGGTGCTCCGCACGAGCCGATCGGAGTAGCGGTCACAGCCCTTGGGCGTATGGAGGGGTGTTGTTGCCGAGGAGGTCGTGGATGAGCTGCTCTGTCTCGTGTTCCAGGGGGCAGTCGAGGGATCGATTGGCCTGGTGCAGGCGTGTGATGGCGGTGTGCAGTCCGGACCTGCTGCCTGCGCTGTGCTCGATGCGCATCCAGTCGCGGTAGAGGAGTTCGGAGGAGTCGTCGACGTCGAGTCCGGTGGCGATGGCCCGGCGGGCGGCCGCCAGGTCGTGGTGTTGGCCCGGTGGTGTGCGGTAGGCGGCCACCGTGTGTGCGACGTCAACGATGCGGGTGATCATCTCCTGTGCGTACGGTTCGCTCCATGGCAGCGGCCTCGTGCCGAACGGTCGCCCTCTCACCAGAGACAGGGCTCTCTCGAGGTCGGGGAGTCCCGCGGGGCCTTGTGGCAGAGCTCGCTCGGCGAGTTGCTGGAAGCGGTCCCAGTCGCATCGCACCCGCGGTGAGATGCGGTAGGCGTCGTCCTTGGACGTGCGCCTTGGGACGTAGGGGGTGCCGTCCGGGTCGTTCCCGAGGCTGCGACGCAGGCCGCTGACGCGGGCGTTGAGCGTGTTGAGCGACCAGGGGTTGTTCGGGTCCATGTCGGAGCACACGGTGTCGGCGGTTCGGCCAGGCTTGAGCAGGAGCAGGGCAGCGAGCTGGGCCTGGCGAGGGCCGTGGCTGCTCGCCGTGACGCGGGCGAGTTCGACGGGCCCCAGGAGCCGGATCTCGGGGGCATGAAGGTCCCGGGCCTCTGCTCCTGCCGCGTCGTCGCTCGCGGAGTCTGGATCCTCTGGCGCTGGTGGGGTGGTGGCTGCGGGCCGAGGGCCGGCGTCGCGCTTCACCGGAGGAGTGCTGATGCTCGCGGGGTGCAGGTGGGACCGGGCAGGGGCGTCGGCTGCGGCAGCGAGCGCCGCAAACGTGCGCAGCGTGGGGTCGCCGATGGACGACACCGGCGGGCTGTCCATGACCTCTGTGGCCGGGTGGGGTGAGGGTGTGTCGAACCCATCCGGTTCGGAGGATGAGGTGGGCTCGGCGGGGACGTTCCGCCAGGGTCCCGCGGCGGGTTGCGGAGACATGCCGGACACGGCAAGGGCTGTGCTGATTTGCTGGTAGGTCGCCTGCTCCAGGCGTTGCAGCACCACGCGGACGCCGACGCACTCGACCTCCTGCGCCTCGTCGAGGGAGGCGTTGAGGATTTCGGCCTCGGGGAACTGCATGCCGGAGGTGGCGGCCGGCGCGATCAGGGCGACGGGTATGGCAGGGGCGGCCTTCCCGAGAGTCTCGGCGATCTGCCAGGCGCTGTCCGCGTCCAGCTCGCTGGCAGCCAACAGCAGGTAGGGCTGTGGGGTGTCGTTGGGGAGCTGGTGTGCTTCCAGGAGCCGCTCGGTGAAGTCGTGCGCGGCGTGCGCAGGTTGGCGCATGTGGGCGATGCGGGAGGTGGGGAGCAGGCGGGGAAGGTGCTCGCCGAACCCGACGGTGACGATCTCCGTGCTGCTGGACCAGGGGCTCATGCCCAGTTCCAGGACGAGCGCGGTGCACACTTCCTCGATCTGGCGTCGGTCTCCCTCGAGGAGGAGGACGCCGATGTGGGGGAGGTTGATCAGGAGCAGGTCTCCGTCTTCGGTGGCGCCGATGGTGGCCAGTCCTGGGTACGGGGCCGGGACCGTGTCGGTGATGTCGGTCGGTGGCAGATCCGTGTCGTCGGTCAGGGCCCACCATCCGTCGTGTCCGGTGGTGAACGGGACGCTGGGCGCGGCGGATTCGTCCGCAGTGAGGACCTCAACGGAGCCGGTGCGGATCCTGGCGGCGCGCAGCGCCGGCAGCTCCTGCCCGTTCTGCCGTGCGTGGTGGGCGAGTGTGCGGAGGGCCCGGTCCAGGCGTGTGGCACCGGAGCTGTCGGAGGCCTGCGCCATCTGCGCCTCGGCCGGGGAAGTCTCCTGCGCGATCGCGATGCGTTCTCCTGGCTTTCGGTGGCGGCGCTGCAGCAGCCGGCGCAGCGCCAACGCGCCGGTGATTGCGGCTGCCAGGAGTGCGAAGGCCCCCGCGACGGTGCGCACGTCATGACTTGCTGGGAGTGTCGACACAGGTTCCGCGGTGTCTGGTGTCGCGGACGAGGAAGGATGCGCCGAAGGTCCCGGAGTGACTGACGTGGGAGCTGGCTGCGGGTCGCGGTCTGGCGAAGCGGCCCTGGTCGGCGCTGCCCGGTCGCCGTCCGTGCCGGTGCTGCGCGATTGCTCGGGGGACGGTGATTCCCTCGGTAGTGCCCCGGCCCGGGAGCCCGAGGGGGACGGCACCGGACTGAGGGCGTCGCTGTGCGGGGCACGGTTGTCAGGACGCTTGCCAGGCGATTCAGCGCTGTCAGCAGGGCCGGCCGGGTGATCGCGCCCGCCACGGTGGTCTGCCCGTGATGGGTGGGCGGGCAGCTCGAGACGCTGGCCCGGGAAGATGAGGTCAGGGTTGGTGATCGCGCCCCGGTTGGCGTTGTAGACCTCCGTCCACCGGTCACCGTCGCCTAGTTGCTCCTGCGCGATCTTCGAGAGGTAGTCGCCCGGCTCCACCGTGTACGGGTCGTCTGCTTTCTGCCGGTTGCCGGTGAGTTGGGGAGCCGGGCCCTGGTCGCTCGCCGACGGTTCAGCGGGGGCAGCGGTATCTGCGGGGAGCATCAGTGTCCAGCCGGGCTGGATCGGCGTGTGTGCCGTGAACGTGGTGCCGTCGACCATGGTGCGGCCTGCGTTGAGCGTGAGGATCTGGGTGAACAATTCGCCGCTGCCGAGCTCGTCCTCTGCGATCTGCCACAGGCTCTCCGCCGGCCGAACGTCGCGGACTGTGTAGGTGCGCGTCCCGGCTGCTCGTGATGCCGGGGCGGCCGCCGGTTGGCCAATGTCGCTCCGGTCGGTGGTTGGTGCACTACGGGTCTGCCCGGGGTGCTGCTCGGCCGTGAGTGTGGGGGAGGCGGCAGGGGAGGCGATCGCGGTGCCGGTTGGCAGCAGTACCAGCAGGCCGCCGACCAGGGTGGCCGCGGCGCGCTGACCGATGCGAAAGCCCGGCAGACGGGGCGTGGTTCGGCCCCGCAACTGTGCGGGGATCTCCACGAGCAGCGACAGCGTGAAGCTGGCCCAGCCGATCCAGCCCACGGCGGCGAGAGTGAGGATGAATACGCCGGTGGTGTCCTGGCGGGTGAGCAGATGCGTCAGGTCGTCCATCCCCGCGGGCACCGCAGCCCAGGTGGCGTGCCACAGAAGCCACGGCAGGCCGCCGAGCACGGCGACAAGGGCGACCAGCGACACGAGCGCCCGCACCAGGCGAGCCACGAGTCCTGCGTTCCGCGGGGCGGGGGAGTGGGCGGGGTACGGGCGCATCAGGGGCTCTCCTCGGGGACGGTGATGCCGTGGAGCAGCACGGCCTGCCCGTGGCCGGTCACGGCCATCTGGGAGACGCCGACCAGGGTGAGGAACTTGGTGTCGTACGCGTCCGTGACCGTGACCTGCAGGTGGGTGCCGTCGCCTGAGAAAGAGATCGCTCCGCTGACTCCGGCCCGGTCCAGGTAGGACTGGGCGGCGGCCGTGGCGGCGATGGGATCGGCGACGACGGCGTCTCCGGCGATGGCCTTCGAGGGGTCGATGGCCTGGGCGCCGGCGCGCGCGGCTTCCACGGCGAGGGCGTCGGCCCGTTCCGTCGCGCGGAGTTTGCCGGTGCCGTCGACGACCAGGAGCCCGCCGAGCGCGAGAAGCGGGACGGTGACGATCGCGGCGAAGACGGAGATGCCACCGCGGTCCGGAGCCTGCCGGAGTCGGCTACCCCCGGGCGGGGAGGTGGTGGGGAGCATGGCGGGTCAGCTCCGCTCGCGGTAGGCGTCGACGATCGACGTGAAGCTGGAGGTGACCGTTCGGGTGCCGGGCCCGTTCGAGCCCAGCATGAGGAGGTCGCCCAGCGGCACGGTGCAGGAGACGGTGACAGTCACGGAGGAGACCTGCCCGACCGGCACCGCGAGACCGCTGGTGTCCGCGGCAACGTGGGTGTCGGAACACGCCTGGCCCTGACCGGTGAGCGAGTCGCCGGCGGCCGTCTGTGCAGCAGCTTGGGCGGCTTCCGGCGTACGGGCGATAGAGGCTGCCCGGGCCGCGTGTTCGGCCGCGGTGTCGGCTGCCTGCCCGGCCTGTGCGATCCGGGCGGCGGCCACGAACAGCAGGGCGAGAGCGATGAGCAGCGGCACGACGATGACCGCCTCGATCGGCGCACTGCCCCGCTCACCTTTGCTCCTCGCGAACCAGGTCACCGTGCTCAGTCCTCCTGCGGGGTGGTCCACCGCTCGACGGCTCCTGAAGCCTCGGCGGCAACGGGCCAGTTCGGCACTCCGGGGATCAGCGACATCGCGGTCCCCGATACGCGGATGCGGATCCGGTCCGGGGTGCTGCCCGCGGCTGACACCGACCGGTTAGTGAGGTTCTCGCCAGCGAGACGGTCCAGCGCATTGCGGGCCCGGGCCGTGCCGTCGCCGGGTCCCGCCCCGTACATGCGGCCGGCCAGCACACCTTCGCGGGCGGCGGTCTCGGCGATGTTGCGGGCGTAGCCCCACAGCGCCACCTGTAGGCCGGTAATGAACACCGCAAGGACGATCGGGTAGATGATCGCGGCCTGGATCGCGGCGTCGCCCCGGTCGCCGAGCCTGTCCCGCCATCGTGGTTTCATGGGCCGGTGATCTTGCTGTTGTAGCGCGCGTACAGCGCCGCGAGGCCTCCAGCGATGACGAGAGCGCCTGTGATGGTGGCGAGGATGATGATGACGGTGGGTATGGGGCCGTCCCCGCGGTCCCCGTGGCTCGCCATCTCGCCCCGCACGTCGTCGAGTCGGGTGCGCAGCGTGTGCCCCCAGGCTTGCGCTCGGACGGCCACTCGCAGCGGAGCCTCTCTCACATCTTTCACGTCTCGTCTCCTTGATCGTCATGGGCTCCCGGGAGGGCCTGGCGGGAAGGGGTGGGTTAGAGGTAGAGGACGTTCACCACGGCGGGGAAGGCGACGCCGATCATGACGATCACGGCGAGGAGGGCGCCGGGGGCGCTCATCTTTTCGCTGTCGGCGGTGGCTTCGGCGGACTCGGCTGCCAGCAGTTCGGTGCGCAGGCTGTTGGCCCGGGCGCGCAGGGTGTCGTAGACGGCGGCCCCGTCCTGGGAGGACAGGCGCATGATGTCGGCGATGTCGGCCAGGATCGGCAGTTTCAGCTGGGTGCTGAGGTCCTCCAGGGCGTCCCACGGCGACGTCTTTTCTGTACGGGCGCGCAGCAGGGCTTCCTGGATGCGGGTGAAGGCCCATCCGCGGCCGATCTGTGCGGCGTCCTCCAACGCTTGGGAGGCGCCGACGTTCGATGCCATCCGCATGGCGACCAGTTCGAGGTAGGCGGCTGCGGCGTGTGCGAACTCGGCACGGGCCCTGCCCGCTTGGAGGCGGATGTGCCAGTCGGGAACGAACCACAGTCCGGCGGCGGCGATCACGCCGAACAGGCCGGGGAGGAACAGGGGCACGCCCAGGCCCATCAGCGTCCAGGCCGCCACCACGAGCATCGGCAGGAGCAGCCCTGACACGGCGAGACCCAGTTTGGTCAGCAGGAACTGCTCCGGAGTCTGCTTCAACAGCAGTAGATCGGTGCGGGGGAGCGGGCCGGGGATCCGGTCCACCAGCCAGCCACCCCACGATGCCACCGGACCCGAACTCGTCGTGCCGGGACCGGTGGCCGGCGGGTTGAGCCGGCGCAGCGCGGGCCCGAGCCTCGGCGGCGCGGGCACCAGCTCCCGCAGCAGCAGAGCCAATCCCGCACCCGTCACACTCCCGGAGACCACCAACGTGCTGACGGTGCTCACGATGCGGCCTCCCCGATGTCGGACTGCGGGACGCGGCTGCGCGGGTCGTTGACGAGGAACCGCGGCACCGGCCGGTGACTGGCCAGCGACCGCATCCACGCCAGCACGCCGACAAAGGCACCGGCCATCAGCGCCAAGGCCAGCTGCCCCACTCCCGTTGCGTACGGTGCGGTGTAGTCCGGCACGAAGAACCCGGCGAGGACGACCAGCAGACTGATGATCGTCATCCACCGCACGGCGGTCCGCGGCTTGGCCCGGTCGGCCTCGATCTGGCGGCATTTGGCCACCTCCTCGCGCACCGAGACGGCGAGGTCGTCGAGGGCCTGCGCCAGCCCCGGGCCGGCGTCCACGGCCGACAACGTGAGGGCGGCGCACACCTTGTCGGCGGTCACGTCGTCGAGTTGGCCGGCGAAGTCCTCCAGCGCGTCCCGCGCACTCCAGCCGGCCTGCAACTTGTCGGCGAGCTCGGCCACCTCGTGCCGCAGCGCGGGAGGCGGGTTCTTCCGGCTGGTGATCAGGGCCTGCTGCAGACCGAAGCCGAGGCGCAGCACGTCGGAGAGACGCTGCGTCCACTCGCTCAGCGCCTCCAGCTTCGCGATGCGGACCGATGCCGATGCGGTCGGAGACAGCAGCCACGGCACCCCCACGACCGCGGCCGCGAGCAGTACCGCAGCCGCGAACACTCCGGTGGCCAGCCACACCAGCACGCCCACCAGGCCGGCCACAACACGGAGGCCACGGCGCCGTGCCGTCGCTCGACCGCGGCCCGCTCGCCACCGGGCCGCCAAGCCCGCCCGCTTGGGCGCTCTCGTGCCGATCACCGACGCCGCGACGGCAACGAGTCCGGCGGCCAGCATCGCCCCGCACACGCTCCACCACAGGGCCCCGGTCATACGTGGACCCCCGGCCGCCAGGCACCGGGCAAGTGCAGGACCTGGGCGTCGAACCCGGCTGCCTCGAGCCTCTTCAGCATCCCCGGCGACGGCGGCGTGCGCGGCACCGCCTGCGCGGGCGCCCACTCGGCGTCCGGGCCGAAGATCTCGTTGTAGGCGGGCCGACCGCCCTCCCCGACACCGGTGATCTCCCAGACGTGGGAGACGTAGCGCCGCTTGCGCGGCCCGGTGTGATCGATGGACAGGAACACGATGAGGTGCAGGCCGTTGGCGATCTGCCGGTAGGCGAGCTCGCTGCTGAAGTTCCCCTGCGCCAGCAGGTACAGCTCGGCGATCCGGTCGAAGACGACGTGCGGCGCGGAGGCGTGCATCGTGCACAGGTTGCCGCCGCGGCCGTTGGTGAGGGCCTGCATCAGCGCGGTGATCTCCGGCCCGCGAACTTCACCGACCACGATCCGCGTCAGCGACATCCGCAGCGCCCGCCGCATCAGGTCCAGCAGCGTGATCTCGCCGGCGGCACGCCCGTCGACCCGCTCGCCGTTGGACTCCCGCGCCTCCATCGGCACCACCTGCTGATGGAAGCCGTTGCGGTGCGCCCACAGCTCGAACTCGGTCTCCAGCGTGCCGAACCGCTCGCCGGGTGGGATCTCCTTGAGCAGGGCGCGCAGCAGGGACGTTTTGCCGGAGTTCTGTTCGCCGACGATCATCACGTTCCGCTCGGCCCGGACGCACGCGGACAGGAACTGCTTCACCGCCGGGGTGACCGTTCCCAGGGCGGCCATCTCGTCGAGGTCGGCGTCCTTGATGCGGTGCCGGCGGATCGTCACATAGGTCCGCTCACCGGTCACCTCGCACATGGCTTCCAGGCGGGACCCGTCGGCCAGCCGCAGCGCGAGCAGGGGATGGCCGGTGGAGAAGGTCCGCTCGCCCTGCCCGCTCGTACGGGCCAGATCCCGCACCAGCTCCCTGAGTTCCTCCTCGGAGTCTGCGACCGGCTCCACCCGCACCAGGCGCTCGTCGCCGAAGTCGAGGAAGCACTGGTCGTGTCCGTTGATGAGAATGTTCTCCACGCGGTCGTCGTCGAGATACCGCTGCAGGCGCCCGGCCCGGAACAGCATGTCGAACACGACCGCGGCCATGGCTCGTTCCTGAGCGGCCGACACCGGCCGGACTCCCTGCCCCGCGCTGTCGGCCCACACTGAGACGGCTTCGTTGATCAGGGCGCGGGCCCGCTGCTCCCGCACCGCGCCCACCAAGGACGGGTTCCTCTTGCCTTCGGCGAGGAGTTGTTCGCTGACGTGCCGCTTGAGGGTGCCGGCGGCCTGGTAGTCGATGCGCACCTGCGGTATGGCCTGCTCGCGTACCGCGCCGACCGCGGCCGCAGCACCGACCTGTGTGGGTGCGACGCTTGGGGCAGTTGCGGTGTGGGGCCGTAGCGGTTGCGGGTGCAGGGGTTCAGCGTGCATCGCCGACCACCCCCAGCCACCGGAACAACGGCGCGGTGACGCGGGCACGCCTGCGGGCGGCATGCTGCTGGATCCCGTCCGCGGCCGTCCGCGCGGCCCGCATCAACTCCCCATCGGTGAAACCGCGGCCTTCCGGCGACCCGTCGGAGAGAACTGCGGCTTCCTTCGGCCGGTGGGGGAGCGTCGCCACCACGGGCGTCCTGAGCTCCTTCTCCACCTCACGGGGACCGTAGGTGCCTTCGGTGATCAGGAGGACGGCCAGCGGATCGCCCTCGCGCCCGTCGGCGTCGTCCAGCAGGCTGCGAAGCATGTCGATGCGGGCCTTGGCTGCGTGAATGCTGCGCAGCGTGCCGCGGACCACCAGGACCACGGCATCCGCCCGCGCGGCGAGAACACTGGATGGTCCGAATGCTCCGCTGCGGCCGAGGTCGACGATCACATCGTGCTGGTGCTTCTCGATCCCGGTGAACAGGTCGGCGAGCTGATTCCACACGGGGGTGAGACTCGATGCCTGCGACGGATGGGCGAGCCCGGGCAGCAGCAGACGACTGTGATCACCCGCTGAATTCCCGACCGCCATCAACTGGGTCCAGAACGAGGCGACGAGTTCCTGGCCCTGCGTACGGGTGGACACTGCGAGGTTCGGCAGACCTCGGTCGGCCGCGATCCGGCCGGACAATGCACCGGGCAGAACAGCTCCGCCGTCCGGATCGCACTCGGCCAGCACCATCCGCCACCCGCCCTCCAGCGGCCAGACCCGGAGCAGAGCCAGGGCGGTGGTGGTCGTGCCCGGTGCACCGGGCAGCCCGACGAGCGCGATAACGGCCATCAGGAGCCGCTTCCGGCGTCGACGACCAGCGCGACTCGGCCCGTCGCTGCCTTCGCGGCGAGC
The DNA here is from genome assembly GCF_044334895.1 of Streptomyces sp. NPDC020681. Classification (NCBI taxonomy): domain Bacteria; kingdom Bacillati; phylum Actinomycetota; class Actinomycetes; order Kitasatosporales; family Streptomycetaceae; genus Streptomyces; species Streptomyces sp. NPDC020681. Next base: position 15,660 of record NZ_JBIRTX010000041.1, on the reverse strand, counting down.
GCCGGGCCATCGGTAGCGTTCACGGCTACGTCGACCACGACATCTCCCGTCGCCTGCTGCCGCTCGCCGACCCGCACCACCCGGGCGCTCACCGTCCGCGGCGGCTCAGCTGACGTACCCGCCTTCTCGCCCGGAGCGTCGTCGCCGGCGGTGAACACCATCAGCACCCGGTCCCCGGCCGACAGGCGCGTCGCCGGCAGTTGACCGGACTTGAAGCCGATCCCCACCAGTTGCTCACCCGGCTCCACCAAAGCCCGGTCCGTGACCTGCCCGCGGGAGAGCAGCGTGCCGGGCACCAGCGTGACGGCGGCCCGTTTCCCGACGACCGTGTCCCGCTCGCCGATGCGCAGCGGCTTGAGTACCGGATCCATTGAGACGGCGGCCTCGGTGAGGTCCGCTTCCTCGATGACGTCCCCGGCGGGCACGTCCCGGGCCACGGCCAGGACCTCGGTGCGCTGCCCGGTCTCCTGCCAGGCAACGAATCCGCCGACGCCGCCCGCGGCGATCAGGGCCGCGGCCAGCGCGGCCATGCCCGGCCGGCGCCGTCGCGCCGGGAACGCCACCGCCGCCGGAGGAATACCCGGCTGCGCGCCAGTGCCGGTCGCTGCGGCGGAATTTGCCGTCTTGCTCACGGTGATCGTTGTCCCCTCACGTCTTCGTTACCGGCCCACGGCCTGCAGTTCGCCGATCGCGACCTGCGCCTGCGAGGCCCGTGTCTCGGTCAGCTGACCCCCGCTACCAGCCGCACCCGCGACCTGCCAGTCGATGACCCACGTCGAGGTGGCGGTGACTGTGTACCGGCCTCCCGCCTCGCCTCCCGAAGTGCCTGCGTAGACGTGCCCGCAGGTCGGCGACTCCCGCTTGCCATAGGCGGGCCGGTAGACGGTGCCCGGACCGGCGCACGTCACTGTCCTGCCGTCACCCATCGACCACACGATCCGCGTGACTCTCGCCTTCGCTGTGACTGTCACCCCGCCCGCCGTTGCGGACGCCGAGTTCGGCCCGAAAGTCGTCGGCCCGATCTCCGTCCACATCCACACCGGCAACCCGACCAGCCCAGTCTTTCCGGGCCCCGGCGTGATGCCGATCTCCGGACCCGTCAGCAACATCGAGTCCACGGCCTGTTGCGCCAGCACCGCAGGATCGACCGCTACGGGCGGCGTGCCGTTCGGGGCCCAGACCGGTTCGTCGAAGACGGCACTGGCGCCGGTGTCGGTGTAGTGCCGGCAGGAGCGGATGTAGATCGCGCCGTCTTTGGGATCGTGGTTCTGCCAGTACTGGCTGCCCGCCGGCGGCTGCGGCTCCATCTTCGCCACCGTGCACGGCGGGGGCTTCCGAGTGCCTGAACTGCCCCCGTGGCCTTTCGGCTTCTGCCCTGACGATCCGCTGTGGCCGGGCACGCTTGCGCCGACGCAGAAGGACTCGAGGTCGTCGCACGGCTTGGCATCTGCCCCCGGGCGGCCCGGGGCGTCGTCGGCCCATGCTGTGCCCGCGCCAGTGCCCGCGGCGAGGCAGGCCGCGGCCGCCATCGCACCGACCCGGAGTTTCGTCAGCATGACTGGTTCTCCTGCGTGGCCTTGAGAATCACCCAACGCCCGTTCCAGAGCTCGGCCGTGACCGTGCTGACGTATCGGGTCAGCCGTACCTTCGGCAGGTCGACCGGCTGCTTCGTCGCCTGGTCGACCAGCGTCCACGCCGAGACGTCGACGCAGTCGCGGATCGTCGCCGACGGCACCTTTTTGCGCGTCTCGATCGTGGTGACGGCGGGCGCGGTGCGCGGCTTGCCGGTGGCGACATATCCATGCTTCGAAAGCGCCGCGACCTCGCGTTTGGCGGCCGCCCTGGCCTCAGCCACGGCGTACGTCGTGAACTTCGTCCCCTTGATGTTCGCGTGGGCGTACGCCGCAACCTTCGCGCTCCAATAGCCGGAGTAGGCGGCAATCACGTCCGCCTCGGCTGTGTCCTGGGGATCTGCCGTTGCTGTGGGCGCAGGCGAGCCGGCTGCTGCAGCGGCCGGCGTGCTGGAGGAATCGGACCCGGTATCGGGGTCGGCGTCCGAGCCGCACGCAGAGAGGAACAGCGCGACACACACGCCTGCGGCGACGCCACCGGTGCGGGTGTGCCTGCGGATCGCGTATCGGGATCGATGGACTGCTCGTGACACGATGCCTCCCCGTTCGGCGTGCGCCGAGCCTGCTGCCCTGCTGCCCGCCGGCCAGGGAAAGCCAGTGCACGGCCCGGTCGATGCGATCACGCTAGAGAGGCAACAGGCCGCGCGGTATTACACGAGTGCACAATCCAAGAGCCCTCGCCTTTCAGGTCTGCACAGTCAGGGCCCGGGACGCCTCCGGCCGTTGTGCGTGAACCGGCAGCGTGAGCAGCCCCCATCGAGACCGATCCAGAGCATGTGACGCGGCGGATCTCGCCGCTCAGGTGATACCAGTTGCGCTGCTCGATCAGCCGGTCCTTGATGTAGGACTCCTTGCACATGCTGAAGAGTTCGGCGCAACTGCCGCATTGCGGTGCTGATCAGTTCCGGGCCGGCCACAGCCAAATCCTGCAGCCGAACGGTGAACTGCTCGTCGGGCTGTGGAGTCGGCGTAACCCGATGCGAGTTGCCAGTGCCACGTTGCACGCTGACTTCACCGAGTAGTACTCAGGGACGTCTGCCTCGGCACCCCCAAAGCGGGCAGCGCGACTCGCACCCCACAACGGGCCCCCAATTCCCCTTGCCTCGTGGTAGAAGCGGACACGCAGGGGGGAAGCGGTCCGCGAAGGCCTTCCAGCCTCGCCGACATCGACTTGATGAACTCCGATGCCGAACGGTTGAGTTGCCAATGCGACTTTGCATGCCGACTTCACTGGCAATACGCAGGGGCACCTAGACTTGGGACCGTCCGTGACAGTATGGGCGCCGGTGGCCCGACGGGCACGTCTACTCACAGCAACTTGGGTCGTCGCAGCGACATGAGTCGTTGCATAGCATTCCCGCAGCAGAGTACGGAACAAGACATTCCGCCTAAAGGGTGAAGACATAACCGCAGGTCAGAGCGGGAGTTTCGTCAACGACTACGGCACCGTGCGGGTACCCAACTGGGACTCAAAGTCGGGCAAGATGGGCTACACCGAGGACGAACTGGCAAGGACTTGCGTGCACGACGCGTGCCGCCACCTTCAGGACGTGGCCGTTATTGTTGTTTGGCATCAGCGGCCCTTCAGCGTGACGAAGGGGAGACCCGTTTGAGGCTCTTGCTTGGCGGCTGGCCTCTCGCGGATCTCCCTCTCGTCTGCCTTCGGGTCACCGGTCCACTGTGAGGAGAGCGGAACCCTTGACATTCATCGACCGTACCCCAACGGAGCCCGAGAACCACGTGCGTGGGCTCAGTCGGCTCACCGCTGTTACCAGCATGTTGTCCGTCATTGCTGTGGCGGGCTTGGCGCTCACTGGCCACCCCGAAGCGGCCGTGGCCGCAGCCATCGCCGGCGGTGCCGCCGCCGGCGTCAACGTGACAGTGAACATCCGCCGTTGACCCGAGGGTTCGGTGGTGCTCGACACTTTCTAACCCTTCGGTGAGGCAAAGGCGACGCCCCCGGTCTCCTGACCGGGGGCGTCGCCTTCCGTGAACTGCGGCAGCACTTCGCCTTCGTGCTGACTGGTTTGGGCCTTCGGTCAGTGCTCGGGTCCGAACACCTATGCTGATCTTCTTGTCACTCAGCTGAGTTCAGGGATGCTGAGTTCGTGGCGGGCCGCCCGCAGAAAGCGGTCACGATGCGGAGCGATGTAGTCCCGAAGCTGATCGTCTGCAGATTTTTGTGCGTCCACAGGTCTGTGTTTCCAGACCGCGTCGCTCAACCGCTTGGCATACTCGAGGGTCGCTACGCGCAGTTCAGGCGAGCCGACGATGTCGGTGCACTTCTGCAGGAACCACAAGCGGTGCGTGGCTGAGCCCGCGTCGTCATCGTGTTGGCCGTTGCTGAAACGGTGATGGGCTATGCGTTCCACCGTTTGCGCGGCATCGAGGAAGTCCCGGATGGCGTCCTTTCGCTCAGCCCTCAGAGCCGCCGCTCGTTCTGCCTGGGCCTGTGCCGTTGTCGTGCGGGTCCAGAGGAATTGAGCTCCAAGAGATCCAGCTGCTCCAAGTACAACTCCAGCGAGAGGCGCGATGACGGCCATGATCCCAGAGATACTCATGCGGGCATCATCGAAGCCCGCCACGAACCGGCCGCTTGAAAGTGCGAAGTCGTTTGGGAGTTGTGACCTGGATTGACCAACCAGGTCAGGCCGGCCTCGGACCCTGGCGTCGGCCCAGGGGGCCACTGAAAGTTCAGGCGGCCTGTGCCCTGTAGTACGGGCTGACGTCTCGTTGCTCGGCCGGGCGGGCTTCGCGGTTCAGGCGCCTCGTCATCGGCATGATGGCAGTCCAGGTCATGGGGAATTCGCTCATTTCGGGGAGGCGTTCGGGTCGCGGCAGCGGCGCCGCAGCGCTTGATGGTGTTGTCCAGCTGTTTCTTCGTCCAGGGCACCAGTCTCAGCACCGCAGGTGGGCGGGTTCTGTTGGTGGCCCTCACCTTGATGGGTTAGAGGTCTGTCCAGGAGCGGGGTTCGGCGGGCGCGGCGAGTGGTGTCCACACCGCGGTAGTCGGTCCGTGTTGTTCGAGGTCTTCGAGTAGGGCTGCGGCGAGTGGAACGTCGCGGGCCATGGCGGTGACGGCGGGATGTTCGCGGGTCATGGCGTTCAGGTCTGCGATGCGGTTGTTGAGGGTGCGGGGGCTTGCTCCGGTGAGGATGAACAGGACGCGCGGGAAGAGGGGATACCAGCGTTGCCAGCTGGGTCCGGGGTTGCGTGTGGCGGCGCGGCGGCCGGGCACGATGGGGATGTAGGTGTGGAGCCGGGCGTAGTCGATGAGTTTGGTGGCCAGGCGTTCGGCGCTGGTGGTGGCCCGGTCGATCTCGACGAACGCCCGCAGTTTCGTGCGCTCGTCGCCTTCGGTGAGGGTGTAGTGCATGAAGGCGTCAGCGATTACCCGTTGTCCTTCGCCGATCGAGTGGGCCACTTCCGGGGTCCAGTCCAGGTACCGGTGTTCGTCGCCTCGTTGCCGTGCGTCGGCGGCGAAGGCCAGGTGGGCGCGGACCGCGGTGAGCGTGTGCGGCGTCCGCAGGGAGGCAGCGGTCGCGGAGGTGATGGGGTAGGGGGGCCGGCCGCGCAGTGCGGGCCAGTCCCGGGTGAGGCGGGCGCCATTCGGTGTGAGGTACCAGGCGTGGCTGCGCGAGGCGGAGGGCAGCGCGGTGGAACCGACGAACCTTTCGCCGCGCAGCTGGATCAGCGGCTGCGAGATCGCCTGCCGGGACGCGGAGGGCCGCAGCATCGCCTGCAGTTGGGCTGTGGTGGCGATCCGGTGTTGGGCGAGTGCGGCGAGCAGTTGGTGCCGCAGGGGCTCGGACGGGCTGGGCCGGAGCTCGGCTGCGTCGGGCTTCGGGACGAGATGGCTCACTGGTACCCCTTCTTGGATCTGTCCGCGGCTGAACCGTGCTTGGAGTGCTGCGGGTTGAGGAATGTGTGGACGCGGTCGAGTTGTTCCGCTGCGTTGTCGATGAGCTGGCTGAGCGGCTGGGCGCCCGCGATCTGGAGGGCGGCACGTTCGAGTTCGGCCACCGCATCCTTGGGGCGGGCCTGGGCGGCGAAGACCTCGTCAAGGTAGGGACCACGCAGTTGGAGTGGGCCGACTCTGCGGCCTTTCACGGTGAGGGAGATGTAGTGCTCGTACCGGTCGAGGGCGGCGACGCGTTCGGGGCTGGGGTGGTCGCCCCATTCGGCGGTGATGGCTGCGATCGCGGTCCGGGAGCCGGTGGTGGTGGCGAGGCTGGAGGCGTTTTGCAGCAGCGACATCCGCACCGGGACGGGCAGTCGGGCCAGAAGCTGGGTCATGCCGTGCACATGGATCTTGTATTTGCGGAAGTCCTCGAACATGGCGGCGATGGTTTCCGGCGCTGAGCCGGTGAGGGTGATCAGCTCGTCCAGGTAGACGTGGAACGGTGCCCGGTCCGCTTCGGGGGTGTCGCGGCGGGATCGTCCGGCGCGCAGCAGGTCCCGGGCGAGCAGGGCGGTCAGGAGCCGGTCGGTGGGGCCGGTGCCGGCGGTGCACACCCACACGATCATGCGGTGATCCATCGCGGCGCGGATGTTGTAGACGCCGACCGGCTGACCAAGGAACGCCCGGCTGACGGGATTGCCGGCCAAACGCGCCAGCGGGTTGAGGACAACGCCGAATGCATCCGGCGGGAAGGTCGGAAAGGTGGTGTGCCACCACGACTTCGTGTCCTCGTCCAGCCGGTCCCCCACACCGGCGAGCGCGTCCGCACGAAACTCCGGGTCGGTCAGCAGCGGCCGGATGTGGAAGATCGTGGCCTGGTCCTTGGGCCGCCCGGCGGCGACGGCCGCCTCGTTGACCGCGACGAGCACGTTGACGGCGGCGGTGAGAATGGTGGTGGCCCGCGGGGCGGCGGCGTCGTCCCAGCCGAGGACGGTCGCGAACGCGTCCACCACGGCCTCGGTGACTTCGTGCGCCGCCTGCCGGTGGTGCATGCCGATCGGGTTCCACGAACTGACGGGCGCGTGGGGGCCGGTGGCGTTGAGGTCGACGAGCGCCACGCGGCCCATGAGTTCGTCGTGGCCAAGGAACGTGGAGGCGCGGGGCCAGGAGTCCCGGTGCGGGTCGACGAACAGCAGGCCACCGCCGGCGTGGGCGACACCGATCGCCTGCGCGACGGCGCGTTCCGTCTTTCCCCCGCCGGTCTGTCCGACGCCGGCCTCGAACAGGGTCTCGGCGGCGTGGGTGGCGACCAGACGCTCTCTTCCGTCCGGGCCGCGGTGGATGCCCTGCAGCAGCAGCGAGGGGTCCCCGAAGGCGAAGGTCGGCAGGTCGTTGGCGAGCAGCGGCAGCCGGCAGTGCCGGGTGGGGGGCTTGAGGAGTCCGGTGAGTTCTTCCAGGCGGACCCAGTTCGCCGATGGGGGCTGGCAGTGGCCGAGCTGCCAGCGGCGTTCGAAGCTGCGGCGGGAGGGCCACCGGTCGGCGCCGAGCCGCCAGGGGCCGAGCCGTAGTCCGCGCATGGCCCAGCGGGCCCGGCCGCCGAACACATCGAGGCCGGCCTGAATCTGCGCAAGCCGGGCCTGGGCTCGGCCTTCAATGTTCGATGCGCACGTGACGAGCAGCTGCACGCGCACCAGTTGGTCGTCCTCGGCGAGCTTTCCCAGGGCTTCTGCCCGGTCGACGCGGTGTGGCACGGGTGGCATCACCAGCCGCCGCCCGCTGGCTGGTTGCCGGCCGCCGGGGCCGGCCAGCTGCTGCAGGTGTCCGATGAGCGAGTCTTCGACGGCTGCGGCGTCCCGGCGGATCCAGCGTGCCGCCCTTTCGGATTCGCGTCGCTCGCGGCGGCGGGCTGCGGCCATGATCTGGATGCGGCGGGCGCGCAGGACCCATTTCGGGGCGCGTTGGATGTCGACGGCGACTTCGGCGAGGTCGCCGAGGTCGGCGCGCAGGTCGGCCACCGCGTCGACGAGGGGCTGCAGTGGATCGGGTTCGAGTGGCACTTCGCGCAGGGCGGCGACGGGCTGGCCGCGTAGCAGGAATTCGGCGCGCACGCGGTGTTTGCGGGGTTTGTCGCGGATTGGTGTGGTCTTGGTGACCCGTACGGCGGGGCCGAAGGGTGTCATGGACAGCAGTCGTTCCCCGCCGGCCGGGCCCTCGATCCGGTAGGTGAGCGCGGTACTGCCGTCGGCGCGCAGCCGGATGCGGACCGCTTTGGTGCGGCGCGGTGCCCACCACGGCATTGAGGTGGAGGCGCGGGCGAGTTGCACGCCGCGGCGGAAGATTTCCTCCGGGCTGGGGTCGAAGTAGTGGGCGGGTACGAGTTCGAGGGACATTCGTTCGCGGGAGGCTATGGCTGCCAGGCGTTGTACGAGCATCTCCGCGGGTACCCACAGGGCGAGGAGGGCCAGCACGATCAGATACCCGTGGCCCATGAGCCAGGCCAGTGTGTCGAGCAGGGTTGTGACGATGTCGGCTGGTGTGGAGGTGACGGCAACTGGTGGGCCGGCGCTGGCGGTCACGGGCGGGTGTGTGGTTGCGGTGTCCATGACGCGGCTGCATTCCGGGTGGTGCGGGTGAAGTGGAGGGTGGTGGTGCGGCCGTCGCTGTGGGTGCCGCCCCGGTCGGCCCCGGCCCACACCAGGTGCACGACCGCCCGGCCTTGGCTGTCGTCCTGGCGGGCGATGACGGCCTGGATGCGGAAGCGGCTGAACGCGGTCGTTACCGTGTCCCCGGCTTCGGGGAAGTGGTCCGGGAACCGGGCGCGGCCGACGCCGGTGGCATCGGCGCGCAGCAACGTCTTTGCCATGGCGGTCAGTTGCTGCTCGTCGCGAGCCGGCAGGTCGCGGGGCCAGGCCTCCTCGAGCTGCTGCTGGATGGTGCGGTCGCCGGCCGGTCCTTCGCCGCGCGGCACCGGCCCCACGGTGGTGGGCGCATCGCCCGTAACTGCTGTTGGCCGGCTTGGCCGCTGGCGTGCCAGGGCGGTATGAGCGGGCGTCGGCTCGACGACGGTCGCTTGTGCCGTATCGGGCATTGGGGAACCGGTGTTGGGTGCGGTCAGCAGCAGGCATCCGGCGGCTGCGGACACGAGCGTGCAACCGGTCAGCAGCCACGGCGCTCGGGCTGTGGGGGAGTGGGTGGTTACCACTGGCGGGTACCTCCCGCATATCCGGGCATCGCGTCGACTGGGTCGAGGCGTACCCGGGTGCCGGGGCGGGCGGCGTTGATCATCTGGCCGTCGCCGATGTAGATGCCGACGTGGTGGATTGTGGTGTCGAGGCCGGGCATGTAGGCGTAGAACACCAGGTCGCCGGGCTGTAGAGCGGTTTTGCCTGCCGAGGTGGGGATTCGTTTCCCGCGGCCGGCTTGTGCGGCGGCGGTGCGTGGCAGGCTGATTCCGGCGCGCGCGAACGCGTACGTTGTCAGTCCGGAGCAGTCGAAGCCGGTGGTGCCGGTGCCGGATTTCCCGCTCGGTGAACAGCAGATGCCGCGGCTGGGGCCGGTGGAGCTTCCGCCGCCCCAGGAGTACGGCATGCCGAGCTGGGCGAGCGCTGCGTGCAGCACGGTGCGCGCTGTGCCGGTGACGCTGTTGATGCTGGTCGGCTGGCGGGCGGTGGCGGTGTACTGGTCGATCCAGCGGAGGACGTTGTTCACGTACGCGTCCGAGTGGTTGTACTGGAAGACCGCGCTGCGCAGTTGGTCCCGCCGGGTCAGGTTGCGGCCGTTGCCGCACAGGTGGATCGCGGCGCTGAGGGCGGCGTCGTCTGCGTTGTGCGGATCGGCCTGCCCGTCGCCGCTCGCGTCCCGGCCGCTGCCTTCCCAGGTGGAGGGCAGGAACTGGAACGGCCCGACGGCCCGCTCGCTGTGGGCGGTGCCGTCCCACTTCCCGCCGTCGGTGTCGGGGAAGGTCGTGGTGTTGCCGCCGGCGCCGGAGCCGTTGAGCAGCACGCCGTAGATTTTGGGGCGGATGTCGCCTCGGTCGCTGACGGAGCGGCCGACTGCGTGGTTGGACTCGGCCTTGGCGATCCCGGCGAGGACGGGCCAGCGCATCCCGCGGCACTTCGGCGCGTGCCGGCCGGTCAACTGGACGGCTTTGGTGTAGGCGGTGAGCATCCGGGGCGGGATGTCGGCGCTCGTGCCGGCTTCGACCGGCCCGTCGTCGTCCGGTTGCCCGTTCGCGCTCAGTGCGGCCATCGCGTTGACGGCTGAGGACAGGGGGGCCGCGCAGCACACGGCTGTGAGCAGCAGCAGGACTGCTACGCAGCCCCACTGGGCCTTTCGGCTCCGGCGGCGGCTCACGAGCCGTCACCGTCGCTGCCGTCGTCCCACTCCAGGGCCTCGCGGACCCGGCGCCGTGTCTCCTCGCGTTCCTCGTAGGCGTCCAGGACCCGGCGGCGCTCTTCGGGCGGGTCGCCCGCCCCGAGCCGGTCGATGACGCGGCGGCGCAGTTCCGCCCGATCGGGCGGGCCCGGCCGCACTGGTGGCGCGATGCTGCTCGCCTCACCCGCCGCTGCCGGTGTCGTGAGAGGGGAGGGCACAGCGGGCGCGTGCGCCGGTGGTGGCGGGATCCGGGTGGCTTGGTGGGTTGCCGGTCGGGTGGGTGTGGGCAGGCGGCGGGGCGCGAAGGGCCCCCCGCCACCGTCGTTGCGGTTGTCGCGCGGTTCGCGAACGAGACGTGCGGCCATGTGGGTGTCCGGGTTGCTGCGCCAGGCTCGCCCGTCCTCTCGGACCGTGTTGCCCCAGACGCGCAGCTGCTTGCGGGTGTCCTGGGTGTAGCGGGAGGTGCGGGCTCGTCCGTTGCTGAGACTGCGGGGCAGGCCGTAGGTGGAGCCGTAGGCGAGGCGGCCGCCTTGGTGCAGGAGGCGGTAGCCGCGCAGCCGGACGAGCCGGTTGTGGGCGCGGGTGGAGAGAAGGGTGCGGTCGCTGTACTGGTCGTGGAGCACGTCCCCGGTGGTGCGGTTGACGATCCGGCCCTGTTCGTCGCGGTACCGGTCGGGCGGCCCGTCCGGGCTCACACCGCTGCCCGCGGGCCCGTTGCCGTCGTCGTCGGGTCCGTCGCCGGCGGTCGGCTTACGCAGCCGGGCGAGAACGTCGTCGCCGGGGCGCCGGCCGATGAGCAGGCCGTACGCCCCCTGCACGCCGAGGCGGGCTCCGGTGGCGGCGATGGCGAGCGGGGCGAGGCCGCGGGTGGCTTCGGCGCTGGCGTCGGTCAGCATCCGGCGGGTGTCCAGCGGCATGCCGGCACTGTCGGCGAGCGCGGCGAGGTGGCCCATGAGGCGCTGGCGGGTGCCGAGGTGCCCGTGGCTGCCCAGGGCACGCAGACCGCCGCCGAACCCGAACCCGTGCCCGCCGCCGATGCCGTTGAGGGCGAGCGCGGCGCCGAGGTCGCTGGTGTCGCCGGGCAGGTGGGTGCCGCCGACTTTCATGTAGCGCATCCGCAGCGCGGTGCGCTGGCCGAAGCTGGTGATGCCGGCCAGCAGACGGCGGTGGAAGGCGAGTCCGGCGAGCGCGAGGACGTCCAGGAGCAGCAGGCGTTCGACCATCAGGTCGGGGCCGTTGGTGAGGATGGCGTCGACGGCGATGCCGAAGAACGGCAGGAACAGGCAGACGCCGGTCATGGACAGCATCGAGATGCCGAACAGCGCCAGCCACTTCCACACCACCTGGCGGCTCGGGCCGGGCAGCATGCCCCACACGAACGTGAGGACGCCGGCGGCCGCGGCGGCCGCGTCAGCGGCCTGGGTGCCCAGCAGCACGATCGCCGCGGCCAGCAGCATCGCGCAGATCAGCACGGCCGCCAGCAGCAGCAGTGCGGCGCCGCCGGCCCGCCACCAGGTTGGCTTCTTGGCGTAGTCGGCGCAGGCCTTGCCGACCGGTCCGGCGTCCTTGAGCTCGTTGAGGAAGGCGGCGAACTGCTGGTCCTGTTCGCTCAGGAGGGGGCTTGCCGTCTCCAGCAGGGCGTCGCCGGGGGTGAGAGCAGGCAGGTCGTCCTCGCTGTTACGGCGGTTCTTTTCGGCTTCGCTGTCCCGGCAGTATTTCCGTGCATGGCCGACGATGAGCCGGCACTTGTCCTCTCGCTGTGTCTTGTCGGCCTGGTAGCCGCCGCTGATCCACTTGAGGTGCAGGTCGTAGGCCTTGCGGTCGGCCGGTTTGCCGGGGTCGAGGATCTGTCCGTACTGCAGCAGCATGTAGGGCTTGACGATGAGGGCGTTGGTGACCGCGTCCTGGATCGGGCGGGCCACCTCGGCGGCCGATACCGGCTTGGCGCCCTGCGTGGCGAGGCATTTTGCTTCCTCGCGGCCGGCCATGCCCGAGCACGGGCCGCCGCTGTAGATTTTTCCGCCCCAGTCGTAGGAGTTGACGGTCTGCTGCGCCACCTCGGCCGCCGCCTGCTGCGTCTGCGCGAGCGGACCCTGATGCGAGAGCAGGTAGTCGGGGCGGACGAACGCGGAGGCCGCGAGGGCCGCGATCATCAGGGTGAGGACGATCTCGCCGAGCCCTCTGCCGACCTTGCCGCGCACGAACATGATCAGCCCGAACACGAACGCCCAGGCGAGCAACAGCCCCTTCAGACCGAGGGTGTCGACGACCGCATGGCTGTAGGCGTCGGAGACTTTCTGTGCGGGGGCGGCCAGGACTTTGAGGAGCGGGAACCGGAACGCGACTTCGACCGCCCAGCAGGAGAGTCCGACCAGGAGCCGTACGACGGTGAACAGGCCGCTGAGCACGAACGCGAGGGCTTGCGAGGTGAACGAGACGATCGATCCGCCGTCGGCGGACAGTTCGTAGCCGTCGATCGGCGCGCCCTCGGAGCTGTTGATGTTCAACGGGGCCAGCAGCCCGCCGGACTCGGAGGTTGTGGTGGCGGCGTGGGCCACGGTGGTGTTCACCGTCAGGAACACCACGATCAGGAGACTGGTGAAGCCGGCGGTGCGGAGTGTGCCGTGGTCCGGGCGCCGCATCATCGCCGCCTGCTCAGCCGGTCGTGCAGCTGCACCAGCAGCATCGCCGCCAAAGCGATGGCGGGCACGAGCACTGTCCATGCCCGGGACGACCCGGCCCCGGAGGCGGGCGCCTCGCCAGGCTGTTCGGGGCCTTCTGGAATGCAGTGGGCGCGGGCGGGCCCGATGATGCGGTCACATACCCCGCTTGTCCCGGTGCCGGAAGGCGTCGGAGCGGTGGGGAAGGCGCCGTCGATCTCCGGCATCCCATGCTGCGCCACGCCGACCTGGACGGCGAGGGTGAGGGTGCCGACGACGATCGCGGCGACACAGAGGATGCTCGCGGCAACCGTGATGCAGTGGCGGGCATCGAACGACCGGGTCATTGGCGTGCCTCCTTCCGGCCGGCGCCCAGGGCCGCGGGCCCTGTGGACTGGTCGCCCCCACCACCGGCCACCGGTGGGTGGTGCGGGCTGTTGCCGGGGGTGGTGGTGATGCGGTCGGCGATCCGCGGTATGGCGGGGATGCGGACGGTGAGTCGGCCGGTGTTCTGCCGCGGGCTGGTGAGGAGGATTTCGCCGGCCCGGATTTTGTGGCCGATGGGGGACAGGCCGGTGGTGACGAGGCGTACCAGTTCCGCGTCGGTGTTGTTGAGGCCGATGAATTCCAGTCCTCGGCGGGCGCGTTCGTGGTTGGTGGTGCGGGCAAGGGCGCGGTAGGCCATCAGGCCGCGGTCGGGTCCGAGTTCTTCGGCGTCGTGTGCGCCGGCGAAGAGCCCGGCGCCGTGTTTGCGGCCGTCGTGGAGGATTTCGTGGACCAGCGCGGTGCCTTCGGCTGACCCGGTGAGCCAGTAGGTTTCGTCGACGACGACTGCGCAGAACCGGTCGGGGTCGGTGAACGCGGTCTGGCGGGCGATCGCGGCGATCAGATAGAGCACCGCGCGGCCGATGAGGGCCTCGAGCGGTTGTTGGCGCAGGACTTCGGGGTCGGTGAACGCGGCTTTGGGTGGGAGTGTCAGGCCGCTGGTGGTGATGACGATCAGGTCGGAGGTGCTGGTGGTGTCGAGTTGTACGGGCGGCAGGTGGGGGTCGAAGACCATGCGGGCCAGGTGGTGGTCGGCCACGACGCGCAGTAGTCCGGCGAGGGTGGCGGCGGTGTCCTGCCGTTTCCCGCTCGCGCTGCCGGCCATGGCGTCGAGGGCCTCGAGGACGCGGTGCATGGAGGGCTGGTCACTGCCCGCGGCTTGTTCGACCGCGTGGTGCAGCACTTCGCCCGAGGTGGTCATCGGGCCGATGCCGAACTGCAGGGTGAGGTAGCTCAGCGCGTAGTGGCGGCCTTCCGGACCGTGGAACATGCGCAGCGGGTCGATCGACAGCTCGGCTCGGGCGGCGTCGATGATCTGACTGCGTCCGGGTGCGGCGGTGCGGGCGAATGCTGCCCATTCGCGGACGGGGGTGCGGTCGATGCAGATGGCCCGCCCGGCACGGTCGACGACCGCTGAGGCGACGAGTTTCTGCAGGACGCTTTTGCCCGATCCGAGGTCGCCGACCACTCCCATCGAGGCGGAGGCGTCCTGCCGCGGTGCGTCCGCCACGTTGATCAGCACCGGGCGGGTGGTGCCGCAGTCCAGATCGAGGCCGAGGAGCATGCCGGTGGGATCGCCGTTTTCGTGGAGGGTGAATGCCCCGCCGAGTGCCCAGTCTTCGGAGACTTGGTGCTGGGTGAACTCCCGTACGGCCGCGGGGCGTGCGGTGCCGGGCAGTCCGAGGGTGAACAGGGCTTCTTGCAGGCCGGTGGGGCGCACTGCGCGGTAGTCCGCCCCGGCGAGCAGCGCGGCCAGTGCCCGAGCTCGGGCGTCGCAGGCGGCGGCGGTGGGCCCCCACACGGTGAGCACGGTGACGGACTGCACTTCGACTTCGACCGAGGTGCGGGACAGGCGGGCGTCCAGCTCACCCAGGTCGCGGGCAGCGGCGGTCAGGGATGCGGGCATGCCGGTGGGGCGCATGTCGTACTGGTCGGCCTGGTCGGCGAGTTCGTTCTTCTTGCGCCGTACCTGCTCCTTGGCCCGTTCGGCGGGCACCAGCGTGAGGTCGACGGTGTAGTCGACGGGGAAAGAGAGCGATTCCAGCTGCGCGAACAGATCGGCCGCATCCGCCGCAACGGTGGGAGGCAATTCGGCCAGCGCCAGGTGGGCCTGGTAGCCGCACCCGTTCTCGCTCTCGACCTGCAGCCACCTGCGGCGCAGCGGCGACCCGATGCGTGAGCGCCGGCCGGTGCGTCTCCGGCGAGCCTTGCCGCCGTTGCTGTCGCTGTCGCCGTCGCCGGTGTCGGGCGCAGTGTTGGTGTTGGTGTTGGGTGTGGTGGCTGGGCTGTGCGGGGTGGTGCCGCCTTCGGTGAGGCGGGTCTGGCCGAGGTCGGCGTAGCTGGGGGAGCGCAGCACACCGTTGTGGAGTGTGCTGCCGTACAGGTCGCTGGTCTCGGCGTCGCTCAGGAGCGGTTCGTGCAGGCCGCGGTGGAGGGCGTGTTGCATCATCCATACGATCTCCGCGGGCCGGGCGGGCCTGAACGCGGTCCCGCCGGCGAGTTCGGCCTCGATCCGGGCGGCTTGTTCCCGGTAGGCGATCACCTCACGCCGGGTCACGGGCGCCGGGCGCAGTCCGAGTGACTGCGACACCTCTGCCCACAGCGCGCCGGTGGCGGCAGTGAGTTGCAGCCCTCTCTGCTCGGTGTGCAGCGGGACGGCGAGCCACAGGGTGCGGCGGTGCATCTCCTGGTCCTCGAGCAGGTCGAGCGCCGCGTCGACGTTCTCCAGCCACGGATGTTCCATGCCGTCCCTGGCACTGTGAGCGGGGTCGATGCCGTCGATCATCCGCCAGGCGATTTCGCCCGGGTCGACCTGGGCGCTCAGCCCGAACAGGCGGGGCGCCCCGGTCAGTGACCGCACCAGCTGTGTGGTTTTCGCCAGGAGTTCGTCGCGGACAGCGGGGGCCACGTATGTGCCGTGGACCGTATCTTCGTTGTGTCCGGTGGCGTCCGGGCCGGGCTGTAGCCGGTAGAGGGCCCACACGCTGCCGTGTGTCGACCACAGCAGGTGTCCGGCGATGTGACGGACCGGCACTCTCATGAGAGCCTC
>NZ_JBIRTX010000040.1:0-28904 GCF_044334895.1 Streptomyces sp. NPDC020681 | reverse complement strand
TCCCCCCGCTCCCCCCCACAACCGCCGCGCGAAACCGGCCCCGGCCCCGGCCCCCGTGGGGGCGCCCCCGGGGGCCCCCCCCCGCCCCCCCCCCGGGGGGGCCCCCCCCCCCCCCCGCCCCCCGCCCCAGAACCGGGAGGTCAGCGTTTGCCGAGCCGTGCCTCTGCCCCGGCCAGTCCGCCCACCGCCGCCAGCAGCAGCAAGGTCCCCGCCACCGTCGCCGCGGTCAGGCGCTCGTCGAGCACCGTCACCGCGATCACCGCCGCGCTCACCGGCTCCAGCAGCATGATCACCGAGACCGTCGCGGCCCGTACGACCGCCGCCCCGGCGAAGTAGAGCGCATACGCCAGCGCCGTCGGCACCGCCGCCACGTACGTCAACAGCCACACCACACGCATCAGTTCTTCGGTGTGCGGCAGCAGTCCTTCGGCGAGCGCCATCGGCAGCAGACCCACCGCACCGATGCCGAAGGCCCATGCCGTCGTCGCCATGGAATCGCCGCCGCCGTCGCGCCCTAGCCACCGGGTGAGCAGAGTGATCGCCGCGTATCCGGCCGCGGACAGCAGCGCGAGCGCCACTCCTGCCGGCCGCACCGTCCCGCCGTCGCCGCCGAGGACCAGCACGAACAGACCGGCGAGCGCTCCGACGACGGCGACGACGCCGCCCCGACCGAGCCGCTCCCCCATCGTCAGCCGCGCGCCCACCGCGATGAGGACCGGGCCCGCGCCCAGCGTGACGACCGTGCCCACGGCGAGGCCGGTCGCCTGGACCGCGGCGAAGTAGGCGCTCTGGAAGAGGGTGAGCCCGATGCCCGTGCCGAGGATGCGCAGCAGCCGCCGACGGCGTGGCTCCCGGACCGAGACGCTGACCTGGGCAGCCGTGCGCCGGGCCCGCAACGCGAGCGCGCCGAGCAGCAGCACCAGACCGCCGACGCAGCGCCAGAAGGACAGCGAGAGCGGGCCGAGGTCGCTCACCTGGAAGACCAGCGAGGCGGCAGCGCCCGCGGTGCCCCAGGCCACTCCGGCGAAGATCAGATAGAGGAGGTTCCGCCCGACGGGCGCCGGCGCGGCAGGAAGCTGCGCGGGCATGCGGACAGCGGAAGTTGAGGAAAGATTCGACACGTGACGTCTCCGTGTGAAGAACGGGATGGTTGGTCGCTCTGCTCCGTCACGCGGGCAGCGACGAACCGCTCGGGGACAACCCGAGCCCGGTCTTCGTCAACGGCTGGCCGCCCGCGCTAAGCGGCAGGCGGCGGAAGGACGGTCGAATGCATGGCCGTGACACTACGTCCCCGCGTGTCCGGACGACAACTCACCCTCGGCGGCAGGTGCGGGACCCGACGCGCTAGAAGGCGCGGGACCCGGCGCGGCGAGCCGCTCCGGCTGTCCGCCCGCCACCGGCCCTGACGGGGCCTTCGGCGCCTGCGACTGCGCGATGAACGCGCCCACCAGCACCACCGCTCCGCCGATGATCTGCGGCGCCGACAGATGCTCCCGCAGCAGCACCCAGGCCAGCACGGTCGCGATGACCGCCTCCAGGCACGCCACCACGCCTGCCACCTGTGGCGAGAGTCTGCGCACCGACACCACGCCGGTGACATACGCGAGCACGGTGGCAATCAGCACGATCCAGCCGAGCAGCAGCCCCGCAGGCACATCCGTACCGCCCATGGACGCGTCCGCGCCGAGCAGCGAGAAGTCCATGCCCCACGGCCGCGCGACCAGCGTCAGCACCACGGCGCCGACGAGCAGGCCGTACGCGATGACTCCCAGCGGGTCCGGCGCGTCCTCGCCGTCACCACCGTGGTCGGAGAGGACGAAGTAGCCGACCTGGCAGCAGGCCGCGGCCAGCGCGAGCACCAGCCCGAGGATGTCGAAGCTCAGTCCTGCCCAGACTTCGACGACGCACGCGAGACCGGCGACCGCGAGCACGACACCGACGGCCGCGGCACGGGTCACGGGCCTGCGCTGCACAAAGCGCACCCAGCCGAGGACGAGTGCGGGCGCGAGGTATTCGATGAGGAGTGCGACGCCGACCGGGATGCGGGAGATCGCCGCGAAGTAGCAGGCCTGGACGCCCGCGACGGCGAGCAGCCCGAAGCCGACGAGCAACGCGGGCCGGCGCAGCACCAGATCCCGGTGGCGCCAGGCCACGGGCAGCATGATGAGCGCGGAACCGGCCACGCGCAGCCACACCACATGCAGCGGGTCGAGGCCCGCTTCGATCAGTGGCTTGGCCGCCACACCTGATCCACCGAATGCGAACGCCGAGACCAGGGCGAGTCCCAGGCCGGCGCTCCTTACCTGAGACGCGTGCATCGGCACATCATGACAGCGCGCGTCAGGAGCGTCGACCCCGTTGCACATGTCGAGACGCGAGGGCCGTCCACGGCGGGGACATGCGGATCAGACTGCCGTTATTCGTCCGCTCAGCTGCGCCGCGTCCACGCCTGCCCGGCGCAGCACCTCAACGGCCCGGCATTCGGCGTCCGCGGCCAGACAGGCAAGGAGGTCGATGCCGCCGGCCCGCGCATCGCCGCGCAGTTCGGCGCGCTCCAGCGCACCCTCCATCGCGGCGGCCGCCGACGGCGACCATCCCGACGTCTCGGCCTCGGGATCGCGTACGACGGGAACGGTCCCGGAGTCCTCCACCGAGCCCTGCCAGCGCAGGCCGTACCCGATGCTGCGCTGGACGAGATAGCCGAGCACGCGGGCGACTTCGGGACCGGTTCCGAGCGCGTCGCGCACCTCGGGGTCGGTCTCGATCAGCGAGTGCAGCAGATGTGCGGTGTCGATCTGCCGGTCGCCGTCCCGCAGCGCCCTGCGGCGCGCACCGGCGACCACCGACGCCAGCTCCACGGTGAGTCTGGCATCGATGTCCGGGCGTGTGACAGCGGCCTGTTGGGGCAGCCGCGGGGTAGGGCTCTGCACATCTCCTACCTCATCAGCTCCCGAGAGCTCGTGCGTCCCCGCGGGGAGCCATTTCCTCATCCCGCGGAAGTTGGGCACGCGCGACCGGTTTCTCCTCCTTGCGGATGAGATCGAGACAGTTCTCCCTGAGGGGTGCGCGCCGCCTTGCCATCCGAGGACCCCGCACGGATCCGGCGGCTCCAACCGGCTCCAACCGATCGAGCAGATCTGACTGTTCATCAGTATTGAATGTTCAGGCAGGTGCGGCTACGTTCCGCGACACCGTAACCCGACATGGAGGGGTGGTCGTATGGCCGAAGTCAGTGCCGAGGCCCGCATCGAGGCGCCCGCGGAGAAAGTCTGGGCCCAGCTGACGGACTTCACCAGCTACGGCCAGTGGAACGCCACCCACACCAGCTTCCCCAAGGGCGGCCCCGACACCTTGGAGCTGGGAGCCACGTACGAGGAGAACATGAAACTGATGGGCTTCCCCGCCGAAGTGGCCTGGACCGTGGACGAGTTCGAGGCCGGCCGGGTGCTGGGCATCAGGGGCAAAGGCCCGATGGGCGTCCTCGTCGGCAACCGTTACACGCTCACTCCGGACGGCGACGCGACACAGGTCCGGATCGACGGCGAGTTCACCGGGGCCGCCGTCTCACTGATGGCCGGGAAGCTGAAGGACTCGGCGACCGCCGCGCTCAACGAGTCACTGCGCAAGCTCGGCGGACTGGTCGTCTGACCCGGATCCGGACACGGCAAAGGGCCTCGCGCTGCTGCGCGAGGCCCTTCCCCCGTCCGACGGCCGGTTCTCGTCAGTGTTCGTCGGCGAGAATCAGGTAGAGCTTCTTGCGGGATTCATTGATGACTTCCAGGGCCTTCTGGCGCTGTTCGGCGCTGCCGGTCTTCCAGACCTGGCCGAACGCCTCCATCAGACCCCAGCCCGCCTGCCGGATCTCGTTGACCGTCTCCCAGTCGACTCCGCGGCCGGCCTCTTCCCACGGGGCGTCGGGCCCCGCGTCGGCCTCTGCGCGGCCCGCGTCGGTGAGCGTGAACAGCTTCTTGCCGCCCTCGCTCTGGTTGGTTATCAGGCCTTCGTCCTCGAGCAGTTGGAGCGTCGGGTAGACCGAGCCGGGGCTGGGCTTCCAGGCCCCGCCACTGCGCTCGCCGATCTCCTGGATCATCTCGTAACCGTGCATCGGACGGTCCTTGAGCAGCGCCAGGATCGAGGCGCGCACATCACCGCGCCGCGCCCTTCCCCGGCCGCCGCCGCGTCCCCGTCCGCTTCCGAAGGGCCCACCGCCGAACGGTCCGCCGAACGGCGGCCCGAACTGGCCGAACGCCCCGCGACGCCCCTCGAAACCACCCCGACCCTGATGGCCGGGCCCGCAGTGCCCGTGACCGTGCTCGTGTCCATGTGAACTCATCGCTACGCTCCCTCCATCGTTGATCTGTCGCGATGCGTCAACGATATATCGCTATAGCTCGCTTGGCAACACTCCATCTGCGTCGGAATCGGTCCAGCGACTCCGGATTGGCCTTGGCCTGCGACTTTCCACAGCCCGTACGGTCCCTCCATGCGGATTCGAATCGTCGACGCCTTCACCGACCGCCCCTTCACCGGCAATCCCGCCGGAGTCCTGCTGCTGGACTCCGACCACTTCCCCGACGACACCTGGCTCCAGCAGGTGGCGACCGAGGTGCATCTCTCGGAGACCGCCTTCGCCCATCCACTCCCCGCGGGCGGCGAGGCCGACTGGGCGCTGCGCTGGTTCACCCCGGCCGCCGAGGTCCGGATGTGCGGCCACGCCACGCTGGCCACCGCGCATGTGCTGCGCAGCACGGGAGCCGCCACCGGCACCGTGCGGTTCGCCGCGCTCTGCGGGATCCTGACCTCCACCGCCCACGAGGACGGCTCGATCACGCTCGACTTCCCGACCTCACCGCTCACCGCGGTCCAAGCCCCGGCGGGCCTGGACGACGTGCTCGGCGCGAAGGCCGTCTCGGTGCACGACACCGGCGCGGACATCGGCGATCTGGTCGTCGAACTCGCCGACGAGCGGACCGTGCGCGACCTGGCCCCGGACTTCCGCGGGCTGGTGGAGCTCGCCGACCGCGGCGTCATCGCCACGGCAGCGGCCGAAGACCCGTCCAAGGGCTATGACTTCGTCTCGCGCGGCTTCTTCCCCCGGATCGGCATCGACGAGGACCCGGTGACCGGCAGCGCGCACACCGCGCTCGCTCCGTTCTGGTCGGCGCGCCTCGGCCGTACGGAACTGACCGGCCTGCAGGCCTCCGCCCGCTCCGGACTCGTGCGTACGTCGCTGCGCGCCGAGCGCACGCTGCTGACCGGCCACGCGGTCACCGTCATCGACGGCGAGCTGCATTCCGCTCCCTGACACCCCACCCGCCGAGGGGCGTACGGCACAGGCCGTACGCCGCTCGGCGAGGATGGCCTGCGTCAGACCGAACGAGGCCGCCGCGACGACCGCGCCGAAGACGGTGGTGACCGCGGCGACGACGGTCACCTTTGCCGCCATGACCGATCTGCGGGCCGGGACGGCCGCAAAGGTCGTACGGATCTGTCCGGTGCTGTACTCGCCGACGACGGTGATCGCGCCGAATGCGCTGACGGCGATCATCAGGACCAGCGCGGCGTTCGTCGTGAAGGCGTGCAGCAGCGGCATCCCGTCGCGTACGAAGTCGGCCCGGTCGGCCGCGTCGTACGCCGTCCAGTAGCGATATGTGTCGTAGGCGGTGCCCACGTTGAAGGCGATGACGGCAAGGGCCGTGATCACGAGGGACCAGTAGGTGGAGCGCAGGGACCACAGTTTGAGCCATTCGGCGGCGAGCAGGTCGCGGTGTCGGGCGCGCGGCTCCGGTACGGCAACGGCGAGTGTGGTCATCGGGCTTCTCCCGCGAGGTATTCGACGCTGTCGGCGGTGAGCTCCATGAAGGCCTCCTCCAGTGAGGCGGCACGGGTGGTCAGCTCGTGCAGCAGGACGCGGTGCTGGAGGGCGAGTTCGCCGATCCGGGCCGCGGGCAGTCCGGTCACCGTCAGCAGGCCGTCGCCGTCCTGCCGTACCGACGCCCCCTCGGCGGCCAGCAGGGCGCTCAATGCGGTGGAGTCAGGGGTACGCACGGTCACGCTCAGCCGCGTGCCGCGGGCGGCGAACTCCGTGAGGCTCTCCGCGGCGATCAGTTCACCCCGGCCGACCACGACGAGCTGATCGGCGGTGTTCTCCATCTCCGACATGAGGTGACTGGAGACGAAGACGGTGCGGCCTTCGCCGGCCAGTCGCCGGAACAGCCCGCGGACCCACTTCACGCCCTCCGGGTCAAGGCCGTTGAGCGGCTCGTCGAACAGCAGCACCGGCGGATCGCCGAGCAAGGCGCCTGCGATGCCGAGCCGCTGTCTCATTCCGAGTGAGAACCCGCCGATACGGCGCCGAGCGGCGCCCGCGAGGCCCACCTCCTCCAGGACCTCGTCCACCCGGCTCCGCGGAATGCGGTTGCTGCGCGCCAGCGCGGACAGATGCGCCGCGGCGCTGCGTCCGCCGTGCACATCGCCCGCGTCGAGGAGCGCGCCGACGTGGCGCAGGCCCCGCTGCCGGTCCCGAAAGGGCCGGCCGTCGACGGTGACGGTTCCGCCGGTCGGATCGTTCAGGCCGAGGATCAGCCGCAATGTGGTGCTCTTTCCTGCGCCGTTCGGGCCGAGGAACCCGGTGACATGCCCGGGGCGAACGGTGAAGGTCAGTCCGTTGACGGCGGTGGTCCGCCCGTAACGCTTCGTCAGTTCGTTGACTTCGATCACGTGGCCCAAGGTGCCGGTGCACAGCCTCCGGTGTCGTCGGACTGCCGCCGACAATCGAGGCGTTGGGCGTCGACCCTGGGTGTACAACCACGGTCCGATGCCCGGCGGGAATCGCCTCACTACGATCGGCGCATGCACGCCATGCCGCCCCTTCCCCTGCTCAAGCGTGTGCCGCCGGGCGTCTGGGTGGCCGTGGCCTGGTGCGGGGGAGCAGCGTTCACCTTCCTCATACGCGTCAGGCTGCCCGGCGAGGAGGAGCCCTCCGTGGTCGCCGGGGTGCTGATCTACCGGTGGGACGGTCTGGCGTTCCTGGCGGTGGCCACCGCACTGGCACTCGTCGCGTGCCGCCGGCTGCACCGCTGGCCCCTGTCGGCACTGGTCCTGCTGCTTTTCGCCGCCGTCGTCGGGACAACAGCGCTGAGCGTGGGCGAGATTCCGCTGGCGCAGTTCCTCGCCGTCGATGTCGCGCTGTACTTCATCGCGGCGACCCGGCCGCGCCGGACCGGGATCGTCGGCCTGCTGATGGCGCTCGCCGTGCTGGCCGCCTTCATCGCCACGCGGCTGCTGGCCGGGTGGAACGTGGGAACCTCGGCGGAGCTCACCGTGGCCCTGACCGCGGTACTCGCCTGGCTCTTCGGCAAGTCGACGCATGAAGCACATGCGTACGCCGAGAAGTCCCGCGCCCAGGCAGCCGCGCAGGCGGTCACGGCCGAACGGCTCCGGATCGCCCGCGAGTTGCACGACATGGTCGCGCACAGCATCGGCATCATCGCCCTCCAGGCCGGTGCGGCGAGGCGGGTCATCGACACCCAGCCGGAGCAGGCACGGGACGCGCTGGGCGAGGTCGAGAACGCGAGCCGGGAAACCTTGTCGGGGCTGCGCCGGATGCTCGGCGCGCTCCGCCGGGCCGAGCCGGGACAACTGCCACAGGCTGCGCCGCTCGATCCGGGGCTCGGCCTCGCGGACGTCGACCGGCTGGCCGCGACGACGACGGCCGCCGGAGTCCGGGTCGACGTGCGGTGGCGGGGCGAGCCGCGGCCGCTGCCGCCGGAGATCGACGTCTCGGCCTACCGGATCATTCAGGAGGCGGTCACCAACGTGGTGCGGCACGCACACACCGACGCCTGTGAGGTGTCCGTCGACTACCGGACGGAGGAGTTGTCCATCGAGGTCGTCGACGCCGGGCGGGGCCGGGGCGGCGCCACGGACACCGGTTACGGGCTCGTCGGGATGCGCGAGCGGGTCGGCCTGCTGCACGGGGAGTTCTCGGCGCAGCCGCGTCCCGAAGGCGGCTTCCGGGTCACGGCGCGCCTGCCTGTGCCGAACGTACAGACGGGACCCACGGAACCGACAAGATCGACGGAGCCGACGGAACCCACGGAAGCGACGGGACCCACCGCACCAGCCGCACCAGCCGCATCCACAGCACCGACCGCACCGACCGCACCGACCGCACCGACAGGAGTCCGATGACCGCCCCGGTCCCCACGACCGTCCGCGTCGTACTCGTCGACGACCAGCCCCTCGTCCGCGCCGCCCTGCGGATGGTCATCACCGACGCCCCCGACCTCGAAGTCGTCGCCGAGGCCGGAACCGGCGCCGAAGCGGTCGGATTGGCCGGGAGCGTCCATCCCGACGTCGTGGTGATGGACATTCGCATGCCCGGCATGGACGGCATCGAGGCCACCCGGCTGATCACCTCCGGCTCCGGGAACGCCCATGTCATCGTCCTGACCACGTTCGATGACGACGACTACGTCTACGGTGCGCTGCGCGCCGGCGCGTCGGGATTCCTCGTCAAGGACATGGCCCTGGACGACATCCTCGCGGCGATCCGCGTCGTCGCCGCCGGAGACGGTCTGATCGCACCGGGCGTCACCCGCCGTCTGATCAAGGAGT
Organism: Streptomyces sp. NPDC020681; assembly: GCF_044334895.1. NCBI lineage: Bacteria > Bacillati > Actinomycetota > Actinomycetes > Kitasatosporales > Streptomycetaceae > Streptomyces > Streptomyces sp. NPDC020681. Next base: position 20,285 of record NZ_JBIRTX010000040.1, on the reverse strand, counting down.
TCGCGGACCGTCCCGCCTCCTCCCCACCGCGCCGGGAGGTCGCCGGCATCACCGACCGGGAACGCGAGGTGCTGACCCTCGTCGGGAGCGGCCTGTCCAACTCCGAGATCGCCGCCGAGCTGTGCATCAGCGTCGCGACCGCCAAGACGTATGTGACACGGCTGCTCTCCAAACTGGACGCCCGCGACCGGGTCCAGCTCGTGATCATCGCCTACGAGTCGGGCCTGGTGGCCACGGCCCGATAAGACCCGCGCGACCACGCCGTCGCACCGTCACGCCCTCACGCCCTCACGCCCTCACGCCCTCACGCCGTCGGCAGCCATCCCACCTTCCCCGCCAGCAGCGCGTATCCGACGAAGGCCACGATGTCGAGCAGCGCATGCGCCACCACCAGCGGACCGACCCGTCCCCACCGGCGGTAGAGCAGCACGAAGACCACGCCCATCGCCATGTTGCCGACGAAGCCGCCGATGCCCTGGTAGAGGTGGTACGAGCCGCGCAGCACCGAGCTCGCCACCAGCGCCGCCATCGGCGTCCAGCCCAACTGCCCGAGTCTGCGCAGCAGATACCCGACGACGATCACTTCTTCCAGTACGGCGTTCTGCAGCGCCGACAGGATCAGTACGGGGAATTTCCACCACACCTCGGGCAGCGACTCGGGCACCACCGTGAGATTGGCCCCGGAGGCCCGCGCCAGCAGATAGAACGCCAGGCCCGCACTCCCGATGCCCGCCGCGACAAGCGTCCCCCGTCCCAGATCGAACCAGGGCCTGCTCCGGTCGAAGCCGATGGACCGCAGCCCCGCGCCCTCCCGCATCAGCAGATGCGCGACCAGCAGAACCGGCACCAGTCCGGTCGTGATGTCGAAGAGCTGCCAGGCGAGATCGAGCCACGGCCGGCCGGGCGCGTACGAGGTGTTGAGCTTCGCCGCCTGGTCCTTCAGGCCGCCCGGCTTCGTGGCCGATCCGACAAAGCTGATCAGCGCCGATACTCCGCTCGCGCCGAGCGAGAGCGCGAGTACCAATAGCGTCTCGGATCGCAAGATCTTTCGTGACATGCCCCCTTGAGGGAGAGAATCAGCCACGCGTCCCGCCTCCGCCTGCACCCGTGCCTCCAGTTGAGTATTCCCGCCTCATCCCCATCCTCGCCCCGCTACTGTCTCGAATGCAGGTACGAAGATCGCGCGCGACAGGCCGGGGGACGGGCGTCATCGGCTGACGCGCGGTCCCCATTTCCTTGGTCACCGTTATTCCTTGTTCACCGTTCAATGAGGGGCACCACCGCATGGGACGTCACAGCTTGCCCCACGCCGACGCCAGGGAGTCAGCCAGGTCCCGCCCGCGCCGTCGCACCATCGCCATGGCCACGCTGGTAGTGCTCGCCGTGGCGGCCGGGACGGGGATCGCCGCGCAGAGCGGTCTGCTGTCCTTCAACGAGTCGTGCGAGGACTCCGCCGTCCGCCTGGATCTCGTCGCCTCCCCCGACATCGCCCCGGCCGTCCGCGAGGTCGCCGAGCGCGCCCGCAAGGACCGCATCACCTCCGACGGGCAGTGCATGGCCATCCGTGTCACGGCGCGCGAGAACCACGAGGTCGCCGGGGAACTGGCCACGGACGGCAAGAAGCCGGCGTTCGACATCTGGCTGCCGGACTCCCGTGTCTGGGCCGAGCGCGCCACGGCGTTCGGCGGCGGAGTTCCGCTCAGGGAGGCGGGAACTGTCGCGCTCTCCCCCGTCGTGCTGGCCACCGTCCACTCCGCGGGTGCCGCGCTGGGCTGGCCGACGAAGACCTACACCTGGGCTCAGCTGGCGGCAGTCACCAGCACCTCGGACAAGGTACGGCTCGGCAGCGCGGATCCCGTACGGAGCGCGACCGGGCTGCTGGCGCTCGCCGGCGTCGCCCAGTCCGCGGGCAAGGAAGGCCCGGAGGCCGAGACCAAGGTCGCGGCCACCGCCAAACTGCTCTCGCAGCGGGTGTCCGACGACGACACGCAGGTCGTACGGACGCTGGCGCAGAACGGCTCCGGTCAGGCTGCCGACGCGGCGGCCGGCAACCAGGCCGTGTTCCTCTCCGAGCAGGCCGCCTTCCGCCACCGGTCCGCCGGCGGCGGCGTGGGCGATCTCGAGCTCTTCTACCCGAAGGACGGCGCACCGCAGCTTGACTACCCGTACCACGTGGTCGACGAGGGCAGGCTGAGCACCGACGAGAGCCGGGCGGCGACTCGTTTCCTGGGGGTGCTGGACGAGCCGCCGTCGCGCCGGACGCTGGCGGCGCACGGCTTCCGCCCGGCGGACGGACGGTTCGACGAGAGCCTCGTCCGCGCCGCCGGCGGCCGCAAACCACAGCCTTTCTCGGCGACGGCCGAATCGCCTTCGCAGGACGTCCTCGACCAGACCCTCGGTCTGTGGACCATCACTGTGCAGAGCGCCCGGCTGACCACGGTCGTCGACGTGTCCGCCTCGATGCGGACGCTGGTGCCGGGCCGCGGCTCCGAGAGCCGGCTCGACGTCACGAAGGCCTCACTGCTCAGGGCCCTCGGCCAGTTCACGGCGGAGGACGAGATCGGGCTGTGGGAGTTCTCGACGGGGCTCGACGGCCCGCGCGACTACCGCAAGCTCGTGCCGACCGCCAGGCTCGGCGCTCCGGCGAAGGGCGACGACACCCAGCGGGCGAGGCTCACCAAGGCCTTCAAGGCGCTGGAGCCGGTGCCGGACGGCGCGACCGGTCTGTACGACACGATGCTCGCGGCCTACAAGGAGGCGCAGGCAGGTTACGTGGCGGACAAGTTCAACGCGGTGGTCGTGCTGACCGACGGCTCGAACCAGGACCGGTTCGGCATCTCCCGCAGCGCGCTGATCGCGCAGCTCAAGAAGGCCGCCACCGCGAAGCGGCCGGTGCCGTTGATCGCGATAGCCGTCGGCCCGGACGCCGACCGGAAGGAGGTCGACGCGATCGCCAAGGTGACGGGCGGCGGGGGCTACGAGGTCAGCGACCCGGCGGACATCCAGGCCGTGATCCTCAAGGCGATCATGGCGGCAGGCCAGTCGGGGCAGACGGCCGGGCCCTGACCCTGAGCTGCTGTGCGCTTGGGCCGTTCAACTCGTCGTTCAGCGGGCCGCTCAGGAGTGCGCTCCCGGGAAACCGACCGGCCAGGTGTGCACGGGCTCGCCCTGGTGCATCAGCTCGCAGTAGCGGCGGGTGGTTGCCGCCAGCGCCGCTTCCCGCTCCAGTCCCGCTTCCCGCGCCCGGTGGTAGGTGTCCGCCTGCCAGGAGGCCCCGTTGATCCGGCGCTTGCATCGCTCCTCGATGACGCCGAGATACAGGTCGCGGTCGGCGGGCTCGATGTTCCAGGCGTCCAGACCGGCCGCGGCCAGCGGCAGCAGTTCGTCGCGTACGAGCTTGACGACGGGCACGTGTGTGATGCCGCCGATCCGGCCGGGGCGCGGCCACTTGAGTTCGGCGTCGATGCCGTGGCGGCACGCGGCGTCGAAGTTCTCGGCCGCGGCCGAGAACGGCAGCCGGCTCCACACCGGCCGCGACTCCTCGGCGAGCGCACGCACCAGCCCGTAGTAGAAGGCGGTATTGGCGATGACGTCGGTGACCGTGGGCCCGGCCGGCAGTACGCGGTTCTCCACGCGGAGATGCGGCACGCCGTCGGCGACCCCGTACACCGGGCGGTTCCAGCGGTAGACGGTGCCGTTGTGGAGCACGAGCTCCTGCAGGCTCGGTATGCCGCCGTCCTCCAGCACCCGCAGCGGGTCCTCGTCGTCGCAGATCGGCAGCAGGGCGGGGAAGTAGCGCAGATTCTCCTCGAAGAGGTCGTACGCCGAGTCCACCCACCGCTCGCCGAACCAGGTGCGCGGCCGCACGCCCTGCGCCTGGAGCTCGGGCGGCCGGGTGTCGGTGGCCTGCTGGAACAGCGGCGGCCGCGATTCGCGCCACAGCTCCCGGCCGAACAGGAACGGCGAGTTGGCGCCCACGGCGACCTGTACGGCCGCCACCGCCTGCGCCGCGTTCCACACGTCCGCGAACCGCGCGGGCGTCACCTGGAGGTGCAACTGCACGGATGTGCAGGCCGCTTCCGGGGCTATGGAGGTCGAGGTGCAGGTCAGCCGCTCCACGCCGGTGATGTCGAGCTCGAAGTCCTCGCCCCGTGCCGCGACGATCTGGTCGTTGAGCAGCGTGTACCGGTCGACGTCCGAGAGATTGGAGGTGACCAGGTGGTCCTGCTCGAGCGTCGGCAGAATTCCGATCATCACGATCCCGGCGCCGACCTCGCCCGCTTTTCGATGGGCATATCCGAGCCCGGTGCGCAACTCCTCGGCAAGCTGATCGAGAACCCGTCCGCCGAGCCGGTGCGGAACAATATTTACTTCCAGGTTGAACATTCCGAGCTCGGTCTGGAAATCATGGCTCGCGATGCGCTCGAGCACTTCAGCATTCATCATCCGCGGCAGTCCGTCGGCACCGGCGAGATTGAGCTCGATCTCGAGGCCCATGAGATTCTTGGGCCGGTCGAACCGCTTCTCGGCCAGCAGCCTCGCCAGTCCCGCGAGACACTGCTGCAACTTTCTCCGATACCTTTGGCGATCGGACAGCGCAAGTCCGCCTGCCTCGACCTTCTCCCCCATCGAAGCGTCCCTCCTCGAGTGGGCACCACGCAGCATCCTGCGCTCGCGTCACGGACGATAATGCCCAGACCGACTGATCTATAACGCAGCGCGTACGGTCTGCGACCGGTACTGTGGCGATGCGATCGAGTGGCACATACCCTCGGCATGTTGCAGTACGCAGTTACCCCTGCCCGGTGCCTGGTGAAAAATACCGACAGGTTTCGGCCTACCGCAGCGTAGGCAAAATCCCAGGCCATGACGTTGCGCCCGGCAGAAATCCATCGGAAACTCCTCGGGAGAAAGACCTGATGTCGTCTTGCGGGTAATACGCGCGAGCGCTAGCAGAAACATTGCGAGAACACGTGTCGTATAAACTCCGCGAACGAGGCAGAGAGTTTGGCCCCGGTGGCCTTCCCGGTCCCCCTCTGGCCCCGCACGCTGACAGTGCCGTCCGCACCTGCCCAAGCATCAACGTGTCTCCGAAGTGAGAGGCGACCCATCATGCCGCTGCATGTCCCCCCGGCTCCCGCGCCTGCCCTGCGAAGCGTCCTCACGGCACTCGGTTCCCCGACCGCCGTCAGCGAGGACCGCACCCCGGCCCTCAGGTCCGTCCAGGGACCTGTGAGCCCCGAATCGCCGCTCCCCGTCCATGTACTCGACCAGATCGTGCCGAGCGGCAGTGGCCCCTACACCCGCCTCGCGGGCTGGCGCTTCCTGCTCCGAAACGGCGACCGGTGTGTGGCCGCGGCGGAGACGCTGCTGACGGCCGACGGCTGGACCTTTTCCCACTTCTTCGAAGGCCCCTACCTCAGTTCGACCGAGCTCGCACTGCGACAGGCCGAGTCCATGCGGACCCCGTACCAGCCACGGCTGCTGTCCATTCCCGAGCTCTACATGCTCACGCTGTGGCTGCACGGCGACACAGAGGCCGACGCCTCCACCGGAACCCCGAAACCGACCGATGTCCTGGTGCCGCTCGCGCCCGCGCCTCCCGGCATCACGGCCCACCGTCCGCACCGGGTGGCCGACCTGCTGCCGGTGATGACCCTGCGGCTCACACCGGCGCCGCTTCTCGGCTCACCGGCCTGAAAAAGCCCTGCTCGCGCCCCGTGACCGACCGGTCGCGGGGCGCGCTTGCGTCCCGGGTGGACTAGCCCATACCGACCCCCTTGAACCACCCGAAAGGACAATGGAGTTGAGCTGAACCGTCCGCCCGGGTGATACGTCCTTAACCAGTAAGAAGAGCTGCTGCGAAATCCCTGCGGATTGACGCCCGTAGGGCAACACTGGGACCGGACCGACAGATACGGGGGCGGCCATGAACAGCTCATCAAGCCGCAGGACACTCACTACAACGCAGCGAAAGAACCCACCCATGTGCCAGCACCAGCCAGCCTGCCCGACATCCGACTCACCCGACCGGGAAGCGGCGCGCCTCGTGGCGCACCACCCGGAGCAGGGCTGGAGCCTGCTGTGCAACGGCGTCCTCCTCTTTGAGGACACCGGCGAACTGCTTCCGGACGGGCAGATCATCGCCCCGCACCGGCCGCCGAGGGTGGTGACGGCGGCCTAGGCGCCGTCGGGAGAAGCCAAGGGCCGGCTCGGAGAACTCCGAACCGGCCCTGACGTATGTCTGTCCTGAGGTGTCTCAGCCTCAGTTCTCGTACTCGTCCAGCGGCGGGCACGAGCAGACGAGATTGCGGTCGCCGAACGCACCGTCGATACGGCGCACCGGCGGCCAGTACTTGTCGGAGGCGCTCACACCGGCCGGGAAGACCGCCTCGTCACGGCTGTACGCATGCGCCCAGTCACCGCCGAGCGCGGCCGCCGTGTGCGGAGCGTTGCACAGCGGGTTGTCCTCGGCGGGCCATTCGCCGGAGGCGACCCGCTCGATCTCCGCGCGAATCGCGATCATCGCCTCGCAGAAGCGGTCGATCTCGTTCAGATCCTCGCTCTCGGTGGGCTCGATCATCAGCGTGCCGGCCACCGGGAACGACATCGTCGGCGCGTGGAAGCCGTAGTCGATCAGGCGCTTGGCAATGTCGTCGACGCTGACGCCGGTCGCCTTCGCCAGCGGCCGCAGGTCGACGATGCACTCGTGCGCGACCAGACCGGCCGGGCCCGTGTAGAGCACCGGGTAGTGCGGCTCCAGGCGCTTGGCGATGTAGTTCGCGGCGAGCACCGCGACCTGCGTCGCACGCTTGAGGCCCTCGCCGCCCATGAGCCGCACATACGCCCAGGAGATCGGCAGGATGCCCGCCGAGCCCCACGGAGCGGCCGAGATCGGTCCCACGCCGGTCTCCGGGCCCGCGGTCGGCTGGAGCGGGTGGTTCGGCAGGTACGGGGCGAGGTGCGCCCGCACGCCGACCGGACCGACACCGGGGCCGCCGCCGCCGTGCGGGATGCAGAAGGTCTTGTGCAGGTTCAGATGCGAGACGTCGCCGCCGAACTTGCCCGGCTTGGCGAGGCCGACCAGCGCGTTGAGGTTGGCGCCGTCGACGTACACCTGGCCGCCGGCCTCGTGGACCTGCGCGCAGATGTCGGCGACATGCTCCTCGAACACACCGTGCGTGGACGGGTAGGTGATCATCAGCACCGACAGTTCGTCGCGGTACTGCTCGATCTTGGCGCGCAGGTCCTCGACGTCGATCTCGCCGTCGTCGGCGGTCTTGACCACGACGACCTTCATGCCGGCCATCACGGCGCTCGCCGCGTTGGTGCCGTGCGCGGAGGACGGGATGAGGCAGACGGTGCGCTGGGCGTCGCCGTTGGCACGGTGGTACGCGCGTACGGCAAGGAGACCGGCGAGCTCGCCCTGCGAACCGGCGTTCGGCTGGATGGACACCTTGTCGTAGCCGGTGACCTCGGAGAGACGTTCCTCCAGCTCGCGGATGAGGGTGAGATAGCCGGCGGCCTGCTCGACCGGGGCGAAGGGGTGGATCTGGCCGAACTCGGGCCAGGTGACCGGCTCCATCTCGGTGGTCGCGTTCAGTTTCATGGTGCAGGAGCCGAGCGGGATCATGCCGCGGTCCAGCGCGTAGTCACGGTCGGCGAGCCTGCGCAGGTAGCGCAGCATCGCCGTCTCGGAGCGGTGCTGGTGGAAGACCGGGTGCGTGAGGTAGTCGTCGCTCCGCAGCAGCGTGCCCGGCAGCGTGTCCGCGGCTTCGGCGTCCAGCGCCTCGATGTCACCGTCCACGCCGAAGGCGGCCCACACGGCGGACAGCTGGGTCCGGGTGGTGGTCTCGTCGCAGGCGATGGAGAGGTTGTCGGCGTCGACGAGGTGGAGGTTGACGCCGTCCTCACGGGCGGCGGCAACGACATCGGCCGCCCTGCCCGGCACACGGGCGGTCAGGGTGTCGAAGTACGCACCGTGCACCAACTCCACGCCGCCGGCCCGCAGACCCGCCGCGAGCAGCGTCGCATAGCGGTGGGTGCGCTGCGCGATCGACCGCAGTCCGTCCGGACCGTGGTAGACGGCGTACATACCGGCCATCACGGCAAGCAGGACCTGCGCCGTACAGATGTTGCTGGTGGCCTTCTCCCGGCGGATGTGCTGCTCACGGGTCTGCAGCGCGAGCCGGTACGCCCTGTTTCCGTCCGCGTCCACCGAGACGCCGACCAGCCGTCCGGGCAGGCTGCGAGCGAACTTCTCGCGTACGGCCATGTAACCGGCGTGCGGGCCGCCGAAGCCCATCGGGACACCGAACCGCTGCGTGGTGCCGACCGCGATGTCGGCACCCAGCTCGCCCGGCGAGGTGAGCAGCGTCAGCGCCAGCAGGTCGGCGGCGACGGTGACGATCGCGCCGAGCTCGTGCGCCTTCTCGATCACCGGCTTGAGGTCGCGCACGGCACCGGAGGCGCCGGGGTACTGCAGCAGCACGCCGAAGACGCCGCGCTCGGCGATCTCGGCCGGGATTCCGTTGCTGAGGTCGGCGGTGACGACCTCGACGCCGGTCGGTTCGGCGCGGGTCTGGATCACCGCGAGGGTCTGCGGCAGGGTGTCGGCGTCGACCAGGAAGACACCGTCCTTGACCTTGCCGACGCGGCGGGCGAGCGACATGGCCTCGGCGGCCGCGGTGGCCTCGTCGAGCAGCGATGCGCCGGAGGTCGGCAGACCGGCCAGCTCGGCGACCATCGTCTGGAAGTTCAGCAGGGCCTCGAGCCGGCCCTGGGAGATCTCCGGCTGGTACGGCGTGTACGCGGTGTACCAGGCGGGGTTCTCCATGACATTGCGGAGGATGACCGGCGGCGTGAAGGTGCCGTAGTAGCCCAGGCCGATCATCGGCGCGAGGACCTGGTTCCGGTCGGCGAGGGTGCGGAGCTCGGCGAGGACATCGGCCTCGGTGCGCGCGTCCGGGAGATCCAGCGCCTCCGTGCTCTTGATGACATCGGGGACGGCGGCGGCAGTCAGCTCGTCGAGCGAGCCATATCCCACATGGGCCAGCATCTTGGCCTGGGCCTCGGCGTCGGGCCCGATGTGGCGCTGCTCGAAGGGGGTGCCTCGCTCCAGCTGAGAGAGCGGAATGCGGTTGGCGGTCATGAAGGAGGCCTCCTGGTCGACGCGACCTGCGAGGGGCACCACGGGGGGGTGCCCGGACGGCCTCCCCCTCTGTCATCTCAACCTGAGAGCTTCACCGGACCGTCCGCGATCGACGCTCCGGCTTTCACCGTCGGTGAGAGCGGATGCCGTCGACGCCCGCCCTGCTTTCCAGAGTGACCTCGTCCGTGCGGTACAGGGTGCCTGAGAGATTCCGGGGAGGATTTGCTCCTTCGGCGCCGCCGGCACATTCTCGCCGGTGGACTCTCCCGCACGGGGTCAGCAGCCGCTAGCCAGCGTACCAGCGCACCCCCTCGCCGATCGCTCAAGTGGCCGACGCCCCCGATGTGCACTTTTGTAGTATTTACGAGCAGTTGCGAGCCTTAGGAGGGACCGTGCAGACCGATATCGATCCCCGCAGTCTGATCGGCCGCAAGGCATTCGACCGCAACGGCGCAAAGATCGGAACTGTGGACGAGGTGTATCTGGACGACGCCACAGGCGTACCCGAATGGGCCGCCGTACGCACCGGCCTGTTCAGCAGGGACGCCTTCGTCCCGCTCGAGCCCAGCACATTCGTCGACGGCACCTTGCATGTCCCCTACGAGCGCTCGCTGATCAAGGACGCTCCGGACTTCGGCGTCGGCCGCCACCTCTCCCCCGAGCAGGAGCTCCAGCTCTACCACCACTACGGCCTCGACCTCTCCGTGCCCCCGGAGAGGCCCGCACCTTCCTCAGGAGACCGCTCCTTCGGCCGAGTCGCCGGCCAGGAGGACTGACCCGCCTCCCGTGCTTCGCCGGGAGTCCGCACGAGCGGCAGCGGATCGGACGGCTCCAGATCCGGATCGTCGACCCGGAAGGTCCGCACGCGCCCGGGCTCCGAATGGGGCTCCTCGAAGCGCACGGTGACCCGGCCGAGACCGCTGCCCTGCACCCAGCCGGGCCCGAATTCGGCGTGCCGAACGTCGTGCCCGGCCGGCCAGCGCCGCTCACCCAGCGCCTCGGGCTCGGCCTCCTCGCCCTCGGCTCCCTGAACAGCCGCGTGCACTCCGGCCCCGCCGACGCCGTCCACAGCTTCCGCCTGCGCGGACACGGCAAGCTCCTCGGCATCGGCCGAGGTGGCGGCTGCTGCGGCGGCTGCGGCCTGGGCGAACAGGTCCTCCTGCGTGTAGTCCGCGAGCCCGCTCACCCCCACACCCAGCAGCCGCACCCCACCCGTGGTGTCCACGGACTCCAGCAGCCGCCCCGCCGCCTCCCGCACCACCCCGGGGTCGTCCGTCGGCCCGCGCAGCGTCTCCGAGCGCGTCAGCGTCGAGAAGTCGTACCTCCGCACCTTCAGGACGATCGTCCGCCCCGAGTGCCCGGACCCGCGCAGTCGCTGCACACACCGGTCGGCGAGCCGCTCCACCTCGATCCCGATCCGCACCCGGTCATGGATGTCCACATCGAAGGTGTCCTCCACCGACACCGACTTCGTGTCCCGCTCGGCCACCACGGGCCGGTCGTCGTACCCCAGCGCCATCAGATACAGCGAGGCCCCGTGCGCCTTGCCCAGCAGCCGTACGAGCTCGTCCTCGCCCGCCTCCGCCAGCTCGGTGATCGTGGTCATCCCGGCCCGCCGCAGATGCTCGCCGGTGGCCGGCCCCACCCCGGGCAGCGTCCGCACCGACATCGGCCCCAGCAGCTCACGCTCCGTGCCGGGCTCTATCAGCACCAGACCATCCGGCTTCGCCTGCTCCGAGGCGATCTTCGCGAGCATCTTGGATCCCGCGAGCCCCACCGAGCCCGTGAGCCCCGTGGTCGCGCGGATGTCGGCACGCAGCCGCTCGCCGGTCGCCCGGGCGGAGAGCGCGTCGTCCGCCGAACCTCCCGCTTCCAGGTCCACAAAGGCCTCGTCCAGGCTCAGCGGCTCCACCAGCGGCGAGAGCCTGCCCAGCAGCTCCATCACCTGCTTGCTCACCGCGTGGTACAGCGAGAACCGCGGCACCAGATAGGCCGCATTGGGCGCCAGCCGTCTGGCCTGCGCCATCGGCATCGCCGAGTGCACACCGAAGCGTCTCGCCTCGTACGACGCGGTGGCGACGACCCCGCGCGGTCCCAGACCGCCGACGACCACCGGCTTTCCGCGCAGACTCGGCTTCGCCGCCTGCTCGGCGGCGGCGAAGAAGGCATCCATGTCCAGATGCAGGATCGTCGGCGCGGATCTCACATCTCTGATGCTGCCCTACGCCACTGACAATGGCCCCGGTTCAGAAACCGGGGCCACAGCGTTGTCGGGATCGGCAGCCTGCTCAGACGGCCCGGTCGCGTCTGCGCCTGGCCAGTTCGTCCGCCGGGTTGTTCCCGACCAGCGTCTCGCCGGTGTCGATCAGCTCGCCGTGCAGCTGTGACAGCGCCGCCTCGACATCCCGCCAGACCACGCCGACGGCGATCCCGAAGATCCCCTGCCCACCCTGCAGCAGTTCCACGACCTCGTCGGGAGACGAGCATTCGTAGACCGTCGCCCCGTCGCTCATCAGCGTCATGCGCTCGAGGTCGGCGAAGCCGCGCGCCCGTAGGTGCTGCACCGCGGTGCGGATGTTCTGCAACGCCACGCCGGTGTCCAGGAAACGCTTGACGATCTTGAGGACGACCACGTCGCGGAAGCTGTAGAGCCGCTGGGTGCCCGATCCGTACGCCGCCCGGACGCTCGGCTCGACCAGGCCAGTACGCGCCCAGTAGTCGAGTTGTCGATAGGTGATGCCGGCCGCCGCGCATGCGGTCGGGCCTCGGTAACCGATCGTCTCCGTGGACGGGGCAGCCACACTCCCGTGAAGCGGATACGGTCCGCTCTCCCCCAGAGTTCGTCCGGGAGCGCCCGCCCCAGCCGTACCGTCGCCGCTGCTTCTCACGCCGACCTCCGTCCTTGACCTGCCCACTCGACGGTAGGCAGTCACCAGGGGTGCGTCAACGATCGCCACACTCGGCACGCCGAGTGATAATCACCCTGAGAGTGGTTTCCCGTGCCCCGATTCGGGGAAAGGCTACTCGAATGTGCCGACGCCGCCCCTCGGCGGTCACTGGCTGTTGGTTCCGAAGTCCTCCGGCGAAATCTGGTCGAGGAACTCGCGGAACTTCTCCACCTCGTCCTCCTGCTCGTCCGGGATCGCGATCCCCGCGTCGTCGAGCACCCCGTCACTGCCGAAGATCGGCGTACCGGTGCGCAGCGCCAGCGCTATGGCGTCGGACGGACGCGCGCTGACCTCGACGCCACTGGCAAAGACCAGTTCCGCATAGAAGACCCCTTCACGCAGGTCAGTGATGCGGACCTCGGTGAGCTCCTGGCCCACCGCCTCCAGCACATCCTTGAAGAGGTCGTGAGTCAGCGGTCTGGCCGGCGCCATGCCCTGCTGGGCGAAGGCAATGGCCGTCGCCTCCCCGGGACCGATCCAGATGGGGAGGTACCGATCGCCTCCCACTTCACGCAGGAGCACGATCGGTTGGTTGGAGGGCATTTCAACCCGGACACCCACAACGTCGAGCTCGTTCACACAGCAACCCTAGGACGTGCCCGACCGGTTTGGGTAGTCGGGCACGTCCAAGATCAGTGGAGCCGCACTCCGAGTGCCGTCTGCACGAGTGCCGCGTGCAGCCGCACGGACAGGGCGGCGAGCTCCTTCGTGGTGGCCTCCGCATGGGCCCTGGTCTGCGGATTGCGGTGCCGCCGAAGGGGGGCGACCACCTGCTCGACCAGCCCGGCCTCCCGCTCGGCGGCGGCCTTCACGGCCCGAAGATGCCGCGGCTCGAGTCCGAATCTTCCAAGGTCGGCGACGAGCCTGGCCACGGTCACCGACTCGGCGTCGTAACCGCCGTCCTCATGCTGCGCCACCAGGCCGTACGACTCCCATTCGGCCAGCTCCTCCTCGCTGACACCGGCAGCGGCCAGGAGCTCGGCCCGGCCCACGCGGGCGGCCGTACGGGGCTCGGCGTCGGATTCCCAGGAACCGGCCGCCGGCTCCCGCTGCGCCGCCTGGGCGGGCAGCTGCACCTGCTCACCGCGGGCGAGAGCCTCAAGATGCTCGCGGATGACCTTCAGCGGAAGATAGTGGTCCCGCTGCATCCGCAGCACCTGGGCCAGCCGCTCCACGTCCTCCGGGCTGAATTTGCGGTACCCGGACGGTGTGCGGCGTGGCTCGACCAGTCCCTCCGCCTCCAGGAACCGGATCTTGGAAATCGTGACTTCGGGGAACTCGTCACGCAGCTGGCTGAGCACCGTGCCGATGCTCATCAGCCGATCGCCCGCGGTGGCGGTGCCGTGACCGGCACCGCCCGTCGGTGTTCGCAGCATGTACCTTCCTGGGGGTCACCCCAGACGGAGTCTGGAGGAGGGTTACACGCCCCGCTGGCTCGCGTAGAAGACCAGTCGGTACTTGCCGATCTGGACCTCGTCACCGTTGGCCAGCATGACCGAGTCGATGCGCTCGCGGTTGACGTATGTGCCGTTCAGGCTGCCGACATCGGCAACGCCGAAGCGGCCGTCGGGACTCCTGCGGAACTCCACATGACGCCGCGACACGGTCACGTCGTCGAGGAAGATGTCGCTCTGCGGGTGGCGTCCGGCCGTGGTCAGCTCGCCGTCCAGCAGGAAGCGGCTTCCGGAGTTCGGTCCGCGGCGCACCACCAGCAGCGCCGAGCCCATCGGCAGGGCGTCGACCGCGGCCTGGGCCTCCGGAGACAGCGACGGAAGCTGTGTCTGGCCCGTCACCTCCGCGTCGTACGCCTCGATCCCGGAGATGGAGATCGTCGAAGTCGTCTCCGAAGGGCGCTCGGCCGGTGCGCCGGCGCGCAGCGGCGCACCACAGTTGGAGCAGAACCGGCTGGCCTCGGCATTGCGGTGCCCGCACCTCGTACAAACCAAGGCCGACATGGACGGATCCTCCTGCCGCGGCTGTCCCGCGTGGGGATTGGTCGCATACGGGTCGGAGGCAAACCCTCCACCCGTACTTGAGGTTGATGGTTCCCCGAAACCTATGCGGCCCGGACCGGCAGGGTCAACAGACGACGCGCCCTGACCGCCCGAAATGTCACCGCCCGGACCAGCCACCTCGTCCCGGAACAGAGGCCGCTCGCCGCCCTGCTCCTCACCCTGGCCATGGCGCGGCGCGCGATGCCTGGCGTTGCCGCCGTCCTCGCGTGCGCTCTTGCCGAACAACTTCGCAAACAACTTCACGGGCGATTCCCCTTGACCGAAATAGACCCGCCCGTGGGGCAGGACGAACCCTCAATGATCACACCTGCCGACCCGGACATCCTCACAACGTCCGTACCCACCAGACAGTTTCCACCACGCAACATGCTTGTGATGTGTCGACCCCCCGCCACTTCCAGCCATGGCCCACCGGACCACGTGTGCCCCCGCCTCACTGCGCCGACGACCGAGCGTAGTCAGGCCGCTTCGCGGGTCGCAAGGCGTCCACAACGATCTTCTGCGAGGGCACCACCGTGGCGGTGGCCTGCTCTTTCTCCAGTGTCTGCACCACACCGCCCGGAATGTTCAGCGCAGGCTCGAGGTCCTGCGGCTTGCCGATGACCTTGAAGATGTACGGAGCGGTGATCCGGTTGCCGTCCACCTCGATCTCACCACCGGTACCTGTGAAATACGTGTCAGCGACCACCCTGATGTCGTTGACCTGGATCGCCTCCGCCCCCGCGGCACGCAGTTCCTGAATGGTGTCGAGAAGCATGTCCGACTCCACCGAGCCGGACGGGTCCTCGATGGTCAGGGTGATGCCGGGACCCTGCGCGGCGACCGTGCCGGCCAGGATGCCCAGCTGCTGTTCCTTCTGCTGCGTCTGCCTACGGGCCTCTTCCGCCTGGTCCGAGCTGTTCTCCAGCTCGGCGCGCTGGTCCTCGAGACTCTGCTTCTCGTCCTCGAGCCGGGCGGTGCGGTTGTCGAGCTCGTCGAGGATGCGCACCAGGTCCTCCTGGCGTGCGCCGCGCAGCGCGCTGTTGTCGCTCGTGGAGCGGACCTGGATGGCAAGGCCGAGACCGAGTACGAACAGCAGGACGGCGACGATGAGTTGAGCGCGGCTGGCGCGCGGCGGCCACAGCACCGCGGCGAGCCGCTGACGTCCGGTCCGCTGCTCGGGAGCGGGCTCCCCGGCCGGCTCGGGCGCCGCCTCCGGCTCCTCGGCCCGCGGGCTCTCCGCCTTCTGGTCCTCGCTCTTCGGGCTTTCCGGCTGCGGGCTTTCCGGCTGCGGGGTCTCCGCCCGCGGATGCTGCGTCTGCGGGTGCTCCGAGTCGGCGTTCTCGGGCTTCGGGTTCTCTTCGCTGTTCATCGGCCTCACGCCCGGAACACGTGCCGGCGGATCGCGGCAGCGTTGGAGAAGATCCGGATGCCGAGCACGACCACCACACCCGTCGACAGCTGGGCGCCGACGCCCAACTTGTCGCCCAGGAAGACGATCAGCGCCGCCACCACCACGTTCGACAGGAAGGAGACGACAAAGACCTTGTCGACGAAGATCCCGTCCAGCATGGCCCGCAGACCGCCGAAGACGGCGTCGAGAGCCGCGACGACGGCGATCGGCAGATAGGGCTCGACCACCGCCGGCACTTCGGGCCGGACGAACAGTCCGACCACGACTCCCACGACGAGGCCCAGTACGGCGATCACGATGTGCCCTTCCCTGTGTCAGCCGTGCCCTGCCCGCTGCCCTGTCCGGCGCCGGCGGTGTCCGGCTCTGCTGTACGTACGATCAAGCTCGGCGCCGCCGGCAGACGCACCGTTTCCTCTGTTGAGATGCTGGAACGGATCCCGAAGTTCTCCTGCAGTGCGTGCAGATACTGCCCGTCGGCACTGTCCTGGAACGCGGTGCTCAGCTTCTTCCCGTCCCCCACCGCAAGCACCGTGTACGGCGGCACCAGCGGCTTGTTGTCGACCAGTATGGCGTCGCCCGCCGCGCGGATCGCCGACAGGGCGGTCAGCCGCTGACCATTGATGGCGACGGCCTCGGCGCCCGACTCCCAGAGCCCGTTGACGATCCGCTGCATGTCACGGTCGCGCACCCGGCCCGTGTCGTTGAATCCGCTGCTCTCCCGCGGTCCGCCGCCGCCCGCCTCGGTGTCCTTCGCATCGTCGACGACGAGCTTCACGCCTGGACCCGTGACCTCGGTGGCACCGGCCAGCAGCGCGACCAGCCGGCCCTGGTCGCCACCTGAAGTCTTCAGGGCCTTCTGCTGCCGTTCTCCGACCTCGTCACGGAGTTTGTCGACGCTGCGCTCCAGCGCGTCGGCGTCCGCGGTCTCCGCGTCGATGCGGTCGATGAGCTCCTGGCGCTCCTTGGCCAGCTCCGGTGCCGAAATCCGCGCCTCGGCCGCTCCGACGGTCACCACCACGGCCGTGAGCAACAGTCCGGCGGCGAGCCCGACCTTGGCACGCAGCGTGCGCGGCAGTCCGCCGCCTTCGGCCTGTCTGCGGGCCGACGCCTCCGCGTATCCGTCGTCGAGGCTGTGCTCCATCACATTCGTCAGCAGCGACATGGACGCATCGGGACGTGCAGATGGAGCGCCGGTGCTCCGAACGGGGGGCGGCTGCGACATGCCGCACATCGTCGCACGTCGCGGCCACTACCGCCGAATGGCCCCACTGATGCGCCGGAAGCCGTCCGCTGACCGCCTCCGGCGCACCCGTGCCACCTTCAGTGACCTGCGCTGTCCACCACAGCCGCCCATTCGTCGAGCAGAGCCTGGGCCGAAGCGTCGTCCGGGCCTTCCGCCCACAAATGAGTGACAGCCTCCGCCGGGTCGGGCAGCACCATCACCCATCGACCGTCGGTCTCGACCACGCGCACCCCGTCGGTCGTGTCGACATGCCGGTCACCGGCCGCCTCGACGACCCGCCGCATGACGAGCCCCTTGACCGCCCACGGCGTTGCCAGATCACGTCGCAGCACATGCGCCCGCGGAATCCGGGCATCGATCTGGCTCAGCGTGAGCTGCGTACGGGCCACGAGCCCGACAAGCCGCACAAGCGCCGCCGAACCGTCGAAGACACTGCTGAACTCCGGCACGATGAAGCCACCACGCCCGTCACCGCCGAAGATCGTGGTCTCCTCACGGCCCACCCGCGTCAGATCGTCCGGCGACGTGGTTGTCCACTCCACCTGGGTGCCGTGGTACGCCGCCACCTGCTCGGCGATCCTCGTGGTCGTCACCGGCAGAGCCACCCGACCACTGCGCCGCTCGGCCGCGACCAGATCGAGCAGCACCAGCAGCGCACGGTCGTCTTCGATGATGCGTCCGCGCTCGTCGACCAGGGACAGCCGCTCGCCGACCGGGTCGAAGCGCACGCCGAAGGCCGCACGCGCGGAGGCCACGATCTCGCCGAGCCGCACCATCCCGGACCGGCGCGTGTCGGCCGACTCGGTCGGCCTTGACTCGTCCAGGCCGGGGTTGATCGTCAGTGCGTCCAGGCCGAGCCGTCCGAGGAGGCTCGGCAGCACCAGTCCGGCGCTGCCGTTGGACGCGTCGATGACAACCTTCAGCCCGGACTCGGCGATCCCGGTGGTATCGAGATTGCGCAGCAGGGATCCGGTGTACGAATCGAAGACGCTGGACGGGAAGCGCAGGTCACCGATCTCGCCCGGGAACGCCCGCCGGTACTCCTGCCGCGCGTACACCCGGTCCAGTTTCCGCTGCCCGGCCTGCGACAGGTCCGCACCCCGCTCGTCGAAGAACATGATGTCCACGGAGTCCGGCACACCCGGAGACGTACGGATCATGATGCCGCCGGCGCTGCCGCGTGCGGTCTGCTGACGTGCAACCGGCAGCGGCACATTCTCCAGATCCCGTACGTCGATGGCGCTGGTCTGCAACGCCGAGATCACGGCCCGCTTGAGCGCACGGGCACCGCGGGAGTGGTCACGCGCCGTGGTGACCGTCGCGCCCTTCTTCAGCGTGGTGGCGTACGCACCGGCGAGCCGCACGGCCACCTCCGGCGTGATCTCCACATTGAGGATGCCGGAGACGCCGCGGGCGCCGAAGAGGTGCGCCTGCCCACGCGACTCCCAGATCACCGAGGTGTTGACGAACGCGCCGGCCTCGATGGTCTTGAATGGGTAGACCCGCACATTGCCCTGAACGATCGACTCTTCGCCGATCAGACACTCGTCACCGATGACCGCACCGTCCTCGATGCGTGCGGCGCGCATGACGTCGGTGTTCTTGCCGATCACGCAGCCACGGAGGTTGCAGTGCTCACCGATGTAGACGTTGTCGTGGATGACGGCCTTGTGGAGAAAGGCGCCGCTCTTGACCACGACGTTGGAGCCGATGACGGTGTGCTCGCGGATCTCCACATCGGCTTCGATCTTGGCGTAGTCCCCGATGTACAGCGGACCGCGCAGCACGGCGTCCGGATGCACTTCCGCACCCTCCGCCACCCAGACCCCGGGCGAGATCTCGAACCCGTCCAGCTCCACATCGACCTTGCCCTCGAGGACATCGGCCTGAGCCTTCACATAGCTCTCGTGCGTACCGACGTCCTCCCAGTAGCCCTCGGCGATATAGCCGTAGATGGGCTTGCCTTCCTTCATGAGCTGCGGGAAGACGTCACCGGACCAGTCCACGGGTACGTCGGCCTCGACATAGTCGAAGACCTCGGGCTCCATGACATAGATGCCGGTGTTGACGGTGTCCGAGAAGACCTGGCCCCAGGTCGGCTTCTCCAGGAAGCGCTCGACCTTGCCGTGTTCGTCCACGATGGTGATGCCGAATTCCAGCGGATTGGGCACCCGTGTCAGACACACGGTGACCAATGCGCCTTTCTCCTTGTGAAAGGAGATCAGGTCTGTGAGGTCGAAATCGGTGAGTGCGTCTCCGGAGATGACGACAAATGCATCGTCCTTCAGCGCTTCCTCGGCGTTCTTCACACTCCCCGCTGTGCCGAGTGGCTTCTCCTCATTGGCATAGGTGAGCTCCATTCCGAGCTCTTCGCCATCACCGAAATAGTTCCTGACCAGTGACGCGAGAAACTGCACGGTTACGACGGTCTCATTGAGCCCATGCCGCTTGAGCAGCCGCAGCACATGCTCCATGATCGGCCGGTTCGCAACCGGTAGGAGAGGCTTGGGCATGCTCGAGGTCATGGGGCGAAGTCGGGTTCCTTCGCCACCGGCCATCACGACGGCCTTCATGTCGGAAGCGTCCTCCTTGAAGAGACGACGGACTAGCCGACTTCACCCGCCCAAAGAGGCCCTCTGGCGTCATGCGCGGCCGGCCACACTGCGCGGCTCCGCATCGACGAGGTCAATCGGCCACTGCGTCCGCCTTGACGAGTCGGCGGACCTGGACCACATACAGGATCCCTGCCCACCAATACAGAGTTGTACCCCATCCCGCGAAGGCCCATCCGAAAATAGCAGCGAGTGACGCAAGCCACCCTGAGCCGTCGCTGAGCAGGAGCAACGGGAAGGCGTACATGAGGTTGAAAGTTGCCGCCTTGCCCAGGAAGTTCACCTGAGGAGGCGGATAGCCATGCCGGCGGAGGATTCCCACCATCACCAGCAGCATCAGTTCGCGGGCCAATAGGGCCGCGGTCAGCCAGAGTGGCAGGATCTCGCGCCAGGTGAGTCCGACCAGGGTGGAGAGGATGTACAGCCGGTCGGCAGCCGGGTCGAGAAAGCGGCCCAGCGTGCTGATCTGGTTCCATCGGCGGGCCAGCTTGCCGTCGAGATAGTCGCTGATCCCGCTCAGCATCAGGACCAGCAATGCCCAGCCATCGCTCTTGGGCCCGCCGAACTCGGGACGAAGAATCAGCCACAGGAAGAGAGGCACGCCAAGGAGGCGCGCCATGCTGAGCATGTTGGGGATGGTGAGCACCCGGTCCGTCTGAACGCGGGTCTCCTGGACCTCCACCCGGGGGCCTCCTGTGCGGAACGTGCCGATGATGCCCCCTGACCCTACCGTCACGCACAGAGACCCCATGCACAGGGGTGGTGAGCGGTACGAACCCTGAACGCAGGAAAGCCCCGCACCATAAGGTGCGGGGCTTTCCCACAATAATTGTTCGGCGGTGTCCTACTCTCCCACAGGGTCCCCCCTGCAGTACCATCGGCGCTGAAAGGCTTAGCTTCCGGGTTCGGAATGTAACCGGGCG
>NZ_JBIRTX010000039.1:0-29531 GCF_044334895.1 Streptomyces sp. NPDC020681 | reverse complement strand
GCCGAGTTCGTCGTCAACGGTGCCTTTTACGATGACTGGAAGGTCAGTCCGTATACATTCCTCGGTGCGGGTGTGTCGAGTGCTACTGAGGTGGGACTGGGTTACGCGGCCGTCTCGGGCAGTTCCAAGCTGAACGGTCTGGTTTTCGGGCCGGAGGTTGGGAACGGCGGTGTCCGGGCTGAGGCGGGTGGGAGTGGTCTTGCGTCGACGGGTTCGGTGGAGGTGCCCGCGACCGCGGGCGGGAGTGCTCCGTCCGCTGGGATGATGAACACGCATTCGTCTGGACCGGTTACCGGGCGGGACGGCTGGCCCAACTCCCGGCAGGGTGTTGAGAGTTCGCCGGTGGGAGGTGGTGTCGCCTCCGGTCCGGCAGACGCCGACGCCCGTGCCGGTAACAGCGCACCGGCGGAACGCACATCGTCCCTAGATTCTCCGCGGGCCGACACCGGCCGGGACAGTGTGGGGCAGGACAGGGCGGCGCAGGAAACACGGGCGGACACCGGCGGGGATGCGGTGGGCCGGCCGCAGGTGTCCGGCGGTGGTGACATGGCCGGTCAGGTGCACGTTCCGCCGCTGTCCTCTGCGGGCGGCGGGCAGGGCACTACGCCGGACACTGTGAGCCCTTCTTCCCCGGTCCGTTCATTCGCCGCCCCGCCCAAGGACACCGAAGCCATCTCCCCGCCCAAGGACACCGAAGCCATCTCCCCGCAGCAAGGGGGGCAGCAGTTGGTGACACCATCGCGCCTCGAGACGCCGGCGGATGGGGGGCTGCGACCCGATGCGAGCCCTGCCGGCACGACACCACTCGCGGGGCAAGACGAACACCAGCGGGCGGCGTCTGCCACCGCTTCCGCGGGGGCAGACGGACATCAGTCGCCGGGGGATGGGGGGCTGGGCTCCAATACGAGCCCGGCCGGCACGACACCAATCGCGGAGGAAGGCGAAGTCCAGTCGCGGGTGGTGCCGGCTGTCTCGTCTGCTGATGCGGAGCTGCCGCTGACGGCTTCCGAGGGCCGGGAGGGTGCGGTCTCGCCGGAGGTTTCCGCGTCAGCACCCGGTGTGAGCCGGGCTGATCAGGTGATGGCACGGCTCACCGACCAGGACCCGTCTCCCGTCGCCGGGCAGGACGGCCGCCTCACCGATCCCGCTATCACGCGGAACGAGCACGCTCTCACCGTTCCCGACACCCACCCCGATCTGGTGACTGGTCGCGACCCCGATCCCCATCCCCAGCCTGATCCTGATCCGAATCCGGTTTCCGGTCTCGTTTCTGGTCGGGTGACCGGTGGGGTGTCCATGCCCGGTCAGGACCGGCCTGCATGGGGAGAGGTGCCGGCCGCGGCCACTGCCGCTCGCCAGGGTGTGGGGGTGTTGCCGGTGCTGGGTGTCCCGGTCAGTGACCCCATCCGGCCTCAGCAGTGGCGGGCGCGCCGGCAGGCTGCGCCCGCTTCCGCTTTGTGGACCGAGCGTTTCGACCCGGCCCGTGACCCGCTGCGCCAAGCGCCGGGAGTGCTGGCCGGGCGTGACACCGTGATCCGGATGTGGATCCGCCGCATCCAGGCCGACGACGGACGCTGGGTGCGCAACCTCACCCTCCATCTTCCAGTCCGCACCGGCGACGGATTCACCCCCGACGAGCTGCCGGCGTTCCAGGCCCACCTGCGTGAACTGCTCGACCGGCACGTCAACCACGGGCTGACACTCCCTGAATCCCACGACCAACTGCACATCGACCTCAACCTCATCCACACCCCCGAAAACCCCCAAACCAGCCAGCCCAACACCAATACCTCTGACACCTCCGGCCAGGGTGAAGCCATCGAGCTGAGCACCTCCAACACCCCCGCCACCGCCAACCAGTTTCACTTCCGGCTGCACTCCGTGGACCCGGCCGACCGGTCGGTCCAGGCCCAGGACCTTCGGCAGGTCAACGACGCCATCGTCCTGCACGAACTGCTGCACTACCTCGGCCTGCCGGACCAATACCACGACGAGTCCTCACTCTTCCGCCGCACCGCCGACCACAGCACCCAGGCCAGCACCGGCATCATGAGCGACCTGAACACACTGCCCGGCCCCGCCATACCACCGCACTACCTCCACACCATCGAACACGTCCTCAACTCCGGCCCCGCCGTAAGAGACCACCCCTGCACCCACACCACACCCCCCGCAAACAACCCACAGAGCACACCCACAGACCACGACACACTCCACCTCCCACCACCCCACCAAACCCCCCTACACCCCACCTCCCAAGCACCACCCATCGCCAACACCACCCCCCAGCCGGCGAAGGACTTCACCGCAGAAGAGGCGCAGCCAGGTTCGTCGTCGACGGTCGCAGCGCCCGTGCCGGCCCTCACGGAACGCGGTGCCGGGCGTACGGACACCGCTGCTGCCGCTCCCCGGCTCACGGAGCACTCAGCTGGCGAGAACTCTGGCGCGGCGAAGCTATCCGACCTCGCGCGGAAGACTTCCGAGGACGTACTGCTCACCGACAGAGCCGAGAACATCCCACCAATCTCCGGGACGCGGCCGGCAACCGTGTCCGGCTCGCGTACCGCGGACATGGAGCCTGCCGTCCCCAATCCCTCGCCGACGACTCCGCTGGACCCACAAGGCCAACCGTCCACCACCGTAAACCCGGCCCTGGCCGACTCCGATGTGCTCCCAACAGATGAGACGCCCCTGTCCCTTGGCGGGGGCGCCTCGTCCCTCGGCGACCCAGCCAAGGCCGCTCCTGCCATCCGCTCGATAGGGGTTCCCAAGGCGGAGCTGCCGTACATGTCGCAGCTGATCGACCGTCTCCGCTCGCAGGCCGAGGCCGCAGGCCACAGCGTCAGCGATCAGGTCTGGGAGATGCTGCCGCAACGGCTGCTCAGCAACTACCGCTACCTCGTGGGCGATCCGCAAGCACTCTCCGGCACCTGGGGTATGCAGGTCCCGCTCGGACCGCTGGAAGCACTCATCAGCCTCAACCCCACAGGGCCCCGTCGGGTTGCCAACCCGTCCGCCGCCATCACCGGTGACCAGGCACCGCCAGCGATCCCTGGGGACGACACGTTCCACGCCAACGGGACCATCAACGCTGTCTACGCCACCGGGGCGCACGCCCAGACGCAGTCCGGGCAGACCGGTGCGACGCGCGGCGGACTTTCCGCCGCCGTCGGTGTCGGCCTGCCCTCCACGGTGGCCCAGGTCGCCAGGGTGGGCGCGGGAATCTCGGGAACGGCCAACCAGAGCAGTCGGACCACTACCCGCATCGTGGATGCGGAGGCCGGTCACGTCGAGGACGACCGGATCGACTCGACGCTGCTGAGCTATGAGCCGAACTGGTCGTTCCGTATCCGCAGCGCGCCCGACCAACCCTGGTCGGAGACCGAGAACCACCAGCTGCCGGACCCGGGCACAGAGCGGCTGCTGTTGTGGGTGCCCGAGCACTACCTCTCTCCGAGCCAGCCGAAGCCAGTCACGGCCGTCGGCGTCGGCGAGAAGGAAAGGCAGTTGCCGGACACATACTTCGCCTCTGGCTTCACCGGCATGCCGAAGCTGTTCGACAACATCGTCACCAAGCTGAAGGGCGAAGGACTGGATCTGCCGATCGGCAGCACTACCCGGGACGAGCTGCTGCAGAAGCTGTGGAATCTCGACGCGCACTTGGACGAGGCGGTCAACGACACCCGGGGCTATATGTTCCTGCTGCACGGCCCCAGGGGGCGACCGGCGGCGGCCGTCGCGGTGCGCACCCGGCGCCACGGGGCCGAACGGGTCGGGGAGACCAGCGACAAGGCGCATTTGGAGAACGTGCGGACGGCGATCGACGGCTTCTCGGGCGGCCACACCGTCACCAACACCAGCACCATTACCCCGCTGTTGGCCTCACTGGACGTCGAGCCGATCCCGGGCACGGAGCTGGGCGTGGCCCCCACCGTCCACGCATCCGCGACCTGGACGAACCACGACGGCCTCAGCGCCGGCCGCAACGCGCTGAATGTCGTCGTCCCCCGCTACGTCGGCTATACGGCCGGGTACGAGATCACCTTCGAACACCACGCCAAAATCAGTGTCCGGGGCAAGGAGGTCGCGGTCGACACCGAGCCCGTGCCGGATCGGGCGTTGGTCCGGCTGGCCGAACCGGACGCGTTCGCACACGGCTTCGCCGTCGACCGCGATGCCTTCAAGACCGCCCCTGGCCCGCTCGATTTCGTCCCGTTCACGCCCGATGCCGTCCGCGGCAGCGGGCGCGGGCCGGAGGACCCCGTCACCAAGCCCGTGCCAGCCCATGTCGCCAAAGGCAAGGGGATCGGCATGGGCCTGGTGACGGTAAAACAGCAGACCGTCGACGACCTCCAGGCCTGGCTGCGCAAGGAACTCAGCGCCCGCGGCTTCCTGCCGCCAAACCAGGAGCATCCGTTCGGCAGCCGGGCCTGGTGGCAGCACGGAACCGAGCTCGACAGCTGGCTCGACAATAGGACGCTGCTGGCGAAGCTGGTCTCCCGGCGTGGCCTCGAGTCGCACTACGACCAGGTCCACCAGGATGGGCTGACCTTCACCCTGCGCCACCGCCAGGGCTTTGCCGGCGTCACTCTGGATGTGGACTCCGCCCGGATCACCATCACCGCAAGCAAGAGCAAGGCGGCCCCGCCTCGCTTTGTACGCAGCACGGACGAGTATCACACGGTGAATTTGGCGATGGGCATGGCGATCTCCGGGCAGTCCGCCGGGGGCGGCAAGAAGCTGGCGGCCGGAATCAAGTTCCGAGGGCTGTTCGAGATGTTCCGCGGCGGCACCCTCGGCGTCGAACTGCAACGTGGTACCAGCGCTTCCCAGTTCGTCACCTACATCAACAACCGCCCGGAGCTGCTTGAGTATCCGGGCCGGGTGGACGAGTTCGAGCTGACCAGCGACTACCGCGTGACGGTCGAGTTCCAGCACTCGGGGGCGCAGGGCAAGACCCGCCGCGGGTTGCGCGACCCGGAGCCGTTCACCCTGAGAGGGCAGAGCGCGCAGGCGCTGGTGCTGCCGCTCGGCACTGAGGACGGCCCTGACTCTGTGAAACCGACCCCGCCACAGGTGCTCGACCAGGGGGTCGTGTACTACCTGGACACCACCGGTGCCCGGAAGGCGGCGACCGCCGCGCTGGAGGACCTCACCGGCCCGGCGGGCGCGGCCGACCAGGAGCTGAACACCTTCGCCAGCACCATCGCGATGCGCTCGCACTTGAAGGAGATCCTATACGGCGCCTACACCAGCGACCAGCCGTTCAAGGCCGGGTTGTTCCGGGACACCTTCGGCGCGGTGGACATCCGCGGCGCGATGGGGCCGTCGCAGTACGTCGGTGCCACGGACGACAAATTCGTGCTCGGTGTCATCAAGTTGTGGCTG
Source organism: Streptomyces sp. NPDC020681 (assembly GCF_044334895.1). Classification (NCBI taxonomy): domain Bacteria; kingdom Bacillati; phylum Actinomycetota; class Actinomycetes; order Kitasatosporales; family Streptomycetaceae; genus Streptomyces; species Streptomyces sp. NPDC020681. Next base: position 24,143 of record NZ_JBIRTX010000039.1, on the reverse strand, counting down.
GCCCAGGCAGGCACAGCGCGCACCACGTCCTCCGGTCTCGCCTGGACCCAGGTGGACGCGCTGCTCGGCGGTGGAGCCGGCTCGGTCACCGTCGCGGGCGGCCTGAACGCCTCCCGCGGCTGGCAGTGGAACACCACCAGCAGCACTGTCGCCACCGGCGGGAAAGAGCTGATTCAGCTCGACTTCAACCGGGTCTACGCCTACCGGACCACGGTGGCCTTTGCTTTCACCGGGCGCCAGGAGAAGCACGGGAAGTTGGCGTTGGCCAGCTTGCACGGGAAGAGCAAGCCCCTCAGCGACCCGGACAACATGACCTACCTGCTGCCCGAGCCGGAGGCGCTGCACCACTACGCCCAGGGCACCCTGCCGGTACCGGACAGCAAGCTCGCGGACGCACTTGCCCGCTGGGAGCGCGGCGAACTGAAGCTGCCCGGGACCACGGTGGCCGGGGTGCTCACCCGCTGGATGCAGGAAGTGAGGACGCTGCCTGAGGCGGTAACAGTCGACCGGCATGCGCTGGCACGCACCCTGGCTGACCTACATCACATCGCCGCGCTGCCGGTGCTGGACAACAAGGCGCGCGACAGTTTCAACAAGGTGTTCGGCCGAAAGCTCGACGAACCGGCACACCGCCGCGACGAGCTCACCCTGCCCGAGTACCTCACCCGCAAGGACTCCGGTGGTGTGCTGCTGGGCCACAGCGGGGTGCACTCCCTCACCTACGAGAGCGGCAAGTCCACCTTTGACATCGTCCGCGAGCAGCTCGACGAGATCGCGCCGGGCCTGCTTGCGTCCAACCCCGAGCTGTGGACCGGGGACGGAAGGCCCAAGCGCAGGATCGGCCAGCTGCAAGGCAGCGTGAGCGCCCTGCAGTCCCTGCTGTCACAAGGCCGCGACCAGGCCATGCTCGAAGACCTGGTCTCCTTGAACGGGCACTCGTTCTACCTGGTCAACCCGGTCGGCTGGCTGCTAACGGACATCGTGGAGATCCGCCTGACCACCAAGGTCGAACCCACGCCGAAGGTGCACGACGCCTACGCGGAGACCGGGCTGGAGAACTACGGCCACGCTTATGCCAGCCGCAGTACGGGCACCAGCCGGGACGGCTCGCAAGGAGCCGGGATCACCGCACTCGCCGCAGAGGACCACGGTGCCGGAAGCGGCGCCCTGAGCGCCGCCGAGGGACATCACCGGGGCACCACCCGCAGCGACGTCGCCGTCACCGAGCAGACGGCATACGACTGGACCGGCCACTACCGTGTGGAGTTCCCGCAGACCCTCACCGTCACCACGCGCCGCCTTGACATGGCAGGCCGTCCGCTGAACAACATGCTCACCGGCTGGTACCGGCAGCAGTCGCAGCTTGACGAAGAGCACACCGTCAGTGAGCCCGGCACCCTGCTGATCCAGGTGCCGCGCGGGCTCGCCGAATCCCGGCCGTTCGCGGGCCCCGCCCCGGCGCGCGACGTCACCCCGCTGCCACCCCTGCCGGGAGACAGCTACGTCACTGGTGTGCTCCTCGACGATGCCGTCCCTGCGGGGCGGCGGCTACTCGCGGACATGTTCGGCGCTCAGGCGGACAGCTCCACCATGCGCTCCAGCCTCGTTCTCGCGACCCTGCTCTCCCGCTCGCACCTGACCAACCACCTCAATGAGGCGACCGCGGGTAAGCGCTACCAGCTGGCCGACAACGTCTTCATCCCCGGCCACTCCTCGGACCGGGCCACTTTGTGGCTGCGTGGCGACCTGTTCGACTTCCAGGTGATCGCACCGGTCGAGGGGACCGGCACCGGCCGCTACACCAAGCACCAGAGCGGCACGACCGCTGGCTCGACCACGGACCGGAGGTTCGCGGCGGGAGTGACTCCGTCCGCCAACGGCGCCCTCATCGGCCTCCCCCCGCCACCCACGGGCGGCAACGGCGACGCCCCTGTCCCTCCCCTCGCGCCCCCTACGGGCGGCAACGGCGACGCCTCTATCCCTCCTGCCCCACCCACCAAGAACGGCAACAGCGACGCCACCGCCCCTCCTGCCCCGCCCACCATGAACGGCAACAACACGCTCAACCGGCTGGCCTCCACCGGACAGACATCCGCAGGCACCGAGAACTACCGCCGTGAACAGCACGTCAAGCAGCAGGGTTTGGTGTACCTGGTCCGCATGCGCGCCCGGTTCAGCCTGGAGGCGCAACGCTTCTACCATCACCTGTTCCGCGACCCGTCGCCGCGCGGCACCTACCGCAGCGACCCGATCACCGGCGACGTGTACGCCGAGCTGTACGCCGGAGAGGTCGAGCAGCTGCAGGCACAGCTCGCCGGGGCTAGGCGGCGCCGCCTAGCCGTCGAGCAGCCCTGGCACGCGCTGGAGAGCGCACCGTCTTTCAACCTTGGGCAGCTCCTCATCGCCGCGGCCAAGGGCGCACCGAGCCCGGCGCACATCCCCCTGCGCGCCGCCGACAACATCCGTACCCCGACCGGTAGTCTTCCCGGCGCTGTCGTCCTCACCGTGGATGCCCCCGCACCGGACCAGGCCGCGTCCCCCGCGACATCCGGCTCCGGCGGCAGCACCGACCCTGCCAAGGGGCCAGCGCAGCTGCCCATGCAGATCTACGCCCGGGCGCTCGACCCCGTGTTCGCGGCCCGGGACATCGCCAGTGAGCTCGACATCCCGGTGCGCGTCGACATGACACTGAAGGACGGCACCCTCCGCCGGCGCTGGATCGACCCGGCCGGGCGGGTGTACGCCTTCGACCCGCTGACCTTCGACGACATCTCCCTGCCCGCGGACGCCGCGCAGCGCGTCGGGTTGCTGGGGGACTTGCCGGAGTTGTCGGAGGCGCTGCGCCTCGATGTGGACGCCTATGGCATCGGCTCTGTCGAGCTGGGCACGATTTACCGCACTTCCTGGACCGGCGGGAGCACCTTCGAGCAGGCCCTCGCCGCAGAGATCGACAGGCGCCGGGAAGCGCGGGCCGCCGACCCGGACGGTTTGCCGGGCGCGGAGCAGGAACCTGTCCAGGATGCGCCGCCCGTGGCGAGGAACGGTCTTGCCGCCGTGGTCTCGTTCGAAGAGGGGGCGAGCTATGTCGCGGAAGCGGAGCGCGACCGGATCGACCGGCTGGCCCGCGAGGTGGCGGACCAGGCTGTGTGCAACCGCCGGGCCGGGTTGCCGTTGCCCCGGGTCGAGATCACCGGTTACGACCATGGTCTAGGAGAGCGGCTCCGCCGTGCCTCGCAGGCCGAGCGCGTTGCCCGTGATATCGGACTGCGACGGGCCAAGGCGACCGCAGTTGATTTGCGCGCCGGCCTTGCGGCCCGCTTGGACGCCCTGCGGCAGGCTGGCCAGACAGACCTGACCGCGGATCAGTTGGAGCTCGGTGTGCTGCGGTTCGGCGGCAGGGGAGCCGATCCGGCGCGGGCTGTCGGTTCCACCGCGGCGTCCCGACACCGCCGTGCCGAGTTGGTGGTGGACTACCGGGTGCCGCAGCTGCAGAAGGGCAAGGGCGCGCGCACCGTTTCCCTGAACGACCGGAATGCGCCTCTGGCGCGTGGCCTGCGGCTTGCCGAGTCGGTGGCGCTGCACGCGGTCACCGATGCGGGCGCTCCCGGAGGGGCCGGGCTGTTCGGGGACCTCGCATCGGTGCTGGCCACGTCGCTGACCATGTCGGGAGCGCCGGGGAGGGACGCCGTGCGGGAGGCGGTGTCGGATCACGGTCTGTTGCGCGATCTCTCCCGGGCGTTGGCCCTGGGCGGCTGGGTGCCCTCATCGGAGCTGAGGAGCGCGCACGACAGCTTGCGTGGCGGCTACCGGATGCGCGCCACGTATGTCGCGGTTGCTCCGGTCCGGGCCGTGAGTGCCGACGCCGCCGCCGGTCGCGAGGCGCGGACCCTCTACCAGGCGCGGGTGCGGGTGGAGATCGAAGGGGCAGGCCCTCGCACGGTGCTCATGCGCGCCGGGCGGCGTCAGCAAACGGCGGAGCGGGAGATGGCGGTCTTGCTTAGCCTCCGTTCGTCGGAGGCTGCGGAGCTTGGGCTTGAGCTGCCGGCGGGCGCGGCTGAAGTCGAGCCGGCGCTCGGGCAACCTGGCTTTGACCGACGGCCGCCGTCGGACGCCGGGAGGGCAGACACGCGGCTGTCCGGGGTCGACACCGCTTCGCTCGCCGAGCGGATCGAGAAGAAGTTCCTTACCGACCCCCGCCTGGCGGGCTTCCTGCCGCGCTTTGGCAACGCCAACGGCTCGGCGAGCGTGTTCGGTGCCGCAACGGAACAGGCCCGCCAATGGGACAACTACCAGAAGCTCATTGAGGCGCTGTCCCCGGACAACCTCCAGGCCCGCAGGGACGAGCTCCTCACCGACGGCATCCCGGTCGAGCTCAAGCGCAAGGATTGGAAGGCCACCGAGACGGTGGTGGTGCGGATCAAGGGAAAGCTGCACGAGGACACCATCGCCTACCGGGGCGACACCGGCCCGCAGCCGGACTCGGCCACCGCTGCAGAGGGCGCCGACCGCTCCGGCAGCACCGCCAAGCGGTCCCTCGGCGTATTCGATGCGCAGCTCACCCTCCGGGCCGACATCACCTCAGTCAAGCGGAACCGGCTCAAGTTCTTGCGCCGATTCGTCCAGCAGGCACGAGTCAAACCGGTACACGAACAGCAGGTAGCGCAGCTGGATGTGGACCCCTCAACGGTCCGCCTGACGACAGAAACCGCCCCGCTGACTGCGGAAACCGCCCCGCAACTTCCAGAGCTTGAGCTGGATCAAGGTCCGCTGTGGGACTCGGACGCGGCCCTCGCCCAGCTGGCCGACTCATTGGCGTCGCAGACCCCCACTGTTTCGGAGCCTTCGGAAGCGTCGGATTCTGAGGCCGATTCCGCCCAGCTCTCGCCGCTCCGTGGTAGGCCTTCGCTGGATTCGCTCGGACTGGTGGACCCCGACATGGGGGTCCAGGCCTCCGCGGCCTTCAACAGGCTCGTCGGGCAACCTCTAGCGGACTCGCACCCCAGCACGTCGCCGGCAGTCCCGCATGAGGAGATTCCGCCCGCCACCGCGTCCGGTGGATCACCACGTCCCGAGTTGCCCGCAAACGGAACGGAATTCGTGACGCCGGATGATTCTGCCGAGGCGCCTGTGCTCGCTGAGCGGCGTCGCACGGTGGCGGAGGATCCCGATGTGCGTCTGCAGGATGGCCCGGAGCGATCGGTGCGGATTGAACCGGGATCGGACTGGCCCCAGGGGCACGAACAGTCCGCCGAGGTCGAGTCGTGGCCCGAGGGCCTGGCGGCGGGGGGAGGCGACTCGTCGGCTGCCTCCGGCTCGGCTGGGGACTCGGCCGGGGCGGCGGTCGCGGAATCGGGATCGGCGGTCGCGAGCCGTCAGCCGACGCATCCCGTGAGGGTGGCCGATCGCGAGTACGGCGTGCTTGAGGTGCCTGGTGATCGCGGTTACTCCACGGTTGAAGAGCTGTTGGCCGACCTGGACCGCACCGTTGCGGTTCTGGACGTGCGCACGTTGGAGGTGCACGGAAGGCTCCTGGGCATCTTCGGCCTGCGCCATCCTGAGGAGCCGCCGCACTTTCTGAAGAAGCCGAATGGCGAAGTGTTCGACAGCACCACGCTCGATGCCGACCAGGCAGTCCACTACCTGCGCTTGATGAACATGCTGTCGGACGAGCCGCAGCCCGAGGGCTTGGATCCGGTGAATTGGAACTTGGCGGAAGGCGTGTACAGCTACAACGGGCTGCCCCGGTTGGTGCACGCGATCTGGCTGGGTGGACCGCTGCGAGAACACGGTCCGTCCGCAGGGTTCTGGCGCACATTCGGTTCGGCCGCCAGCAACTTCGGGAATGATGCTTCCTTCGTTCTCTGGACCGATGTGCCACGTGGCGCGGTAGAGACGGTGAGCGGCTTGACAAAGGAGCCTGGCGACCCTGGTCTGGCCGGTGTGTGGCACCTCGTGCGGTGGGCGAAGAAAAACGACATCCAACTCCAGAATGTATTTGAACACTACAATTCCGCCCACCCGATGGTGCTGCATACCGAGTTCGCTCTCGAAATGGCCAAGAGGACCGGTCGTGGATGGGCGGCGGCCAGCGATATGCTGAGGTGGACGGTCTTGAGCCGGTTCGGGGGGCTGTACAGCGACGGCGACAACAAGATCAATAGTCTTGAGATTCTGCACAAAGTGACGTCCAGCACTAAGGAGTTCCCAGAGCGATTTGCTGTTCACGCCCTCGGATCGGCATTCGGCAATTCCGCCATGGTGATGCCGTCGCGCCACCCCCTGGCCGACGAAGTCTTTGCGTACTTCCGGGAACAGTACGGCAGGTCTCAACTGGATCTGTATGACCTTGAATTCGCCCACTCGACGAACTTCTGGTTCGGTGGAGCAATACAACGATCATGGCGGCACTCCGTCGTGTTCCGGGTCGGCCCTGACAGCGTGAGGACTGCTCTGCTCAGGCACGGCCGCGGATACCGACACCACTCGGATCTGCCACGTATCGTGGGCATCGCATTCGGCAGGGACGCCAGTTGGATGACCCCCGCGTCCCAGCTGCCGGCCATGACGCGTGGTGAGACGTTGAGGTTCACCCAGGACTTGCTGGAAACCCTTGCCAGGAATCTGTTTCACAATCGCCCAGGAGACCTGCATCTCACGGTGACGGCGGATGCCATCGCCCAGCTCTCGGAAGAGAACCAGGAACTGGTGTGGAAGGCTCTGACGCGGTTCATGGCGTCGCGCGAGGACTTCCGTGCAAGGGTGCGCGGCGTGACGGTACGTCGGAAGACGAGCGAAGACGCGGAGTTCACCGTCGCGCTCCCGGCCGAGGTTCGTGGTCTGCTTCGGCGCGACGACGAGGGGCAGCCGCCGCTCGGCGACCCGCAGGGCGAGGATGGTGGCGGCTGGTTTGTGCTTGAGCAATGCATCCCCGCCCGGCTGCTGGAGCAACCTCACCGCGATGGCGACGGCGGGCTGTTTCGGCCACCGGTCCCCAACACCATTGTGGCGGAACCGGACCCGGCTGTGAAAGGGCGGGGGCCGGGCGAAGACAGAGCTGAATCTCCTGAGCCAGCGGACTATTCGTTTGACTCGTTCTCTTCTGACGAAGAGGACTCGGACGACGGCGGGGCTGATGGGGCGGCGCCGCGATACGTGCTGGTCGAGTCCCCTGAGCCGATCGATACGGAGTCCGTGGAGTCGCCCGAGTCGACCGCTACGGAATTCTTTGGCGCCCGGGTGGGGGCCTCGCTCCACGGGGAGGACGAGGACTTTTCGTCCGCGGAGCCTGTTTTGCCTTCCGGGGGATCGTCGTCCGTCGTCGACATCCTTCCCCAGTCGGCATCGGAGGCGGGCCGGGCTGCAGGCGCGGCGCCTCGCTTCTTTGAGCGCCGGACGTACGGCTGGGGGCGAGGCGAGTATGACCCGTGGGTGCGGGCGGAGGCCGTGCGTTTCGCCGCGGAACTTCTTGAGCCATCCTCCCAGGGCTCGGTCCAGCCTGCCTTCAATGCCGCTGCGTTTGATCGTGCGTGGTGGAAGCTCGCGGACAACGTTGATCTGGAGTCGGCGCTGGCGGAGGCCAAGACCATCGTCGGTGAGCGGCTCGGCCGTCTGCCGTTGAGCCTTGACGGCCACGAGCCGTTCGATGCGGTATCGACCGCTGATCAGGTGGTCCGGCGAGTCACCCACCGGCTGTACAGGTGGCGGGTGGCGCACCGTTGGGCCGCGCACCGGCACGGGCCGAAGGGTTCTGTGGCGCGGAGCGGCTCGGACGATGCAGGGACCGGTGCTCACGCCGGGCCGTCGCAGCCCGGCTTGGTAGGTGGCGTTCGGCTCTTCGGCTCTTCGGCCGCCGCCGGCTCTCGTGTGGACGTGGGCCGCGTCACGCCGCCGGAGTTGCGACGCAACGACTCGATGCAGGACCTGATCGACAGCGGCAGCTTCGAGACCAACGTCGCCGAGCTGTCCGTGGTCATGAGCGACGATCAGTGGACGGTCTGGGGAACTGCCGACCCGGACCCGAAGATGACTGTGCTCGTCGCCGAGAATCAGTCGCTCGGGCTGCTCGGCGCGTTCGACTTCGCAGGCCCGCGTACCGGGGGCCGTGTCTCGGACCTCGGTGGGCAACTGTACAGCTCGCCTCCGGCGTGGAACTGGTACCTGTTGCGGCGCAACGGCCCCGTGGCGGCCTCCCTGTACAACAGCGTCGAACGCGCCGATGGCGCGGTCGTCCCGGTCGGCCCACCTGTGGCTCACCCCGTCTCGCTCACGCCTCACGTCGACCCGTCTGTGACGGCCGCCGACGCCACGATCCTCCGGCAAGGCCTGGCGGGAGGGATGAGATGGCGTTGGCCCGAGGCGGAGCCGATGGACCTCCACAAGTTCAGCCGCTCCGACCCGCGTGAGGTGTTCGAACGTGGTCTTCTGCCCAAAGGCCGCGACCTGGTCCATCTGATCGAGCATGTCTATAGCAACCCTCCCTCTACCGGCTACATCAGCACAACGCGTGACGTCGACTACCTGACCCAATCGGTCCGCAACGATGCGAGCGCGGCCGACCTTCTTTACGGCAGCTACCCCTGGCGGTACGACGTGACGGTGCCCGGGGGCATCGACGTGAACGCCACTCTCGGGTTGGCCTCGCCCTTCCCCGACCAGCAGGAGGTGGCCTTTCCCGGCGGCATTCACCGGCAGTACATCCGAGGTGTGCAACCGCTGTGGAATGGGCATCCGTACGGCCCCTACATCCCCAGCCCCGCCTACGCCCCGCCTACGCCTCCGGCCGACGCCGCGTCACGCCCTCTCGACGCCTCTGAGTCGCCCCGGGGGGCGGGAATCCGGACCCAGGCGACCACCAGTCGTGGCGGATGGCCGGTGGGTCGGCTGCCCGGGGTCGCTTCTTCCGCTGCGACTGATGGCGGTCGTCTGCCGCGGACTTGGGCGGAAGCCAATCCCTGGCCCGGTCAAGGTCTGCTCAGCGATGCCTATCCACGTGGGCGAGTCTCGTTGCCGCCGATCTACCCTGTCTCCGCCTCCGGAAGGCCTGGTCAGTCGACCGTAATGGTGACTGACAGCCACCTGCTTCCGGTCATGCGCCAAGGCTCCACTCGTTCCAGAGGTTTCGCCCGTGTCTACGGTGTCGTGCCCAAGGGCTCACCGCCGCTTGAAGTAACGCGCACCTACGTTCCCGGCCTCTCCGAGGAGGCCCTTTCCCTTGGGTTGTACAACGAGGTGCAGCCCCCGTGGCTCGCGACGGGAGCCCCGCTGCCCTTCTTCGTGGTGGCGGAGGGCGGCCACGATCATGTGATGGTGCGTCTGCTCGGGTCCTACTACAAGAGATTGGGCATAGCCGAATTCGCGGCCATCGTGGCCCAGGACCCGGCGCTCGCCCAGGCTCGAACGCAAACAATCGTCTTGCTGATTCCTCATGCGGGAGCTCAAAGCCTGGATCTGCCACGCGCTGTCGCTGCACGGACCCGCTGCACAGTGTGGGCCGTGACCGGAGATCTACTGCTGACGCCCAACGGCTGGCTGACGGTTGCGAACGCCGCTGAGGACCGTTCGCTGATCGTCCTGCCGGACCACGCCGGGACGCTACCCGCCTTCAGCTGGGTACGAAGCACCCCGGAGGATCTGCCGAGCACGATGTCGAGCCATGCGACGAACCAGCCACGACGCCTGGTTACGTTCCACGGCGAGGTGGTCCCGGACAGCGACGTGAACCTCTACCCCGTCGTCGGCCGGAACGGCCGACCTATCGGAAGAGTTTCCGTCACGGCCCAAGATTGGAATGAATCAGGGCACCATTTCGGCAAGATACTGGGGTACCGGGAATATCGATCCCTTGACCTTACGGACGGAGCAATGTCCGAAGCCCGGCGGGTGCCGTGGGCAGATAGCCTTGCTCGACCGTACATCTGGGGAAGCCACGGGTATCCCCCTAGGAGGGAAGTCCCTGGGGGAGTCATGTTGTCGGACCGCGCTGGAAAGAATCTATACGTGGGCGACAAGCAGTTCGGACATTTCCTCAGAAGGCGACGGAGTGTCGAGAATCTTCCACCGGAGTGCCCAGTCATCGTGCACGCATGTGAATTCGGTGTCACGTCGGCTGACGGGAAATCGCCTGGTCAAGAAATCGCAAATATCCTACAGCGAACTGTGTACGCGCCAGACCGTAGCATCATCTCCTTTGACAAGCCCGAACGGGCCGGTTTGTTCATGCATTTTGGCCCCAATGGTGAGCCGGGTACATGGCAACGGTTCACTCCCGAGCAACAGACAGAGTCTGGGCTGGGAAGCGTTCGGCGCGAGCAGTGGCCGCGGGCCTTTTCGAACTCCGGTTCACGTCGCCCGGCCTCAGCGGCTTCATATCGCACTCCACTAGCACCCGCCCCAGGATCTGTTGCGAGCAATAGGCCGTTCTACACCGGCTCACCCGCCAGTTCGCTACAAGGCGACCCGCTGTCGAGAGCCGAGCCTGTGCTGGAGGTACTCCAGGGCGAGCGCCGCCGGGCCCCCGTCCGCATGCCCTCACCCTCCCCGTCCTTCGGCAGTCCGGCGTCGGCCATGCCCATGGCGTACCCGTACACGCCGCAGATGGGTCAGGGCTCTTTCTCCACCCCTCGTCAGCGTCGGCTGTCCGATCTGGGAACCGGGCGCTCTTCATGGTCGCCGACTCTGGCAGGAGACTGGTCCGGCGCTCGCCAGTCGCTTGACCTCGACGCGCTTCGGGACGCCTTGCCCCCTGCGGCGAACGCAAGCGACGTGGAGGCGTGGGGTGGGGACTGGACCGCTAACCGCAACCTCCCGATCCGCGGTCGCAGCGGGAAGCAGTGGGGCATGGCCTTCCCGGACCTGATCGAGTTCGGCCCCGTAGGAGTGGCGCGCCGGCTGCTTGCCAGCCCAGCGGCAAGGCAGGTCACCCACGTGCTGGAGATGGGCGGATCAGAGCCAGAGGCACGCGATTGGCAGGCTGCCGAACGTGCCAGCACCCGGAACCCGGGTGATGCTGAGCTGACGGCCATGGAGCGGATGCGTGGTGTGGTGCGCACCTTCCACCCTCCGCGTGCTGAAGCGATCCTGCGTCCCGGGGCGGTCGCCCCTGGCTTGGACGGGATACGCCCGTATGGTCGACCAGGCGGGGTCGAGCCCCCATCGGCGCAAGACCAGCAGCGACTGGAGCATGTGTTCCCTCGCGGCAGGGATGGGAGGTTCGTCAGATTTCCCAACCCGCGGGGTTCTGCTTTCCGTATCGCGGGACCCATACGGAACCTGAACCGCCCGGATCCTTACAGGACGCTGGCTACCGCATTCGGAAGTGCGGACTGGGTTCAGCGCATCAACGGACGGTGGACACAGCGCTGGGGCAAGCGCGTCAACGGGCTGCTGGGCGGGGACTGGGGCCAGCGCACCGATCCTGAGGAAGTTGATGCTGCTCGACGCTGGCAGTGGGTCAGGGACACAGGGCGGGTAGGCAACTGCGAGGACGTGGCGCGCAGTGTCCTGGAGTCTTGGCACGGACGTCCCACGGTGGCGGCCAGAACGATGCTCAGTGGGCTCCGCGGTGTTCCCCCCACGGAGTATGAAGCGATGAGCAGGACAGAGCGGTGGCTCGGTGTTGCCTATCGGAAGCACGCATCGCCCGGTTTGGGGTGGGACGCCGCGGCGGCGCGCTTGAAGGCGAGGGGGCACGGCTCTGCTGCGATCGTGGGGTTTGAACGCCCGAGCGGCAGCTTCCACACCATCAACGCGGTCAACTACCGCGGCCGGGTGTACTGGATCGACGCCCAGCGTGGCCGCGTCGGAGACCAGCCGCTCTACGAATACAACGGCGACTTCCTGTCGATCGAGCTGGATCCCTGGTTCCGGCCGATCGACCCAGTACCCCTGCCGCAAGTCCGGGATGCGGTCTCGGCCTTCAGCGACATGCCACTGCCCTGGGCGGGTTCGCTGACGCCGGGCAGGGTGGGCCCCAGCATTTCGGGGCCACCGGTGACGACATTCGATTCCCAGCCCTCACCCGCCGCTGTCGGCAATGCGCCGGACGTTCCGGCCGACGCAGCGGCGCGGTTGCACGCTGATCTCGAGGCCCGGGTGGGTACGCGACCGTACGCGGGTGCGGCCCCCGGGGAGTCGGGTGCGCTGTCCAGGATGCTGGGCCCGGACTATTTCGGACTGCGGAAGGCCCCTGAGCCACCGGATTTCCTTCGTGGCTACCACTTCTCCGCACTGCATGCTGCTCAGCGCTCAGCGTTCTTCGACGCCGTCGACCTGACCCTGCCGACGCCACGCGGCAAAGATCTGCGCCCGTCGGCCCTTCCGGAGAACCGTGGCGCGGTCATCGAGTCGACTCAGCACACGATGCCGCGCGCTTCGATGCCATGGGTGCCGAAACGGGTGCGGATCCCTCGTATCGTGCACTCCATCTGGCTGGGGAGCCCGTTGGCGGACGAGGGCGCCACCGCTGCGTTCCGGCGAAACATCGAGTCTGCTGCGCGGCAGCAGCCCGATTTTACGTTCGTGGTGTGGACCAATATTCCCCGGCAGCGATTTGAAGAGGCCAGGTCAGCATCGGGCACGCCGGCCGACACCTCTGCTCAAGAGCGGCTGCGCGACATGCTGGACTGGGCCGCCCGACATCGCGTGCGTCTGGCCAACGTAGACGAAGTCTTCTCCGCTACGGCCCCGATGGAACTGCAGGCGCTCTACAACGTAGAGGAGGCCAAGCAGCAAGGTCCGGGATATGCGGCGGCCAGCGACATTCTGCGCGTTGAGATCGTGCACCGTTTCGGCGGTGTGTACACGGATGGAGACAACGCCCTCACGGGAAATCTCGACGCTGAGGTGCGTAGAATCGTCGATTCTGAGCGGACTTTCGCCCTCGCCCAGGACACCACGGGACGCAGAGTAAACAACGTCATTGTGGCACCCGCCCGCCATGTGTACCTGGACCTCTATCGCCAGGTGTTTCGGGACAACTACATGCGCACGCCGTACGAGAACGAGGCGCGCAGTCTGATTCTGATGGAAGAGGGCGCGTCCCTTGCCGACCTGCGCAGCGACCTGCTCGGCGTGCCGGAGATCGGTAACCACAGCAGGATTCGCATCGCGAACGAGGTGGGGCACCGCACCGGCCCAAGTGCGAACGTCTTCGAGCCGCTGGCCTGGATGGTGGGGCTGGAGAGCCGGACTGAACTTCCTGCGGTTGAGCCGGGCGTACTCAAGGTCAACTTTGACAATGCGTGGCTGCGTGATGGGGCGACCGCGGACCAGCAGGCCGCGGCCGGGAGCCAAGGCGGCACCTCGGCGCCGTACGAGCACGAGGCGACGCTCCAGACGGCGCAACGTGTCGCGGGAACTCTCGTCCGCGAGCTCCACAATCAGCCGGGCAATCTGCACCTCGCTCTGGTCGCCCCCGTGATAGGCAGGCATTCACACCCCGACCTGCTGTGGGAGGCTGTGATCGGCTTCATCGCCGGGCGGCAGGAGTTGCGCGACATGGTCCGCTGGGTCACGCGCGAAACGGTTGATAGCCGGGGACGCGTGATCTCCCGCGTGGAGCTTCCACCGCGGGTCGGCAAGCTCCTCAAGGTCATGGAGAGCCAAGTACCGGACGGGGCCCGGCCGGAGGACGCTCTCACGGCCGCGAGCCACGTCCAGCCGGCGCGACTCGTCTCCCCGGAGGAGGCAGCAATCACGGACAGTGCGGCGGACGAGTCCCCGGAAGGAGGCGACCCCCAAACGGGCGAGACGCCTGCGGTCGCTGCGCGGCTGCACCAGCAGCCTCCACCACCCCGTCAGGTCGCGGTGCACGACCAGGTCTTCCAGGCACTGACCAGAGGTGACGCTCTCCCCGATCCCGTGCAGCCAGAAGGCCAGAAGGCCAGCTACGAAAGTGTCCGCAAGGGGCCGGACTCGCTGGCGTCTTCGGCGCACGCAGCCACTCTCCCAAGGCGGGGGTACGTTCCCGGGCCGAAGTCGGGTGCGGATTCGAACTCGGGGGAGGACGCTGGGCCTGACGGGAGGGGCAAGCATTCTACGGAGTTGCCGGCTGGCCATGACCGCACCGCTCGGGTTGGGGATGCGCGCGAAGCGGCCGTAGACGGGAATCTGACCGGCGCGTCCCGACAGCCGTCGACGGCCGGCCAGCGCCGCACGAGCGGACAGAGCGGCGAGTACCTCGGCGAGGACATCGTCGATCCGCCGGATGCTCTGCGCGCCCGTCCTCTGACTACCAGCATCTACGAGGTACTTGGCGGAGACGGGCACAGCGTGCTCTTCCGCCACCCAGGCCCGATCCGGAACGAGACGCTCACCCTCGGCGAGCGGCAGGAGGGGGCAGTCCCCTCAGTCGTCGTACTGAAACAGGACTACGAGGAGATCCGAGTCAAAGATCACCCGGTGCTGGGCATCTCAGAGGACCGGACCCTCGCTCTGTACAACGGCGAACCCGGTCAGCTGGTCTTCGCTACCCGAAAGGCCGTCGCGAGCTCCAACGCGGCGCTGGCAGCGGCTGGGAGCGGTGTGCGGCTGCGCGTGAACGAGGGCCTCTCGATGCGGATCCCCGCCCCGAACGGCGGACATTGTGAACTGCTCCGTGTACAACCGGAGTTCCTGACGCGGTCAGGGCGGCCGGAAGAGGAGGTCTGCCGGGACTTCGCCCAGATGGTGTCCGGTGGCGGACGGGCCTCGCATGCCGTCTTCCGTGGCCCTGAAGGCTCTGACGTGGATACCGGCCCGATCAATGCGTTGGCCAGCAGTGAGGTCACCGGCATCCACCACCTGGCCCAAGCCCTTGCCCGTGTCGCCGACGACCAGCACGTGCCACGGGAGGTGGGTCCCGCCTGGGCTGCGCACCAAGTGCTCCGAGATGATCGCCCGATGGGGGGCATCGGCGGCCCGGCGCCGGGTGAGTCGTACGGCAACGCCCTTCACCATGCCGCATTCGACGATCAGAGGCGAGGCGCCATGTCCGAGGCCGCCCGCCGGATCGGAATCAATGAACACGCCTGGGCGGAGGTGGGTGAGAGCTATCTCGTCCACTCCGTCACTGCCCCCGACGACCACGGCGTACCGAGCTTGAAGCGCAACTACGCCAAGCCCGGCGAACCCGAAACTTCGTACTTCGGCTACCACTTCGCAGCAGTGGTGCTCTCCAGCGAGGACGGTGGGCACCAGGTCACGTTGGAGAACTTCACACGGCGTAGGACCATGTCCCGCCAGATGAGCACCGTCGTCCAGGCAAACCTGCGCAGAAGCCCGCTAGTGAGCCTGAAGCAGTTGGAGACGACGGCGGACGACAAGCTGCGCCGAGCGGAGGACGACGGGCTCACCGGTGACGAACTCCGCAAGCTGCGTGGCTACCGCGCGCTAGCCCAGGCGCTGGTCGGGGCTAAGAAGGCGGGGGAGGACCTGAGCGCGGCACTCCCGGGGACACAGGAGTACGCCGAGGCCGAACGGGTCCGCGACCTGGCCGTAAAGGGCGCCGCGCAGCGAATGAGACAGGCGTCGGCGCTGGTCGAGGGCAAGGAACGGTGGCACTTCCGGATGTTTTCCCGGCGGCCCGGGGAGACCATGCACGAGGTCAGCGCCCAACTGCTGACGATCGCTCCGTCCGACCATGCCAATCCCCTGACCACGGTGATTGTCCATGGCCACCAGATCCCCCCACAGCAGACCATCCGCTTCGATGAGGGTTCGCACCGGGTCGGACGGGAGGAGATGTTTAAGATCGACCACGTGGCCAGGCACCTGGCCACGGTCGGGCTGTGGAACCGCAGTCAAGGTCTGCCCCTGCCGCAGGCAACCGTGACGAGTTACGGCAGCAGCCGTCTGCCGAACCTCAGCGGCATGCTCCCCAACACCTCCCCGTCCCGCGCTGTCACGATCGAGCGTGTGCTGCGAGAGGGCCTGGACCGGGTGTTGCATGAGAGGCAGCGTACTACTGCGGGACCCCGGCTCATCGCCCACGACTTCAAAATCACGACGGTCCACGTCAGGGGCACCGCACGCCGCCGTGAAGCGACTATCGAGGTGGCCCTCACCGCCAAGCGACAGACCGAAACCGTGGGGGTGGCCGCGGGTGTCCGCTTGCCTCGCACTGCACAGACCGGTCCGGGCGTCCCCACTCGGGAACCGGGCCGTTCGGGACCGGATGCCGGGTAGGGTCCTCCCGACTTCGACATGTTGGCGTTCTGGCGTTCGGTGAGCGGGACGCCGGTGCGGCACCTGCGCTCCGTGCGGTGTTGCCGCATGTGGGTTTGCCGGTGGAAAGCGGCGCCGTCGAGCATTTGTGGCGGTTCTCCAACTCGCACCGGATCGTGTCTTCCCGACGGATTCCCCCGGCGCGCTCGTTCGCTGTGTGATGTGGCGCGGTCCAAGCCAGGCAATCCAACGCTGACGACGAGAGTCCTAACAACACGCCGACAAGTTGAATTCTCTGCGACGCCATCTGGTGCGGTCCTCCGCTGGGTTCGCCTCCAAGCAGGACACCCGAAATTCATGCCTGCGCCGAAGGCGACCTACACCAGCGCCGACCGAGCAGGCCCCGGACGCCCTTGCCGCCTCCGACCTCGGTGGCCTGCTTCCCAGCCATCGTCCGAAGGAACGGGCGAGGCATGCCCCCCAGGTCCGGCCCCCTCAAGGTAGTGGGGCCGGACGTGGTATGTGTGGCGCTACCGGGTTGCCTCCTCCGAGGCGCGAGTCACATTCTTGTTGTGCGACAAGCGGTTGTCCGGATCCCACTCGCGCTTGAGCGCGACAATCCGCCGCCACTTGTCCTCGGATCCGTACACGCCGCGCAGCCACTCTGCGCCTCGGTCGGTGGAGAGGTTGACGTAGCCGTTCGGGAGCGAGAACGGGTTCACGGCGTTCATGGTGCCGTCGACCCACCCCTGGTACTCGCTGTCCTTCTCAGCTGGATCCCACTGGCCGAGGGTCTCCCAGAGCCACTCCGCCCCGGTGCGAGAAAACGCCTTCGAGTCCTCTTGGTAGTCGAACATCGCACCACCGAGGAGTTGGAAAGCGACCGCGCAGCTGGCGCCCGGCCCCGTCGGCGCGGGCCTGTCCATCACCCGATCGACCACAACGCGCCCGATCCGCTCGTCGACGCCGCCGAGATAGCCGCCGCGGCTCCACTGCCGGCGCCCGGGGGGTGCGAGCACGTCCAGGATCGAGTTGGCCTCGAGCCAGCTCGACGGACGCACCATGTCGGCCAACGGCCGGCCCAGCGCGCGCACGCGCGCCATCGCGGCCTCGTAACTGTCGAGTTCGCCGGTATAGACGACGATCAGAACGAAAATGGGAACGTTGATCATCTCGGGGGGCAGTCCGGGCAGCGGCGGAGCCGGCAGCAGGACCGGATAGATCGTCAGTTCACGCGGAGAGTCGGCCAGCGCCTCGTCGATCCGGGCGAGGATCGGCACGGCCTCCTCGATCGGATACGTGATCAGGCCGCTCATCACCCGGGGGCCGACCCTGCGAGCCTGGTAGGTGAAGGAGGTGGCGAGCGCCAGGTTGTGGCCGGCCCCGCGCAGCCCCCAGAACAACTCCTGGTTCTGGTCCTCCGAGCAGGTGAGACGGCGGCCGTCCATCGTCACCACCTCGCAGGACAGCAAGTGGTCGACGGTGGCGCCGAAACGCCGAGAGAGATAGCCGATACCGCCGCCGAGGGTGAGCCCGGCCGCGCCGGTCTTGGAGACCGTACCGGCTGGGACGACGTACCCGTGCTCCTGCGTCGTCCGGTCCATCTCACCCAGCAGCACGCCGGCCTGAATGGTTGTCACCCCAGTCTGCGGATCGCAGTCGGTCCGCTTCATCAGCGAGGTGTCGATCACGAACGCGTCATGGGGCATGGCATGGCCGTCGATCGCGTGGCCACCGCTGCGGACGGCGATCTTGACGTCCTTGCCGACCGCGTACCTGACCGCGGTGACGACATCGTCCGTGTCGGTGGCGCGCGCGATCAGCGATGGCCTACGATCCGACCAGCGTGTGTTGGGGATCTCTCGCACTTCGGCGTAGCCCTCATCATCGGGGCGCAGCACTGGGCCCTTGAAATCCGTGGGAAAATCCGCGAATTGCGTCGATACATTGCCCTCGAGCATGTCTCTCCTCGATTTTCGCTCGGTCCTGAAGCACGGTCTGCCGACGGGCTCCCCGTCGCGCCCCTCGTGGCTTAACCCATTTTCCTCGCCAGTTCCTCGGCGGGCGTGGTCAACTTAGCGGACGGCGGATGGCGTTGGAGTGGGCATCGTCAGATTGTGGTCCAACACCGCGCCCTCAGCCCGGTCTCTGGATTTCTTCAGCGTGGCCGTCGATTGGGTGGCGGTCGGCTGCGCGAGGCGTGTGCGGACCTCCAGGTTTGGTTGAGATGTCTCCTGTCTCAACCCGCGCGCCTGGGAACCTCTTTGCTGTCCCTTCCCGCCGCACTCGACCTCCCGCACGCGGTTCGTGTGGCGGGTCGCGATGCTGATCGTCAGCCGCGAGGGTGCCCGCCGCCGCAAGCTCCGACCGTCCCAGCGGGCCATGACCGCGCTGGTGTAGGTGCGCGAGCGCACGATGCTCGCCAAGATCGCCGCCGGGATTCTGAATCAGCGAGACCACCGCCCACGCTGCGTACTCAGAGTCACCGGAACTCTTGGTTGCCCTGGTTCCGCCCCAGCTGCACGCGCCGCGTCGCGCCGCGCCCGAGTACGTCTTGGTCGACGGCACCATCGCCGAGGGCAACCGGGTCGCTCCAACGGGCCGACTACTCCGGCAGGTCAGGCATCACGGCGGGAACATCCAGACCGTGTCCGGGCCGATAGGCGAACTGATCCAGTACTCGTCGGCACTGCTCGGCCGTGGAGGAGACATCACCGGGGGTCGCACGCAGCGAGTCGTCACAGTTCGTGAAGACTGAGTATCCTCGTCTTCGCGGACAAGGCTCACGAGGGAGTCGGCGGAACCTTCGCACGCCGTTCAAACGCCATTGCGGACGACTGCTGACCGCGCACCAACGGGTCGTCAACCGAGCACACGCCCGTCTCCGCGACTCGGTCGAGCGCTCCTTCGTCCGCCTCAAGGACTGGCGGATCTTCCGCCACGCCGCCTGCGGCCCCAACTGCCCGACGTCATCAATCGTGCAAGGTGTCGTCACCCCTGTGAGGCGCCGCTGAAGAAGTTCATCCACCTGCACGGAAATCGCTACCGGGCATCACCCGGCGGCACGTCTGATAGCGAACTCTTGCTTTGCCGTCAGAAGGTCAGCGTTCGGCGTCGCCGAGAGGATTCCACAAACAGGCAAGCTTTCTGCACCTTCAGCCCACCTTGACCGTATGCCTTTGCCGGCGTTCGAGACGGGTCATCACTGGACCGTGCCAAGTGGAGCAGCGTTTTTTGAAGCCCACGGTGGAAGTGCGCTCCTGTCTGAGTCCCTAGCGCAACCTGAGAGAGTGGTGCGACTGGCCCGCCTCGCCAATAGGGCGTGGTTCTTAATCGAAAGGCGCCCGCTTGCCGTTAGTGCCGTTGCTGGTGTCGATGCCGCTGCGGCCGGGTGCGGCGGTCGCCAAGCCGGGGCGCTGGTTCCAGGGCCTCCATCGGGGCGGGGGACAGCCGTTGTTACCTCCGCGCCGCGGCAAGAAGGGCACTCCTGGCGAGCTCGTCTATCTGGTTGAGCGGGGCGCTGAACCGGTGAGCAGGCAACTATCCGGCCGATGAGCCTGTTCGGACCTTCATTGGCGTTTCCGTGGCCCTTGCGCCTGGACGCCTTCTCGTTCAGAGTCGCGATGGCCAGCGCCAGCCGCTCCTCGTGCGGGCGGCGGGCATCGACCGGGGGTAGTAGGCGAAGGGCTCCGTCACTCACACGCAACAAGGCAAAGCACCGCCGTGCGCGGGAACTGTTCAAATGGAAGTCGAACGCGGGCGCGGGTACCACCTGGGCACTTCAGACGAGGGGCGCCGAAACCTCGACGGCGCACGCTCGGTCCACGCCCGCCCCGTCCACGGCGTCAAGCCCCTTTGAACGCGGGCGTGCTGACCTGAACCGAAAGACTCACCTACCCCAACGCCGGTAGACACCCGCAAGGTTTCCCGTTCCGAATCGGCGGTCCTGTGGCCGGCACCACAGTCATCCGCCCCGGGCGCCGTACCATCGCACAGCGGTGGATTTGATACGACGGCACCAGGTCGCTCCGGTGAACGCCTTCCGGACAGCGGCGAGTCACCGGCCGCTTCTGGCGGCCCAGTGGCCGCCGGGCCACAGCCGCTGCCCACTGTTCCCCCTGCCTCCCCTTCGTGGACGGCAACGCCTTCCGGATCGCTGACGAGCGGGTTCGCCCGTACCGACTCCGACGGTCACCGGTGGCACCCCGGACGAGGACCCGACGCCTTCGCTCGTGCACGGTTGACTGCGGCGTGTGTGCGGGTGCCAGCCAATTGCTGTGGTCACGCGTCTCGGCGGTTCACGATGGTGGCTGCTTCGGACCTCGAGGCGCAGTCGCGGCTGGAGTTGTTCCGCTGGCCGGCGTACTGCGACCGGCGTCGCCGACGCTCCGCCCGTGGCTAGGTCACGCTGGTCGAGTTCCAACAACAGCGACTGAACACATCACATATCGCTCGCGGCATGGGTTCAACCTCAAACCTGGCTTGGCCGGCGGCCAAGGATCTCCTCGTCGAGCAGGCTCACACGCCGGCCCAGGAGCGACAGCACGCCCGTCGAGGGCGGCGGAACGGCGAACATCCCTGATGGGACACCGTTCACGGCCACCATCTGCCTGTTCGTCATCCGCCAAACACATTGGTCGCCACGAGCAGCGGTTCCCAGGCAAGTCACACCATTTGGTTGATGGTAACCATCAGCTTACGTGCCTGAGCAGTTGCCCGCCGGGCCTTGCGGCAAGCACGACGCGCCTTGCGCATCATTTCCTGGTGTTGGGCTTCCTCGTACGCTCGGGCAGTTTCGTCCATGCGCTTGATGGTCTGGCGAGTCTTCTGGATCTGCTGCGACATGGCAGTGTCCTTAGAGAGGGGCAGGTGAAGATGTGTGGTGAGGCCGGCAGCGAGCTGTGGCGCGCCTCAGGGCTGTGGGCGATGCGTCATCTCGGACACCGCAAGCAGGGCCGTTCCGGCGGTTTCCATATCCACGTGCCTGCTGGCAAAACCCGAGGCGGTGATGTCGCGGGCGGCGCCTGCTACGGGCGACCCGCCCACAAGCATCCGAGCTCGCGTTCCCGGCCTGTCCCTGGCGCTGGTCACGGCAGGGCGGGGGTGATGCCCTACGGCGGTGCCACGGGGCTGCGCGCTGACCCCGGCAGCGTCGGCAGCCGTGATCGGATCCGGCTCGTTCACGGAGACCTGCACTCGGTTCATGGCCCCTCCAGAGGAGCTAGCCGATCCATATGCGCCAATGTGTCGTAGGGGACTTCACGAACCCTCAACAGCACCTGAACCAGGTTTCGGACGTGTCTGTCCGCAGGTCACGACTGCTGCCACGCCAGCTAGCTCTTCTCTCTTGCTGCTGGTCAGAGGCATGCTTGACCGAGGTAGGGAGCTGTTCCGTCGCAAGCCTGATCGGTGGTCCGTGTCGTGCCTGGGTCTGGCGCGGCCGCCGCCGTTGCCGTCCTGCTGCTCGGGTTCACCGGCGAACGCAGGCGGCGGAGCCGGCAGTGCCGGGTGATGAGTCGGAGGCCGATGCGTCGGAGGTTGGCACCATCAACTCCTCCAGCCCCGGCTGAGGCTGCCGCTGCCCGCGGCACGGGTGCGAGCGGGCTCACCGACGCGGAGACCAACCAGCGGATCGATGTCCTGCCCACCGCCAGGCCGACACCCTGGAGACACGGCTACGGACCCACCGCGGCGTCGAAATCGTATGCCGCGACGGCTCCGGCGCTTTCGTCAGCCGATCCGCCTACCTCGACCGGCTGAGCAGAGCGCCGATGCCGTGCGGCCGGCACCGGGGTACACAGTGCGGCGAGCGTCGGGAGTGTCCAACAACGGCGGATCAGCTGATCAAGGCGAGACGCCACGTGGGCGAGACGATGTTCGGGGATGAGTTCGTTGAAGGGCCGGCCGGTGATGTTCGGGGAGTTCCAGGAAACCCCAGGCCGCGCGTTCTCCGGCGATCATCAAGCTGTGGGGAACGTCTGGGCGGAGTTCGTGCCCTTCCTCTCCTTCGACACGCGATCTGGAAGGTCATCATCTTCTGGAGCAGGAAACTTGAACACAACAGACGCGAAGGAGGGGCCAGTGACGATTGCCCACAGCGACGCCGAATTCGACTTCAATCCCACGGTCAGCCCGCATCGAGAGGACCCGCACCTGTTCTACCGGGCAGCACGCAAGCGGCCGGTCACGATGAGCCCGTCGATGGGCGCCTATATGGTCAGCCGCTACGCCGACATCAAAACCGTGCTCGATGACCCGGACACCTTCTCGTCCACCGCAGCCCTACCGAAGATCTACGACAACCCGCCCGAGGTCGTGGCCGAGCTTGAGGCGGGCAACGTGCCGGAGACGACCATGGTCGTCAACGAGGACGAGCCACGGCACAAGCAGATGCGGGCGCTGTTCGATGCCGGGGTCAGCGGGGCGCGCGTGCGAATGCTGCTGCCACTGATGAAGCAGCGCGCGGACGAGCTCATCAACGGTTTCACCGGCGGGACCGCCGATCTCGTGAGCGAGTACGCCTTCCCATACGTGCAGACGATCATCAACGCGGTGATCGGTTTCCCGCCCGAGGACTCCGAGCTGATCCAGGGCTGGACCGACGACCTCACCGTGCTATGGAACCCGTTTACGCCGGTCGAAGACCGCGTCGCCTCGGCTCGCCGCGTTGGCGACTACACCCGCTACCTGCAAGAGCAGATCGATGACCGCAGAGCGAATCCGCGTGACGATATGATCTCCGGGCTCGTGCACGGCGCCAACGGGTTTCCCGGCCTGTCAGACGACTACATCCACAACATCATCCGCGGCGCTGCCCGCGTTGCCGGCTTCGACACGACCCGCGACGCGATCACCGCGACCGTGTTCGTGGCCCTGCGAAATCCGGATGTGGTCACGATGATCGCCAAAGACCCCATTCGAACAATCACGAAGGTGACCGAGGAGGCCCTGCGCCACGACGCCCCGAACCGCGCGTTGGGCCGGATCACCACTCGTGAGGTCGAACTCGGTGGCACGGTGCTGCCCCAGGGTTCGGTCCTGCTGCTCCTGTTCGGAGCGGCGAACCGGGACGAGACGGTGTTCCCGGACCCGGACGCGGTCGACCTGAACCGGCCGAACGTCCATGACCACGTCGCGTTCGGCAAGGGCCTGCATGCCTGCCCCGGCGCGCCACTGGCTCGCGCCGAGATCCGGGTCGCCCTGCAGACCCTGTTCGCCAGCCTCCCCAATCTGCGCCTGGCCGAGGACTACGAGCCCACCTACATCGCCAGTTACTTCTTCCGCGGGCTGGAGTCCCTGCGGGTGCGCTGGTGACGACGATGGTCACGGGCTCAGATGCCCGGGCGGGTCGCGATCGTCGGTGCGGGTCCCGCGGGCCTGTATGTGGGGCACAGTCCCGAACCCCAGCGGGAAGTCCACCGGCGGAAACCCCAGATCGCCACCGAGGGGTGGGAGGCCGACGCGGCGATGCCTCCGCTGCCGCCCAACCGTCGTTGTGCGGGCCGCGGGAGATCTGCATCTACGGCTATGCAAGCGAAGGGGAGATTCGTAGCTGGCCGTAGTGGCGGGGGTGCACTGCCGCTGTGAGGTCTTCTGGAAGCCCATGGTGAGATGACGCTGCAGGCCACAAGCAACACCAAGGTGAAGGTCGGCGGTCCATTGCCGTTGCCCCCGCTGCTGTGGTTCCTCGGCGTCCCGTGAGATCGGGCGACGGAGGCTGAGGCGTCTGCGCTGGTGGGATGGCTCCGCGTGGCTCCGAAGCCGCACGGCCGCTGGAAGTCGAACGCCGAACCTGCCCAACCTTCGAACCGGGCGGGCGCCCCGTCGGCCTAGCCCCGGGCGCCCGCCCGCCTCCGGGACGGCACGCCCCTGGCTACCCCCTTGGCGATCAGCAGATATGAAGGGTTCTGGGGCTGCCCACCGGTTGGGTGACTCGGGGCAGGGGTGAAGCGGGCGAAGTCCCCTGGGCTGTTGAGAGAGGTGTCGGGGCTCAACTCTCCAAC
>NZ_JBIRTX010000038.1:15575-35807 GCF_044334895.1 Streptomyces sp. NPDC020681 | reverse complement strand
TGACTTTTGGCACGCTGTTGAGTTCTCAAGGAACGGACGCTTCCTTCGTACTCACCCTCACGGGCTTTCCTCCGGGCGCTTCCCTTCGGTCTTGCATTTCCAACCTTACCAGACCGTTTTCCCTACCGTTTCCGGTTAGGAATTCAATCCAATGGCCGTTGGAGAAGCCGTTTTGCCTTTGCCTTTCGGCGCACCCGACTTTATCAGAGATTCTGAGTCGGAATTCCCGCCCCGTTCGGAGGAGCCTTACGAGCGCGTGAGCGCTTCGGGTCCCCGTCAGGCGGAGCCGTAAACGTACTGGAGCGGAGCGCCTCGATGCAAATCGAGGGGCTCCGCTCCAGGAGTGACGATCGGTCAAGCCTCAGACCTCGACGACGACCGGGAGGATCATCGGGCGCCGGCGGTAGGTGTCGGAGACCCACTTGCCCACAACTCGGCGGACGAGTTGCTGCAGTTGGTGGGGCTCGGCGACGCCGTCGGACGCCGACTTGCCGATGGCGTCCTCGATCTTCGGGACCACTGCGCTGAAGGCCGAGTCCTCGATGCCGGAGCCGCGGGCGTGGATGTGCGGGCCGCCGACGACCTTGCCGGTGCTGGAGTCGACCACGACGAAGACCGAGATGATGCCCTCGTCGCCGAGGATGCGGCGGTCCTTCAGGGAGGCCTCGGTGACATCGCCGACCGAGAGGCCGTCCACGTACACATAGCCCGCCTGGACCTTGCCCACGATCTTGGCTTTGCCGTCGAGGAGATCGACGACCACGCCGTCCTCGGCGATGACGATGTGGTCCTTCGGGACGCCGGTCAGGGCACCGAGTTCCGCATTGGCACGCAGATGGCGCCATTCGCCGTGGACCGGCATCAGGTTCTTCGGCCTGCAGATGTTGTAGAAGTACAGGAGCTCGCCGGCCGATGCGTGGCCGGAGACATGCACCTTGGCGTTGCCCTTGTGGACGACGTTCGCGCCCCACCTCGTCAGGCCGTTGATCACGCGGTAGACCGCGTTCTCGTTGCCCGGGATCAGGGACGAGGCCAGGATCACCGTGTCGCCCGGGACGATGCGGATCTGGTGGTCGCGATTGGCCATCCGGGAGAGTGCCGCCATCGGCTCGCCCTGGGAGCCCGTGCAGACGAGCACGATCTCGTGGTCCGGGAGGTCGTCGAGCGTCTTGACGTCGACCACCAGACCGGCCGGGACCTTGAGGTAGCCCAGGTCCCGCGCGATGCCCATGTTGCGGACCATCGAGCGGCCGACGAAGGCCACGCGGCGGCCGTATTCGTGGGCCGCGTCGAGGATCTGCTGGATGCGGTGGACGTGGCTGGCGAAGCTGGCCACGATGATGCGCTTCTGGGCGTTCGCGAAGACCGTGCGCAGGACGTTGGAGATGTCCTTCTCCGGCGGGACGAAGCCCGGGACCTCGGCGTTCGTCGAGTCCGACAGCAGGAGGTCGATGCCCTCCTCGCTGAGGCGCGCGAAGGCGTGCAGGTCGGTGAGGCGGCCGTCCAGCGGGAGCTGGTCCATCTTGAAGTCGCCGGTGTGGACCGCCATGCCCGCGGGTGTGCGGATGGCGACGGCCAGCGCGTCGGGGATGGAGTGGTTGACCGCGATGAACTCGCAGTCGAAGGGCCCGATGCGCTCGCGGTGGCCCTCGGTCACCTCGAGCGTGTACGGGCGGATGCGGTGCTCCTGGAGCTTTGCCTCGATCAGCGCGAGGGTCAGCTTGGAGCCGATCAGCGGGATGTCCTGCTTCAGGCGGAGCAGGAACGGGACGCCACCGATGTGGTCCTCGTGGCCGTGCGTGAGCACGATGCCGTCGATGTCGTCGAGACGGTCCCGGAGGGTGGTGAAGTCCGGCAGGATCAGGTCGATGCCGGGCTGCTCCTCCTCAGGAAAGAGGACGCCGCAGTCGACGATGAGCAGTCGGCCGTCGTATTCGAAGACCGTCATGTTCCGGCCGATCTCTCCGAGACCGCCGAGCGGGGTGACGCGAAGGCCGCCCTTCGGAAGCTTCGGCGGGGCGCCGAGTTCAGGATGCGGATGACTCAAAAGACTCTCCTCACCACATACGCCACGTACCGCTAGAGGCACGTGGCGTACATGACATTCGTGCACTTGCTGTTGTCAGTTGTCAGTTGTCCGGCCTTACCGGCCGGATTTCTTCTCGTATTCAGTTGTGAAGTCTGTGATCAGAGCTCTACCCCACCGGCCGCGAGGTCGATCTTGAGCTGAGCGGTCTCCCCCGCGGAGAGCTCGACGAGCGGCAGCCGGAGCGGGCCGGCCGGGAGGCCCTTGAGGGCCAGCGCGGCCTTGGTGGTGATGACGCCCTGGGTCCGGAACATGCCGGTGAAGACCGGGAGCAGCTGCTGGTGGATCTCGGTGGCCTTCTGGACGTCACCGGTGAGGTGGGCGTCGAGGAGGGCGCGGAGTTCCGGCGTGACCACATGGCCGACGACCGAGACGAAGCCGATCGCGCCTACGGAGAGCAGCGGGAGGTTGAGCATGTCGTCGCCGGAGTACCAGGCGAGACGGCTGCGGGCGATGGCCCAGCTGGCGCGTCCGAGGTCGCCCTTGGCGTCCTTGTTGGCGACGATACGCGGGTGGTCGGCGAGGCGCACCAGAGTTTCGGTGTCGATCGGTACGCCGCTGCGGCCCGGGATGTCGTACAGCATCACCGGGAGCTCGGTGGAGTCCGCGATGGCTGAGAAGTGACGGAACAGGCCCTCCTGCGGGGGCTTGTTGTAGTACGGCGTCACCGCGAGCAGGCCGTGCGCGCCGGCGCGTTCGGCCGTGCGGGCGAGCTCGATGCTGTGGCGGGTGTCGTTGGTGCCGATGCCGGCCACGACATGGGCCCGATCGCCGACCGCTTCCAGTACGGCCCGTACGAGCTGGTCTTTCTCCGCGTCGCTGGTGGTCGGCGACTCTCCGGTGGTGCCGTTGATGATCAGGCCGTCGTTGCCTGCGTCCACCAGATGTGCGGCCAGGCGCTGGGCGCCGGCGAGGTCGAGTGCGCCGTCCGCCGTGAAGGGCGTGACCATGGCGGTGAGGACCCGCCCGAAGGGGGTCTGCGGAGTGGAGATCGGAGCCATGGGTAACACGCTACTCGCTGCTCAGTACGCTGTGTCCCCTTGGGGGACGTGACGTACGCCGTGACATGCGGAGCCCGGCACTGCCTGCTCGGGGGTTCAAGCAGTGCCGGGTCCGTTTGATCAGCCTAGATGAACTTCACGAAACACCGCAATGCGGACACTTCGCCGAGCTGGCCCGTACATCTGTCTCTGAGCGCGTGTTCAGCGCGCAACTTCAGCGCGCGCACGGCCCGAAGTCGCTGTCGGCCCAAGGAAATCCGCTCAGGGAGCGACGCGGCCATTTGCGTTGAAGGCGGCGTAGGTGAGCGGCATGAGCCGGGCCCACTGCTGCTCCATCTTCTCGCCGACCATCTCGATCTCCCGCTGCGGGAAGGACGGAACCGCCGCATCCTCGTGCTGCGTGCGCAGGCCGAGGAAGTGCATCAGCGAGCGGGCGTTGCACGTCGCGTACATGGAGGAGAAGAGGCCGACGGGCAGGACCGCGCGGGCGACCTCGCGGGCGATGCCGGCGCCCAGCATCTCCTGGTACGTCTCGTACGACCGGCGGTACGAGTCGACCATGGCCTCGCTGATGACCTTGTGCTGCTCCGGGCTGCCGTCGATGAAGACGTACTTGCCGGGGCGGCCCTCCTGGACCAGCTTGCGGTCCTGGCCCGGGACGTAGAAGACCGGCTGGAGCTCGCGGTAGCGGCCGGA
Source organism: Streptomyces sp. NPDC020681 (assembly GCF_044334895.1). Classification (NCBI taxonomy): domain Bacteria; kingdom Bacillati; phylum Actinomycetota; class Actinomycetes; order Kitasatosporales; family Streptomycetaceae; genus Streptomyces; species Streptomyces sp. NPDC020681. The sequence continues at coordinate 32,024 of NZ_JBIRTX010000038.1, read as the reverse complement.
CTCCTCGTTGTACGACCAGCCCACGCGGTGCCGCATGAACTCGCGGAAGACGAAGATCGGTGCGCTGATGAAGAAGGTCATCGAGTTGTGCTCGAAGGGGCTGCCGTGGCGGTCCCGCATCAGATAGTTGATGAGGCCCTTGGAGCGCTCCGGGTCCTTCTGGAGCTCCTCCAGAGACTGCTCGCCGGCCGTGGAGACACGAGCGGCCCACAGCACATCGGAGTCTCCGGCGGTGTGCTTCACCAGCTCGACGGTGACATCGCTACGGAAACTGGGCGTCGCGGTCTCTGCGGGGGTGTCGGTCACCGACAGGGTCCTTCCAACGGCTGAGCTCGGGCGGCGCCCACTCTAGACCACCTCGCCGTACGACACTCTTCGGCTAATTCGGCGAAATCGGGCACCGATTCGGCCTGGCTCTCGTCTGTACCTGTAGCAGCGTCTGTCACACGAATCCGAGGAGAGTCCCTGATGTTCCGCCGGCGAGAGGCCGTCCCGTTCACGTTTGTCGCCGAGGCCGACCGCTTCCGCAGTAACGTCACTCCCCCGCCTCGTGAACGACCGAGCTTCTCCCAGCTCACGGGCCGTACGCTGGTCGGCCTGACCGTCGTCGCCGGGCTGGCCGGCGCTCTGCTGTTCGGGCTCCCTTCGCTGGAATCCACCCAGTCGCCGGGCCATGCGCAGCAGTCCGAGGCGTCCGACGGCCGCTGACTCTCCCCGTACAGCTTCATCGGGCGTGGCGGCACCCCCATGGCCCCCTGGGGTGGCCGGGGCCGTGGCGTCCTCGGTAGCCTCACCGGGCACAGCCGAATCGAGTGTGCTGGTGAGTGAGGATCAGTCGTGCCCCTGCCTTTTCTGACGGCCGACCGTGCATTTGGCACAAACGCCGACGATGTCGCGCTGCCCTTCGACGACCATGACCGCTGGCGGCGTCCGTACCGTCCCGGCCCGTGGCGGGTCGCGGCGGCCGCGCTGCTCCTGCTGCTTGCGTCGTTCGTGCTCCTCGCGGCGATGATCATCGCGTTCGCGGGTGCGGTGCCCGGTGCGGCGGCGTGTCTCGGTGTGGGCCTCGCGGTGATCGGCGCGTCGCTGCGGCTGCTGCGCATGGGTGCCTGGGTCAGCCGGCACGGGGTTCGGCGCGTGGCGTTCTTCTCGACGTCCACCGTTCCCTGGAGTCGCGCGTCGGCGGTGCGGACGGTGCAGCAGCCGGTGCGGTGGCTGGGGCTGCCGCGGACGGTGCAGGGGCAGGCGCTGGTGCTCGTGCGTCAGGGTGGCGAGCCGCTGCCGCTGATCACCGACCACAACGCGGACTTTCTCTCCCGGGTCGAGGCGTTCGACCGGGCGGCGGACACGGTTGAGGCGTGGGGCTCGGAGTACCGGGCGGTTCGGTAGCGGTAGTGGTAGCGGTAGCTCAGGCGGTGGGCACGGGCTTGCCGTCGTGCAGCGCTATCGCCCGTTGCATCGCCTTGCGGGCGCGTGGGGTGTCGCGGGCGTCGTGGTAGGCGACCGCCAGGCGGAACCAGGAGCGCCAGTCGTTCGGTGAATCCTCCGTCTCGGCACGCCGCCTGGCGAAGACCTCGTCCGCCGAGTCCCGGTCGATCCGTCCGCCCGGAGTGCGGACCAGTTCGTCGACCGGCAGTCCGCCCTCCGAGTCCAGCTCGGCCGCCAGCTGGTTGGCCTTGGTGACGAACTGGGTGTTCTTCCAGAGGAACCAGAGGCCGATCACCGGCAGGATCAGCACAGCGACGCCGAACGAGACGGTCAGGACCGTGCCGTGCTGTATGAGCATCACGCCACGGCTGCCGACCAGGACGAAGTAGACGACCAGGACGGCTGCCGTGACGAGGTAAGTGATCTTTGCGCGCATCAGCCCAGGTCCAGGAAGTGTTCCAGGCCGACGGTGAGGCCGGGAGTGGTCACCACTCGGCGGGCGCCGAGCAGGATGCCCGGCATGAAGCTGCTGTGGTGCAGCGAGTCGTGCCGGATGGTCAGCGTCTCGCCCTCGCCGCCCATCAGGACCTCCTGGTGGGCCAGCAGTCCGGCCAGCCGGACCGAGTGGACCCGTACGCCGTCCACGTCGGCGCCGCGCGCGCCGTCGAGTGCGGTGACTGTCCCGTCGGGCTGCGGTGCGCAGCCCGCCTCGGCGCGGGCGGCCGCGATCAGCTGGGCGGTGCGTGTGGCGGTGCCGCTGGGCGCGTCGGCCTTGTGCGGATGGTGCAGCTCGACGACCTCGACGGACTCGAAGAAGCGCGCCGCCTGCTGCGCGAACTTCATCGTGAGGACCGCGCCGATGGAGAAGTTCGGCGCGATCAGCACGCCGGTCTCCGGGGATGCGGCGAGCGAGGTGTTGAGCTGCGCGAGGCGTTCGTCGGTCCAGCCGGTGGTGCCGACGACCGCGTGGATTCCGTGCCGTACGCAGAAGTCGAGGTTGCCCATCACCGACGCCGGTGTGGTCAGTTCCACCACGACATTGGTGCCCGCGTCCACGAGCGTTTCCAGCTTGTCGCCCCGGCCGAGGGCCGCGACCAGTTCCATGTCGTCGGCGGCTTCGACGGCTCGTACGGCTTCCGAGCCGATACGTCCCTTGGCTCCGAGGACCGCCACGCGCAGCTTGCTCATTGCTCTCTTCCTTACGACTAGGAGAACGGTTAGGAGACCGCTTCGTGCAGGCGGTCCGCCTGCTTGTCCTTGAGCGGGCCGATCACCGACAGCGACGGCCGGTGTCCGAGGACCTCGGTGGCGACCGCGCGTACCTCGTCCGGGGTGACGGCGGCTATCCGCGTGAGCATGTCGTCGACGGACATCTGCTCGCCCCAGCACAGTTCGCTCTTGCCGATACGGTTCATCAGCGCGCCCGTGTCCTCCAGGCCCAGCACCGTGGAGCCGGAGAGCTGGCCGACGGCGCGGCCGATCTCCTCGTCCGTCAGGCCGTCCGACGCGACGCGGTCGAGTTCGTCGCGGCAGATCTTCAGGACGTCGTGCACCTGGCTCGGCCGGCAGCCCGCGTACACGCCGAAGAGTCCGCAGTCGGCGAAGCCGGAGGTGTACGAGTACACGCTGTAGGCGAGGCCGCGCTTCTCGCGGACCTCCTGGAACAGGCGCGAGGACATGCCGCCGCCGAGCGCCGTGTTGAGCACGCCGAGTGCCCAGCGCCGCTCGTCGGTGCGGGCGAGGCCCGGCATGCCGAGGACGACATGGGCCTGCTCGGTCTTGCGGTCCAGCAGCTCGACGCGGCCTGCCGTACGCAGCTCGCGGTGTCCGTCGCGGGGCTCGAGCGGGACCGCGTCCGTACGGGTCAGGGCGCCGGCCTTCTCGAAGGCGCGGCGGACCTGGCGTACGACGGTCGCGTGGTCGATGTTGCCCGCGGCGGCGACGACCAGATGGGTCGGGTCGTAGTGCTTCTTGTAGAAGCGGCGGACGCGCTCGGCGGTCAGTGCGTTGACGGTGTCGACGGTGCCGAGGACGGGCCGGCCGAGCGGCGTGTCGCCGAGCATGGTGTGCGCGAAGAGATCGTGCACGCAGTCGCCCGGGTCGTCCTCCGTCATCGCGATCTCTTCGAGGATGACTCCGCGCTCGGCGTCGACGTCCTCCTGGAGGATCAGCGAGCCGGTGAGCATGTCGCAGACGACGTCGATGGCGAGCGGCAGGTCGGTGTCGAGCACCCGCGCGTAGTAGCAGGTGTACTCCTTCGCCGTGAAGGCGTTCATCTCGCCGCCGACCGCGTCGATGGCGGAGGAGATGTCGAGGGCGGAGCGCTTGTGCGTGCCCTTGAAGAGGAGGTGCTCGAGGTAGTGCGTGGCGCCGTTCAGCGCGGGCGTCTCGTCGCGGGAGCCGACGTGCGACCAGATGCCGAACGTGGCGGAGCGCACGGAGGGCAGGGTCTCGGTTACGACGCGCAGGCCGCCGGGGAGGACGGTGCGGCGGACCGTGCCGATGCCGTTCTGGCCCTTCAGAAGCGTTTGGGTACGGGCGACGGCCCGCGCCTCCGTAGAGGTGCGGGCCGTCGGCCGGGAACTACGCGACGTCACTTGTCGGAGTCGTCCTTGTCAGCCTCGGCGGCTTCTTCGCCACCCTCGATCACGGGGATCAGGGAAAGCTTGCCGCGGGAGTCGATCTCGGCGATCTCGACCTGGACCTTGGAGCCCACCGCGAGCACGTCCTCGACGTTCTCCACGCGCTTGCCACCGGCGAGCTTGCGGATCTGCGAGATGTGCAGCAGGCCGTCCTTGCCCGGGAGCAGGGAGACGAACGCACCGAAGGTGGTGGTCTTGACGACCGTGCCCAGGTAACGCTCGCCGACCTCCGGCATGGTCGGGTTGGCGATGCCGTTGATCGTGGCGCGGGCGGCCTCGGCGGCCGGTCCGTCGGCGGCACCGATGTAGATGGTGCCGTCGTCCTCGATCGTGATGTCGGCGCCGGTGTCCTCCTGGATCTGGTTGATCATCTTGCCCTTGGGGCCGATGACCTCACCGATCTTGTCCACCGGGATCTTGACGGTGATGATCCGCGGGGCGTTCGGGGACATCTCGTCCGGGACGTCGATGGCCTCGTTCATCACATCGAGGATGTGGAGGCGTGCGTCGCGGGCCTGCTTCAGCGCGGCGGCCAGGACCGAGGCGGGGATGCCGTCGAGCTTGGTGTCGAGCTGGAGCGCGGTGACGAAGGTCTTCGTACCGGCGACCTTGAAGTCCATGTCACCGAACGCGTCCTCCGCACCGAGGATGTCGGTGAGGGTGACGTAGTGGGTCTCGCCCTCGATCTCCTGGGAGATCAGGCCCATGGCGATACCGGCGACGGGGGCCTTCAGCGGCACACCGGCGTTCAGCAGCGACATGGTGGAGGCGCAGACAGAGCCCATCGACGTGGAGCCGTTGGAGCTGAGCGCCTCGGAGACCTGGCGGATGGCGTACGGGAACTCCTCGCGCGTCGGCAGCACCGGCACGAGCGCACGCTCGGCCAGGGCGCCGTGGCCGATCTCGCGGCGCTTCGGCGAACCGACGCGGCCGGTCTCACCGGTGGAGTACGGCGGGAAGTTGTAGTTGTGCATGTAGCGCTTGCGGGTCACCGGGGAAAGGGTGTCCAGCTGCTGCTCCATGCGGAGCATGTTGAGGGTGGTGACGCCCAGGATCTGGGTCTCGCCGCGCTCGAACAGCGCCGAGCCGTGCACGCGCGGGATGGCCTCGACCTCGGCGGCGAGCGTACGGATGTCCGTGACGCCACGGCCGTCGATGCGGACCTTCTCCTTGATGACGCGCTCGCGCACCAGGGTCTTGGTCAGCGAGCGGTAGGCGGCGGAGATCTCCTTCTCGCGGCCCTCGAACTCCGGGAGCAGCTTCTCGCCGGCCAGCACCTTGACGCGGTCCAGCTCGGCCTCGCGCTCCTGCTTGCCGGCGATGGTGAGCGCCTGCGCGAGCTCGCTCTTGACCGCGGCGGTCAGGGCCTCCAGCACGTCGTCCTCGTAGTCGAGGAAGACGGGGAACTCGCCGGTCGGCTTGGCGGCCTTGGCGGCGAGGTCGGACTGCGCCTTGCACAGGGTCTTGATGAAGGGCTTCGCGGCCTCGAGGCCGGCGGCCACGATCTCCTCGGTCGGCGCCTCGGCGCCGCCCTTGACGAGCTCGATGGTCTTCTCGGTGGCCTCGGCCTCGACCATCATGATCGCGACGTCGCCGTCCTCCAGGACGCGGCCGGCGACCACCATGTCGAAGACGGCGTCCTCGAGCTCGGTGTGCGTCGGGAAGGCGACCCACTGGCCCTTGATCAGCGCGACACGAGTGCCGCCGATCGGGCCGGAGAAGGGCAGGCCGGCCAGCTGCGTGGAGCAGGAGGCGGCGTTGATGGCGACCACGTCGTACAGGTGGTCGGGGTTGAGCGCCATGATCGTCTCGACGACCTGGATCTCATTGCGCAGGCCCTTCTTGAAGGAAGGGCGCAGCGGGCGGTCGATCAGGCGGCAGGTGAGGATCGCGTCCTCGGAGGGCCGGCCCTCCCGGCGGAAGAAGGAGCCGGGGATCTTGCCGGCCGAGTACATCCGCTCCTCGACGTCCACCGTGAGGGGGAAGAAGTCGAGCTGGTCCTTGGGCTTCTTGGACGCGGTGGTGGCAGACAGCACCATGGTGTCGTCGTCCAGGTAGGCGACGGCGGAGCCGGCGGCCTGACGGGCCAGACGGCCCGTCTCGAAGCGGATGGTGCGGGTGCCGAAGGAACCGTTGTCAATAACGGCCTCGGCGTAGTGGGTCTCGTTCTCCACTAGCGTTTTCTCCGATACTTTTCGTCTTTCGTCCCTACGCCCGTGTGGCGGGGGACGCGGAGAAGCTCTCGTTCTGCGGGCCGGTCTTCGATCGAAGCACCCGGGGTTGGGGGGTCCGGGAGCCACTACCGAGGACCGGCGGCGGCGAGGCGGCTTCTCGCTCGTTCTGTGTTGCGTTGTGCGACCAGACTAAATGCGTTCCGGTACGGAGCGCACGTACAGCAAAGGGAGCGGCCCCCTATGAGTGGGAACCGCTCCCTTCCACAGCGTCTTACTTGGCGCCGCCGGCCGCACCACGGCGGATGCCGAGGCGGTCGACGAGGGCACGGAAGCGCTGGATGTCCTTCTTGGCCAGGTACTGCAGCAGACGGCGGCGCTGGCCGACCAGGATCAGCAGACCACGGCGGGAGTGGTGGTCGTGCTTGTGGGTCTTGAGGTGCTCGGTCAGGTCCGAGATGCGGCGGGAAAGCATCGCGACCTGAACCTCGGGGGAGCCGGTGTCGCCCTCCTTGGTGCCGAACTCGGTCATGATCTGCTTCTTCGTAGCGGCGTCGAGAGACACTCGGTACTCCTCTTTTGGTGTTCGCGCGCCCACGAGTGCCCCTGGTCTTGATCTCAGGGGAGCTTCCGTGACTCGGAGGCGAAGGTCCGATGAGCGCTGCTCCCAGAAACTCCGGGAGCGCGTACACAAACGGCCGTCACACAGAGTACCAGCCCGCGGGACCTCTTCTGACTGGCCGGTCAGGGCCCGTACTAGCTGGTCAGCGAACGAGCGGCATTGAAGACGTCGAGCACGGCCAGGCAGAGCGGCACCAGCGAGAGCAGCACCAGGCTCTCGGTGAGGTCGAGGAGACGGCCCCAGAAGGGCGAGAGGCCCTTCCTCGGGATGACCAGGCCGATCGCGGTGATCAGTGCGGCACCGGCGGCGACGGCGGCGGTGAGCCAGATCGTACGGATGTCCAGGCCGCCCCGGTCGTTGTACATCAGCAGGTCCTTGACCAGGTCGACCGGCGGGTTCAGCGAGAGGCCGAGCACCAGCAGCGCGATGGCGACGATTCCGGCGACCAGGGTGCAGGCGACCTGCGAGGTGTAGCGGAAGAGACGGGCGCGCAGCAGCATCGCCAGGCCGGCGGTCAGGGCGAGGAGCTGGCCCCACAGGCTGCTGGAGAAGCCGAGCACGGCGGCGCAGCCGACGACGACCGCGGCGCAGCCGCCGACCAGACCGAGCAGCATCTCGTGACCGCGGCGGGCCTGCATGGCGATGCGCTCGGAGTCGACGGGCTCGGCGTCCGGGGTCTCGTTCGGGTCGGCGTTGTAGTCGTCCTCGGCGGCGCTGCGCGGGGATGCGTAGCCGATCGGCAGCCGGGCGAAGCGCGCGGAGAGTCCGGGCAGGAAGGCGACCAGGCCGATCGCGACGGGTGCGACGACGGCGGCCGTCTCGGTGGCGGTCGACTCGGTGAGGATCGCGACGAAGGTGGCGAGCGAGCCGGTGGCGCTGAGGAAGGTGGCGGCGACGAACGGGGCGTCGCCGCTCGGCGTCAGCGAGACCAGGGTGACCGAGGCGACCAGGACGGTGACGCAGCCGAGCAGGAACTGCAGCTTGCCCGGGCCGGCGCCGGCGTCCGGGCCGATGATTCCGGATCCGGCGATGAGCAGCAGCGGCAGTGCGCCGAGGCCGAGTGCTACGGCGGTGGCCCGGTCCGAGTAGACCCGGGCCCGTACGCCGGCGAAGGCGGTGAGCAGCAGTCCGGCCGCGCCCGCGATGATGCCGGGCAGGCTGTGCATGTCGTGGCGGACCGGGTCGGCGAACCAGAGCACGAAGCCCATCAGGACGAGCAGCAGCACGCCGCCGACGAGGCCGGCGCCGCGCAGCAGGTCGTCGCTCCACAGATGACGGTCGCGCACCACGGCGGAGGCGACGGCATCTGACACATCGTCAAAAACGGCGGGCGGCAGCGACTCCGCGAACGGGCGCAGGCTGAGGACTTCGCCGTCGAGCACCTGCTGCGCGGAGAGCGAGCGCGCTCCGTCGAGCACGGTGCCGTCGCGGCGGACCAGGTGGTACCCGGTCGGAGTGCCCGGAGACTGCGTCTGGCCGGTGAGGCGCAGGATTTCCGGGTAGACGTCGGCGACGGCGATGTCCTCGGGGAGGGCGACATCGATACGGCTGTCCGGCGCCACGACGGTGACGCGGCAGAAGCCGGTCGCTGCGGTCGTACTCACTGTCTGGACCCCCTGATTCGCGGTTGCGCACACTGCGCGCGCCACCCTACCGGGACACAGCTGGTGGGTCTGCAAGTAGGATCACCGTCGCGCGGAGGGAAGTCCGCAGCAAAGGCAGTCACGGGGGCGCCGGCGCGGAATTTGCCCGTCCGTCTTCGTCCGTATCGAGGGATTGATGCTCCGGTGAGCCAGATCGTCGTGAAACGCCCGCCGAGGTCGCTGCCGCCCGAAGTACCCACGGAGGCACTGGCCCTGGAGGCTCCTCCCGAGCTGCCGCGGGGGCAGCAGGAGGGCATGCTGATGCAGATCCTGCCGGTCCTCGGCATGGGTTCATCAGTGGTCTTCTTCTTCTCGCCGCAGGCACCTCCGTTCATGCGCATCATGGGTGTGCTGATGCTGGTCTCGACGGTCGCCATGGTCGTCGCCCAGGTCGTCAGATTCCGGCGCGGTACGCAGGGGCAAATGGCAGATGTCCGCCGCGACTACCTCAAATACCTCGCGCAGACGCGCCGTACGGTCCGCAAGACCGCGCGCAAGCAGCGGGACGCGCAGCTGTATCTGCACCCGTCGCCCGAACAGCTGTGGTCCGTGGTGGCCGAGGGTTCGCGGGTGTGGGAACGGCGCGTGGGCGACAAGGACTTCGCGCAGGTGCGCGTCGGCCTCGGCGCGCAGCAGCTGGCCACGCCGCTGGTCGCGCCGGACACCGCTCCGGTGGACGAGCTGGAGCCGCTGTCGGCCGGTGCGATGCAGCAGTTCCTCGCGGTGCACGGTTCGCTCGACGGGCTGCCGATGGCGGTCTCGATGCGCGCCTTCTACCACGTGACGATCTCCGGCGAGCCGGAGTCGGCGCAGTCCGCCGCGCGGGCGCTGGTCTCCCAGTTGGTGACGCTGCAGTCGCCCGAGGACCTGATGGTCGCGGTCGTCGCGGCGCCCGGCGCGGTCGCGCGCTGGGACTGGACCAAGTGGCTGCCGCACAACCAGGTGCCGGGCCAGGTCGACGGAGCAGGTACGAAGCGGCTGTTCGGCGACGACCTCGGCGAGCTGGAGCAGCTGCTGCACAGCCGCCTGGACGGGCGGCCGCGGTTCAGCCGGGAAAACCAGCCGGTCTTGGACCAGCCGCACATCGTCGTCGTACTGGACGGCGGAATGGTCCCGCCGGACTCACTGTTCGCGGCGCCCGAGGGACTGCAGGGCGTCACCATCGTCGAGGTCGTCTCCGGCGACCTCGACGAGCAGCGCGGCGGTCTCTCGGTGGTCGTACGGCCCGGACGGCTGCGCCTGGAGTCGGGTCACCGGGTCGCGTACGAGGGTGTGCCGGACGGGATCTCGCTGCCGGCCGCCGAGGCGCTGGCGCGTCAGCTCGCTCCGCTGCGGATGGGCGGTGGCGACGACGACGAACCGCTGCTGGCCAACCTGGACTTCACGGACCTGCTGAATCTCGGCGACGCGGGCTCGGTCGACGTGTCCCGCACCTGGCGGCCGCGGTCGACGGCCGAACGGCTGCGCGTGCCGATCGGTATCGGCGAGGACGGCCAGCCGGTGATGCTGGACCTCAAGGAGGCCGCGCAGGAAGGCATGGGCCCGCACGGTCTGTGTGTCGGCGCGACCGGTTCCGGCAAGTCGGAGCTGCTGCGGACGCTGGTTCTCGGTCTCGCGGTCACGCACTCCTCGGAGACGCTCAACTTCGTTCTCGCGGACTTCAAGGGTGGTGCGACCTTCGCCGGAATGTCGCAGATGCCGCATGTCGCGGCCGTCATCACCAACCTTGGCGACGACCTGACGCTGGTCGACCGCATGGGCGACGCGATCCGCGGTGAGCTGCAACGCCGCCAGGAGCTGCTGCACAAGTCCGGCAACTACGCGAACATCCACGACTACGAGAAGGCGCGTGCGGCGGGTGCTCCGCTGGAGCCGCTGGCCTCGCTGGTCCTGGTGCTCGACGAGTTCTCCGAACTCCTCACCGCCAAGCCCGACTTCATCGACATGTTCATCCAGATCGGCCGTATCGGCCGTTCGCTGGGCGTGTATCTGCTGCTGGCCTCGCAGCGTCTCGAGGAAGGAAAGCTGCGCGGCCTGGACACCTATCTCTCGTACCGGATCGGTCTGCGGACGTTCTCGGCGGCCGAGTCGCGTACGGCGATCGGTGTGCCGGACGCGTACCACCTGCCGTCGGTGCCCGGTTCCGGCTATCTGAAGTTCGGCACCGAGGAGATGACCCGCTTCAAGGCGGCCTACGTCTCCGGTACGTACCGCACCGGCGGGCCGGATCTGTCGGTCGGCCAACTGCCCATCGAGCGGCGGCCCGCCGTCTTCACCGCGGCGCCCGTGCCGGTGGTCTACGCGGCTCCCGACCCGGCCGCCGCCACTACCAGCACGGCCGACGACGACGCGCTCGCGGACACGGTCCTCGATGTGATCGTGCGCAAGCTGGAGGGCCAGGGCGTGCCCGCGCACCAGGTGTGGCTGCCGCCCCTGGACCAGGCGCCGACGCTGGACCAGCTGCTGCCGGGGCTCGCGCCGACCGCCGAGCGCGGCCTCACCGCGACCGAGTACACCCGTCCGGGCGGGCTCACCGTCCCGCTGGGCCTCATCGACAAGCCCTTCGAGCAGCGGCGTGAGGTGCTGTACCGGGACTTCTCCGGTGCGGCGGGCCACATGATGGTCGTCGGCGGTCCGCAGTCCGGTAAGTCGACGATGATGCGGACGCTGATCTCGTCGTTCGCGCTCACCCACACACCGAGCGAAGTGCAGTTCTACTGCCTGGACTTCGGCGGTGGCGGTCTGTCCTCGCTGTCGGACCTGCCGCATGTCGGCGGTATCGCCTCACGTCTCGACCCGGAGCGGGTCCGGCGTGCGGTCGCCGAGGTGATGGGCGTACTGAACCGGCGTGAGGAGTTCTTCCGCTCCAACAACATCGACTCCATCGCCACCTTCCGGCGCAAGCGCGCGGCCGGTGAACTGCCCGGCGAGGCCTGGGGAGACGTCTTCCTGGTCATCGACGGCTGGGGCGGCTTCAAGAACGACTACGAAATGCTGGAGCCGGTGATCAACGACCTCGCTGCGCGTGGTCTGGGCTACGGCATCCATGTCGTCATCACCGCCGCCCGCTACATGGAGGTCCGCGCGGCCCTCAAGGACCAGATGCTGGGCCGGCTCGAGCTGCGCCTCGGTGATGTCATGGACTCCGAGTTCGACCGCAAGGTCGCGGCGAACGTGCCGACCGGTGTGCCGGGCCGTGGCCAGGTGCCCGAGAAGCTGCACTTCATGACGTCCCTGCCGCGTATCGACTCGATCAGCAGCTCCTCCGATCTGTCGGAGGCCACAACGGCGTTCGTCCAGGCGGTCAAGAGCAACTGGACGGGCGCGCCCGCTCCGGCGATCCGGCTGCTGCCGCGCCGGCTGCCGGCGGAGCAGCTGCCGAAGGGCTTCGAGTACCCGCAGCACGGCATCGCGATCGGCATCGACGAGACCAACCTGGCGCCGGTGTTCGTGGACTTCGAAACCGACCCGTTCTTCCTGGTCTTCGGCGAGAGCGAGTCCGGCAAGACCTCGCTGCTGCGGCTGATCGCCAAGCAGATCACCGAGCGCTACACGCCCGAGCAGGCGCGGATCGTGGTCGGCGACTACCGGCGCACGATGCTGGAGGCGGTGCCTTCCTCGCATCTGCTCGAGTACGCGCCGATGACGTCCGCGATGGAAATGCACATGGACGCGATCAACACGGTCATGGGCAAGCGCGCGCCGAAGCCGGACATCACGCCTCAGCAACTGCGCGACCGCAGCTGGTGGACGGGCCCGCAGTTGTTCGTCATCATCGACGACTACGAACTGGTCGCCACCAACTCGGGCAACCCGCTCTCGGTGCTGGCGGAGAATCTGCCGTTCGCGCGTGATGTCGGCATCCGCTTCATCATCGCGCGCAGCGCGGCGGGCGCTTCACGAGCCATGTACGAATCATTCATGCAACGTGTGAAGGAACTCGGCGCGCAGGGCGTTATTCTCGCAGGTGATCCGGGCGAGGGGGACATCCTCGGCAACGTCCGGGCGCGTCCGATGCCTCCGGGGCGTGGCACCTTCGTGTCCCGCAAGCGGGGTACACCGCTGGTCCAGGTGGGCTGGCTGCCGGATCAGCAGTAGCGCGAAAGGCACGTCACAGCAATGAACTTCGACGAGCTGTGGGGCAAGGTCCGGGCGGAGTCGACCGACCGCGTCGTGAGCGGTGAGGCACCGCCCGGTGCTCGCGATGCCGCGGCCGCGGCAGACGCCGACGACCTGAACGGGATGACCGAGCAGGACGTCGAGGAGGCCCGGGAAGCGGTCCTCGAGCGGATCGCCCACTTCCGCAGCTCGGTGGTTCTGGTGCCGCTGGACGCCAAGGGCGGTCTGTGGACCGTCGAACTCGGCGGCATCAGCTGGATCTGTGCCTTCTCCGGCGAAGCGGCGCTGGCCCGGTTCGCCGAGGCGCGCGGGGACGAGTCCCGGGAGTGGACGTACCGCAAGGTGCTCGGCTCCCGACTGCTCGACGACGTGGTGCCGGCCGTCGACTTCCCGTGCGGGGTCGCGCTGGACCCGGGCAGCCCGGACGGGACGGTCTTCCCGCCCGTGACGGGGATCGTGCCGGACAGAGCGGCGGTCGACAACAGCGCATACGGGGAGAGTGACGCATGACCGATCCGGATCTCGCAGCGAGCAAGGAAGCCCTCGCACTGATCGCCCAGGGCATCACCGGTGCCCTGGGCGAGCTCAAGGAGCTCGGCATGGTCGGCGAGGCGAGCATGGGCCGCGGCTTCTCCGATCTGGCGCTGACCGGGATGGAGACGGGCCACGACAGTCTCACCGCGACGCTCAAGACGTACTGCGAGCGCTGGGAGTGGGGAGTGCGCTCGCTGGTGCAGCAGGGCAACAGCTTCGCCCAGCAGGTCGGTCTCTCGGCGGGTGTCTTCCACGAGCAGGAGCAGTACCTCGGCGGCGCGTTCAAGGTGCTGACGAACTCGGCGATCGGCAATCCGTACGCCACCGAGGAAGAGGTCATCAACCAGGACTGGGGCGAGGTGCTGTCCAGCAACCCGTACACCCACATACGCGACGCGGACTACAGCGCCGAGTCCTTCCAGACGTCCGGTGAGAACAGCGCGCAGGCGTGGAAGGACACCGCCTGGGACGTCAGTACGTCCACGTCCGTGAGCAACAGCATCATCGACGCGGCAGGGCTGCGCGACGATGTGAACGAAGGCATGCGCGACACCTTCGGCCCATCGCCGGAGGAACGCGCCAAGCAGCAGCAGGCCGGGGGTGAGTGATGGGGCTCGGGGATCTCATCGACGGCGGCAAGGACCTGCTCAACAGCGGTCTGTCCACGGTCGAAGAGGGCATTGACGCCGGGAAGAGGGCCGCCAGCGAGGCGGTCGACTGGACCACGGACCGGGTCGGCGACGGCCTGGAGTACGTCGGCGCCGAAGGGCTCGCGGACACCGTGGAGGACTGGGGCGACGATGTCGCGTCCGACCTCGGCGCCTCCGTCGGCGAACAGCAGCTCGGCCAGACCGAGCAGGCCAACGAGCTGGTGCACGGCAAGCCGGACAAGATCCGCGAGACGGCCAAGCATCTCGCCGACTTCCACACCGCGTTCGACAAGGTCGGGCAGGGCATGCGCAAGCTCGACTCCTCCCACTGGAAGGGCGCTTCGGCGGACGCCTTCCGGGAGAAGTTCGCGATGCAGCCGAGCCAGTGGCTGCACGCCGCGGACGCCTGCGAGTCGGCGGGCAAGGCCCTCGACAAGTACGCCGACACGGTCAAGTGGGCGCAGGACAAGGCCCAGGAGGCGATCGACCTCTACAAGAAGGGCAAGGACGCCTCGGACAAGGCCGTCGACGCGTACAACACGAAGGTCGACGCCTACAACGCGGCGCGCAACGGTTCTGACCCGCTGCCCAAGCCGGCGGAGTTCAGCGACCCGGGCAAGGCCCAGCGCGACCGCGCGCAGGAGATCCTGAACGAGGCACGCAGGCAGCGCAATGAGGCGGCGGACACGGCCAAGACCGCGGTCGACGGCGCGATGGCGCACGCTCCTAAGGAGCCGCCGCCGCTGGACCGCGCGGCCGCGATGGCCATCGACGGCTACGGCGCTCTGAACGTCGAAGGCGCCCATGTGATCGGCGGCGTGGTCAAGGGCACGGCGGGCCTGCTCAACTTCGCCCGAGGCCTCAACCCGCTGGACATCTACAACATCACGCACCCGGCGCAGTACATGCAGAACGTCAATATGACGCTCGCCGGGCTGGTTTCCACCGCCGCGCACCCCGAACGCATCCCGGGCGCGCTCATCGACAGCTTCAAGAAGGACCCGAGCGAGGGCATCGGCCGGCTGCTGCCCGAGCTCATCGGAACGAAGGGCCTGGGCACCGCCCGTACGGGCCTGCGCGTCGCCGCCAGGGAAGGCGTGGAGACCGCCGCGGAGAATACGATCCGCCGGGGCGCCGACGACGTCGCAACGCCGCGGCATCTGCCTGATCCGCCGCGGACGAACGACCCGCTGCACGCGGCGGCCGACCGCACGGTGGACGCCTCCAGGCTCCCCGACGACGCCGTGTGGCGCACCTCCGACGAGCCGCTGTGGCGCAACGACAACCGCCCGCCGTCCGAGATCTTCAACGACGGCTTCCAGCCGTGGAACAACCACAACACCGACCTCGCCGGCTATGTGCGCAACAACGACCACTCGGTGTACGTGGGCACGACGCGCGACCCGAACCTGGGCTGGGACACGACGTACCGGTACGACGTGGACGCGCCCGGCGGCATCGACGTCAACAAGACCATCCCGGACAACATCTTCTCCAACGAGCAGGAGATCGCCTTCCCGGGCGGTGTGCGCTCGGAGAACATCAAGGGCGCCTATGAGCGGCTGCCCGACGGATCCTTCGGCAACTACATCCCGAATCCGCACTACAACCCGGACGCGGCACCGAAATGACCTCTGACGCCCTCTCCTTTGCCGCCTTCTCCTTGGAAGACCTGTGACCGAACAGAACAGCAATCGCCCGGAGCCCGAGCTCACCCAGGAGCTGCGGGACCAGGCCAGGCGCGCTCCGGGGAGCTGGCTGTACTCCATCGACCCGATGTACGACCCGGCCGGCACCGTACCGCCGTACGCGATCCTCGGGGCATGGCAGGTCGACGCCAAGGGCGAGCCGGGCCCCTTCACGCACAATCCGAACTACCGTCCCTCCCCCGCCAGTCTGGGTCTTCCCGAGCCCACCGATCCGGTGGACGCGGCGCTTCAGCTCGCGGCGACCGGCCACGGCCCGGACCAGGCGGTCGTCGACGCGCTCGCCGCCGCCACGGTGTATCTGCCGGACGACGGCGACGACATCGCTGTGTACACCGACGACGAGGGCCGCTTCGTGCCGGTGCTGACGGATCCCGGGCATGCACCGGCCACCGTCGAGCGGCTGCGGCCCGTGCAGTGCGCCGAGTTGCTGAAGCTGCTTCCCGCGGACGTGGCTCTGAAGCTCAACCCCGGCGCGCGGGTCTCGGTGCGCATCCCCTCCGCCGATGTGCGCGCCACGCTGGACCGCCCTGCCCAGTAGGGTGGTTGAGCACCTCGTTCGACAGATCTGTGGGAGGGACCGCGCCGATGGCTGACGCAAGCGAGAAGGAACGCCAGAAGGAAGAGCTGTACGCCCTCGACATCTCGGGTGTGGAGTGGCTCAGCGCGCCCGGCACGAGCGAGGACGAGGAGCGCGTGGAGATCGCGCATCTGCCGGACGGGGCGGTCGCGATGCGTTCGTCGCTGGAGCCGGAGACGGTGCTGCGGTACACCGAGGCGGAGTGGCGGGCGTTCGTACTCGGGGCGCGCGACGGCGAGTTCGACCTCAAGTAGATCAACCGGACATACGGCGAGGGGGGGGGGGGGGGGGGGGGGGGGGCCCCCCCCCCCCGCGGGGGGGCGCGCGGGGGGGGGGGGGGGGGGGCAGGAGGCT
>NZ_JBIRTX010000038.1:0-15565 GCF_044334895.1 Streptomyces sp. NPDC020681 | reverse complement strand
GGGGGTGGCGCCCCGGGGGGGGGGGGGGGGGGTGTTTGTTCCGGGGGGCGGCCTCGGCCTTCACCCCCCCCCCACACCCCCCCGCCCCCCGGGGGGGGGGGGGGCCCCCCCCCCCCCCCCCCACCCCCCTTGCGCGTGCCAGGACGCTCGTCAGTGCGTCAGTGCATCATGCGGAATCGGGCGGCGTTGCCCTTGTCCGTGTCCTGGTACCCGACGACGGCCTGGTCGAGCTTGCTCGCGAGAATCTGGAGCTGCTCGTTCAGACCGCCGAGGTTCCGGACCACGCTGGCCTGGATCTCCAGGTACGCCGTCTTGGCGTCACCGTCCCAGTCGCCGGTGACGGCCTTGATCTGACCCAGCAGGTCGTGCGTCTCCCTGTTGATGTCGCCGGCCATCCTGCGGATGTCGCTGGCCGCGGTGGTCACTGTGTCGTAATTGACAGCAGTCGTCATTTTCGTGCTCCTCGTAGCGAAGTTCGACGGAGAGGGTCCGGAGGGTCAGATGCTCAGGATGGCGCTGGAATTGCCCGGCGCCGGGTCCGGCATGCTCGTGAACGACCGGAGACGCTCCTGCTCCTGCTCGTCGAAGCCGTCGGCGCTCATCTTGAGAAGGTTCTGAAGGTTCTCAAGGTCGCGCTGCACATTGCGGAGCTGCTTGTTGACTTCGGCCTGCGTGGTGTTGTACGCACCACTGGCCGAGCCCTTCCAGCCGTTCTCGATGCGGTCCACCACGCCGTGGAGAGACGTGATGCGCTGCCCGAGCTCCAGCTGGAACTTGTCGACCTTGCCGGAGAGTCCAGTGATATCGCCACTGGTTACATTCAGGTCTTTGCCGCTAGGCGTACCCATGGTGCCCCTTCTTCCTTCGACGGTGACGTAGACGGAAGCCATGTGGATGCCGCCCCCGTGTCGGACCAGTCTCGACTGTATCCGGCCGCCATTCTATCCACTTGATACAACAGTTCCAACTGCAAAGTCCCGTAGGGAACTTGGTTCACTGGGACCTTTTGCGCCGGGTGTCCCTGATGACCGTCGCAGAGCCTGCGACCACAGCCACCAGTACGACGCCGATTCCCAGCGCGTAGGTTGCATAGCGCTCGTGGCGTTCTTGAACGGTCTCCGTCAACGCCAGATGCGCCGGCTCCGGGGCGGGCGGCTTCGGAGGTCCCGGGTCCGCGCTCGGGGCCTTGATCGGCTGTCCGTCGCCGTTGAGCGCGCGCACCGGGTCGATGACGCCCCAGCCGACGAAACTGTCCTTGCCGTTGATGCTGCGCTCGGCGGTCTGCTCGATCTGCGCGATGACCTCGTTCGCGTGCCACTTCGGGTACTTGGCCCGCAGCAGCGCGGCGACACCGGCGACGTACGGCGCGGAGAAGCTGGTGCCGTTGTCCACGCACTGGCCGTTGCCGGGGACGGTGGAGACGACGTCGACGCCCGGGGCCGCGACGCCCACGAACTCGCCCGCCTGCGAGAAGACGGCGCGTTCGTTGTTGCGGTCGGAGGAGGCGACGGCGAGAACACCGGGGAAGGCCGCGGGATAGGTGTTCTTCAGCTTGCCGTCCATGCCGTCGTTGCCGGCCGACGCGACCACGACGACATCCCGGGCGACAGCGCGGGCGATCGCCCTGCCGAGGTCCGACTCGGGCGGCAGCTCCTTGGTCGTGTCCTGCGAGATGTTGATGACCGTGGCGCCCTTGGCGAGGGCGTGGTCGATCGCGACGGCCATCGTCTTGTCGTTGCCGCTGTTGTTCTCGTCGTTCTGGCGGATCGGGATGATCGTCGCCTCGGGCGCGAGGCCCACGAAGCCGGTGCCCTGGCGCGGACGGGCGGCGATGATGCCGGCGACCTTGGTGCCGTGGCCGATCTCGTCGACCGTGCCGTCGGTCTTGCCGCGCTTGCTGTCCGGCTCGTCCTTCGGCGGCTTGAGCAGGTCCTTGCCCGCCTTGGCGTCGACGGCCGACTTCAGCTGGACGTTGTCGTTGTCCACACCGGTGTCGATGACCGCGACCCGTACGCCCTTGCCCTTGGTGTCCTGCCACAACTCGTCCAGCAGGACCCGCTGGAGCGGCCAGGGGATCCCGGCGATCTGCTCCTTCATCGGGAAGGTGCACTCACCGCTGCCGTCGATGCCGGGCCCGCCGGAGCGGTCGTCGGCATACGCGGCCGGAGGCATGGCCGCCAGGCCCGTCAGCGCCGCCGCGGCGGTCAGCAGGGCGGACTTCCTGCGCAGATGCAGCATCGTCCCCACTCCCCCTACGAACCCTGCGGCTGGCGCGCGCTGTTGGTGTCGAGCCGCGGGCCCTTGGACAGGAACTCCGACCAGGTGATCGGCACGAGGGTCGGGATGACCTTCTCGTAACCGAGCCGGATCTGCGCGTTGCTGGGCTCGGGCCGGCCGTCCGACTGCTTCTCCTGATCGCCGGTGCCGACGTCGGACCGGTCCTTGTCGCTGTCGCCGTTCGCCTGCACCGCGTACCGCAGTCCGGTGTCGGTCACCAGGAACAGCGAGCCGTCGGGCCTGGTCTGGTTGCCCTGGACCTGGGTGTAGAGCAGGCCGGTGCCGGGCGTGACATAGGTGCTGGTGCCGCCCGAGGTGATCTCTGCCGGGTACGTGGCACCCGCCCAGGTGGACAGCGTCGTACGGCCCTTGCCGTCGACCTTCTGCAGCACGCTGCAGATCGTGTCGCGGTCGCCGGTCGTGGAGTTGACCTGCGTGGCCTTGAGCGAGGGCCAGCGCTTCTCGGCGCCGAAGGACTCCGACTCCGGATCGATCGAGGCCGCGTCGACGACGGTCGCCTTGCCGCCCATGTTGAGCTTGTCGGTCTGCGGTGAGTTGATCAGCAGCCAGGCGGTGAAGTCGGAGACTGGCTGCACCTTTCCGGCCAGCACGACATAGTGCTGCGGGCCCGAGCCGGTCTGCGCCTGCAGGACCATGCCGACCTTGTCCTGCTCGGGCGTGAGCCCGCCGCCGACACCGGCCGCGGAGTTGACCACGTCCGGGATGACCGGGAAGTCGACCGGTGTGCCGTCGTGCAGCGTGGCCAGCCAGTCGTCGGTGACGGCCTGCGGCTCGGCACTGCCGACGAGCGTGCGGGTGAGGACCGCGGCGTCGGCGTCGCCGTCGGTCACCAGGTACTTGGTGCCGGTGGCGTCGACCAGGAAACGCTTCTGTCCCTCCTGGCCCTGGACGTACAGGACTTGGCCGCCGCTCAGCCTCTTGGGGCCCTCGGTGCGCTTCAGATCGCGGTCGCCGAAGACGAAGGTCGCCTTCTGCACGGTGTTGCCCTTGCCGCCGCCGGGCTGCTCGCAGACCGCCCACCGCTTGGCCTCGCCGGCCTCCTCCGCGCCGGGCAGGCGGTCGGGTGCGTACGGGATGCCGAGGATCGGGCCGCGCGGCGGCTTGCCGGAGTCCAGGATGTCGTCGCTGACCTGAATCACCTTGAACTGCTGGGGCGTCAGCAGCAGTCGGGCGGAAGCCAGGTTGAGCACCGGGTGCAGCAGGGTCTTCTTGTTCTTGCCCTTGCCGGTGGTCAGCACCACATAGCGGGTGGTGGAGTCCTTGCCGAC
This sequence comes from Streptomyces sp. NPDC020681, assembly GCF_044334895.1. Lineage (NCBI taxonomy): Bacteria > Bacillati > Actinomycetota > Actinomycetes > Kitasatosporales > Streptomycetaceae > Streptomyces > Streptomyces sp. NPDC020681. The sequence continues at coordinate 11,999 of NZ_JBIRTX010000038.1, read as the reverse complement.
GATCACCTTGGTGCCGGGCGCCGCCCAGTCCTTGGGCGCCTTGGGCTTGAACATGCCGAACGCACCGAACCCCGCGAGGATCAGCACGCCGACGATCATCCCGGGGAGGATCGCGCGCATCGGGCGCGGCGCCCCCTCCTCCGTACCTGTGGACGAAGGTTGGAGGAATGCCGCCACCGTGCGCTTCTTCGCAAAGGTGTACGCGTTGAGCTCATCCCGCCGTGATGCCATGAGTCCCCATTGGTAAAGAAGGCACTGTCTCCCCGCGGAGACCCTGTGGTGAGCACGGTCCCCTGGCCCTGGTTGTCGGACCGGCCCCCTACTATGCCTGTTGATCGATGGTGCTTGTGGGGCGGGTAGGGTGATCCAGCCGCCGAAGGCCTTGCGGTACAGGGCCGGACAGGGGTGATCGGGATGAATTGGGGCCTTATGAACTGGGGGACGGAATAATGGCTTCCGCAACGCGGGTGCGCCCCGCCGCACCCGGACAGGCCCCGGCTCGGCCCGCAGCGCCGTCCCAGGGACCGGCGGTACCCCGGCTCAAGGCACGACCCGGGCACTTCGGTTCGTTTCGACTGCAACAACTCGTACTGATCGAGATCGCCGCCGCGCTACTGCTGGTTGCGTGGGTGATCGACCCGCTGATGCTGGTGCCGGCGGTCGTGGTCTCCTCGGTGCTCGTACTCCTCGCGGTGCTGCGCCGGCACCGGCGTTCGCTGCCCGAGTGGCTCGCCACCGTCTTCGCGCTGCGCGCCCGCAGGCGCAGGGCCGCGTCCCTGGTGCTGCCGCCCGACACCGAGCCCGGCCTCGCGCCCGCCGTCGAGTGCGATCCCGCCCTGCGTACCTACACGTTCAGCGACCGCGACCGGCGTCCGGTCGGCATGATCGGCGACGGCACGTTCCTCACCGCGGTGCTCCAGGTCGAGTCGGACGCCACGGCGCTGCGGCCCGACCGCACCGCGCGGCCACTGCCCATGGCCCTCGTACGGGACGTGCTGGAGGTCGACGGCATCCGCCTGGAGTCCGCGCAGATCGTGCAGCACACCCAGCCCGCGCCCGCGCCGCATCTGCCGCAGCAGTCGGTGGCCGCGCGCAACTACGCGCCGCTGCAGGCCCAGACGGGCTCGCCCGCGATAAGGATCACCTGGATCGCGCTCAAGCTCGACCCGGAGCTCTGCCCCGAAGCGGTACAGGCGCGCGGCGGCGGACTCGAAGGTGCGCAGAAGTGCCTGGTGCGCACGGCCGACCAGCTCGCCAGCCGGCTGACCGGCGCGGGATTCAAGGCGACCGTGCTCACCGAGCAGGAGCTGACGTCCGCCATCGCCACCTCCTCCTGCGCCAGCCCGATGGCCATCGCGCAGGCGGGCCGGGGGGACGCGCCCGCGCGGCGCACCCAGGAGACGTCGCGCACCTGGCGCGTCGACGACCGCCGCCACACCACCTACTGGGTGGGCCGCTGGCCCCAACTCGGCGGTGGCGGAGCCCCGATGCCGCAGCTCGTCGCGCTGCTCACGTCCATCCCGGCGCTCGCCACGACCTTCAGCCTCACTCTGGGCTCCGGCGACCGGCAGGGCGTGACGGTCTCCGGACACGTCCGCATCACCGGGCGCAGCGACGAGGAACTGGTCGCCGCCCGCCATGAACTGGAGCGCGCCGCCCGGGGAGTCAAGACCGGGCTGGTGCGGCTCGACCGCGAGCAGCTGCCCGGCATGCTCGCCTCACTGCCGCTCGGGGGAGCCCGCTGATGCCTTCGTCTGCCGCCAAGCCTCGTACCGGCTTCGGACTGATCGGCCCGCGCCGGGACCGGCACGCGCTGTCGCTGGACCAACTTGCCGGGCTCGCGCTGCCCATAGGCGACGACGGCGTGGTCATCGGAGTGGACGCCGAGAACCGGCCCGCGGTGCTCGGCATCAACCGGCCCACGGCGTACGACGTCACGCTGATCGGTGGCCTGTGGACGGCGCAGGTGCTCGCGCTGCGCGCGGCCGCGACCGGAGCGAGAGTCACCGTCGAGACGGGCCGTGGGCACGCCTGGACGACGCTCGCGCAGGCCGCGGGCGGTGGTACGCAGGTCATCTCGCTGCACGACGTGGGACGGGTGCCTCCGCAGGGCGCGTCGGCCGGCAGCCCGGTGGTCGTGGTCCGCGACTGCGGCATGCGGCCGCCGCGCGGACGCGTGGTCTCCGGTCCGTGGCAGTCGGTGCTGACGCTGCTGCCGTATCTCAGCCCGGTCGCGCCGCGGCTGATGGAGAAGTCGGGTCTCGTCGGCATCCAGCGCGTCTCGCCCGACGAGGCCGCGCAGATCGGCCGCATCATGCATCTCCCGCGGCCCGAGACGGAGGCGCTGTCCACGCTCGCGGACGGTGTGACGCTCTGGTGCACCGCGCGGGACCGGCAGTTCGTGATGACCCAGGCGACGGACGCCGAGACCGGATTGTTGGGCAGCGCCCGAAGGATGGACTGACCGGATTCGACCGGCAGGAATCCGTACGCAGTTGTACCGATTTGACCCCCGGGCTTCCTCACGCTGCGCCGCACGCGGCTCACTTGGGGGCAGGGCGTGACGTACGGGACAGTAGCCGACCGGCGGACGGGCCTGCCGGACCGCCCTTGTTGGCGATTAGGGTGGGACAGACAGCGGCAGAAGAACCTACGGGCAAGCCCGCGCGTCCCCCAGGGGGAGAGCCGGGCCGATCGGAACCATCGCGGTCGCCCGCCTGCCACGGCACAAGGGTGTTCGACCACACCAGGAGGCATAGTGAACAGCGATCGGGACGAGATCCGCGGGGGATGGAACCCTGCCGACGAGTCCGACGCGGATCCCGCCGAGATGACGGGTGAGTTCACCATCGACTACACCCCGCCGGCCTGGTACACGCAGAACGCGTCCGGCGACACCTCGGGCGGAGGCGCGGCGCAGCAGGCGCCCCCGCCGCCGCCCAACGGGGCTCCGGTGGCTGTGCCAGGGCTGCCCGCGGGCAGCGGTTTCGAGCCGAATTGGGCGCCGGCTCCAACGCCACCTCCGGCGCAGGTGCAGCCGCCCGTGCAGGCACCTGGTCCGGCTGCTCAGGCTCCTGCTCCGGCAGCTCACGCACCCGCTCCTCAGGCTCCGGGTCCTGCTCCCATACCTCAGGCTCCCGCTCCTCAGGCGCCTGCTCCTGCTCCCGCTCCTCAGGTGGCCGCCGAGCCCGCGTCCGCGCCCTTCGGGGGCGGCGATGTGGAGAGCGGCGCCACCATGCGGTTCTCTCCGGCCGCGCTGAAGCGTGAGATGGAGGAGCGCGCGGCGGCAGCCAAGGAGACCGAGGAGACGAACGAAGCCGCGGCCACCGACGACGCCGGTTCGCAGCCCGCGGCACCTGAGGCTTCCGACGAGCCCGTGGCAGACCCGGACAGCTCCGCCGAGGATGACGCCGAGGAGCCCGGTGAGTCCGTGGCGCCCGAGGACTCCGGCACGGCCGAGGCCGGCGAGGACGAGTCCGATGATGACGACGAGCCGCAGGACGCGGCGGAGCCGACGGCCGATGAGCCGTCCGACGCCGTGCCGCAGCCCGTCGTTCCGGCCGCGCCCGAGGGCCCGCAGGACACTCCCCCGGCGGCCGTTGCTCCGGCTCCCGCCCCTGGCCCTGCCCCTGCGCAGGCGTGGGCCCCGACGCCGTCGACCGATGGTGCCGCGCTGCCTCCGCTGCCGCCCGCCTTCCAGCCGGCCGCGCCGACCTCCGCACCGCAGTGGCCCGGGTCCGGGCAGACGTCCGAGCAGTCCGCCATGCCGCAGCCTCCCGCGCCGGCCGACGCCCAGAGCGGTTACGGCTTCCCGCAGCCGGGCCAGCCCGGACAGCCCGCTCCGCAGGCCGGTGGCTACGGCTTCCCGCAGCCCGGCCAGCAGGGCCAGCCCGCACCGGCCGCGCCACTGCCGCCCGCCGCACCGCAGCCCAACGCCCAGGCCCCGCAGACCGGTTACGGATTCCCGCAGCCCGGCCAGCCCGGCGCACCGCAGAGCGGATACGGCTTCCCGCAGCCCGGCCAGCAGGGCCAGCCCGCACCGGCCGCGCCACTGCCGCCCGCCGCACCGCAGCCCAACGCCCAGGCCCCGCAGACCGGTTACGGATTCCCGCAGCCCGGCCAGCCCGGCGCACCGCAGAGCGGATACGGCTTCCCGCAGCCGGGCCAGCCCGGACCGCAGGCCGGTGGCTACGGCTTCCCACAGCCCGGACAGCCGGGACAGCCCGCACCGGCCGCGCCGCTGCCGCCCGCCGCTCCGCAGCCCAACGCCCAGGCCCCGCAGACCGGTTACGGATTCCCGCAGCCCGGCCAGCCGCAGCCTTCCCAGCCCGGCCAGCCCGCGCTGCCCGGCCCGCAGCCCGGCGCGAACGCGCCCGTACCGCTGCCGCCGCAGACGCCTCAACTGCCCGCACAGCAGACCCACCCGCAGCAGCCCCAGGCGTACGGCTACCCCCAGCAGGACCAGCAGTCTGCCGGTCCCGCCGGGCCGCCCGTCGACCCGCGTACCGGTGGCGCCTGGCCGACGCCGGTGACGCACGACCAGCGCGAGCGTTCCGTACCGGGCGCGCCGCTCGGCTACACGGCCGCCGTGGAGCTCTCCTCCGACCGGCTGCTGCGCAACAACAAGCAGAAGGCCAAGAGCAGCCGCAACCCCGGCCCGTCCGCCCGCTTCAAGATCGGCGGCAAGAAGGAGGAGGCCGAGCGGCAGCGCAAGCTCGACCTGATCCGGACGCCGGTGCTGTCCTGCTACCGGATCGCGGTCATCAGCCTCAAGGGCGGCGTCGGCAAGACCACGACGACCACCGCGCTGGGCTCGACCCTGGCCACCGAGCGGCAGGACAAGATCCTGGCGATCGACGCCAACCCGGACGCGGGCACGCTCGGCCGCCGGGTGCGGCGCGAGACCGGTGCGACCATCCGTGACCTGGTGCAGGCGATCCCGTACCTGAACTCGTACATGGACATCCGCCGGTTCACCTCGCAGGCGCCCTCCGGTCTGGAGATCATCGCCAACGACGTGGACCCGGCCGTCTCCACGACGTTCAACGACGAGGACTACCGGCGCGCGATCGACGTGCTGGGCAAGCAGTACCCGATCATCCTCACCGACTCGGGCACCGGCCTGCTCTACAGCGCGATGCGCGGAGTGCTGGATCTGGCCGACCAGTTGATCATCATCTCGACGCCGTCCGTGGACGGCGCGAGCAGCGCGTCCACCACGCTGGACTGGCTGTCCGCGCACGGGTACGCCGACCTGGTGCAGCGCTCGATCACGGTCATTTCCGGGGTCCGCGAGACCGGCAAGATGATCAAGGTCGACGACATAGTGCAGCACTTCCAGACCCGCTGCCGCGGCGTGATCGTGGTGCCGTTCGACGAGCACCTGTCGGCGGGCGCCGAGGTCGACCTGGACATGATGCGCCCGAAGACCCGTGAGGCGTACTTCAACCTCTCCGCGCTGATCGCCGAGGACTTCGTACGGGCTCAGCAGCAGCAGGGGCTGTGGACCGCGGACGGCAACCCGCCGCCGCACCTGGCCCCGCCGATGCCCGGCCACCAGCAGATCCCCGGCCAGCCCGTGCCGGGGCAGCCGATGCCCGGCCAGCCGTATCCGCCGCAGCAGCCGTACCCGCAGGGTCAGCCGCAGCAGCCGTACGGCGGCCAGCAGCCGCCCCAGCAGCCCTATCCGCCGCAGGGCTGGCAGCAGTCGCTGCCCTCCCAGGTGCCCTCACAGGCGCAGCCGCCCGCGGCTCCCGCCGGAGCGCCCGGTCAGCCCGGCGGCCATCCGGGTCACCCGGGTCACCCCGGTCAGCAGGGCCAGCCGGGTGGTCCTGGACAGCAGGATCTGCAAGGGCCCGTTCCGCCCGCCGGATGGCAGCCGCAGCAGCCTCCGCAGCAGCCGCCAGCCCCTCAGCAGTAGGGCGGCAGAGGACTGAACCAATGAGGGCCCGCACCGTCTCCACGGTGCGGGCCCTCAGCGCATTCCCGCAGCCCACACGCGGTTTGACGGACCGTTGACGCGATCGACCACCGCTGATAAACCTTCGCTTCACCAGCTGGCGAACCACCGATCAACCGGCCTTCTCCCAGCGAGTGATGACGCGAGGTCACCTTTCCATGGTCACTAAGGTTCCGTCCCCCACCGCCCGCCGACGCCCGGCCTTCCGCCTCCTCGTCGCCTCCGGACTCGCCGCCACCGCCCTGGTCGGCGTCCCGCAGCAGCCGGTCCAGGCGGCCGACGACGGCGGCAAGAAGGTCCTCACCGTCGCCGTCTCGCAGAGCGTGGACTCGCTGAGCCCGTTTCTGGCGCAGCGTCTGGTCAGCACCACCGTCCACCGGTTGGCCTACGACTACCTGACGAACTACGACGTCAAGGACGGGCGCACGATCCCGGGTCTGGCCACCGCGTGGAAGCCGTCGCCGGACAAGCTCACGTGGACCTACACCATCCGTAAGGACTCCAAGTGGTCCGACGGCGAGCAGGCGACGGCCGAGGACGCGGCCTGGACCTTCAACAAGATGATGGCGGACGAGAACGCCGCCACCGCCAACGGCAGCTTCACCGCCAACTTCAAGAAGGTCACCGCCCCGGACCCCGGGACGCTGGTCATAGAGCTGAAGAAGCCGCAGGCCACAATGACGGCGCTGGATGTGCCGATCGTGCCGAGGCATGTGTGGGAGAAGGTCGGCGACTTCTCGAAGTTCAACAACGACAAGCAGTTCCCGATCGTCGGCAACGGCCCCTTCGTCATCACCGACTTCAAGGTCGACCAGTACGTCAAGCTCAAGCCCAACAAGGACTTCTGGCGCGGCGCGCCCAAGTTCGACGAACTGGTGCTCAAGTACTACAAGGACGGTGACGCGGCGGTCGCCGCCCTGCAGAAGGGTGAGGTCTCCTTCGTCCAGGGCCTCACGCCCGCCCAGGCCACGGCCCTGAAGAGCGCCGAGAACATCAAGGTCAACGACGCACCGGGCCGCCGCTTCTTCGCTCTGGCCACCAACCCAGGCGCCAGGTCCAAGGACGGCAAGACCTTCGGCAGCGGCCACAAGGCGCTGCTCGACCCGGCCGTGCGCAAGGCCCTGTTCCACGCCACCGACCGCAAGACCATCGTCGACAAGGTGTTCCAGGGCCACGCGGTCGAGGGCCAGGGCTATATCCCGCCGCGCTTCGACACGTACTTCTGGAAGCCCGCCGCGACCCAGCGGATCGCGTACGACCCGGCGAAGGCGGCCGCGCTGCTGGACCAGGCCGGATACCCGAAGAACGGCAGCGGCAAGCGCGTCGGCAAGGACGGCAAGGCGCTCGACTTCCGCATCCTGTGCCATGCCACCGACCCGAACGACAAGGCCATCGGCAAGTACCTCCAGGAGTGGTGGGGCACGCTCGGCATCGGGCTCAAGGTCGACTGCCTCGACAATGTCTCCGACCCGTGGATCAAGGGCGACTACGACCTGGCGTTCGACGGCTGGTCGGTCAATCCGGACCCGGACTTCGTGCTCTCCATCCACACCTGCGCGGCGCTCCCGGCCACGCCCAAGGACACCGGCGCGACCGACAACTTCATCTGCGACCAGCCGTTCGACCAGCTGTACGCACAGCAGGCCGTGGAGTACGACCCGGCCAGGCGGGCCGATCTGGTGAAGCAGATGCAGTCGCGGCTGTACGACACGGGCTACATGAATGTCCTCGCGTATCCGAACGCGGTCGAGGCGTACCGTACCGACCAGATCAAGTCCATCAAGACGATGCCGGAGGCGGCGGGCAACCTGTGGGGCCAGGACGGGTACTGGAGCTGGTGGTCGGCCGAGCCGGCGGCCGGTGACGGCGGCTCGGACAGCGGATCCTCCGCGGGCGTCGTGATCGGCATCGGCGCGGTCGTCGTGCTCGCGGCAGGACTCGGGTTGTTTGTCGCGATGCGCCGCCGCTCCACCGCGGAAGACCGTGAATAACCGATGACCACCGCAAGCACCACCACCCCGGCCGTGGCGAAGGCCGCCGAGGCGCACGCCGCGGCCGGGGGCAGTGCCAGGGCCTATCTCGGCTATGTGACAGGCAAGCTGGGCGGTGCCGCGGTCTCGCTGCTCGCCGTGCTCGTCACCAGCTTCTTCCTCTTCCGGATCATCCCGGGCGATCCGGTGAAGGCGATGACGCACGGCCAGCCGACGTCCGCCGAGCAACTGGCCACACTGCGCAGGCAGTTCGGTCTCGACCAGCCGATGTGGCAGCAGTTCACGGACTACTGCGCCAAGGCGCTGACCGGCGATCTCGGCACCTCGTACCAGTTCCACGCACCCGTGGGCGAGCTGATCGTCCAGAAGGTGCCGGCGACGCTGCTGCTCACCGGTGTCGCGGTGGTCATCTACTCGTCGATCGGGCTCTGGCTCGGCACGCGCTCCGCATGGCGGCACGGCAGCCTCGGCGACAAGCTCAACACAGGGGTGGCGCTGACGCTCTGGTCCGTGCCGTCGTTCTGGCTCGGCCTGCTGCTGATCATCACCTTCTCGGTCGGCGTCGGCCCGATCCCGGGGCTCTTTCCGACCGGCGGCATGGAGTCCGGCGACGAGACCGGTCTCGCGTATGTCGCCGATGTCGCGCACCACATGGTGCTGCCGGTGATCACGCTGGTCGCGGTCGGATACGCGCAGACGCTGCTGGTGATGCGCTCCTCGCTGCTGGACGAGATGGGCAGCGACTATCTGACGACGGCGCGGGCGAAGGGACTGCGGGACGATGCCGTACGCCGCCGTCATGCCGTGCCCAACGCGCTGCTGCCGACCGTCACCATGGTCTTCATCAATCTGGGCCATGTGGCGGCCGGTTCGATCCTGGTCGAGACGGTGTTCTCCTGGCCGGGTCTCGGCGGGCTGTTCTACCAGGCGCTGAGCGTGCCCGACCTGCCGCTCGTCCAGGGGCTGTTCGTGGTCTTCGCCGGAGCGATGATCCTGATGAACCTCCTCGCCGACCTGCTCTATCCGCTGCTCGATCCCCGGGTGGGCCGATGACGACCGCTGTTGGATCCCCCCGTTCGCTGGCCTGGGCGCGCCGCCGTGGCTCGGTGGCCCGCTTCTGGCGCTCGTACCGCACGCACCGGGCCGGTCTCTTCGGACTCGGCGCGCTCGCGCTGATCGCGCTGATCGCCCTGGCCGCGCCGCTGCTGGTCGGCGACGACGTGCAGAGCGTGACCAACGCGCCGGGTGCGGCGCTGGAGTCGCCGAGCGGCGAATTCCCGCTCGGCACCGACCAGTTCGGGCGCTCGCTGCTTGGACTGCTGGTGTGGGGGGCGCGGATCTCGCTCACCGTCGGGCTGCTGGCGGCCACGCTGTCCGTCGCCATCGGCACATTGGTCGGGATCATCGCCGGTCACTACGGCGGCTGGTTCGCCACCGTGACGATGCGGGTCACCGACTGGTTCCTGGTGATGCCGACGCTGGTGCTGGCGATCGTGCTGGCGACGGTGATGTCCCGGAGCGTCTGGACCGTGATCATCGCGATCGGCGTGACCAGCTGGCCGACGACGGCTCGGCTGGTGCGCGCCCAGACGATCGCCGTCGAGTCCCGTCCGTACATCGAACGCTCGAAGGCGCTCGGCGGCGGACACGGGCACATCATGAGCCGCCATGTGCTGCCCAATGTGATGCCGCTGGTGCTTGCCCAGACCACGCTCGGCATCTCGACCGCGATCCTCACCGAGGCGACGCTCGCCTTCCTCGGCCTCGGCGATCCGACGGTCGTCTCCTGGGGCGGCATGCTCCAGGACGCGCGCGAGGCGGGCGCGGTCTCGTCCGGGCACTGGTGGTATCTGGCCCCGCCCGGCCTGGCGATCGCGCTGGTGGCGCTCGCGTTCACACTGTGCGGGCGCACGATCGAGACGGTGCTCAACCCGAAGCTGGGGGTGGCGCGATGAGCCTGCTGGAGATCAGGAACCTTCAGGTCACCTACGGCTCAGGAGCGCGGGCCGTGCCCGCCGTACGCGGTGTGGACCTCACACTCGAAGCCGGTCACAAGCTCGGCGTCGCCGGTGAGTCCGGCTGCGGCAAGTCGACACTGGCCCTCGCGCTGCTCCGGCTGCTGCCCGCGTCGGCCCGCATCCGCGGGGAGATCCTGCTCGACGGCGACGACGTGCTCACCATGAAATGGGGCCGGCTGCGGGCGGTCCGGTGGGCGGGCGCGTCGATCGTCTTCCAGGGTGCGATGCACTCGCTCAACGCCGTGCACCGCATCGGCGACCAGATCGCCGAGCCGATCCTGCTGCACCAGAAGTCGACTCCCGCTGCCGCGAAGAAGCAGGTCGCCGAGCTGCTCCAGCAGGTGGGGCTGCCTCTGGCGCGCGCGGACGCCTATCCGCACGAGCTGTCGGGCGGCCAGCGGCAGCGCGTGATGATCGCGATGGCGCTCGCCTGCGGCCCGCGGCTGATCGTCGCCGACGAACCGACCACCGCGCTGGACGTGATGATCCAGGCGCAGATCCTGCGCCTCATCGAGCAGTTGGTCGCCGAGCAGAACATCAGCCTGCTGATGATCAGCCACGATCTGGCGGTGCTTGCGGACACCTGCGACCGGCTCGCTGTCATGTACGCGGGCCGGGTCGTCGAGGAGGGCCCGGCGCGCGCGGTGTACGACTCCGCCCAGCACCCCTATGGGCGGGCCCTGTCCGCCGCCTTCCCGCGGATCGGGGACACGGCGTCCCGCCGGGCACCGCGCGGACTGCCGGGCGATCCGCCCGACCCCTCCGACCTGCCCCCGGGCTGTACGTTCCAGCCGCGCTGCCCGGTCGCGCTGGACTCCTGCGCGGACGAGGACCAGTTCCTGACGTTCGCCGGGGACGGTCACCGGGCGGCCTGCGTCCATGTGAACGCCGGGGCGACATCCCAGCAAGCGGTCAGGAGCCGGCCATGACCACCACACCCCTGCTCTCCGCCGCCGGACTGCATGTCACCTTCCCCGGACGGCGCGGCGGCCCGTCCGCGCGCGCCGTCGACGGGGTCGACCTCGACATCGGCGCGGGTGAGATCGTCGCCCTCGTCGGCGAGTCCGGCTGCGGCAAGACCACGCTGGCCCGCTCGCTGCTCGGCCTGGTGCCGCCGACATCGGGCGCGGTCACCTTCGGCGGGCAGCCGCTCGCCTACACCTCCCGCGCCCTGAAGTCGTACCGCAGGCGGGTGCAGCTGGTGCTCCAGGACCCGAGCGGCTCGCTCAACCCGAGACACACGGTGTACGACGCGGTGTCCGAGGGCCTGCGGATCCACGGGTACGCGGGCGACGAACGCGCGGCGGTCGCCCAGGCGCTCGCGCGCGCGGGCCTGCGTCCGCCCGAGCGCTTCTTCCTGCGTTACCCGCACGAGCTGTCGGGCGGGCAGCGCCAGCGCGTCGTGATCGCGGGCGCGCTGGTCCTGGAGCCCGAACTGATCGTCGCGGACGAGCCGGTGGCCTCGCTGGACGCGTCCGTACGCGGCGAGATCCTGGCGCTGCTGCTGCGGCTGCGCGACGAACTGGGCCTGTCCGCGCTGGTGGTGACGCATGACCTGGGTCTCGCGTGGAACATCGCGGACCGGGTCGCGGTGATGTATCTGGGCCGGATCGTGGAGACCGGCGAGGTCGAACAGGTCCTGACGGCTCCTCGGCATCCGTACACCCAGGCGCTGTTGTCCGTCCTCCCGGAGGCCGAGGGATCGCCGGTGGTCCTCACGGGTGAGCCCCCGGACCCCACCCGCATCCCGTCTGGCTGCCGCTTCCACGCGCGCTGCCAGGTGCTGTCATCGGGCGAGGCGGACCGGGCCGGGGTGGCGGACCTGTGCCGTACGGTGCCGCTGCCGGTGCTGGGCAGGGACACGGAGGCGGTCGCCTGCCACTGGGCTTCGGCGAGCTCGCGGAGCCTTGGGGGCTAGGGCCTTTCGTCTGGGTCTGGCCGGATCAGTGAGCGGGTCTGGTGTCATGGGGCCTCCCCGGGCCCTCAGGGCCCAGGGGACGGATCGCAAGGCGGAGGAGGGAGGCATGGCGG
>NZ_JBIRTX010000037.1:0-36208 GCF_044334895.1 Streptomyces sp. NPDC020681 | reverse complement strand
GGTACTGCAGGGGGGACCCTGTGGGAGAGTAGGACACCGCCGAACAATCATTGTGGGAAAGCCCCGCACCTTATGGTGCGGGGCTTTCCTGCGTTTAGGGTCAGGGTATGCGCTATGACCTTGTCATCTTCGACAACGACGGAGTGCTCGTCGACAGCGAGCCGGTCTCCAACACCATCCTCGCCGGGTATCTGACCGAACTCGGGCACCCCACCTCGTACGAAGACTCCCTCCGTGACTACATGGGAGCCGCCGTGCACCGGATTCACGATCTTGTGCGTGAGCGGACCGGGCAGCGGTTGCCCGAGGACTTCGACGAGACCCTGCATGCTCGCGTCTTCGCCGCCTTCGAGCGGGAGTTGGAGGCAGTGGACGGCGTGACCGACGTGCTGGAGAAGCTGGTTGCGGACGGTGTTCCGTACTGCGTCGCCTCGTCCGGGAGTCATGAGCGGATCAGGGTCGGGCATCGGAAGACCGGGCTGGATCAGTGGTTCCGCGACGGCAACGTCTTCAGCGCGCAGGATGTGGGGCGGGGCAAGCCGGCGCCGGATCTGTTTCTGTATGCCGCTGAGCGCATGGGGATAGCTCCCGAACGGTGCGTTGTGGTGGAGGACAGTCGCCTTGGGGTCACGGCCGGTCTGGCCGCGGGGATGGATGTGTACGCGTTCACCGCGATGACGGCGGCCGAGAAGCTCCCAGGCGCCAAAGGGTACTTCGGTGCGATGTCGGAATTGCCCGCACTGCTCGCGTGATTGCTCGATTGCTTGATTGCCTGCGTGATCGATCTACCCAGGGGTAGGTGCGCGGCCTACGCTGTGCGGCCATGACGGATGCGCGGTTGACGGATGCGCGGTTGCGGCACGGGCGGGCCTCCCTGGCGTTGAGCTTCTTCGCGCAGGGAGTGGCCTTCGCGCTGCTCGTGACGCGCATCCCCGCCATTCAGGACCGGTACGGGATATCCGACGGGCTGCTGCCCGCCTTTCTGGCGGCGGTGCCGATCCTCGCCGGCGTGGGGAGTGTGCTCACCGAGCGCGTGGTGAGGCGGGTTCCGCCCAGTGTCGTACTCAGGTGGGCTCAGCCGGTGGTGATGCTGGCCCTGCTCGGCGTCGCGGCCGGCGACGAGCTGTGGCAGGTGGGCCTGGCGCTCGGTGTGTTCGGGCTGTCCGTGGGTGCGCTGGACGCGTCCATGAACATGCTCGGGGTCAGTCTCCAGCGGGCGTACGGGCGCAGCATCATGCTCGGGTTCCACGCCTCGTACAGCCTCGGCGGGATCGTGGGTGCGTCGCTCGCGTGGGCGGGGGCGCACTGGGAGCTGTCGCTGGTCGTGTCGTATCTGCCGGTGGTCCTCGTGCTGGTGCCGGCGGCGCTGGTGGGAAGCCGGTGGTACGCGGACCAGGGACGCGCACCGGAGACCAAGGCGGAGGCCAAGGCGGATGCGGGAGTTGGCGGGTCGGTCGCTTTTCGGGTGCTGTTGCCGTTCTGCCTGGTGATGACCTTCGCGTACATCGGCGACTCCACCGTCTCCAATTGGAGCGCGAAGTATCTCCAGGACGTGCTGGGCAGCTCGGAGGAGGTCGCGACCGTCCCGTACAACGCCTACATGGTGACGACGCTGCTCGGGCGGGCGGTCGGGGATCTGGGCGTGCGGCGGTTCGGGGCCGTGGCGGTGGTGCGGTGCGGGACGGTGCTGGCGGCGGCCGGGTTCGCGGTGGTGGCGGTGGCGCCGGGGGCCTGGGTGGGGATCGCCGGGTTCACGCTGCTCGGGTTCGGGCTGTGTGTGATCGTGCCGCAGACGTTTGCGGCGGCGGGGCGCCGGGCCGTCGAGAGCGGTGGGCCGGGGGCGAGCGACGCGGCCATCGCGCGGCTGAATGTCTTCAACTACGTGGGTTTTCTTGTCGGTTCGCCATTGGTCGGAGCGCTCGGCGATACGTGGAGCTATCGGTGGGCGATGATCGTCCCGATGGTGTTGGTGCTGGTGACATTGCGGTATGCCCGGTCGTTCGGCACGGATCCGGCCGGATACGGTGGCGTGCATGAGCGGCCGCGGGTTGTTGATGTGGGACGAGGCGGTAACGAAGTATGACTTCGGGGACAGCCATCCGATGGATCCGGTGCGGCTTGCGCTGACCATGGGGTTGGTGCGGGCGTACGGGCTGGATCGCGCCGTTGACGTGGTGGCCGCGAAGCCGGCCGGCGCCTCGACGCTGCGGCTCGTGCACCGCGAGGACTATGTGGCGGCGGTACGGGCGGCGTCCGCGGATCCGAGCGCGGCGGATCAGTCGTACGGGCTGGGGACGATGGACGACCCTGCCTTCGCGGGGATGCATGAGGCGTCGGCGCTGATCGCCGGGCAGTCGGTGGGTGCTGCGGAGGCGGTGTGGCGGGGAGAGGCCACGCACGCGGTGAACTTCGCCGGCGGGCTGCATCATGCGATGCCGGGTGCGGCGTCCGGGTTCTGCATCTACAACGACGCGTCGCTGGCGATCGCGAGGCTGCTGGAGCTGGGCGCGGAGCGGGTCGCGTACGTGGACGTGGACGTCCATCACGGGGACGGCGTCCAGACGACGTTCTGGGACGATCCACGGGTGCTGACGATCTCGCTGCACGAGCATCCGCGGATGCTGTTTCCCGGGACGGGGTGGCCGGAGGAGACGGGTGGAGCCGGCCCGGGTGAGGGCTCGGCCGTGAATGTGGCGCTGCCGGCGGGGACGGGGGACGAGGGGTGGCTGCGGGCGTTCCACTCGGTGGTGCCGGAGCTGCTGGCGGACTTCCGGCCGCAGGTGCTTGTGACGCAGCACGGCGCGGATACGCACTTCGAGGATCCGCTGGCGCATCTGGCGGTGTCGCTGGACGCGCAGCGGATGGTGCAGGACGCCTGTCACGACCTGGCGCACTCGTGTGTGGAGGACGGGCGGTGGGTGGCCCTGGGCGGCGGGGGATACGCGGTGGTCGATGTGGTGCCGCGGTCGTGGACGCACCTGGTGGGGATCGCCGGGCATGCGCCGGTGGACCCGGAGTCGGTGATTCCGTCGTCGTGGCGGGATGAGGTGTACGCGCTGACGCGGCAGTTGGCGCCGGGGCGGATGACGGACGGGCGTACGCCGCAGTGGCGGGAGTGGGATGCCGGGTACGACCCGGCGGACCGGCTGGACCAGGCCGTGCTGGCGACGAGGCGGGCAGTGTTTCCGCTGCGGGGACTGTTGGCGTAGGCGGGCTGGGCGGCAGTTTCGCGCCGCGAGCAGTAGCGGTCGCGGAGGGCGCCCGGAAGGACGGTGTGGCGGCCCAGCGACACGTCGGCCCGCCTCCGCGGAGCGAGCGGATGGTGGCGTTACGCCAACTGTGCGGTCCGAGCGGCCTTTTGGCACGGGGAGGACCCGGATGCGGCAGCATCGGCCGGGTGCTGAGTACCGGAGCATTGCGGGCGCATCTACTCGCCGCGCGGTTGGCTGGGAATGTGGCCACTTCGCGGGAGGAGAGTCTGCGCAGTTATCGGCTCTTCGCCGCCCGGGATCCGCGGGTCACCCTCGGGCTCGATCCCGAATACGACTGGCGCGAGCACGACTTGATCGCGCTCATGGCCGACAAGTGCGGAGTTTCGGACGATCCTGATCACGTTGCCGGGCCCGATGTCATTGATCCGGAGCGGACCTTGAGCGGGCTCGTCGCGTTCGCCGAGCGGCTCGGTGAGGTGGCCGCGCGGCGCGGAACCGTGCTGTTCGGGACCGGGCATCCGCATCGCCTGCTCGGGTTCTACGCCGGGCTGGCAGACGCTTTGTCGGCGGCGGGGTGTCCCGTACTCACACCCGCGCAGGGGCGATGTGTCGACATAACGACCCGGTTCGGCGTACGCACGTACAACCTTCACTACGTACGAGGAGTCGCGCTGGTGCGGGAAGCCGGCGCACGGGGTCCCGCCAGTGAGACCGGCGCACACACCCATTCACCCCTGCCGGTTCGGGCCGCACTGGAGGGCCTTGTGGAGGCCGGCGGGCCGCTGCCCGACCTTGTGGTCGGTGACCACGGCTGGGTCTGCGGGGCAGGTCAGCTGGGGATTGAGGCCATCGGGCTTGCCGACACCGACGATCCGGCCCTGTTCGTGGGCGAGGCCGAGGGCTGTGTATCCGTCGCCGTTCCGCTTGATGACGCTGTGCGGTCCGATTACTACCGACCGCTGACGCGCTATGTACTCAATCGAGCGTGTCTGTCACAGTAGGCGGCCGATGGCTGCTCCTCTTCCCCACTCGTATCACCCGCCCCTAGTCTGGGGAGTGAGCGCGCAGCGACGAAGAGTCACCGGAGGGGAAGCCGGTGTGCGTCATGTGCGGAAGGTACAGGTGGGTCATGGCTGCTGGCAGCGAGAGGCCTCTCAACGAGGTCAAGTTCCTTACCGTGGCGGAAGTCGCCTCGGTGATGAGGGTGTCGAAGATGACCGTGTACCGGTTGGTGCACAGTGGTCATCTGCCGGCGATCCGGGTGGGGAGGTCCTTCCGGGTTCCCGAGCAAGCGGTTCACGAATACCTCCGCGAATCCTTTGTGGGGGTCGAATCCGCGTAGCCGGAGACGAGCGGCTGCCCTCGGATTACAGGCTCGGAGCTCTGGCGGGTAGGCTAGGCCGACGTAGGTCGTGTGGGCCCAGACGCCCCGCACCGAGTGAAGAGAAGTGAGCGAGGGTAGTCGTGGGCTCTGTTATCAAGAAGCGGCGCAAGCGGATGGCTAAGAAGAAGCACCGCAAGCTGCTCAAGCGCACCCGCGTTCAGCGTCGTAACAAGAAGTAAACGGCAGCTGTACGTGTCAGCGCGGCCCTTCCACCGGCACGGTGGGAGGGCCGCGGTGCGTTGTCCAGCCAGGTATTCGACTGTGTTGGCAAAAGAGCGACGCGTGGTCATCACAGCGCAACACCGAACCGCTACGGTGACGCCTAGGACGACTAAGGAAGGCGCTGATCTTGGGGAAGGTCGTGCTCGTCACCGGAGTGGCCCGGCAGCTCGGTGGCCGTCTCGTACGGCGCATCCAGCGGGATCCCGAGGTGGACCGGGTGATCGGCGTCGACGCTGTGGGGCCCGAGCATCATCTGGGCGGGGCCGACTTCGTCCGCGCGGACATCCGCCAGCCCGCGATAGCGCGGGTGCTGGCCGAGCATGGCGTCGACACCGTCGTGCACATGGATGTCACCGGTACGCCACTGGGCTCCGGCGGCCGTACGACGGTCAAGGAGACCAATGTCATCGGCACCATGCAGCTGCTCGGCGCCTGCCAGAAGTCGCCGACCGTCAAGCGGCTGGTGATCAAGTCCAGTACGAGCGTGTACGGCTCCGCGCCGCGTGATCCTGCGGTCTTCACCGAGACCACGCCGCCCAAGTCCCTGCCGAGCGGCGGGTTCGCGAAGGACGCCGTCGAGGTCGAGGGATATGTACGGGGCTTCGCCCGGCGCAGGCCCGATGTCGCCGTGTGCGTGCTGCGCTTCGCGAACATCCTCGGACCGTGCGCGGACTCCCCGCTTGCCGAGTACTTCTCGCTGCCGGTCATGCCGACCGTCTTCGGCTACGACCCGCGGCTGCAGTTCGTGCACGAGGACGATGTGATCGATGTGCTGCGGATCGCGCTGCACGAGCCGCGTCGCGGCACGCTCAACAGCGGCACGTTCAATGTCGCGGGCGACGGCGTCCTGCTGCTCTCACAGTGCTCGCGACGGCTCGGGCGGCCCACGCTGCCAGTGCTGCTGCCCGCGGTCACCTGGGTCGGCTCCGCGCTGCGTACGGTCGGCGTCACGGACTTCTCGCCCGAGCAGATCCGGCTGCTGACGCACGGCAGGGTGGTGAGCACCACGCAGATGCGCGAGACTCTGGGCTTCAACCCGAAGTACACGACCGCGGGGACGTTCGCGGACTTCGCGCGCAGCCGGGGGCCGGGGCTGCTGCCTCCGGAGGTCCTCGCGAAGGCCGTGGACCGGGTGGCGGCGACACTGCCGGCCGGGGCGGCCTCGGCCGGTGGGGACTCTGTCCTGACCACCCCGGCTCAGACGACTCAGAGCGACGCCTAATAAGGAGCGCAGCCAACGATGGCGGACGCCAAGGTCATTCCGTTCGACGACGACCGCTCGCGCGGCAGCGGCGCGCAGCGCTCGGCGCGGCGGCGCCCTGCCGGGGCCGTCGCCCGCCGCAAGGGCGAGTCCGCGCTGGTGCGGGAGGCGCCGGTCAGCCCGCTGCCGGGGCAGCCGCCGGTGATGAAGGCGGCCGAGATGCCCGGCCAGGGCCACGAGCCGGGAGCCACCGGGCCGGCGGCCGACGGGCCTGTGGTTGGCGGCGGCAGCTGGGACCAGCGGATCGCGGGAGGTCTGGCGTTTCTGCGCCGGCGGCTCACCGGTGACTACGAGGTCGACGAGTTCGGTTACGACAAGGAGCTCACCGACCAGGTCCTGATGTCGATGGTCCGGCCGCTGTACGAGAAGTACTTCCGGGTCGAAGTGAAGGGCATCGAGAACATCCCGTCCGACGGTGGTGCTCTGGTGGTGGCCAACCACTCGGGCACGCTGCCGCTGGACGGCCTGATGATGCAGGTCGCCGTCCATGACAACCATCCGGCGGGCCGTCATCTGCGGCTGCTCGCGGCGGATCTGGTCTTCATGCTGCCGGTGGTCAACGAACTGGCCCGCAAGGCCGGGCACACGCTGGCGTGTTCGGAGGACGCGGAACGGCTGCTGCAGCGCGGCGAGGTTGTCGGCGTGATGCCGGAGGGCTTCAAGGGCATCGGAAAGCCGTTCAGCGACCGGTACAAGCTACAGCGGTTCGGGCGCGGCGGGTTCGTGTCGACGGCGCTGCGGGCGGGTGCGCCGATTGTGCCCTGCTCGATCGTCGGGGCGGAGGAGATCTACCCGATGATCGGCAACGCGAAGACGCTGGCGCGGCTGCTGGGATTCCCGTACTTCCCGATCACGCCGACGTTTCCGTGGCTGGGGCCGTTGGGGGCGGTGCCGCTGCCGACGAAGTGGACGATTCAGTTCGGGGAGCCGATTCCGACGGACGGGTATCCGCCGGAGGCGGCGGAGGATCCGATGCTGATGTTCAATCTGACGGATCAGGTGCGGGAGCAGATTCAGCACACGCTGTACAAGTTGCTGGTGCAGCGCAGGTCTGTCTTCTTCTGACTTCTTCTGAGTGATGTGAACGGCGAGGGGCCGGATACGCATGATGCGTATCCGGCCCCTCGCTGGTGACGGATGTTCTACCGGTCGTCCTCCGCGTCGAAGCCCAGGCCCGGCAGGATCCCCGGCAGCAGCGGTGGGATCGTCACGTCCGGCTGCGTCTGGGTGGAGCCCGAGGGGGACGGTGACGCGCCGTTCGCCGGGGGCGGGAGCAGGCCTCCCGTGTTGCCGCCGAGCAGGCCTTCGTCCGCCGTGCCCGAGCCGGACGGGCGGGGTGCGCCCGCGTCTCCCGGCTGCGCGTCGCCCGTGCCCGGTGCCGACGGGGTCGTACGGCCGCCGGGGCTCGACGGGTGGCCGGAGTTCTGGCCCGAGGAGCCGGGGTGCTGGGAGCCGCGGCCCTGTTCCGGCGTGCGGGGGAGCAGGGACTCGAGCGGGCCGACCTCTTGGTCTATGGCGTCGAAGACGTCGTTCACCTCGTCGCCGACGTCGGTCAGCTGTGCCGGGAGCCGGTCCCGCAGCCCGTTCCAGGTGTCGCGGTGGGAACGGGAGAAGGAGTTCAGCGTCTGGATCGGGCCGAGTGAGCCGTCCCGCTCGTACGCCTGGTGGAGCAGGCGGTGGCCCTCGGTGGCGTCGTGCCGCATGCCGGTGAGCGCGCGGCGCACCTCGCCGAGCGACTCGTGGTCCAAGTCGCCTGCCCTGCCTCGCTCCATGAGGCGGCGGGCCTCACTGAGGCGGGTGGAGGCCTGGTTGAGGTAGAGCTCGCCCCGGGCGGAGTCGTCGTCCGCCATGCCGAGCCGGAGATCCTCCATGCCGCGCTTCAGCCCGTACAGCGAGTCGCCGGGGAGAGCGTCGGAGCTGGCGGCGGCCACGCCGCTGAAGGCGCCCGCGGCGACGCCGACGGTCAGACCGCCGGCCGCAAGTCCCTTCGACCAGCGGGAGCGCGGTCGCAACTTCCTTAGCGGAGAGGCTCGATGGCGGCCGGTCCGCTGCTCGGGCACCGCAGGGCCCGAGGACGCTCCGCCGGAGGCCGTGCCTTCCTGCAGCATGGCCTCCATGGCAGCCACGAGCTGCGCTCGCTGCACCACTTTGACCTCTGGGTCCAGGTCCGGTCTCGGCAGTCCGCCGAGACCGTCCGCCAGAGCCAACAGCCGTCCGTGCTCGGCCGGTTCGACCGATTCCTCTGGCTGCGCGGCCGCCTGGTCTTCCAAGGCCCGGGCGAAGGCGTTCGCCCGCCGGTGGGCCGAAACGTTCGCGATCACTGGCGGCACCTCCTCTCGTCATGACGATCGACTCCCCTGGGGGTCCGGAAGGTTGCACGCCTTGAGCACATCCACACGATTGAGTGAGTGGCTGTGGGCATGGCGTGACCACAGGGAGCCTGCATCCCGCACAACGAGCGTCGCGGCACTTGGGTTACGCGCGAAAGATGATCGGACCAGTGCGTCATCGTGGCGTCACCGATTGTGAGTTGGGGTCGGTCAGCGGGCGTCGTCCGGCAGGAGCCGGGCCAGGGTTCGTACGGCACGGTACTGGAGGGTTTTGATCGCGCCCTCGTTCTTTCCCATCACCCGGGCGGTCTCGGCGACCGACAGGCCCTGCAGGAAGCGCAGCGTCACGCATTCCTGCTGCTGAGGGTTGAGTTTCCGGACGGCTTCGAGCAGTGAGGCGTTCGAAAGGGACTCCAGGACGGAGTCCTCGGGGCTGCGCTCGACCTCGTTGGCGTCGAGCATCTCGCCGGTGGTCACTTCCAGCCGGAAGCGGCTGGACTTGAAGTGGTCGGCCACCAGATTGCGGGCGATCGTGACCAGCCAGGCGCCGAAGTCGCGGCCCTGCCAGGTGAAGGTGGAGATACGGCGCAGGGCGCGCAGGAAGGTCTCGCTGGTGAGGTCCTCCGCCGTCGCCTTTCCGCCCACGCGGTAGTAGATGTAGCGATAGACGGTGTCGCTGTACTGGTCGTAGAGACGGCCGAATGCTTCGGCCTCGCCCGCCTGGGCGCGCTCGACCAGCTCCATCATGCGGGCGCTGTCGCTGTCGGCACTGGGCCGGCGGGCGGTGGTCGAGGCGCCGGAGCCGCCCCGGCCGCCCCGTCTCCCGACTGCCGCGCGACCGTCGGCCAGGGCGTAGCAGGGGGCGGCGGGGCCGCTGACGGCAAGGCGGGGCATGGCGAATGCGGGGCCGGCGTACGCGGTGGGGACGAAACCGCGCAAGTGGTCGAGGACCGTTGCGCGGAGCGTAGCCAGGCCCGAGGCGTCAACCCCGACGTGTGGGTACACGGGACTCCCAGAGGCAGAGCTTCCATCACGTGCAGTGCGGGACTGTTCACCCGTCGTGGCGACTGGTGGGTTCCCTTGTGCGTCTGAGGAGAATAACGCTTCGTACAGGCAGTGCTACACCCAGTTGCTCAAATCATCGTTTCCGTCGCTTCTGTTACGTCTGGATGACGAATCAAGTCGCACATGGTGAACGGTAGTTGATCGAATTGCTTCGCGATATGACTCATCAGGGGGTGCGTTGCGATGCGTTACGCGCGGTCGGGAGCGTCCCTGGAGGTCGGAGGAGCCGGAGACGGCGCGTGTAACCAGTGGGTGAGGCCCGGGCGTGTCAGCGCCGGCGGCGGTGCAGGGCGACCGCTGCGGCGGTGCCGCCCGCGATGGCGCCGACTCCGGCCGCGGCAGGGATGCCGACCTTGGCCGCCTTGCGGCCGGTGCGGTAGTCGCGCAGCCGCCATTCCCGGGCGCGCGCGTGCTTGCGCAGCTTGGTGTCCGGGTTGATCGCGTACGGATGTCCGACCAGCGACAGCATCGGGATGTCGTTGTGCGAATCGCTGTACGCCGCGCAGCGGGACAGGTCCAGGCCCTCGGCGACGGCCAGTGCGCGGACGGCCTCGGCCTTGGCCGGGCCGTGCAGCGGCTCGCCGACGAGCTTGCCGGTGTAGACGCCCTCCACGGACTCGGCGACGGTGCCGAGCGCGCCGGTCAGCCCCAGGCGGCGGGCGATGATCGTCGCGGTCTCCACAGGGGCCGCGGTCACCAGCCAGACCTTCTGGCCCGCGTCCAGGTGGGCCTGGGCGAGCGCGCGGGTGCCGGGCCAGATGCGGTCGGCCATGTACTCGTCGTAGATCTCCTCGCCGATGCTCATCAGCTCGGAGACGCGGTGGCCCTTGACGATGGACAGCGCGGACTCGCGTACGTCCTGCATATGTTCCGGGTCCTCGACGCCGGCCAGCCGGAACCAGGTCTGCTGCCAGGCGAACCTCGCCAGTTCGCGGCGCTGGAAGAACTTCCGCTTGTACAGGCCGCGGCCGAAGTGGAAGATCGCGGCGCCCTGCATCACGGTGTTGTCGAGGTCGAAGAACGCGGCGGCACGGTCGTCGCCGGGCACCGGGAAGTCCGCCTCCGTGGTCCCGTCCTGGGCATGCAGATCCGGCGCGCCGACCGACTCGTACTGCTGTGACGTCTTGCGCGCTGCCTCGGCTGCTGCCTCGCCTGCGAGCACGCTCCGCGCGGTGGCGGAGCGCCTACGGGGGGTGAGCCATCCCAGTGCGGCCATGTCGTGAGCATAGCCAGTCCGTTCGGAACTTCCCGACACGCCGGGATGCCATGGCGTGAACTCTCCGCGACCGCTCTGTTAAACGCGCGATCCGGTGTACGGCGGGGACGGGAAGCGCGGCGCGGCGTGGGCGGAGAATGGCGGTATGAGTCCACTGTTGCGGCGTACGAAGAAGAAGGCCGGCGAGCGGGTGGTGACGCTGATCGGGAAACCGGGGTGCCACCTGTGCGACGACGCGCGGGCCGTGGTGGAGGAGGTGTGCGCCGAGACGGGCGCGTCCTGGGAGGAGAAGGACATCACGCAGGACGAGGCTCTGCACCGTGCCTACTGGGAGCAGATTCCGGTGGTTCTCGTCGACGGCGAGCAGCACACGTTCTGGCGGGTGGACCCGGGGCGGCTGCGTCGCGAGTTGTCGGCGTGACCTGGGGTGACTCACGGGGTGGTCGCACGGCTCTACCCGGACGCGATGCGGACAGGGCAGAGTAGACGGTCTCGGGGGAGATGCATGAGGAGTGTGTACCGTTTTGCCCTCATCGGGTCTTCAACGGGCCGACCATGTCCGTAGTTCCAGGATCACGCGTTCCAAATGCGTGACCCCGGTCACTTTGCTCGGACAAAACGGACACCATCTTTGTGCACGCGTTCACAAAGACATAGCCTGCATTCGACGGGGCGGTCTTGGAACACACGGCCGCCTGCAGCCTCGCTCATCCCGCAGGAGCACCGTGGCAACTGGCCGAAATCACCGACCGGCGACCCGTAGCCGAGGAATCCCCGAGGCCACCGTCGCCCGGCTTCCGCTGTACCTGCGCGCACTCACCGCGCTGTCCGAGCGGTCCGTACCCACGGTCTCCTCCGAGGAACTCGCGGCCGCGGCCGGGGTCAACTCCGCGAAGCTGCGCAAGGACTTCTCGTACCTCGGTTCCTACGGAACCCGCGGCGTTGGCTACGACGTGGAGTACCTCGTCTACCAGATCTCGCGCGAGCTCGGCCTCACGCAGGACTGGCCGGTCGTCATCGTCGGCATCGGTAACCTCGGCGCCGCGCTCGCCAACTACGGCGGATTCGCGTCCCGCGGCTTCCGGGTCGCCGCGCTGATCGACGCGGACCCGACGATGGCCGGGAAGCCGGTCGCCGGGATTCCCGTGCAGCACACGGACGAGCTCGAGAAGATCATCAGCGACAACGGGGTCTCGATCGGTGTGATCTCGACGCCCGCGGGCGCGGCCCAGCAGGTGTGCGAGCGGCTGATCGCGGCCGGCGTCACGTCCATTCTGAACTTCGCCCCCACCGTCCTGTCCGTGCCGGACGGCGTCGACGTGCGCAAGGTCGACCTCTCGATCGAGCTGCAGATCCTCGCCTTCCACGAGCAGCGGAAGGCCGGCGAGGAGGCCGAGGCAGCGGCAGGCCGGAAAGGGCCCGACGGGGACATGCCCGCGGTGATGCCGGCATGAGCCTTCTGGTCGTCGGTCTGAGCCATCGCAGCGCGCCGGTGAGCGTGCTGGAGCGGGCCTCGCTGTCCTCGGACACGCAGATCAAGCTGCTCCAGGACACGCTCGCCGCGGAGCCCGCGACGGAGGCGGCGGTGCTGGCCACGTGCAACCGCATCGAGCTGTACGCGGACGTGGACAAGTTCCACGCGGGTGTGGCCGAGCTGTCCACGCTGCTGGCCCAGCACAGCGGGGTCGGCCTCGAGGAGCTCACTCCCTATCTGTACGTGCACTACGAGGACCGGGCCGTCCACCACCTCTTCTCGGTGGCCTGCGGTCTCGACTCGATGGTCGTCGGAGAGGGCCAGATCCTCGGTCAGATCAAGGACGCGCTCGCTCTCGGGCAGGAACTGCACACCGCGGGCCGGCTGATCAACGACCTGTTCCAGCAGGCCCTGCGGGTCGGCAAGCGCGCCCACAGCGAGACCGGGATCGACCGGGCCGGGCAGTCGCTCGTGACCTTCGGCCTGGAGCAGCTCGCGGACGGCACGGACATCGAGGACTGGGCGGCGGACAAGCGGGTCCTGGTGATCGGCGCCGGTTCGATGTCCTCGCTCGCGGCGACGACGCTGGCACGGCTCGGCGTACGGGAACTGGTGATCGCGAACCGGACGCTGGAACGCGCGGAACGGCTGGCTGCGGCGCTGTCGGAGCCGGGCGGAGTGCTGGCGCGGGCCGTGCGCATGGGCGCGGTCGCCGACGAACTGACACGTGCCGATGCGGTGGTGTCGTGCACGGGAGCGACCGGTCTCGTCCTGACGGCCGAGTCCGTGGCGGCGGCCCTCGCTGAACACGTCCCGGGTGGCCCCGAGGCCCCCGCCGACCTCCGGGCGCCGGACGGCAGCGTGGTGGCACGCCTTGCCGCGGCCGCCGCGAGGGACGGCCGCGTGCTGGACCGGTCCGCGTCGACCACTTCGGCCGACGCGCCCGCCGCCGGTTTCGCCGACACCGGTGTGAGTGGCACCGGTACGGGTGAGGCCGCCGGCGCGGCCGCCGAAGGCGCCTGTCCCGTCGGGCTCGACGAGCAGCACGTCGACAACCTCGCGCAGCACGGCGCATGGGTCGACAACGCGTCCCGGACCATCCGCAAGCCGGCGGCCGCGCGCGTCGCGCGAAGCGGAAACGTACGGCTCGGGCTCCTCGATCTCGCCATGCCGCGGGACATCGACGGCGGCGTGCACCGGCTTGCCGGCGTGCGGCTCGTGGACATCGAGTCGCTCGCCGAGGCCTCCGCCGACGCGCCCATGGCCGCCGATGTCGATCAGGTGCGGCGCATAGTGTCCGACGAGGTCGCCGCGTTCGGGGCCGCTCAGCGGGCCGCGCACATCACGCCGACCGTCGTCGCGCTGCGCACCATGGCCGCCGATGTGGTCGCCGGAGAGATCGCCCGGCTCGAAGGGCGGCTGACCGGGCTCGACGAGAAGCAGCGCGCCGAGATCAACCAGACCGTGCGCAGGGTCGTCGACAAGCTGCTGCACGCGCCGACCGTGCGGGTCAAGCAGCTGGCCAGCGAGCCCGGCGGCGCCGGGTACGCCGATGCGCTGCGGACGCTTTTCGATCTCGACCCGGAGACGGTCGCCTCCGTCAGCCGGGCCGAAGTGAACGACCCGAATCGAGGGCGAGTATGACCGACAGACCACTGAGGCTGGGGACCAGGCGCAGCAAGCTCGCCATGGCCCAGTCCGGGCAAGTGGCTCAGGCGGTGCGCCAGTTGACAGGCCGGGCCGTCGAGCTCGTCGAGATCACCACGTACGGCGACACATCCCGTGAGCATCTCGCGCAGATCGGCGGTACGGGAGTCTTCGTCACCGCGCTGCGCGAGGCCATCCTCCTCGGAAACGTGGACTTCGCCGTTCATTCGCTGAAGGACCTGCCCACCGGACAGCCCGACGAACTCACGCTCGCGGCCGTGCCGCGGCGCGAGGACCCGCGGGACGCACTGGTGGCGCGCGACGGGCTGACCCTCGACCGGCTGCCGCACGGCTCCCGCGTCGGCACCGGATCGCCGCGCAGGATGGCCCAGCTGAACGCGTACGCACGTGCGCACGGGCTGAACATAGAGACCGTTCCGATCCGCGGGAATGTTGATACGCGGATCGGATACGTACGCAGCGGCCAGCTGGACGCGGTAGTTCTCGCCGCCGCCGGGCTGAGCCGTATAGGCAGGATCATCGAGGTCACCGACTTCCTGTCGGTCGACTTCGTCCTGCCGGCCCCCGGCCAGGGGGCACTGGCGATCGAGTGTGCCGCGGACAACGCAGACCTCGCCGCCGTTCTCGCCGAGCTCGACGACCCGTACACCCGGGCCGCCGTGACCGCCGAGCGTTCCCTGCTCGCCGCCCTGGAGGCCGGCTGCTCCGCACCTGTTGGTGCGTTGGCCGACCTGCTGGCCGACGGGCAGGTTGTCACCGAAATGCGCCTGCGCGGCGTCGTCGGCACCACCGACGGCTCGACGCTGGTGCAGCTGTCCACCACCGGTCCCGTACCCACGTCGCACGGCGACGCCATCGCGCTCGGTCGCGAACTCGCGTCCGAGATGCTCGCCAAGGGTGCGGCCGGTCTTATGGGGGAGCGAGCACTTTGAGCCCCACCGCCAATGCCACGTCGACGTTCTCGGCACACGGGCACGTCACTTTCCTCGGCGCCGGTCCCGGCGACCCCGGACTGCTGACACTGCGCGCCGTCGAGGCACTCGCGGGAGCTGACGTACTGATCGCCGAGCCAGAGGTGCTCGACGTCGTACGCAGCCACGCGCGGGCGAGCGTAAGCACGCCTGAACTGACGGTTGTTGACGATGCGTCAACAGCCGCCGGGATCCCCGTCCTCAGGGACGCGGCCAATCTTGTCATGGAGGCCGCGCGCGGCGGCAAGCGGGTCGTCCGTGCGGTGACCGGCGATCCCGGCCTGGACACCGACGCAGGTCAGGAGATGCTCGCCTGCGCAGCGGCGGGCATTCCGTTCGAGGTCGTGCCCGGTGTCGCCACCGCGATCGGCGTGCCCGCGTACGCCGGTGTCCCGCTGCGCGACTCGCAGGGCACGGACGTCCGCTTCGTCGACGCCCGTACCGCGAGCGAGCGGTGCTGGACCGAGGTCGGCGCGAGCGACTGCACGGTCGTCGTCTCGACGACGCTGGACTCCGTCGCCGCGGCCGCGGGCGAGCTCGTGGCCGCCGGCCGCAAGCCGGACACCCCGCTGACCGTCACCGTCGCCGGCACCACCACCCGGCAGCGGACCTGGACCGCGACGCTCGGCACGATCGCCCAGACCTTCAAGCAGGGCAAGGTACTGCCGTCGCCGGAGGGTCATCGGCCGGTCATAGCCGTGGTCGGGGAGCGCAGTTCCGCCGCTCAGCGCGACCAGCTCGCGTGGTTCGAGTCCAAGCCGCTGTTCGGCTGGAAGGTGCTCGTGCCGCGGACCAAGGAGCAGGCGGCGTCGCTCTCCGACCAACTGCGCAGCTATGGCGCCGTGCCGCACGAGGTGCCGACGATCGCCGTCGAACCGCCGCGGACGCCGCAGCAGATGGAACGCGCGGTCAAGGGTCTGGTGACCGGCCGCTACGAGTGGATCGCCTTCACCAGCGTCAACGCGGTGAAGGCGGTGCGGGAGAAGTTCGAGGAGTACGGGCTCGACGCGCGGGCCTTCGCGGGCATCAAGGTCGCGGCGGTCGGCGAGCAGACCGCCCGTGCGCTCGTCGAGTTCGGTGTGAAGCCGGACCTGGTGCCGAGCGGTGAGCAGTCGGCCGCGGGTCTCCTTGAAGACTGGCCGCCGTACGACCCGGTCTTCGACCCGATCGACCGCGTCTTCCTGCCGCGGGCCGACATCGCGACCGAGACGCTGGTCGCGGGTCTGATCGAGCTCGGGTGGGAGGTCGACGACGTCACCGCGTACCGGACGGTGCGGGCGTCGCCGCCGCCGGCGGACACGCGTGAGGCGATCAAGGGCGGTGGCTTTGACGCTGTCCTGTTCACGTCGTCGTCGACGGTGCGGAACCTGGTCGGGATCGCGGGCAAGCCGCACAACGTGACGGTGATCGCCTGTATCGGTCCCGCGACGGCGAAGACCGCGGAGGAGCACGGGCTGCGGGTGGACGTGCTGTCGCCGGAGCCGTCGGTGCACAAGCTCGCTGAGGCGCTCGCGGAATTCGGGGAGCAGAGGCGGGCGGCGGCGGTGGAGGCCGGCGAGCATGTGACGCGGCCGAGCGAGCGTCGGCCGGGGGGTCGGCGGAGGCGTACGACGTAGCGGTGCGGTGCGGGGGCGGGGGCTTGGGGCGGTTTGGTTTCCCCTCCCCGCCCCTTCCCGAAACTGGGGGCTGTGCCCCCAGGCCCCTTCCGGGGGTAGCCGGCTTGGCTCCGGATCGGGAGCGTGGGCCGACGGGCTGTCGGTAATTGGGGCCGGCGGACCGGCGTAGCGTGGCACGCATGACTGCGTATGGATCCTTTCCCGGTACGCGGCCCCGGCGGCTGCGGACCACCCCCGCCATGCGGCGCATGGTTGCCGAGACCCGGCTGCATCCCGCCGATCTGATCCTGCCCGCCTTTGTGCGCGAGGGGATCAGCGAGCCGGTGCCGATCTCCGCGATGCCCGGCGTCGTGCAGCACACCCGCGACACCCTCCGGAAGGCCGCCGTGGAGGCAGTTGAGGCCGGAGTCTCCGGGATCATGCTCTTCGGTGTGCCGGAGGACGCGAAGAAGGATGCCGTCGGGTCCGCGGGTCTGGACCCGGACGGGATTTTGCAGGTCGCGCTGCGGGACGTCCGGGCCGAGGTCGGGGACGAGCTCGTGATCATGTCGGACGTGTGCCTCGACGAGTACACCGACCACGGGCACTGCGGCGTACTGGACGAGCACGGCCGCGTGGACAACGACGCGACGCTCGAGCGGTACGCCGAGATGGCGCAGGTCCAGGCCGACGCCGGTGCCCATGTCGTCGGGCCCAGCGGCATGATGGACGGTCAGGTCGGCGTCATCCGCGACGCGCTCGACACCATCGGCAAGGAGGACGTGTCGATCCTGGCCTACACGGCCAAGTACTCCTCCGCCTTCTACGGCCCCTTCCGCGAGGCCGTCGGTTCCTCCCTCGAGGGCGACCGCAAGACCTACCAGCAGGACTCGGCCAACACCCGTGAGTCGCTGCGCGAGTTGGCGCTCGACCTCGAAGAGGGCGCGGACATGGTGATGGTCAAGCCCGCGGGGCCGTATCTCGACGTGCTGGCGAAGTTCGCCGAATCCGTGGACGTGCCGGTCGCCGCGTACCAGATCAGCGGCGAGTACGCGATGGTCGAGGCCGCGGCCGAGAAGGGCTGGATCGACCGGGACAAGGCGATCGCCGAGTCGCTGCTGGGCATCAAGCGCGCGGGCGCGAGCATGATCCTCACCTACTGGGCGACCGAGGTGGCACAGGGGCTCGGCGCAGGTCGCTGACGAAGAAGCATTCCGGACGGCCCGGTGCGCACTCGCGCACCGGGCCGTCCGGCGTACTTGTCACGCGACGGCGTAGTCCCCGAGCGCCGGTTCGAGCATGTCGAAGGCTCGGGCAGCCTCGTCACCGACGGCCTGGGCGATGTCGTCGTTGGTACGGCCCGCGAGGGTGAGCTCCTGTATACGCCGGAACAGCACCCGGTGCATCGCGCCGAGCAGGGCCGCGGCCGTACGCGGAGTGATGTCCGCGCTGGACGAACCCGTGGCCTCGGCCAGAGCGTCGGTGAGAGCCTCCTCGCGCCGGTCGTGCAGGCTGCGCAGACACACCGACAGAGTGGGGCTGTCGTCGATCATGCGGGAGAAGTCCGGGCCGGCGAATCCCGCGACCGGGTCCTGCGCCGCGACGGCCGCCTCGAACGCGCGGCGCAGCGCCGTGAGCGCGGACTCTCCGGCGGGCCGGGCCGCCACGATGTTCGCCAGGCTGCCGACGAACGCCTCCTGGTGGTCCAGCGCCATGTCTTCCTTGCGCGGGAAGTAGTTGGTCACCGTCTTCTTGGCCACGCGCGCGGCGTCGGCGATCTCCGCGATGGTCGTCTCCTCGAAGCCCTGAGCCATGAAGAGCCTGGTCGCCTGGTCGGAGATCAGTTGCCGGGTCTCGCGCTTCTTGGCCTCCCGCAGCCCGGTCGCCGGCTCGGCGGACTTGGGGTCGTTCGTGCCGACTGGACTGCTCGTCTCGTTACCCATGAGGGAATCTTACATCGGTGGCAAATTTATGTTGACACCCCGGGTGCGCTGGAGCTAAGTTTACGTCCGTTGTAAGTTTCGCTCTCTCGAAGGGACGCTTCGAATGCAGCATGTCGACATCGCCAAGGCCCTCGCCGACCAGGCCGAGACCGGCAGTCGCGCCGCTCGCCGGGGCTCAGGGCGACGGCAGTCCGCGCAGATCCCGCCCGCCCGCTTCCGGAACAGCAACGTCCGCGCACGCAACCTCCCGCGGCGCAGCTCGTACTGACCGCCGCCGAGATCTCCGCCCCCGTCAACTCCCCTTTGCGTGAAGGAGCCTGCTATGCAGATCACCACTTCCACCGTCTCGCTCACCGTCGACGATGTGGCCGCTTCCCAGGCCTTCTTCACGACTCACCTCGGCTACCAGGAGCAGGCCGCCGCCGACGGCTTCGCCTCCCTCACCCGGCCCGACGCCGCGGTGGACATCGTCCTGCTGCAGCGCGGCATTGAGGTCCTGCCCGCCGATCAGCGCGACGTGCACGCAGGAGGTCTGATCCTCGCCTTCACCCTCACGGGGCTGGAGGCCGAGGAGAAGCGGCTGCGTGGCGAGGGCGTCGAGATCACCATGCCGCTGCGCGAGGAGCCGTGGGGCGAACGCCTCTTCCAGATCACCGACCCCAACGGGCTGATCGTCCAGTTCGTCGAATGGGTCACGCCCGCCGACGCTCCGGGAGAGCAGATGTGAGGGCCGCGCACAGCGCCGATCGGTGTACGTGGCGCGGGCGTGAGCCGGGAGTCCCGGCTCACGCCCGCGTGACCAACGCGGTTGTTTCCTACGGTGCGTCGAGCACCGTGCCGGTCACGACCGGGCCCTGCGGCTTGCCCTCCTCGTCCGTGGCCTGGAGGCCCACGTACTCGGTCTGCTCGGCCACCTGGTCGCCGACCGTGGGCACGAGCACCTCGGCGCTGGTCTTGCCGGCCGGTACCGCGGCCCACAGGTAGGCGTACTCCAGCTTGGACAGCGGCACTTCACCGTCCGGGACCTCGCCGAGCATGTCGAGCAGCCACTGCCGGTCGACGTCCTTGGTGGACAGCTCGGGGCGGCCCGGGACGGGGACGATCTGCAGGATCTTCGTGATCTCCACGTCCGCGGGTGCGGACAGGGAGATCTGCCACTTGAGCGGCTGCCCCTCGGTCACCTTGTCGGCGACCGGCTTCACCGTGATCTCGGGCATCGGGTCGTCGTTCTCGGCGAGGACGCCGCCGGCGTGCGAGCCGACGACGGTCCCGCGGACCGCCTTCACGAGCACATCGTGGGACACGTCCCAGGCGTACCGCTTGTTGCCCTTCACCTGCACCTTCACGTCGACGCTGCCGCCACCGGGCCGCACCGTCACCAGCCGGTCCTTCGCCTTGCCGGTGGCCGGGTCGAGTACGTACAGCCGTACCGTGCCGCTGCCCTTCCCGGACACGCGGACGGGCACCTGGTACGTGCGGACGCCCGAGTCGCCCTCCTTGACCTTCAGCCGGCCGATGTCGACACGCGGCAGCGCGGCTTCCTTCACGGCGGGGGTGCCGGGGCTCCACGCCCAGGCGTCCATCAGCCACGCCTGTCCGGAGCGGGTGCGCGGGGTCAGCTCCAGCGAGGCGATGTTGCGCAGGTCGAGGCCGGCGCGGGTGGCGGCGGTGAGCGGTACGCGCACCTCGCGCGCCCAGTAGGAGGAGGTGCGGTCGCTGCCCGGCAGGCCGTCCACCTGCACGCGACCGAGGTTGGCCCGCTTGCCGGAGGCGTCGGTGACGGACACGTCGAGCTGTGTGCCGGTGGAGTTCGGCGGCACGAAGACCCGTAGCGCGAGGCTCTTGGCGTTCTTGACGGAGAGCGGCTTCTCGGGGCGCACCGTCACCGCCGAGCCGGGCGCGGACCAGCGCAGGGCCACCGCCCGGCGGCCCGTCTCCTTTTCCGGCTGCCAGGACGCGAAGTGCGGCGAGGCGCCACCCGCCGCGGAGTCCAGGCAGGCGGTTTTCGGGTCGGGATCGATCGCGGAGCACAGCCGTCCGCCGGTCACCTTCACGGAGCCGTCCGGCAGGAACCCGGCGCCGCGGTTCGCGCCGACCGCGTGGGTCAGCACCCGCGCGGGATCGGCGGAGGGCGCGCGGCGGCCCGAGCCGTCGACCAGCTCGCGCACCCGGTCGTCACCGGCGACGAACAGCCGGGCCGCGGCGGCGATGTAGGTGGCGCCGGCCCGGTGCTGCTGGTCGGCGGTCAGCCGGGTCGCGGTGCCCGGCGAGCACACCGGGTCCGGCTTCTCGGGGTCGTGCCAGAAGTCGTCGTCGGCGGGCGCCTGCGCCTGGCCCGGCGTCCACTCGCTGTTGAAGTAGTTGTGGTTGGCCCCGACCATGTAGACCGCGCTGTGCAGGGCCTTGCCCCGGCTGACCCCGCGGGTGCCGTCGGCGTACACCTGACCCTGGAGGTCGGAGACGTCGCCGTCGCAGCCCGGCAGGATCGTCAGCGACGGCACGTCCGGGACCGGGTTCTGGCCGAAGATCGTCGGCCCGATGAGCACGGTCCCACGGATGTGCCAGCGCACCTTTCCGCGGTAGCCGTCCTGGGCGGGCGGGGGCGGGTAAAGACTGTCCATCGCGGCGCGGTTGACGCCCTCGCCGCCGCGCGAGTGGCCGACGAGCAGGACGCGGGACAGGTCGGTCCCGGGAGCCTTGCGTACGGCCGCGGGTGCCGTCGACGGCTTGGCGGCCCAGTCGGCCCAGCGGCCGAGGTGGCTGCGCACCAGGGAGGAGCGCGCCTGCGCGCCGGCGTCGTCGGCGCCTGCGTCCTGGCCGTTGATGCCGTTGGCGGAGATCGATACGGTCACATAGCCCTGGGAGGCCAGCAGCTCCTGGTCGCGGAGATAGCCCCGGTGGCTCGGGATCGGCTTGGCGTCCTTGGCACAGGGCCAGTCGATGTTCACGTCCTCGCCGCCCGGGACGTAGCAGGTGGCATGCCGGCCGTGCAGGAACAGCGCGACCGGACGCTTGCCCTTGGCGTCCTTCGGCGCGACGACGACGCCGCGCATCTCGACGGGCGCGGAGAAGCCGGGCAGACGGACCGGGGCGAGCGCGTACTCGCCGGTGACCGTGCGGTACGTGCCGGGCTTGCCCGGGTCGACCGAGCCGGCCGGAAGCTTGGCAGGCGGTTTCGCGGCGGACGGGGAGCGGCGGTCACGCGCGCCGTCGGCCTGCTGGTCCAGCCGTCGGCCGGCCGCCAGCACCTGAAGGTCCGCCAGATCCGCTGTACGCGCGTTGTCGAGCGGCAGCCGGAAGGTCCGGCCGTCCTTCTCCGGCTCGGGCACGCCGACCAGCTTGCCGTCGGCGTGGAACTCCACGCGCGCGTCGCCCATCGGCACCGGCCGCGGCGAGCGCCACTCCAGCGCGTGTTCCCCGTCGGTGTTCGTGATCCGCCAGCCGGGCGGCAGGTCATTCTGGTCGTTCGCCGCCGCGGCGGGCCGGACATCGGGTGGCTGCGGCTGGGCGTAAGCCACTGCCGGGGACACCCCCGCCACCGTGAGCACCGCTATCGCGGTGGCCCACACTCTCCGGGCTCGTATCAACTTCCCTCTCCTCAACCCCCCGACCGGAGCGCCCGGTTGGGCCCGGGTGCCTCTCGAACTCGGAGGACGGGGAGAAGATCCGGTGGGTTGCCTGGAGGCACGTGAACAGGGAGTGGCCACGGTGACTGTGGCGCGAAATGGGGCTCACATGGCTGACCGCGGACCGGGGGAGCGTTCTCCCCGGCCCGCGGTCTGTGTGGGGGGTGGTGTCAGCAGTACAGGTTGGCGCCTGTCGGGACGCCGAGGATCTGTGTGAAGCGGGTGTAGTTGTTCACGCGGCTCTGGACCTGTGCCGGGTTCTTGCCGTCGCATTCGAGTGAGCCGTTGATGGAGCGGATGGTCTGGCCGAAGCCGGCCTGGTTGACCATGGCGTTGTGCGGGGTCATGGTGCCGGGGCCGTTTTGGGTGTTCCAGTACCAGAGGCCGGTCTTCCAGGCCACGGCCGCGTCCTGCTCGACTCGCCAGGGGTTGTTGAGCAGGTCGATGCCGAGGGCGTCGCCGGCGGCCTTGTAGTTGAAGTTCCAGCTGAGCTGGATGGGCCCGCGGCCGTAGTAGGCGGCTTGGCCGGCCGGGCAGCCGTAGGGCTGGCTCCAGTCGCAGTAGTGCGGGTAGTTCGCCGTGTTCTGCTCCACGACGTGGACCAGACCGCCCGTCTCGTGCGAGACGTTGGCGAGGAAGGCCGCGGCCTCCTGCTTCTTGACCGTGTCACTGCCGGTGTTCGCGAAGCCCGGGTACGCGCTCAGCGCCGCGGTCAGCCCGCTGTACGTGTAGAACGAATTCCGGCTCGGGAACATCTGGTTGAACTGCGACTCGCTCACCACAAAGCCGGACGGGTTCGGGTCTCCGCCGCCGCTGCAGGTGTGCGGGTTCCAGTACCAGGTGCTGATCGTCGGGTCGTAACCCGGGTTGTCGTGCTCGGCGATGTAGTACTTGCCATCGGTGTACTTGACAACGTTGCCAGTGACATACCAGACGCCCTGCTGCCAGTTGGGCGCGGAGGTGCAGGCGTCCGCCGCGGCAGAGGGGGCTGCGGTTGCGGACGGTATGAGCCCGGCTGCGAGCCCGGCTCCGGCGACGAGAGCGACCAGCCATATCTTGATGCGACGTCTCAGCACTCGCTCACTCCTTCACAGCAACGGCTATGCCGTGGTGGGGGGTTGTGCCGCTCACTCAAGCGCGTTGACATGATCGAGTCAAGGTATAGACCAATGAGAATCTTGGTCTAGTCCAAAAATGTAGCTGTGAACGCGGTCCATGTGGCTGGATCCAGTGTGAGGACGGGACCGTCGGGGTTCTTGGAGTCCCGGACGTGGACGGCGGTGGGGTGGGTTGCGACCTCGACGCACTCACCGCCTTCGCTGCCGCTGTACGTGGACTTGTGCCAGTCGTAGGCGACTTCGAGGCACTCCCCGCCCTCTTCGCTGCTGTAGCTGGACTTGAACCACTCAAGTGCGGTGCTCATTGCTCTCCTAGCAGCCGGTCCAACAGGCCCTTTGTCTCCTCGGGATTGAGGGCCTGAGTCCGCAGCATTGCATATTTCCGCTCCAGGATGCTGACCTCATCTCGGTCAGTAACGAGCTGGCTGCCACGCTGAGTTTCGGTGTAGGCGAGATGCTGATGGTCCGGTGTTTCCAGCAGGATGAAAGGGCCCGCTAGTCCGGCGTGGGTCTCGCGCCCCAGTGGCATGACCTGCAGGGTGATGCCAGGGAGGTCGGTACAAGCGCGGAGATGGCGAAGTGTCTCCCGGTACACCTCGTCGCCACCGAGTCGGTCCACCACGATCGCCTCGGAGATGATGAAGCTAGAAGTCGGTGGTTCCTTACGGTGCAGGATCTCCTGGCGTTCCAGTCGGGCGCCAACCTGGGCGTTGATCTCCTCTTCGCTGAGGGTGGGGACCTTATTGCGGAAGACCGCCCTTGCGTAGTTCTCCATTTGAAGCAGCCCTGGCAAGACCTGGTTCGCGTAGAACGAGAGAGCGATCGCCTCACGCTCAATGTCCATGTACTGCTCGGCCCACGCCGGGACCAAGTCGATCTCCGGCATGTTCGCGACCGCCGTCTCCAGCGCCCTCTTCGTGTCGAGGACCCGGTCCAGCACCTTCGCCAGGTCCGGCTTCAGCGGGCGGCGGCCCTGCTCCACCGACGCGATCGTCTCCTCGTGTACGCAGACACGCTCCGCCAGTTCGCGCTGCCTGAGCCCGGCGAACTCCCGGAACATCGCTAACTGCGCGCCCACGAGCTTCATCGCCGACGCGTTCTTCCGCTGACGCTTTCTGGGGTGCATACACGTCCAACTCCCCATCCATATCCGTACGTCACGCCCTCAGCACCCGTACAGATTTCTTGTACGGCTGCGCGCACTGCGTCACCGGAGTCACAGTCAGTGACGCTCGTCTCATGGATGACGTGATTCAACAGCCCTGTCTGCGCGAGCGGTTCTACCGCCGCGAGCGGCGATCCGTGCCCGCAGCCAGGGAGTTCGTACGCGAGGCCGTCGCCGACTGGGGCCTCGGCGCGCGGGCCGACGACGTACTGCTCTGCGTGAGCGAACTGGCCACCAACGCGCTCGTGCACGGCGTACCGCCCGGCCGCGGCTATCGGATGAGGCTGTGGCTGTACGGCGACGGGCTCCTCCGTGTCGAGGTGCACGACAGCGGCATCGGGCAGCCGTCCGTCAGTGAACCGGACGGGGAGTCGGGGCGCGGGCTGATGATCGTGGACGCGCTCGCCGACAAGTGGGGGGTCGGCGAGCGCGATCCGGGAAAGATCGTGTGGTGCGAGTTCGGCGCTACTTCTTGAGCAGGTCCGCGATGCGGGACAGGCCGTCGGCCTCGTAGCCCTGCTCGATCGCGCGGTCCAGGATCGCCTGGAACGGTTCGAACAACTCCGGGCTGACGCCCTGGTCGCGGAAGGTCGCCAGGAAGTTCGGGAACGCGGCCTGGTTGACGGCGAGGCTGGAGACGTCGGTGAGGTGCTCGCCGGAGTCGACGGCCTTGGCCCACTCCGGTGCGCCGGCGAGCATCGCGCTGATCCAGGGGACGAGGAGCTCGGAGAATTCGGTGGCCGGGATGTTCTCCGTACGGACCAGGGCGAAGGCCTGCATGACGCCGAGGACCATGCCGTACATGCCGGTGAGGAGCGCCAGGTCGTTCAGCGCGGCCAGGCCCGGGTCCGTACCGGCGAACTTCGTGCCGCCGAGGACGGCCAGCGTTTCCCGATGGGCTTCGAACGTCTGCTGCGGGCCGCTGTAGAAGACGTACGCGTGCGGACCCCCGATCATCTGAGGGACGGCCATGATGCCGCCGTCGAGATAGTCGGCTCCGTGCTGTGTCGCCCAGGCGCTCAGCTCGCGCGCCTGGGCCGGGGTTCCGTTGGTCAGATTGACGAGGGTCTTGCCGGAGACGGCGTCGCCGAGGGTGTCGAAGAGTTCCTGGACGTTGTCGTTGGTGAGCAGGCAGACGACGACCGTGTTGCCTGCTGCAACCGCCTCGGCGGCGGTTTCGGCGGGCAGTGCGCCCTGCGCGACCAGCGGGCCGGTCTTGGCGGGTGAGCGGTTCCAGACGGTGACGGGGTGGCCGGCCTTGAGGAAGGCGGCGGCGAGGGCGGAGCCCATCATGCCGAGGCCGAGTACGGAGACTTGGGGCTTGTTCGGGGACATGCTTCGATCCTCGTGCCGGGCCGGAATGCCCACAAGTACCGACTATTTGGTCAGCTACCCACCAGCGGGTAAGTAACGGACGGGCGCATCAAATTTGCGTATGGGACGCGTTAGGAACCGGCCGGTGGCTGGATCTCCGAGTATCGCGCCGTAAGCATTTGAGGGTTGTGGCAGGGCCACATCAGACGGTGCAGATGCGAACACGGGGGATCGATGTCGTTCGACGAGGAATGGGCTTCCGCACGTGCTGACGCGAGCGTGAGCATGCGGCTGAACCAGCTCGCCGACCCGGGCGGTGGTGGCGGCGGAGGTACTGACCTCACCGTCAGTCGGGACGACCTGGGCGCGATCGGCAGCGATGCGTACAAGCTGTACAACCGGCTCGCGGACGACGGCGACCACGCGCGGCAGACCACGCACGACGCCTCGATCGCCCTTCTCAACGC
The DNA here is from genome assembly GCF_044334895.1 of Streptomyces sp. NPDC020681. NCBI lineage: Bacteria > Bacillati > Actinomycetota > Actinomycetes > Kitasatosporales > Streptomycetaceae > Streptomyces > Streptomyces sp. NPDC020681. The sequence goes on along the minus strand of NZ_JBIRTX010000037.1, from coordinate 10,177 downwards.
CAACTACGAGACCGGCACCGCCCTGTTGAAGGTGAACGGCGTCTGGGCCGATCAGCTCAAGACGCTCATGGACGCTTGCGCGAACATCTCCAACCACCTCGACTACTCGGCCGCTTCGCACAAGAACGAGGAGGACGACATCATCGTTTCCCTCCAGGCTTCCAAGATCAACGAGTACTTCAAGTAGGGGTGGCAGGACTGTGACGCTCGGTTTCGACGATGTTCTGCATGCCCCGCTGAGCAAGATGAAGGAATCGGTGACCGACTGGGGGCAGATGGTCACCAAGCTGGAGACCCTCGCTGAGGACGCCGGCAAGGGGATGCGCGCCAAGTCCGACGCGGCCGACTGGCAGGGCGTGAACGCCGCCGTCACCAAGCCGTTCATCGCGAAGACGGCCAAGGAGTTCGACGACGCGGCCAAGTCGGCCAAGGGCGTGAAGGCGATCCTGGACCAGGGATACGCGGCCTTCGAGAAGGCCAAGAACGACATGAGGAAGATCGTCGACGAGGAGGCGCCGGCCCGGAAGTGCACGGTCGGTGCGGACGGCAGCGTACGGGCGACCAAGCCGATCTCGACGACCATCGACGAGGGCGGCAAGCACGACCCGGACTACGACGACCTGGTGCACAAGGAGCAGGCCGACATCTCGCACATCGAGGGCCGGATCAAGACCGTCCTCGACGAGGTGAACGAAGCCGACCGTGACATCGCCAAGACGCTCAAGGCGAACATGGGCGACGACCGGCACAACTTCAGCGCGCCCAAGTTCGACAACCCCGACGAGATGCACGCGGCCCGGGCCGTCGACCTCGCCCAGAAGGGCGACAAGATGACGGACCAGGAGCTCAAGGAACTGCAGACGCTGCTGCACGAGAACAGCAAGTCGCCCGCCTTCACGACGGCGTTCTACGACGGGCTCGGCCCGAAGGAGAGCATGAAGTTCTTCGCCGACGTGGCGATGCACACCGACGGCGACAGCAAGGAACGGACCGAGTCGCTCAAGGCGCTGCAGAAGGACCTCGGCTTCTCGCTGGCTACGGCGACCGACCCGGACAACAAGCCGCACCTTTCGGAGAAGTGGAACTCGGATCTGCGCAAGGTCGGAGCGAGCTCCATCGATCTCTATCCGGACCGCAAGGCGAACTTCTCGCCGAGCGGCTACCAGGTGCTCAGCAACATCCTCCGCTATGGCGAGTACGACAAGCGCTTCCTCACTCCGGTCGCCGAGCACGCCGCTCAACTCGGGGGTACGGAAGGCGGGGTCCACAAGCCGCAGAACCGGCCGTACATCGGGATCAATCTCAACCCGGCGGGTGGAGACGGCAGTTACGGCTTCAACACCATGACCGGCATCCTCGAGGCGCTCGGGCACAGCCCGGAGGCGTCGAAGGACTTCTTCGACGGCAAGATGGTGCCGTACTCCGGCGACGGCCAGGTGATGGACAAGGACTACTTCGAGCGCGAGGTCGGCGGCGGGTACAGCACGGCGAACCTCGACAACTGGAACATCCGCGAGGGTGCCGACGGCCAGGTGTACCTGAAGGACCTGAGGCCCCACTACGGGGCGGACGGCAAGACGTACACCGACTACTTCGACATGTTCACCGCCAAGGACTACGAGTGGCCGGACGACCGCTCGGAGGGCGCTCCGGCGATCGGCGACGGTGACGCGCAGGACGCCTGGGACAAGGCGGCCGCGAAGGCGAAGGCGTCGGGCCCGGACGCGCTCGGGCACGCCCTGGAGTCGGCGGTCTCGGGACGCTCGTACGAGGACGACAGCACGACGGCGAAGCCGGTTCCGCACACCGAGGACCAGGCGAAGCTCATGCACCGAGTGGTGGAGAAGTTCGGCAACGACCCGGGCAACGAGCTCATCTCCATCAAGGGCGACGGCAAGAACGGGCCGCTGGCCTCGATGAACGACAGCCTCGGCAACATGACGGCGGAGTACATGAGGGACTTCCAGAAGGGCATGGGCGCGTCCCGCATCGAGACCAACGGCGCGGACGCGGGCCTGGCGGACCTCAACGACGGCGACATCACGAGGTTCCTCGGCACTGTCGGCAAGGACCCCGACGCGTACGGCGCGATCATCAACGCCCAGCAGGCCACGACGACCGATCTCATGAACGGTGTGGCCGACAAGTACGTCGACGGGGACAAGAAGCAGGACTTCGGAGACGTGCGCAAGGACGTCGAGACGTACACCAAGCCGGGCGGAACCATCGCCGGCATCCTCTCGGAAGCCCGGGCGGAAGCGACGTACAACGAAAAGACGGCCGGGGACAAGGACTTCAACGACGGCCTCAAAGACGGAGCCAAGTGGGCGGACCGAGGGTTCGGCATCATCTCCAAGCCACTTGAGGCCACCGGCGTGGGCGCGCCGCTCGCCTGGGTCGTCGAGGACATCAAGGAAAGCGTCACCGACAAGTACAAGCACGATGCCGGACCGGAGGCCGAGAAGACGGTGGACGCGTACCTGGAGACGCAGCGTCAGGACAGCGCACTGGCTGCGCGGGCGGCTGCCGAGCTGGGGGCCAAGGAGGCAGGTCTTTCTCCGGAGGAGATCAAGAAGTTCGGCGACGACGCCGAGAACGCGGCGAATGCCGGATACGACGAGGGCACGGGCAGGCAGAGCGGCTACCAGCCTCCGGCGAAGAGCGAGGGGAACTGAGTGCGGGAGCGTGGTCGCGTTCTTGTCGCCCTCGCCGCGGCGGTGATCCTCGTCGGCGGCGGGGTCTGGTGGTGGGCGGCCCGAGACACAGCGCCGGCCGCGGTGCAGGTGCCGGAGCGGGTCTGCGGCGGCACCCTGCCAGGGAAGGCCGCGGCGGCGCTGCTGCCGAAGGAGGGCGACGCGTTCAGGGAAAAGCTGGACCTGCACTTCACGTTGCCCTCGAACCGGTGGTGCAGTCTGACATCCGGAGGCACCTACCTCGACCTCAACTACTGGCGGGAGCCGTCGGACTCTTACGCCGATGAGATGGCGGACGATCCCAAGAAGCCCGGGAACACTCCGATCCAGCTCGGCGAGGCAGCGGGATACACGAGCGAGCAAGCCGCCACGCTCTACGTGAGCTGCCCCTCCGAGTCCGGCCGCCAGGAGCATGTGAAGGTGCGGGCGGCGCTGCAGAACCAGGCTGAGGCGAGAAGCAGGGAGCCCGACACGGACTTCGCCGAACTGATCGGCGACGCCACCCGCCACGTGGCCAAGGAGCTGGACTGCGAAGGTGCCGCCAAGCTCCCCAGCGAGGTGCCCACCGCCGACTAGTGGTGATCTCGGCTCCGGCGGAGCACTCTGGAAGCAGTACCACTGGAGGTGATCCGCCATGGACACACTCGTCGGATGGCACGTCGAGATGGAGTTCCAGGAGGAAGGCGACCGCACCCGTGCCGCCGCCATGATCAGGCTCGGCGACGGCACGGAAATCCGCGGTCGTGGGAATGCGCAGCGGCATCACTCCGACCCGGAGCAACTGCGGGTGGGCGAGGAGATCGCGGGTGCGCGGGCGCTGATGGACATCGCGTCGCAGCTTTTGCAGAAGGCGCACACGGAGATCGACGAAGCGTCCGGCAGAACCTCGCGGCCCCTTGCGTGAGTGCGGACTAATTGGTGAGGGCGTCCGCGAGGGTGCGCTGCCAGTACGTGACCGACGCGCCGGCGTCGTCGATGTCGGTGCCCGCGGGGAGCGCGAGCTTCTTCGGCGTGCCCGTCGAGCCCTCGCCCGAGCTCGCCGCGAAGTGGACTTCCAGCTGCTTTGCCGTGCGCCCGCCCGCGCCGAGTGCGATGGCGGCGTAGCCGGACTCGCCGGGGACGAGGGTGACGACGGCCTGCGGCTGGCTCTCCTCGTAGACGCTCATGACCGCCTGCGCGTCGTCGACGCGGAGCAGCGGCGCGTGGTAGGCGTTGCACGCCTTGGAGCCGGTGTTGGTGACCGTGAGCAGCAGATGCTGAATGGGGCGGCTGACGTGGGTCACGCTCACCTTGGTGGTGCTTCCGGTGCAGGCGGCGGTGACGACGCCAGGGTCGGCGTTGGTGCCGTCCGTGCCGTCCGTGCCGTCCGTGCCGGAGTCCGCTGCCGGGGTCTTCGTCTTGCCGCCGCCCTGAGGAGCCTCGGCGGCCGGGGTCGTCGAGGCGGCCGACGAGGGTGTGTCCGTGGCCGGGGCGGTGGTGCTCGCGCTGGACGAGGGCTTCGGTGCCGACTGGTCCTTGTCGTCGGACTGGCAGGCGGTGAGCGAGAGCGCGGTCAGCACGGCGGTGGCGGCGGTAGTGCGGCGGATGTTGGTGCGCATGACGGTTCGTACTCCCCGTTGTGTGGTGGTCGTTCGGATCGCGTCGGCGTCGGCCTCGGCGATGACCAAACCCTGCGGGGCGCTTCGTCCCGGCGGCAATGAGCACGGGACAATAGGGGAAGCTGGAACGCCTGTACGGCTCTGACCTGGGGGAACGACCTTTCCCTGGAATGCGTTCCTGGGACGGCGACGGGGAAGGGACGGCTGGGGTGGGGACGGATACGGGCGGCTTCGCGGGCATGCTGCGAGCGCTGAAGGAGCGATCCGGACGCAGTTACGGCGTGCTGGCGAAGCAGATGCACATGAGCACGTCGACCCTCCACCGGTACTGCAACGGCGATGCCGTGCCCACCGAATACGCGCCCGTGGAGCGGCTGGCCCGGTTGTGCGGGGCCACGCCCGAGGAACTGGTCGAGCTCCATCGGCAGTGGATCCTCGCGGACGAGGCGCGGAAGCGGGGGCGGGCGGAGGTGCCGCAGGACGAGTCGCCGGACGTGCCGGGGGAGGACGACCCTGCACCCGACGCCCCAGCCACCGTCGCCGCACCCGGCCGCAAGCTCGGGCGGCGGCGCGTGGCCATCGCCGCGGCTGCCGTCGTGGCCGTCGCCACCGTGGCGGTTTCCGCCGCCGTCGTCAACGGCTCGGGAAGCGAGGACAGAAAGGGGACTGCTCCCGCAGGGGCGGCGAAGCCTTCCGCGTCCGCCTCCGTCTCGGCCTCCAGGTCCGCACCTGCGTCCGCTTCCGCCTCCGCGAGCGGCCCGAGCGCGTCGCCGAGCCCGAGCCGGACCGCGAGTACACCGGCCAAGAACGAGGGCCCGCCGCTGACCGTCGACGTACGGCCCTACACCTGGCTCGATCCGTGCAGCCAGAACTATGTCGTGGACCGGCCGCCCGGCGAAGTCCCGCCGCCGCCACCCGAACAGGACGCCCGCGGCTGGGTCACCGCGCTCGGCGGAGTCCCGGCCGGTGATGTGCTGATCGACCTGTCCGCGCAGAGCACCGGCAAGGACACCGTGCTGCTCCAGGCCCTGCACGTACGGGTCTTGGAGACCTCGGAGCCGCTGAAGTGGAACGTGTACGGCATGGGCGTCGGCTGCGGCGGCGAAGTGCGGCCACAGAGCCTGGACATCAATCTCGACGCCGCACGCCCGCGGCCCGTACCGGTCGCGGGCGTGCAGGGCGACACGAAGATTCCGGCCACCGACTTCCCGTACGAGGTGTCCACCGGCGAGCCCCAGGTGCTCCGGGTGACGGCGCACACCGACAACCGGCATGTCCGCTGGTACCTGGAGCTGGAGTGGAGCAGCGGGGACCGGAGCGGGACCCTGCGGATCGACGACCGCGGGCAGCCGTTCGCGACCAGTGCGCTCAACCGGCGGCCCGCGTACGACTACCCGCTGGGTGGCAGCGAGTGGATCCCGCGGGCCGCCGACGGCGGCTGAGCGGACCGGTCAGAGGCGCTCGGGCGTCTGGATGCCGAGGAGCGCCATGCCCTGGTGGAGCGTGCGGGCGGTGATGTCGCAGAGGAAGAGGCGGTTCTCGATCTGCGCCGGGGTCTCGGCCTTCAGGACCGGGCACTGGTCGTAGAACGTCGTGTAGTGCGAGGCCAGCTGGTACAGGTACGCCGCCAGCTTGTGCGGCTCGTACGACGACGCCACCTCGGCCAGCGTCTCGCCGAACTGGTCCACGTGCAGGCCCAACGCGCGCTCCGCCGGGGCCAGTTCGAGCTCCGGGTGCGCGGCCGGCTTGCGGTCGCCCGCCTTCCGGAGGATCGACTGGATACGGGCGTACGCGTACTGGAGGTACACGGACGTGTCGCCGTTCAGCGAGACCATCTGGTCCAGGTCGAACTTGTAGTCCCGCACCGCCGACGTCGACAGGTCCGCGTACTTGATCGCACCGATGCCGACCTGGACGCCCCGCTCGGCGATCTCGTCCTCGGTCAGCTCGTTCCTGGTGTCCTTCTCGCGCACGACCGCCGTCGCCCGCTCGATCGCCTCGTCCAGCAGGTCCACCAGCCGTACCGTCTCGCCCTCACGGGTCTTGAACGGCTTGCCGTCCTTGCCGAGCACCGTGCCGAACGCCAGCTGGACCGCCTTGACCTTGTCGTTCAGCCAGCCCGCCCGGCGTGCGGTCTCGAAGACCATCTTGAAGTGCAGCGACTGACGGACGTCCACGACGTACACCAGCGTGTCCGCGGCCAGGTTCTGGACGCGGTCGCGGATCGCGGAGAGGTCGGTGGCCGCGTAGCCGTAGCCGCCGTTCGACTTCTTCACGATCAGGGGGGTCGGGTTGCCGTCCGGGCCCTTCACATCGTCGAAGAAGACACAGAGCGCGCCCTCGGAGCGGACGGCGACGCCCGTCTCCTCGAGGATCCGGCAGGTCTCGTCGAGCATGTCGTTGTAGCCGGACTCGCCGACCACGTCGGCATCGTGGATCTCCATGTCGAGCTTGTCGAAGACCGAGTAGAAGTAGATCTTCGACTCGTCCACGAACTTCTGCCACAGCGCCCGGGTCTGCTCGTCTCCGGACTGCAGGGCCACGACCCGGTCCCGCGAGCGTGCCTTGAACTCCTCGTCGGAGTCGAAGAGGACCCGCGCGGCCTTGTACAGCCGGTTCAGGCTCGACATGGCCTCCTCGCCGGAGACCTCCCCGCCCTTGTGGTCCAGCTCGTGCGGGTGCTCGATCAGATACTGGATGAGCATGCCGAACTGGGTGCCCCAGTCGCCGATGTGGTGGCGCCGGATCACCTTCTCGCCGGTGAACTCCAGGATCTCGACCATCGCCGCGCCGATCACCGCGGACCGGAGGTGGCCGACGTGCATCTCCTTGGCCACGTTCGGCTGCGCGTAGTCGATCACCGTCGTGCCGGCGTCGGCCGCGTACGGCACGCCGAGGCGGTCGTCGGCGGCGCGGGCCGCGAGGGTCTGCACGATCGCCGCGTCGGAGACCGTGATGTTCAGGAAGCCGGGTCCGGAGACCTCGATCTCCTTCAGCTCGCCGGTCTCGCCGATCGCCTCGACGACCTTGGTCGCCAGCTCGCGCGGATTGCCCTTGAGCTTCTTGGCGAGCGCCAGGATGCCGTTGGCCTGGAAGTCGGCCCGGTCGCTACGTCGCAGCAGCGGGTCGGCGGAGCCGGCTTCCGGCAGGGCTGCCGAAAGGGCGTCCGCGAGGCGCTGCTGCACGGTCGAAGCGAGGGAAGGGACCGAGGCCATGAGCTTCCGTTCCTGTTGGTCGGGGGCTATATCGGTTGTCAAGTGTCCCATGGGCCAGCAACCTCTTTCTCACGGCAAACGGGCAACCACGGGCGGGGTCGTTCCGTCTGGGAGAATGGCCCTGCCAAGCTTCGAGAAGGCTTGGAGTTTGCATCGAGAAAGAAGGACGTGCCGACCGTGGCTCAGAGCAGCACCGAGACCGACTGGGTCTCCCGTTTCGCGGACGAGGTCATCGCCGAGTCGGAGCGACGTGCGCCTGGCAAACCGGTTGTCGTCGCGTCCGGCCTCTCTCCCTCCGGCCCGATCCACCTGGGCAATCTGCGCGAGGTCATGACCCCGCACCTGGTCGCCGACGAGATCCGGCGGCGCGGGCACGAGGTCAGGCATCTGATCTCCTGGGACGACTACGACCGGTACCGGAAGGTGCCGGCCGGGGTCGCGGGCGTCGACGAGTCCTGGGCCGAGCACATCGGCCGGCCGCTGACCTCGGTGCCCGCGCCGCAGGGCTCGCCGTACGCGAGCTGGGCCGAGCACTTCAAGGCCGCGATGGTCGAGTCGCTGGCCGAGATGGGCGTGGAGTACGACGGCATCAGCCAGACCGAGCAGTACAACTCCGGTGTCTACCGCGAGCAGGTGCTGCACGCGATGAAGCACCGCGGCGACATCGACGCGATCCTCGCGCAGTACCGCACGAAGAAGGCTCCGGGGAAGAAGTCGCAGAAGCCGGTCGACGAGGCCGAGCTGGAGGCCGCCGAGGGCTCCGGCGCGGCGGCCGAGGACGACGGCACGGGCTCGACCGGGTACTTCCCGTACAAGCCCTACTGCGGCGGCTGCAACAAGGACCTGACCACGGTCACGGCGTACGACGACGAGACCACGGAGCTCACGTACACGTGCGGCGCGTGCGGGTTCTCGGAGACCGTGCGGCTGACCGAGTTCAACCGCGGCAAGCTGGTCTGGAAGGTCGACTGGCCGATGCGCTGGGCGTTCGAGGGCGTCATCTTCGAGCCCTCCGGCGTCGACCACTCCTCACCGGGGTCGTCGTTCCAGGTCGGCGGTCAGATCGTCGGGATCTTCGACGGACAGCAGCCGATCGGACCGATGTACGCGTTCGTCGGGATCTCCGGGATGGCGAAGATGTCGTCGTCGCGCGGCGGCGTGCCGACGCCGGCCGACGCCCTGAAGATCATGGAGGCGCCGCTGCTGCGCTGGCTGTACGCGCGCAGGCGGCCCAACCAGTCGTTCAAGATCGCCTTCGACCAGGAGATCCAGCGGCTGTACGACGAGTGGGACAAGCTGGAGTCCAAGGTCGAGGACGGCAGCGTGCTGCCCGCGGACGCGGCCGCGTACTCCAGGGCCGTACGGACCGCGGCCGGTGAGCTGCCGCGTACGCCGCGGCCGCTGCCGTACCGGACGCTTGCCTCCGTCGTCGACATCACGGCGGGCCACGACGAGCAGACGCTGCGGATCCTGAGCGAGCTCGACCCGGCGAACCCGCTGTCCTCGCTGGACGAGGCGCGGCCGCGGCTCGACCGCGCGGAGAACTGGATCACCACACAGGTCCCGGCCGACGCCCGTACGGTCGTGCGCTCGGAGCCGGACGTCGAGCTGCTCTCCTCGCTGGACGAGCAGGGCCGGGAGTCGCTGCGGCTGCTCCTGGAGGGCCTGGACTCGCACTGGTCGCTGGACGGCCTCACGACGCTGGTCTACGGCGTCCCGAAGGTGATGGCGGGCCTGGAGCCGGACGCCAAGCCGACGCCGGAGCTGAAGACGGCGCAGCGGTCGTTCTTCGCTGTGCTGTACCGGCTGCTGGTGAGCCGGGAGACGGGGCCGAGGCTGCCGACGCTGCTGCTGGCGGTGGGGGCGGACCGGGTCAGGAAGCTGCTCGGCGCGTAGCCCGCCCGGGGCCGGAGCACATCGGCTAGGCGATGTGCTCCGCCTCGAGTTCCGCCTGGAAGCGGTGCTTGAACTCCGGCATCAGACGGCGCAGCATCGCCGCGCTGCCCGGGTGCCGGACACCGTGCGCGTCCGAGAGATGTATGTCGAGCTGCTCGGAGCTCGGGAAGTCGCCGTGCTGGTGCACATACGCCGCGAAGACCGGATACGCCGTCTCGCGGAACTCCTCGGGGTCCACGGCTTCCGAGTCGTCCTGCTCCTGCACCGACTCCTCGGCGCGGGAGCCGGGGACCGCGCCGCCGAGCGGGCGGGTGCGGCCGGGGCCGGAGGGGACTTGTACCGCCGTGGGCTCCAGGCCCTCGACGTACGTCGGGTTGAAGGCGCTCTCGAACGCCTCCTGGTACTGCTCCTGAGGAACCTGCGGTGCGGCGAACCAGGGGCTCTCGTGGTTGGCGGGGGCCTGCGCCGGGTCCTCCGCGTACTGCTGCTGGTACTCCTCGTACTGCTCCTGCGGGTACTGCTCGTACCGCTCGGAGTATGCGTCGTCCTGGTACTGCGGCTTCTCCAGCTGCGGCTGCGGCTGGATCTGGGGCTGCGGCTGAATCTGGGGCTGCGCCTGAATCTGCGGCTGTGGCTGAAGCTGCGCCTGGGGCTGGGGCTGGGGCGGGAGCAGCGCCGGCTCGATGCCCGCGGCGGCGAGACCGGCCGGGGCCGTCTCCGCCAGCGGCACGCCGTACTTCGCAAGCCGCAGCGGCATCAGCGACTCGACCGGGGC
>NZ_JBIRTX010000036.1:0-36987 GCF_044334895.1 Streptomyces sp. NPDC020681 | reverse complement strand
CGCCCGCGGGGCGTACCTGGGGTAGCGGACCGGCTTTCGGGTGGCGGCCCGCCCGGCCCCCCGCCCCCCCCGCCCCCCCCCCGGGGGGGGGGGGGCCCCCCCCCCCGGGGGCGCCCCCCGCCGCCACGGTCAGGATGGTGCCCTCGACGGGATGCGCGACCGCCTCGCGCGCGAGCAGTGAGGCCCGCCGCAGCGCACCGGCGAGGTGGTCTCCGTCGCCGATGCGCTCGGCCATGCCGCGCAGCAGCTGGGCCAGGATCGTCCCGGAGTTCCCGCGCGCTCCGATCAGCGCGCCGTGCGCCATCGCCCGTACCGCGTCGGCCGCGACGGGCGCCGAGGATCCGGTCTCGTGTGCCGCGAAGACCGCTTCCACGGCCTGGGCCGCGGACTCGACGGTCAGATACAGGTTGGTGCCGGTGTCACCGTCCGCGATCGGATAGACATTGATCGCGTCGATCTCCTCGCGCTCCCTGCCCAGCGCCTCCAGCGCCCCTGAGCACCAGGTGCGGACCGCCAGGGCATCGAGGGTCTGCGGCAACTAGGTCCTCCTTCGGCGGTCCCCCGTGCGACCGGGGCGCAAGGGGGAGGCAGGGCTGCACCGCAGGGTAGACCCCTGGTGGGGGCGGGGACCGGGGCGGGGGCGGGAGAACCCATGGTAGTTTCGTATCTCGGACGCAGTCGTTGTATGCTGCTCCGGTTGCCCGATGAAAGTCGGGCCATTCCCCCGGCAAAGCCACCGATCAGATACTGATTCCGGCACGCCGGAATTCACTGTAAGTGCATCTGAAGTCTTTGGAGTGACCCGTGGCTGCCAACTGCGACGTCTGCGGCAAGGGGCCGGGCTTCGGCAACAACATTTCGCACTCGCACCGCCGTACGTCTCGTCGCTGGAACCCGAACATCCAGCGCGTGCGTGCCGTGGTCGGTCGGACGCCGAAGCGGCTCAACGTCTGCACCTCGTGCATCAAGGCCGGCAAGGTCTCGCGCTAACGCCGACGTCTCGTCGTAGCGCAGCCCCTGCGGTTGCCTTGAAAGCCGGTCCACCCTCGGTGGACCGGCTTTTCGCCGTCCCGGCGCACGGCGGATCCGCGCAAAGCCGACCCGCGCAAAGCCGATCAGCCCAGGACCGTTCCAGCGCGAGAACGAGTCAGCGCAGCCGCCAGGCGTGATCCACAGGGCCGATGCCGCCGCCGAGCCTGAAGCCCGCGGCGATGGCCCCCGTCACGTACTCCTTGGCGGCCCGTACCGCCTCCGGAACGGACAGCCCCTTCGCCAGCCCCGACGCCACCGCGGACGCGAGCGTGCAGCCCGTCCCGTGCGTGTGCCGGTTGTCGTGCCGGGGTGCGCGCAGCCAGTGCTCCTCGCTGCCGTCCGTGAGCAGGTCCACGGCGTCCCCTTCGAGATGCCCGCCCTTGATCAGCGCCCAGCGCGGCCCGTACTCCAGCACCGCCGCGGCGGCCCGCCGCATCCCGTCCTCGTCCTCGACGAGTACGCCGGTGAGCTGGGCGACCTCGTCCAGATTCGGCGTCGCCACCGTCGCCACCGGCAGCAGCTTCGTGCGTACGGAATCCAGCGCGGAGTCGGCCAGCAGCGAGTCTCCGTGCTTGGAGACCCCCACCGGATCCACGACGACGGGCGCGTCCGTCCCGGCGAGCAGCTCCGCCACGGTCTCCACGAGCGCGGCCGACGCCAGCATGCCGGTCTTGACCGCCTGTACGCCGATGTCGTCGACGACGCTGCGGTACTGGGCCCGTACCGCGTCGACCGGAAGCTCCCACGCGCCCTGCACGCCGAGCGAGTTCTGTGCCGTCACCGCGGTGATCACGCTCATGCCGTGCACGCCGAGCGCCAGCATGGTCTTCAGGTCGGCCTGGATGCCCGCGCCGCCGCCGGAGTCGGACCCCGCGACGGTCAGGACGCGAGGCGGGGTCACTCCGCCTCCCCGAAGTGGTCCCAGCCGCCCTTGCTGGTCCAGGGCGCGCCGTCGACGGTCACCTGCGGCAGCGCCGACGGGTTCAGCACCTCGCCGATGACCTTCCAGCGGGCCGGCAGCTTCACGTCCGGCGGGAAGGTCGCGACGATCGCGTGGTCCTCTCCCCCGGTCAGCACCCACTGCAACGGGTCGACGCCGACGGCCTGACCGATGTCGTTCATCTGGCTCGGGATGTCGATCGCGCCGGAGCGCAGGTCGATGCGGACCTTACTGGCCTCGGCGATGTGCCCGAGGTCGGCCACCAGCCCGTCGCTGATGTCGCACATGGCGGTGGCGCCGAGTCCGGCCGCCGCGGGGCCGGCGTGGTACGGCGGTTCGGGCCTGCGGTGCGCCTCGACGAACGCGCGGGGCGAGCGGAAGCCGCGGGACAGCACCGCGTGCCCGGCCGCCGACCAGCCCAACCAGCCGGTGTACGCGACGACATCGCCGGGCTGCGCTCCGCCGCGGGTGACCGGTTCGTGGTTGCGCAGATCGCCGAGCGCGGTGATCGCGAGCGTGATGACATCGCCGCGCACCACATCGCCGCCGACCACGGACGCGCCGGCGACCTGGCACTCGTCGCGGATGCCGTCCATCAGCTCGGTGGCCCAGGTGACGGGGAGTTCGGCCGGGACGACAAGGCCCAGCAGCAGTGCGGTCGGCACGGCGCCCATGGCCGCGATGTCGGCCAGATTCTGCGCGGCGGCCTTGCGCCCCACGTCGTACGCGGTCGACCAGTCACGGCGGAAGTGCCGCCCCTCCAGCAGGACGTCCGTGCTCGCCACGACCCTGCGGTCGGGCGCGGCCACGACCGCCGCGTCGTCGCCGGGTCCGATCCGGACCGCGGGGGTGGAGGTGAGCCGGGAGGTGAGCTCCCTGATGAGCCCGAACTCCCCCAACTCGCCCACAGTGCCCTTCACCGAGTCTCACCTCTCCGTCGTGCCGCCGGAGCGTCCGGCAGCGCTGCCTCTTTGCGGTCGCGGGTCGTCTGCGCCCTCGGTACCGTCAAGAGATACGTCAACTTCTGCTTTCCGTACGCCACGCTGCGGGCATCACCCGGCGCGAGGGTCTCCCCGCGGCCCGCGGCGACGCGATACCGTGGCGTCTCTTCTCTCCCCACATGATCCTCGTGGCCGCCCTGGAGGTTCCGTGGTACAGGCGTACATCCTCATTCAGACCGAGGTGGGCAAGGCGTCGATCGTCGCCGAGACCATCGGCAAGATTCCGGGAGTGATTCAGGCCGAAGATGTGACCGGTCCCTATGACGTGATTGTGCGCGCCCAGGCCGAGACGGTCGACGATCTCGGTCGCATGGTGGTCGCCAAGGTCCAGCAAGTGGATGGCATCACCCGTACTCTGACCTGCCCGGTCGTGCACCTGTAGCCCCCGTCTACGCTTGGCCGGTGACTTCTTCCCGCCGCCTGCCGTTCTGCCTGTCCGCCGCAGCCCTGGTGATGCTGGCTGCCGCGGGCTGCTCCTCCACGGACGCAGCGGCGTCGATCACGGTTCCCAGCCCGCCGTCGGACGAAGCCGCCCTGTGCAGCGCGCTGCACAAGGAGCTGCCCGATTCCATGGCCGGACAGGACCGCAGCGACCCGAAGCCCGCTTCCGAACTGACCGCCGGCTGGGGCGATGCCGCGATCGTACTGCGCTGTGGTGTGGCCCGGCCGGAGAAGATGAGCGACGCCCAGTCGCAGGCCGTGGACGCGAACGGCGTCAACTGGCTGCTGGAGCAGCGGGCCGAGGGGCCGCGCTTCACCACGACCTACCGCAAGACCTATGTCGAGGTCACGATGGACAAGCGGTACGCGCACGATGTGACGCCGCTCGCGGAGCTGGCCGACGCCGTCCGTAAGACGGTGCCGGCCACGCTCGAAATCCCCTAGCTCCTGGCCCCGGAGGGGCTCAGCGCAGGCCGGTGGGGCGGCGCAGCGCCGCCTGGATCAGCCGGTCCACCAGCTCCGGGTAGCCGACGCCCGTCTCCTGCCACATCCGCGGGTACATGGAGATCGGCGTGAAGCCGGGCATGGTGTTGATCTCGTTGATCACGAACTCGCCGTCCTCGGTGAGGAAGAAGTCCGCGCGCACCAGGCCCTCGCAGGAGGCCGCGTCGAAGGCCGCGACCGCGAGCCGGCGCACCTCGGCGGTCTCCTCGTCGGTCAGCGGCGCGGGCACCAGACCGGCCGCGGAGTCGATGTACTTGGCCTCGAAGTCGTAGAAGTCGTGCGAGGAGACGGGCGGGATCTCGGCCGGCACGCTGGCGCGCGGGCCGTCCTCGAACTCCAGCACTCCGCACTCGATCTCGCGGCCGCGCAGCAGCGCCTCCACCAGGATCTTGGGGTCGTGGCGCTGTGCTTCCTCGATCGCCTCGTCGAGGCCGGAGAGATCGTCGACCTTGGTGATGCCGATCGAGGATCCGGCGCGCGCGGGCTTGATGAACAGCGGCCAGCCGTGCTCGCCGGCGAAGTCGATGATCTTCTTACGCGCGGCGGCCGGGTCAAGCTCCCACTCGCGGGGCCGGATCACCGTGTACGGGCCGACGGGCAGGCCGAAGGAGGCGAAGACCCGCTTCATGTACTCCTTGTCCTGGCCGACGGCGGAGGCGAGGACGCCGGAGCCGACGTACGGGATGCCGGAGAGCTCGAGCAGACCCTGCAGGGTGCCGTCCTCGCCGTACGGGCCGTGCAGCACGGGGAAGACGACGTCGACCTCGCCGAGCGCCTTGGGCACGGCTCCGGGTTCGCTGTAGACGACCTCGCGGTTGGCCGGGTCGACGGAGAGCACCACGGCGCCCTCGGCGGACTCGGCGAGCTGATCGACGCTCGGGGTGCGGCGGTCGGCGATCGCCATCCGGTCGGGCTCGTCGGCGGTGAGCGCCCACCGGCCGTCCGGAGTGATGCCGATGGGCAGTACGTCGTACTTCGTACGGTCGATGGCGCGCAGCACGGCGCCGGCGGTGACCACGGAGATCCCGTGTTCGGAGCTGCGACCGCCGAAGACGACGGCCACACGCGGCTTACGAGGCTGCTGCCCGGGGCTCTGGGGGAGGTTCTCGGTGCTCATATCGCGATGAGCGTACCTGCTGGTACGCCGTGCGTCAGCGCCGCTCCGGCTTGGCGCTGCGGGACATCAGCTCCTTGAGCGCCACCACCGGCGGCTTGCCCTCGTGGACGATGCTGACGACGGTCTCGGTGATAGGCATGTCGACTCCGTGCCTGCGGGCCAGATCGAGCACCGACTCGCAGGACTTGACGCCTTCAGCGGTCTGCTTGGTGGCCGCGACCGTCTCCTCCAGGGTCATGCCCCGGCCGAGGTTGGTGCCGAAGGTGTGGTTGCGGGAGAGCGGCGACGAGCAGGTCGCCACCAGATCGCCCAGTCCGGCGAGGCCGGAGAAGGTCATCGGGTCGGCGCCCATCGCGAGCCCGAGCCGGGTGGTCTCGGCGAGGCCACGGGTGATGAGGGAGCCCTTGGTGTTGTCGCCGAGGCCCATGCCGTCGGCGATGCCGACGGCGAGGCCGATGACGTTCTTCACCGCGCCGCCCAGTTCGCAGCCGACGACGTCGGTGTTGGTGTACGGGCGGAAGTACGGCGTGTGGCAGGCGGACTGGAGCCGCTGGGCCACGGATTCGTCGATGCAGGCGACCACGGCGGCGGCCGGCCGCCGCTGGGCGATTTCCTTCGCGAGGTTGGGTCCGGTGATGACGGCCACGCGCTCGGCGGGAACGCCCGCGACTTCCTGGATGACTTCGCTCATCCGCTCCGCGGTGCCGAGTTCGATGCCCTTCATCAGGGAGACGAGGACGGTGTCGGCGGGCAGTTCGGGCACCCAGGCGGCGAGGTTGCCGCGCAGCGTCTGGGACGGGACGGCGAGGACGGTGAAGTCCGCGTCGCGCAGCGCCTCGGCCGGGTCGGTGGTGGCCCGCAGCGTCGGCGGAAGCTCAATTCCCGGCAGATAGTCCGGGTTGGTGCGGGTGGCGTTGACGGCGTCGACGAGTTCGGCGCGGCGGCCCCAGAGGGTCACTTCGCAGCCGGCGTCCGCGAGCACCATGCCGAAGGCCGTACCCCATGAGCCCATTCCGAAGACGGCCGCCTTGGCGGGGTGTGTCACTTGGTGCCCTCCTCGGCGGCCTTCCGGCGCTGCTGCGCACGGATTTCGCGCAGATCGTACGTGTTGTCGGGAGCCTTCTCGTCGCGCAGTTCCTCCAGGAGCGCGGTGATCGCGGCCATGATGGCCTCGGTCGCCTCCTTGAGGACCTCGGGCGTCGCCTCCTGCTCGTAGAAGCGGTCGAGGTCGACCGGCGGCCCGGCCAGCACCTGAAGCGTCTTGCGCGGGAAGAAGCTGAACTTGTTCTCCTTGGCGTACGGCGGCATCGCCAAGTTGGCGCCCCACTGGGCGACCGGGATGACCGGGGCCTTGGTGAGCATGGCCGCGCGGGCGACGCCGGTCTTCGCGGTCATCGGCCACATGCCGGGATCGCGGGTGAGGGTGCCTTCGGGGTAGAAGGCGACGCATTCGCCGCGCTCGACGGCCGCTACGGCGGCACGGAAGGCGCCGAAGGCGTTGGTGGACTCGCGGTAGACGGGAATCTGGCCGGTGCCCTTGAGCAGGATGCCGATGCCGGGCGTCTTGAAGAGCGCGGCCTTGGCCAGGAAGCGGGGCACGCGTCCGGTGTTGTACTGGAAGTGGCCGTAGGAAAACATGTCCAGATACGAGTTGTGATTGATGGCGGTGATGAATCCGCCGTCAGCCGGAATGTTTTCCATTCCCCGCCAGTCCCGCTTGAACAGAAGCAGTAGCGGCGGTTTAGCGATGACCGCCGCCAGGCGGTACCAGAAGCCGATTCTACGGCGGGACACTCGTACACCTTCCTCTACGACCGGGCCATCGCCCGGCTTGCTGGGGGTCAAGTGTCGCCCCAGGCCCCTGGTCTGTCGAGAACACCGTACGCCCCGGTCCCGGCACCGGACCTACGTCCCTTTGCGAGGCGGGTCACAATGGTGCGCGATGCACATGGACCCAGAGCTCGCCACGAACACCGACCCGACGGCCCGCTGGTCCCTGGTCGTTCCGTTGAAGCCCCTCGTACTGGCCAAGAGCAGGCTGGCGTCGGCGGCCGACGGCATGCTGCGTCCGCATCTGGCGCTCGCCTTCGCCCAGGACACCGTGGCGGCGGCGCTGGCCTGCCCGGCGGTGCGGGATGTGGCCGTCGTCACGGACGATCCGGCGGCCGCCGTGGAGCTGGCCGCGCTGGGCGCGCGGATCGTGCCCGACAGCCCGGCGGCGGGCCTCAACGCGGCGCTGACGCACGGGGCCGAGGCGGTGCGCGAGCTGCGGCCGGACGCCGCGGTGGCGGCGCTCAACGCCGATCTGCCCGCATTGCGCTCCGCGGAATTGACGCGGGTTCTCGCGCAAGCGTCGCAATTCCCCCGGGCATTTCTGACGGATGTGGCGGGTATCGGCACAACATTGCTGACGGCGACGTCGGGGACGGAATTGCATCCCGCTTTCGGCGGCCGGTCACGGCGTCGGCATTTGGCATCCGGTGCGGTGGAAATCGAGCTCGACAGCGTCGATTCGGTACGCCAGGACGTGGACACCGGCGACGATCTGGCGGCCGCGCTCGCGCTGGGAGTGGGCCCGCGGACGGCTGAGCGGCTGGCTGCGGGCGCCCACGCCTGAGGCACCGCCCGAGACTCCGGCCGAGCCACCGCCCGAGACGCCGGCCGGGACTTCGCCCGCGCGGTACAAGGCCTAAGCTGGCGCGCATGCAGGCGACCTCGTACACCTACGACTCCGAAACCCGCAGCGGCAGTGTGCTGCTCGACGACGGCACTCCGGTCGAGTTCGACGCGGCGGCCTTCGACGCGGGCGGACTGCGGCTGCTGCGGCCCGGCCAGCGGGTCCGTATCGAGACCGAGGGTGAGGGCACGGCCCTGCGCATCACGCTGGTGACGCTGCAAACCCTCTGAGGCCGCGGAAGACGACCGAAGGAAGCTTCAGAACACGCCGCGGGCCGGGCTCCCCGAGGGGAGTCCGGCCCGGCGCGTGAGTGGCCCTATGACCTTTTGCCGCTTACTGCTTCCTGCTTCCTGCTACTTCTTCCTGGCGGCGGTCTTCTTGGCGGCGGTCTTGCGCGCCGTCGCCTTCTTCGCGGGCGCCTTCTTCGCGGTGGCCTTCTTGGCCGGAGCGGTCTTCTTGGCGGTCGCCTTCTTGGCTGCGGCCTTCTTGGCCGGGGTCGCCTTCTTGGCGGTCGCCTTCTTCGCGGCCACCTTCTTGGCGACGGTCTTCTTCGCCGCCGTCTTCTTCGCGACCGTCTTCTTCGCGACGGCCTTCTTCGCCGTGGCCTTCCTGGCGGTGGCCTTCTTGGCCGCGGCCTTGGCGGTCGTACGGGTGGGAGCACCACCCGAAAGGCTGCCCTTGGGAGCCTTCTTGACCGCGACCTCGCCGCCGCGCGGGAGCTTCTTCGAGCCGCTCACCAGGTCCTTGAAGCCCTGGCCCGCGCGGAAGCGCGGAACGGAGGTCTTCTTGACCCGGACCCGCTCACCCGTCTGCGGGTTGCGGGCGTAACGGGCGGGACGGTCGACCTTCTCGAACGAGCCGAAGCCGGTGACCGAAACCCGGTCTCCTCCGACAACTGCGCGGACGATCGCGTCAAGCACCGCGTCGACAGCGTCCGCGGCCTGCTGACGGCCACCGACCTTGTCGGCAATCGCTTCTACGAGCTGCGCCTTGTTCACGTCTTCCCCTTCGGAGACATTGCCGGAACGAATGCGTCCAGGCTTTTTCGCACGTTAGGCAGATATATACCGCAAATCAAACACGAAACGGGCTAATCACCCTAGTGCCGCAACGAAGTCGACCGCGGCGGAGTTCGGGTGTCAGTCACCTTCAGGGAATCGGCCCTCGTCGAGGTCCTGCATCAAGCGGTCCAGACGCCGTGCCGCATCCGGGAGATCGTGCTTCGCCGCGGCCGTTACGACCAGCAGCTTCCGGGACAGCGCCATCCTTACGCCCTCCGGGACTTGCAGTTCGCGCACTCTTGTGTGCGCCTCCTTCAATCTGGCCGCGACTGCCTCGTAGAGCTCGAGTTGGCTGTCGCGTTCCATGCACCGATTGTGCCATCTGGGGCGAGTTGTCGCCCGACAGGGTCTCAACAGACGACTGCGCCCCCCACCGTCCGGTGGGGGGCGCAGTTGGAGAAAACCGCTGATCAGACCTGAAGTGTGCGCGGTTTGAAGGCGGGTCGGGAGGCCTCGTAAGCCGCGATGTCCGCTTCGTTCTGAAGGGTGAGGCTGATGTCGTCCAGACCGTTCAGCAACCGCCAGCGGGCGTTCTCGTCGAGCTCGAAGTCGGCGGTGATTCCTGCCGCGCGGACCTGGCGCTGCTCCAAGTCCACGGTGATTTCGGCGTTCGGGTCGGACTCGGTCAGCTCCCACAGCCGGTCCACCGTCTCCTGCGGCAGAACGACGGTCAGCAGGCCGTTCTTGAGCGAGTTGCCGCGGAAGATGTCGGCGAAGCGGGAGGAGATGACGGTCTTGAAGCCGTAGTTCTGCAGGGCCCAGACGGCGTGCTCACGCGAGGATCCGGTGCCGAAGTCGGGGCCGGCCACCAGGACCGAGGCGCCCTGCCGCTCGGGCAGGTTGAGCACGAAGGACGGGTCCTTGCGCCAGGCCTCGAAGAGCCCGTCCTCGAAGCCGTCGCGGGTGACCTTCTTCAGCCAGTGGGCCGGGATGATCTGGTCGGTGTCGACGTTGCTGCGGCGCAGCGGCACGGCCCGGCCGGTGTGTGCGGTGAAAGCTTCCATGGTTTCTCAGACTCCCGCGGGTGCAGCGACGTCGGACAGATCGGCCGGAGAGGCCAGATGGCCCAGTACCGCGGTGGCGGCGGCGACCTGCGGCGAGACCAGGTGGGTGCGTCCGCCCTTGCCCTGCCTGCCCTCGAAGTTGCGGTTGGAGGTGGACGCGGAGCGCTCGCCGGGGGCCAGTTGGTCGGGGTTCATGCCCAGACACATCGAGCAGCCCGCATGCCGCCATTCGGCGCCGGCGCCGGTGAAAACCTTGTCCAGACCCTCCTCGACCGCCTGCAGCGCGACCCGTACGGAGCCGGGGACCACCAGCATCCGTACGCCGTCGGCGACTTTGCGGCCGTCCAGAATCGACGCCGCCGAGCGCAGGTCCTCGATACGGCCGTTGGTGCAGGAGCCTACGAAGACGGTGTCGACGTTGATGTCGCGCAGCGCCTGCCCGGCGGTCAACCCCATGTATTCCAGGGCCCTTTCGGCGGCGTGTCGCTCCGAAGCGTCCTCGTACGAAGCCGGGTCGGGGACGTGCGCGGACAGCGGCGCGCCCTGGCCCGGGTTGGTGCCCCAGGTGACGAACGGCGCGAGTTCGGTGGCGTCGATGAACACCTCGGCGTCGAAGACCGCGTCGTCGTCGGTGCGCAGCGTCTTCCAGTACGCGACCGCCGCGTCCCAGTCCGCGCCCGTCGGAGCGTGGTCGCGGCCCTGCAGATAGTCGAAGGTGGTCTGGTCCGGGGCGATCATTCCGGCCCGGGCGCCCGCCTCGATCGACATGTTGCAGATGGTCATCCGCGCTTCCATCGAGAGCTTCTCGATGGCGGAACCGCGGTATTCCAGGATGTAGCCCTGGCCGCCGCCGGTGCCGATCTTCGCGATGATGGCCAGGATCAGGTCCTTGGCGGTGACGTCGTCGGACAGCTCGCCCTCGACGGTGATCGCCATGGTCTTGGGCCGGGCCAGCGGCAGGGTCTGGGTGGCCAGCACATGCTCGACCTGCGAGGTGCCGATGCCGAAGGCAAGCGCGCCGAAAGCGCCGTGCGTCGAGGTGTGCGAGTCGCCGCAGACCACGGTGGTGCCGGGCTGGGTCAGCCCCAGCTGCGGGCCCACCACGTGGACGACGCCCTGCTCGACGTCGCCGAGAGGGTGCAGCCGTACGCCGAACTCCGCGCAGTTCTTGCGCAGCGTCTCCAACTGGGCGCGCGAGACCGGGTCCGCGATGGGCTTGTCGATGTCGAGGGTCGGGGTGTTGTGATCCTCGGTAGCGATGGTGAGGTCGAGCCGCCGCACCCGGCGGCCGCCGAGACGCAGCCCGTCGAAGGCCTGGGGGCTGGTCACCTCGTGCAGCAGGTGCAGATCGATGAAGAGGAGGTCGGGCTCGCCCTCGGCGCGCCGGACGACATGGTCGTCCCAGACCTTCTCCGCGAGTGTCCTACCCATCGCTTTCCCTCCGGCCGACTGGTTCGCCGACGCAACTAGAGATCTTGTGCGGAACCCGTTGGTCCGCGGGCCGCACCTACAGCCTCGCAAGTTCCCCGGAAAATTGAACTTGCGTTTCACAGTGTGAGACGTGAATATCGTTGCATGGACAACTCTAGCGGCGTCGGCGTTCTCGACAAGGCAGCTCTGGTATTGAGCGCTCTGGAGTCCGGTCCGGCCACCCTCGCCGGGCTGGTCGCGGCGACAGGGCTCGCACGACCCACGGCACATCGCCTTGCCGTGGCACTGGAACACCACCGGATGGTGGCGAGGGACATGCAGGGCCGGTTCATCCTCGGCCCGCGGCTGGCGGAGCTCGCCGCCGCGGCGGGCGAGGACCGCCTGCTGGCCACGGCGGGACCGGTACTGACGCACTTGCGCGACGTGACCGGCGAGAGCGCACAGCTCTACCGCCGGCAGGGCGACATGCGCATCTGCGTCGCGGCGGCGGAACGGCTGTCCGGACTCCGGGACACCGTGCCGGTCGGCTCCACGCTCACGATGAAGGCGGGCTCCTCCGCCCAGATCCTGATGGCCTGGGAGGAGCCGGAGCGGCTGCACCGCGGCCTGCAGGGCGCGCGCTTCACCGCGACGGCACTGTCCGGCGTACGGCGCCGGGGCTGGGCCCAGTCGATCGGCGAGCGCGAGCCGGGCGTCGCCTCGGTCTCCGCGCCGGTCCGCGGCCCGTCGAACCGTGTGGTCGCGGCCGTCTCGGTCTCCGGCCCGATCGAGCGCCTCACGCGCCACCCGGGCCGGATGCACGCCCAGGCGGTCATCGACGCGGCGGCGCGCCTGAGCGAGGCACTGCGCCGCGGATGAGCACCGCCAAGGGCCCCGGGACGGGAGGGAGTTCCCGTCCCGGCGCGCCCAACCCTGGCGCGCCCAAGGTCATTTGACCGGCCGGCGGGGTGACCCGACGACCGCGAACGGGAGTTGGGGAAAGCAAAGAGACCCTTCGCGATATCGCGAAGGGCCTCCTCTGTACGTACCCCCGACCGGATTCGAACCGGCGCTACCGCCTTGAGAGGGCGGCGTGCTAGGCCGCTACACAACGGGGGCCTTGCAGATGAGCTCTGCGAGCTGGCCTACCAGGACTCGAACCTAGAATGACGGTACCAGAAACCGTAGTGTTGCCAATTACACCATAGGCCATGGTGGTCTAAACCAATTAGACCAGTACCCCCGACCGGATTCGAACCGGCGCTACCGCCTTGAGAGGGCGGCGTGCTAGGCCGCTACACAACGGGGGCCCTAGCGATCCTGCATCGTGTTCAGTGGGTGCGACCCAGGTGATCACGCGGGAAGGATCTGTACCCCCGACCGGATTCGAACCGGCGCTACTGCCTTGAGAGGGCAGCGTGCTAGGCCGCTACACAACGGGGGCTTTGCAGATGAGCTCTGCGAGCTGGCCTACCAGGACTCGAACCTAGACTAACTGAACCAGAATCAGTCGTGCTGCCAATTACACCATAGGCCACCAAAATGCAACCCCCGTTAGGGGGTTTGTTTGGCTTGCGCTCCCCGGCCGGACCTCTCGGCCCTCTCGGGCGGCGCAGGAAGAACATTACCTGAAGGTGACCGGCGCTCCAAAACCGGTATTGCCGCGCAGCAGGCCAGGAAGCTGGTCAAGACCGGTGATCCGGGTGAGCTCGGGACGCCCGCCGAGCCCGGTGCGGTCGAGCCAGATGCCGGCAGCCAGTCCCGCCTCCACCGCGCCGCGCGCGTCGATGTCCGGCTGATCACCGATGTACGCGACCTCCTCCGGAGGCAGTCCGAGGGCTTCGCACGCGGCATGGAAGGCCGCGGCGGCGGGCTTGGAGATCCCGAGATCGGCCGCACACAGCATCACCTCGAACCGGTCGCGCACCCCCAGCACCCGCAGCTTGCGCTCCTGGTTGAGAAGCGAGGAGTTGGACAGCACCGCGTGCCGGTACTCCCCCGCCAGCAGGTCCAGCGCGGGGACCGCGTCCGGGAAGAGGGACCAGGCGGCCTCGAAGTGGACGATGTAGCGGTCGAACCAGGCGTCGGCCTCGAGATCGCCGAGCGGGCGCCCGGTGAACGACCGTACGCGATCACGCCGCTGGCCCTGCCAGTCCGTCTCCCCGGCGGAGAAGCGGGCCCAGTGCTGCTCGGTGATCGACTGCCAACGGGCGAGGGCCTGGTCGGCGGAGTCGTATCCGTCGTCCAGGCCCTCGGCCTTGAGGTGCTCCATCATGCCGATGCGGTCGGCACCGGCGTAGTCGAAGATCGTGTCGTCGATGTCCCAGAGGACCGCGCGGATCGGCATGATCCGACGGTACCCGGCTGCCGCCCGCCGGCCGGGCGTTCCGGGGACTAAGGGCCTGTCGTCTGGGTCTTGCCGGGCTCGCGTGCCCTGGCACCGCGCCTCGCCGCGTTGTCGTCAGTCGGCATGGCTCCGCCATGCCTCCCTCCTCCGCCTTGCGATCCGTCCCCTGGGCCCTGAGGGCCCGGGGAGGCCCCATGACACCAGACCCGCTCACTGATCCGGCCTGACCCAGACGAAAGGCCCTAGGCCGCCAGCTTCTCCAGCGCCCGGTCGATGCGCGAGAGCGTCTTCTCCTTGCCCAGGATCTCCAGCGACTCGAAGAGCGGCAGGCCCACCGTGCGGCCGGTGACCGCGACGCGGACCGGTGCCTGGGCCTTGCCGAGCTTGAGGCCGTGCTCCTCGCCCGCCGCCAGGACCGCCTCCTTGAGCGACTCCGGGCTGGACCAGTCCGCCGCGGACAGCTTCTCGCGGGCCGTGCGCAGCAGCGCGTCCGAGCCCTCCTTCATCGCCTTGGCCCAGGACGCCTCGTCCTGCACCGGCTCCGGAAGGAAGAGGAAGTCGACATTGGCCGTGATGTCGGAGAGCACCGTCAGCCGGGTCTGGGCGTACGGCGCGATCGCCTCCCAGGCCGCCTGGTCGAAGTCCTCGGGTGCCCAGTTGGCGTGCGGGGCCTGCAGCCAGGGGCCGCAGGCCTCGGTGAAGGCCTTCACGTCGAGGCGCCGGATGTGGTCCGCGTTGATCGCCTCGGCCTTCTTCAGGTCGAAGCGCGCCGGATTCGCGTTGACGTCCGCGACGTCGAACTTCTCGATCAGCTCGGCGATCGAGAAGACGTCCTGGTCGGCGGAGAAGGACCAGCCGAGCAGCGAGAGATAGTTGAGCAGTCCCTCGGGCAGGAAGCCGCGCTCGCGGTAGAGGTTCAGGGATGCCTGCGGGTCGCGCTTGGACAGCTTCTTGTTGCCCTCGCCCATGACGTACGGCAGATGCCCGAACTGGGGCACCGATGTCGCGACACCGAGCTCGATCAGCGCCTTGTAGAGCGCGATCTGGCGCGGGGTCGAGGACAGCAGGTCCTCGCCGCGCAGCACGTGCGTGATCTCCATCAGCGCGTCGTCGACCGGATTGACCAGGGTGTACAGCGGGGCGCCGTTGGCGCGGACGATGCCGTAGTCCGGCACGTTCTCCGGGGTGAAGGTCAGCTCGCCGCGCACCAGGTCGGTGAAGGTGATCGCCTCGTCGGGCATCCGGAAGCGGACGATCGGCTGCCGGCCCTCCGCGTCGTACACCGCCTTCTGCTCGGGTGTCACCGAGCGGCACTGGCCGTCGTAGCCGGACGGGCGGCCGGCCGAGCGCGCCGCCTCGCGGCGGGCGTCCAGCTCCTCCGTCGTGCAGTAGCAGTGGTACGCATGGCCACTGTCGAGGAGCTTCTTGGCGACATCTGCGTAGATGTCCATCCGCTGCGACTGGCGGTACGGCGCGTGCGGGCCGCCGATCTCTGGGCCTTCGTCCCAGTCCAGGCCCAGCCAGCGCATCGAGTCGAGCAGCTGGTTGTACGACTCCTCGGAGTCGCGGGCCGCGTCGGTGTCCTCGATGCGGAAGACCATGGTGCCGCCCTTGTGCCGGGCGAAGGCCCAGTTGAACAGGGCGGTGCGGACCAGACCCACGTGCGGGTTGCCGGTCGGGGAGGGACAGAAACGTACGCGGACGGGTCCGTTAGCCACGCTTGATCACCTTGTTGGTGAGAGTGCCGATGCCTTGAATGGTGACGGCGACCTCGTCGCCGACATGAAGTGGGCCGACCCCGGCCGGGGTGCCCGTGAGGACGACGTCGCCGGGAAGCAGCGTCATGGCCTCGGTGATGTTGACGATCAGATCCTCGATGGAGTGGATCATCTGGCTCGTACGGCCGAGCTGGCGCTGTTCGCCGTTGACGGTGCACTGGATCGCGAGGTCACTCGGGTCGAGATCCGTCTCCACCCAGGGGCCGAGCGGGCACGACGAGTCGAAGCCCTTCGCCCTGGCCCATTGCTTCTCGCGCTTCTGCACATCGCGGGCGGTGACGTCATTGGCGCAGGTGTAGCCGAGGATGACGTCCTTGACCCGCTCGCGCGGGACCTCTCGGCACATCCGGCCGATGACCACGGCCAGTTCGGCCTCGTGGTGCAGCTCCTCGGAGAAGGAGGGGTACGCGATGTCGTCACCGGAGCCGATCACCGAGGTGGACGGCTTGAAGAAGGCGAACGGCGCGTCCGGGACCTCGTGGCCGAGCTCCGCCGCGTGCTCCGCGTAGTTGCGGCCGAAGGCCACGACCTTGTTCGGGAGCACGGGCGGCAGCAGCCGAACCTTGTTCAGCGGGACCTTGGTGCCCGAGAGCTCGAAGTCCGCAAACGGGATGCCCTTGATGATGTCGATGACGAGTTCGTCAGGCTTGTCACCCTCGACCGCGCCGAAGGCGACGTTCCCGTCGATGGAGAATCTGGCGATGCGCACGAGATGCCTGCGCCCCTCACTGAGCTGGCTGGAGTCTGACGCTCCAGGCTAACGCGGGTGCACGCCGCCGCTGCGCCTATTCCCGGGGGCCCGGTCCGGGGCTCGCTCCGGGGCTCGCTCCGGGACCTACGCCGAGGCCTGCTCGGGGACCGTCATCAGGACGGTGCGGCGGGGGTTGGCCGTCTGGGTGGGAAGATCGATCGTATGCTCCGGCTGTTCCGCCGTCTGCAACTCCTCTGCGTCGTCGAGGTGCGCGAGGGTGGTGCGGCGGGGGTTGGCTATGTTGCGGAACATCATCGTCTTCATCGGTTGTTTCAGACCCTGTCGGCGTACGGGCGCCACGCAGGCGCCGGTTGACGGATTTCCCATCCCTGTAAAGCGACAGGCTAAACATCCGCTTCCCCGGGAACGCGCACCCAAGACCGCGATCTACGTGTGAGTTTCCTCACCAGTTGACAGGCAATTCAGTCATATCGGACCCAGGGTCATGGGAGTTGAAACGGACATTGCGTAGCTGAAGCGACCATTCCGCTCCTGATCATCTCGACTGGGACACCCCCCACCCCTAAGTGAGTCGCACAGAAACGCCCGTTTTCTCCGCTAACCGTTTCTACACGTTGTGACGCAACCCTTACACCGTGTCACCCAGGTCACAGCCCGGTACGCGGCCCTTGTTGGAGATCCGGCACTGTGCTGGAATTCCACGCACCGCCGCGGATTCAGTCAGCGCGCACAGGGCGCAACGCAGCGCCGACTGGTGGCGGGAAAGGGGGAGCAGCGCCGGTCACTCACGACCAAACGAAGGGGCGCGCGCCTGCGCCCCCAAGACGCCGACACCGTCCCGCCGTGCAAGCGGAGGGACGCCTGGTCCAGAGGTTGCGACGCTAGTGCAGGGACGTTTCAAGAGGGATGGCAGCGCTGCGGCGGAACAGGAGCCGCGCGGCGGGAACGACCGCGGCTCCTCGCCCCAGCACACCCAGAACCAGGGACCGGCAGCGCCCGGCGACAGCGGCGACCGTGCCGCGCGCCCCGGTGCGGCGGCACCCTCCGGCTCCGGAGGCAGTGGGCCCAAGGCCCCGCCGAAGGCAAAAAGCCCCACCGACACAGGCTCGCGAATAGCGCTGCGGAACTGGCGCATCAGCACCCGTCTGGTCTCCCTTCTGACCCTCCCGGTCGTCGCCGCGACCACGCTGGGCGGACTCCGTATCAACGAGTCCATGGACGACATGAAGCAGCTGGATCACATGCAGCTGCTCACCAAGATGACCAAGCAGGCCACCGAGCTCGCGCAGGCGCTCCAGGCGGAGCGCGACCTCACGGCGGGCCCGCTGGCCAACAACCCCGACGCCTCGGACTTCAAGGTCACGGGTCCGCGCACGGCGACCGACCGGGCCAAGAAGGCGTTCCTCGAAGCGACTCGGGACATCCCGAACGCGGACGAGGACGAGGCCCTCGAGTCCATCCGCGCCAACGCGAACCAGATCGCCGGCCAGGTCAACAGCCTGAGCAAGATCCGCAAAGAGGCGTACCTTCCGAAGAGCCCGCACTCCCTGACGGTCGAGAGCTACAGCCGGCTGATCGAGTCGCTGCTGAGCCTCTCCGCGGACATGGCGCAGGCGACCAGCAACCCGGAGATGATCAAGCGGACGCGTGCGCTTGCGGCCTTCTCCTCCGCCAAGGAGTACGCGTCCATCCAGCGCGCGATCATCGCCGCTGCGCTGCCCGGCGGTGGCGAGGACGGTGCCGGCCCGGGCCTCGACGAGAACGACCGGCTGTACGGCAAGGCGGCCCTGGACAACGGCGAGACCCAGCTCACCGCGTTCCAGTCGGTCTATGAGTCGTCCGGCGAGAACTCCACGGAGCTGCTCGCCCCGCTGGAGAGCGGCAACCCGACGATCACCGCGGCGGAGCAGTACGCCAAGCGCGTCCTGGACAACGCCGGCAGCCTGGCCAAGCAGGACAAGCGTTCGCACCTGGACTGGACCGACGACTACTCGGTCCGCATCAACGCCATGAAGACCATCGAGGCCACCCTGCTCGGCCAGATGGAGGCCAAGGCGCGTGAGCTGCGCGAGGAGTCGCAGCGCGACGCGATCATCAACGGTGCGCTGATCCTCGTCGTCCTCGGCGTCTCGCTCGTCGGCGCCTTCGTGGTGGCCCGCTCCATGATCCGCTCGCTGCGCAGGCTGCAGGACACCGCCACCAAGGTCGCCCAGGACCGCCTGCCCGAGCTGGTCAAGCAGCTCTCCGAGGCCGACCCGCAGGATGTCGACACCTCCGTCGAGTCCGTCGGTGTGCACTCCAGGGACGAGATCGGCCAGGTGGCCGCGGCCTTCGACGACGTGCACCGCGAGGCGGTCCGGCTGGCCGCCGAGCAGGCGCTGCTGCGAGGCAACGTCAACGCGATGTTCACCAACCTCTCGCGCCGCAGCCAGGGTCTTATCCAGCGCCAGCTCTCGCTCATCTCCGAACTGGAGTCCCGCGAGGCCGACCCGGACCAGCTGTCCTCCCTCTTCAAGCTGGACCACCTCGCGACCCGTATGCGCCGGAACGGCGAAAACCTCCTCGTCCTCGCGGGCGAGGAGCCGGGCCGCCGGTGGACCCGGCCGGTCCCGCTGGTCGACGTGCTCCGTGCCGCCGCCTCCGAGGTGGAGCAGTACGAGCGCATCGAACTGGCCGCCGTCCCCGCGACCGAGGTCGCGGGCCGCGTCGTCAACGACCTTGTCCACCTGCTCGCAGAGCTGCTGGAGAACGCGACCTCGTTCTCGTCCCCGCAGACCAAGGTCCGCGTCACCGGCCACGCGCTGCCCGACGGGCGTGTGCTGGTCGAGATCCACGACACCGGCATCGGCCTCTCCCCCGAGGACCTCGCCGCGATCAACGAGCGGCTTGCGTCGCCGCCCACCGTGGACGTCTCGGTCTCCCGCCGCATGGGTCTGTTCGTGGTCGGCCGCCTGTCCCTGCGACACGGCATCCGCATCCAGCTCCGTCCCTCCGACTCCGGTGGCACGACCGCGCTGGTCATGCTGCCCGTCGATGTCGCCCACGGCGGCAAGAAGGCTCCTGCCAAGCCCGGTGCGGGCGGCGGCCAGGGCGCGGTTCCGCCGTCGCCCGGCGGTCCCGCGGGCATCGGGGGCGGCGGCCGTCCGGCCGGCTCCCCGAGCGGCGGCTCCGGTGGCGGCAGTCGTCCGGGTGCTCCGGCCGGCGGCCCCGCGGGTGCTCCCTCCGGTGGACGGCTCGGCGCGGGTGCGCCGCGTGGCCAGGTCGGTGCGGGCTCGGCTCCGCGTGCGGCGCTTCCCGGCCGTGACGGCGGTCCCCGCCAGGACCAGGGCCAGCAGGGCGGCGGTCTCGCCGGGGCCTTCGGCTCGGGCTCCGGCCGTGGCGCGCAGAACGCTCCGGCCCGCAACGAGTCACGCCAGAACGGCTCCCCGCAGGGTGCTGCGGGCGACCGCGGCCGGCAGCTGCCCGCTTCCGGCGGTCCGCGTGCCGAGCTGCCGGGCTCGGGCCAGCAGCGTCCGCAGGCCGCCAGCTGGGGCAGCGAGCAGCCGCCCGCGCGTCAGCCGCGTCCGGCGGACTCGCCGCGCGGTCACGAGGAGACGACCCGCGGTGCGGGCTCCACGGAGGAGTTCCCGCGGCCGGACTTCAACGGGCCCCCGCCCCGCAGCGGTGCGGGCTCCACGGGCCAGTACGTACGCAATGACGTCTTCGGTCCTCCGGCCAACTCCGGCGGTTCGTCCACCGGCCAGTACGCCAGGCCGCAGAACAGCACGCAGGGCGGTTCTCAGGACCCGGCGTCCACCGGGCAGTTCGCCCGTCCGGACCTCGGCGCTCCGCAGCCGCCCTACCCGAGTCAGGCTCCTGCCCCGCGCCGCAACGACGGCCGGGACAACGCCGACTACGGTGCTCGTCGCCAGAACGCCCTGCCGCCGCAGCCGCAGCCCGAGGCGCTGCCGCCCGCGACCGGCCCCGGCGACGGCCGTACGCCGCTGTACGACACTCTGGAGACGAACTGGTTCCGCGGCCCCCACGGCGGCGGACAGGGCGGCCAGAACGCCGGACAGAACGGCGGGCAGCCGCACCAGCAGCAGCCCCAGGCGCCCCAGGCACCGGCAGTCCCGCCGAGGCCTGCGGAGCGTCCGGTTCCGCCGATGCCGCAGCGCACTCCCGCCGCGGCACCGAGCAGCAACGCCTCGTGGCGCACCTCGCCCAATGACGAGCTGGTGCGCCAGGCCGAGCGGGTCAGGAAGCCCGCGGCGGGCGGCGTCACCACCTCCGGTCTGCCCCGCCGGGTCCCGCGCGCCAATCTGGTCGCGGGCACCGCGCAGGAGCAGAACACCCAGACCGGTCCGCAGGTCTCGCGTGCACCTGATGATGTGCGCGGCCGGCTGACGAACCTCCGTCGTGGCATCCAGCAGGGCCGGGAGCAGAACACCGGCAGCTTCAACCTCGGCCCATCTCACCACCAGGAGCGCTAGTTGAGCCCGATGAGCCAGGCGGCCCAGAACCTGAACTGGTTGATCACCAATTTCGTGGACAACACCCCCGGGGTGTCGCACACGGTGGTGGTCTCCGCCGACGGTCTTCTGCTGGCGATGTCCGAAGGATTCCCGCGCGACCGCGCCGATCAGCTGGCGGCAGTCGCCTCCGGTCTGACGTCGCTGACCGCGGGAGCCTCCCGAATCTTCGAAGGCGGCCCCGTCAGCCAGACGGTCGTCGAAATGGAACGCGGTTTTCTCTTCCTGATGTCCGTCTCGGACGGCTCGTCGCTCGCCGTGCTCGCACACCCCGACTGCGACATCGGCCTCGTCGGTTACGAGATGGCTCTTCTGGTCGACCGGGCAGGCACGGTCCTCACGCCGGACCTGCGCGCGGAGCTCCAGGGAAGCCTCTTGCACTGACCTGCAATCCCCCCTCAAGTACCTGCTACCGCACCACCACCGTCAGGTCGCCAACAGGCCCCCCACCGGCCCAGTCAGACGGCACGCCGACCACTTGCTGTCCCGCCCGGAGGATTCATGACCCCGCCATCCGCCTCTCACGATCCGTACGGCGCCTCAGTCGACGCGTACGGCTTTGAGGGCGACCAGCCGCTGGTACGTCCTTACGCGATGACCGGCGGCCGGACCCGGCCGCGCTATCAGCTCGCGATAGAGGCGCTGGTCAGCACGACGGCCGATCCGGCGCTGCTCGCCGGGCTGCTCCCGGAGCACCAGCGGATCTGCCACCTGTGCCGCGAGGTCAAGTCGGTGGCAGAGGTGTCGGCACTGCTGTCGATGCCGCTCGGAGTCGCCCGTATCCTCGTCGCCGACCTGGCGGAGGCGGGGATGGTGGCGATCCACCAGCCGGGCAACGGAGAGGCCGGCGGCACGCCGGATGTGACACTGCTCGAAAGGGTGCTCAGTGGACTTCGGAAGCTCTAGCGGCGGTCAGGCCCGGGCGACCACCAGCGCGAAGATCGTGGTGGCGGGCGGATTCGGCGTGGGCAAGACCACGTTCGTCGGCGCCGTCTCGGAGATCAACCCGCTGCGTACCGAGGCCGTGATGACCAGCGCGTCCGCGGGCATCGACGATCTGACCCACACCGGGGACAAGACGACGACCACCGTCGCCATGGACTTCGGCCGTATCACCCTGGATCAGGATCTGATCCTTTATCTGTTCGGTACGCCTGGTCAGGACCGGTTCTGGTTCATGTGGGACGACCTGGTGCGCGGCGCGATCGGCGCTGTCGTACTCGTCGACACCCGCCGTCTCGCCGACTGCTTCCCGGCGGTGGACTACTTCGAGAACAGCGGTCTGCCGTTCGTGATCGCGCTGAACGGGTTCGACGGCCATCAGCCGTACAATCCGGAGGAAGTGCGGGAGGCCTTGCAGATCGGGCCCGATGCACCGATCATCACCACGGACGCCCGGCACCGCGCAGATGCCAAGAGTGCGCTGATCACGCTGGTCGAGCACGCTCTGATGGCCCGGCTCAAGTAGACACGTTCATACGGCACTTGTCGTAGTTATGCGTGGGCGGGCTGTGTCTTTTGACACGGCCCGCCTCGCTGTTCATAACGTTTCGACAGAGAATTACGGCCTTCCGGACACCTAACGCTTACGGCTGGTATCACAGTGCTCACATTGGCCTCTCCATTTGACGCATCTCGCTCTTTATGTCTGTTTTATCTGAGGCTTGCAGCACTCGGAATGGCTGATTCCAACTGTTTGGATCGGACCCACTTCGCATGCTGAAATTCGCTGAACTCCCGAGTAGTACGGCTCTGAACGAAACACGGCACAGCGTAGGTGCCGACGCCGAGAGGTTGTTGGTCGAGTGAGGCGAAGCATGACAAGCTCCGCAGAGCAGCAGGCGCGGGGCAACTTCACCCCGCCGCCGCGCACAGCGGCATCGCCTGCGCAAGAGCCAGGCCTGCAGCCACCGGCAGCAGCCGGCAGCAGCAGCCGGCTCAATCCACGCAACTGGCGAGTTCCGACCCGCCTGAACGCGATCCTCCTCATACCCGTGCTCGTCGGCCTGGTCATGGGTGGTTTCCAGGTCAAGAGCTCGATCGACACCTGGAACGAGGCCCAGGACGCCGAGAAGACGGCGCTCATCGTGCGCGCCGCCTCGGAGTACGGCCAGGCCCTGCTGAACGAGCGTGACCTCACCGCCGTTCCGCTGCTCACGGCCACCACGCCCGCGGCCCGCAAGAGCGACACCGTCATACAGGCGTACGCGGCCACCGACGACGCGAAGAAGAAGTTCGACCTGGCCGTTCAGGACATGCCCGAGAAGCAGGGCCTGGAGCGCCGGCTGACCCTGTTCCGCGCCGAGGAGCCGACGCTCGAGAAGCTCCGCCAGGCCGCGTACACCAAGCTCCTCGACCCGGTGAAGACCGAAGAGGGCTACGTCGCGGTCCAGCACTCGCTGATGGAGTTCTCCAACGAGCTCGGGCTCGGCACCGGCAACGTGACCACCTTCGGCCGCACCGTCTACGCCGTCCAGCTCGCCAAGGCCGCCGAGTCGCTCCAGCGCTCCATCGGCATCCACCTGCTGGTCCGCCCGAGCGAGGACCCCGCCACGCTCGCCAAGCAGACCGTGGCGTTCAACTCGTACAACTACCTCGAGCAGATCGCGATCGCCGAGTACGTCTCCGGCGGCACGCAGGCCGACACGGACAAGCTCAAGGCGATCATGGCCGAGAAGGCCGCCGCCGGCGAGAAGCGGCTGGCGGCCGCGAATCTCAACCCGCCGAAGGACGAGACCGACGGCTCCGTCTTCACCGGCATCGCCCGCAAGATCGGCACCGGCGCCGAGCCCTCGGAGCTCCGCAAGGAAGACATCACGCCCGAGGTCTGGATGGGCGCCGCCACCGCCAAGTTCGACGGCTACACCGAGATCGAGAACGACCTCGTCGACAAGGCGGTGACCGAGGCCGCGCGGATCGCCGACGACGCCCGGCGCGACGCCTTCGTCAGCGGTGGCATCGTCGTCATCGCCCTGCTCACCGCCTTCATCCTGGCCGGTCTCATGGCCCGCCAGATGAGCCGCTCGATGCGCCAGCTGCGCACCGCCGCCTTCGGCATCGCCGAGCAGCGCCTGCCGATGCTGGTCGACCAGCTCTCCCGTACGGAGCCGGGCCGCGTCGACACCCGGGTGCAGCCGATCCCCATCGACACCCAGGACGAGATCGGCGAGGTCGCCCGCGCCTTCGACCAGGTCCACCGCGAGGCCGTCCGGCTCGCCGCCGAGCAGGCCATGCTCCGTGGCAACGTCAACGCGATCTTCACGAACCTGTCGCGCCGCAACCAGTCGCTGATCGAGGGCCAGCTGACCCTGATCACCGACCTGGAGAACAACGAGGCCGACCCGGACCAGCTGGAGAACCTCTTCAAGCTGGACCACCTGGCGACCCGTATGCGCCGCAACGGTGAGAACCTCCTGGTCCTCGCCGGCGAGGAGCCCGGCCGCCGCTGGAACCAGCCGGTTCCGCTGGTCGACGTGCTGCGCGCCGCCTCCTCCGAGGTGGAGTCGTACGAGCGCATCGAGCTCACCGGCGTCCCGGAGACGGACATCCACGGCCAGGCCGTGACCGACCTTGTGCACCTGCTCGCGGAGCTGCTGGAGAACGCCACGACGTTCTCCTCGCCGCAGACCAAGGTGCGCGTGACCGCCACGCGTCTCCCCGACGGCCGGGTCATGATCGAGATCCACGACAAGGGCATCGGCCTGACCGCCGAGGACTTCGCCGACATCAACCACAAGCTGGCCAACCCGCCGACGGTGGACGCCGCCGTCTCGCAGCGCATGGGCCTGTTCGTGGTCGGCCGCCTCGCCGACCGGCACGGCGTCCGCGTCCAGCTGCGCCCCTCCGGCGAGCAGGCGGGCACCACCTCGCTGGTCATGCTCCCGGACGCCATCACTCACGGTGGCGGTGGCGAGCCGCTGCCCGAGGACGACTTCACGGTCTCGCAGATCATTCCGGAGCAGCACGCGTTCGAGCCCGCTCCCCTGCAGGCCCCGCCGATGCGCACCGCGGCGGAGCTCGGCTTCGACGACTCGCGGTACGAGGACGCGGACGCCCAGCTCGACCCGGTGGGCCGCTCGCTGATGCGCGAGGAGCGCCGTGCGGCGCTCGAGGCGCAGGCCCACGGCGGCGAGCGCCAGCTCTACGGCGACCAGCAGGAGTACGACCAGAACTACGCGCAGGAGCAGCAGCAGTACGCCCCTGACTACGGTCAGGACTACGCGGACCAGGGCTACGCCCAGGACCAGCAGCAGACGTACGACGGCTACGCCTCGCCCAATGGCTACCCGGAGTCCCAGGGACACTCGGAATCCGCATATGCGGAATCCACGTACCAGGACCAGCAGGCACCTCAGCAGCAGTACGACAGCTCGTACGACACCCCGTCCCACCAGGCAGAGTGGCCGGAGCAAGGTACGTACCAGGGCGCGTACGAGCCGGAGTACCGAGCCGAATCGGAATCTGCCCCCGGCGCTCCCGCGAACGCCCCCGAGCGCGTAGGCTTCGAACGTCCGGGCCCCTCTCCGAGCAGCAGCCACGAGCTGACCGACGCAGGTCTGCCGCGGCGCGGCGGCAACGCGTCGCCGCAGCCCCAGCAGCAGTCCTCGTGGCAGCCGCACGCGGAGCAGGACCGACAAGCGCCGCAGAGCAGTCAGTCCGAGGCGGCCGCCAACGGCAGCACCGGTGCCGTCGACACCTCGGACTGGCGCTCGACCAACGACGAGCGCTGGCAGCGGGCGGAGAAGCTCCGTGAGCCGAAGGCGGGCGGGGTCACCTCCTCCGGTCTTCCGAAGCGGGTGCCCAAGGCCAACCTCATCGAAGGCACCGCGGAGCAGACCCCGCAGGGCGGCCCTCAGGTTTCCCGTGCCCCGGAGGACGTGCGCGGCAGGTTGAGCAACCTGCGGCGCGGTGTCCAGCAGGGACGCAGCGCGGGATCGGACACGAACACTTCGGCCACTTACGATCGACACAGTGGCCCGGGTAATACCTACAACCAGGAGCGTTAGTTGTGAGCCCGATGAGCCAGGCGGCGCAGAATCTGAACTGGTTGATCACCAACTTCGTGGACAACACCCCCGGGGTGTCCCACACCGTGGTGGTCTCCGCCGACGGACTCCTGCTGGCGATGTCCGAAGGATTCCCCCGGGACCGAGCTGATCAACTGGCGGCAGTCGCCTCCGGTCTGACCTCGCTCACCGCGGGAGCGTCAAGGATCTTCGAAGGCGGCGCCGTCAACCAGACGGTTGTGGAGATGGAACGCGGATTCCTCTTCATCATGTCCATCTCCGACGGTTCCTCACTGGCCGTACTCGCACACCCGGATGCCGACATCGGCCTCGTGGGGTACGAGATGGCTCTTCTGGTGGACCGGGCAGGCAGTGTGCTGACCCCGGACCTTCGCGCGGAGCTTCAGGGCAGTCTTCTCAACTAACAGACAGACAGTGCGTTTCACGCCACTGCACCATAGGGTGCGGTGGCGCGGCTCCACAGGGACAGGGACCGGCTACCGGCAGTCGGAGGAGGAAACGTGGCAACACCCCCAGGCGGACGCGGTTATGACGGTGGGCACCAGACGCCGGGTGACCGCTCTCAGAACCGCTTCAACTTTCCTTCTTCGCCAAGCAGAGGTGCCCAGCCGCCGTACCAGCAGCCGCCGCAGTCGCAGTCGCCGTACGACCCGTCGTACGGCCAGGAGCCACCGCGCATCCAGCCGGTGGGACGGCGTGCGCCGGATTCCAACACGGGCTCGGGCACTGGGACGCACAACCCTCTGGTGCGCCCCTACGCGATGACCGGCGGCCGGACCCGGCCCCGTTACCAGCTCGCCATCGAGGCGCTGGTCAGTACCACGGCCGATCCCGCCAGGCTGCAAGGGCAGTTGCCCGAGCACCAGCGGATCTGCCGCCTGTGCTTCGAGATCAAGTCCGTCGCGGAGATCTCGGCACTTCTCACCATCCCCCTCGGCGTTGCCCGGATCCTCGTCGCCGACCTGGCGGAGGCCGGACTTGTCGCCATCCACCAGCCCGGCGGCGACGAGTCCGCCGGCGGCCAGCCAGACGTGACACTGCTCGAAAGGGTGCTCAGTGGACTTCGCAAGCTCTAGCGGCGGTGCAGCCCGCTCAACCACCAGCGCGAAGATCGTGGTGGCGGGCGGATTCGGCGTGGGCAAGACCACGTTCGTCGGCGCCGTCTCGGAGATCAACCCGCTGCGTACCGAGGCCGTGATGACCAGCGCGTCGGCGGGCATCGACGACCTCACGCACACCGGGGACAAGACGACGACCACCGTCGCCATGGACTTCGGCCGTATCACGCTCGACCAGGACCTGATCCTGTACCTGTTCGGTACGCCCGGACAGGACCGGTTCTGGTTCATGTGGGACGACCTGGTGCGCGGCGCGATCGGCGCGGTGGTTCTGGTGGACACGCGCCGTCTCGCCGACTGCTTCCCGGCGGTGGACTACTTCGAGAACAGCGGTCTGCCGTTCGTGATCGCGCTGAACGGGTTCGACGGCCACCAGCCGTACAACCCGGAAGAGGTGCGGGAGGCGCTGCAGATCGGCCCCGACACCCCGATCATCACCACGGACGCGCGGCACCGCGCGGACGCGAAGAGCGCGCTGATCACGCTGGTCGAGCACGCTCTGATGGCCCGCCTGCGGTAGCCGGTACCGCGGGTCGATGTCCCTTGCGAGAAGCCCTCGCGCTCCAGCGGAGCGCGAGGGCTTCTTCATGTCTCGGCGAACCCGGCGCACCGACGCGGGCAAAAGGCAGGGCCCCGGCCCGCCGGAAAAACCGGTGCGCCGGGGCCCTGTGAGGCCTCAGGAGGAGCTGCGGTCAGCCCTGCCAGCTGTGGGAGGGCTGGAAGCCGCGCTGGCGCTCCAGGCGGCGCCAGCCGGCCGTGGAGCGGCCGCGGCGGGCCGCGTCGGTGTCCGGCTGGGACGCCGCACGGGCCAGCAGCACCGCGGTGATCGCGGCGAGCTCCTCGGGGTCGGCATGCCCCTTCTCGACGCGCAGCAGGTGGGACGGATCAACAGGTGTGCTCATGTCCAAAAGCTCCAGTCTTCGCAGCGCAGGGTTACTGCGGGGGGTTGCCGTGCTTGCGGGACGGCAGGTCGGCGTGCTTGTTGCGGAGCATCGCGAGGGATGCGATCAGCACCTCTCGGGTCTCGGCGGGGTCGATGACGTCGTCGACCAGGCCGCGCTCCGCCGCGTAGTACGGGTGCATCAGCTCGGACTTGTATTCCTTGACCATGCGCGTCCGCATCGCCTCGGGGTCCTCGGCCTCTGCGATCTGCTTGCGGAAGATGACGTTGGCGGCACCTTCGGCGCCCATCACCGCGATCTCGTTGGTGGGCCAGGCGTAGGTCAGGTCGGCACCGATGGACTGGGAGTCCATGACGATGTACGCACCGCCGTACGCCTTGCGCAGGATCAGCGAGATCCTCGGCACCGTCGCGTTGCAGTACGCGTACAGCAGCTTCGCGCCGTGCCGGATGATTCCACCGTGCTCCTGATCGACGCCGGGCAGGAAGCCGGGTACGTCCAGAAGAGTGATGATCGGGATGTTGAAGGCGTCGCACATCTGCACAAAGCGGGCGGCCTTCTCGGAGGCTTCGATGTCCAGGACACCGGCCAGGGACTGCGGCTGGTTGGCGACGATGCCGACCACCTGGCCGTCGAGGCGGGCGAGCGCGCAGATGATGTTGCGGGCCCACCGCTCGTGGATCTCGAGGTAGTCGCCGTCGTCGACGAGCTCCTCGATGACCTTGTGCATGTCGTACGGGCGGTTGCCGTCCGCCGGTACGAGGTCCAAGAGTACGTCGGAGCGCCGGTCCGCCGGGTCCTCCGCGTGGACCGTCGGAGGGTTCTCACGGTTGTTGGACGGCAGCATCGCCAGCAGGTACCGGACCTCGGCGATGCAGGTCTCCTCGTCGTCGTACGCGAAGTGCGCGACGCCGGAGGTCTCGGCGTGCACGTCCGCGCCGCCGAGGCCGTTCTGGGTGATCTCCTCGCCCGTCACCGCCTTGACCACGTCCGGGCCCGTGATGAACATCTGCGAGGTCTCACGGACCATGAACACGAAGTCGGTCAGCGCCGGGGAGTACGCCGCGCCGCCCGCGCACGGGCCGAGCATCACCGAGATCTGCGGGATGACACCGGACGCGCGGGTGTTGCGCTGGAAGATGCCGCCGTAGCCGGCGAGCGCGGAGACGCCCTCCTGGATACGGGCGCCCGCGCCGTCGTTCAGCGAGACCAGGGGCGCGCCGGCCGAGATGGCCATGTCCATGATCTTGTGGATCTTGGTGGCGTGGGCCTCGCCCAGCGCGCCGCCGAAGATCCGGAAGTCGTGCGCGTAGACGAAGACCGTGCGGCCCTCGACCGTGCCCCAGCCGGTGATGACACCGTCGGTGTACGGCTTCTTGGCCTCCAGGCCGAACCCGGTCGCCCGGTGCCGGCGCAGCTGCTCGACCTCCTTGAACGATCCCTCGTCCAGCAGCAGCTCGATGCGCTCACGAGCGGTCAGCTTGCCCTTGGCGTGCTGGGCCTCGGTCGCCCGGTCGCTGGGTCCGCGCTTGGCGCGGTCGCGCAGATCGTGCAGCTCGGCCACGCGCCCACGCGCGTCACTCGGCTCGCTGGAGGTCTCGTCCACAACGGTCATGCAACGACCCTACGGATCGGAACAAGGAAACCCCGCCGTCGACTCCTCACAGTCTCCGGACGTTTCTCCTGTCGGTCTTGGACAGAACCCTTCACCGGCGCAGCCCATTCGCCAGCTCAGTGCCACTGATGTTTGTGGAAGTCCGACAAGGAGTTCAGCTGAGAGTCACTTCGCAGCGGTACGTCGCACCCGCGGTGCCCCCGGCGAGTCGCAGCCGCAGGACACGACCGGTGGCGAGCACCTCGACGCCCGGGTCCTTGGCGGTGACCCGGCGGACCGGATGGTGCCAGGTGATCTCCAGCGGTGTCCCGGTGCGCGTCGGCTCGCTGAGGCTGAGCGTGGCGGTACGGCGCTTCTTCCGTACGAGGACGCTCGCCGGCGCGGTCACGGTGAGGGGCCCCACCGTACCGGGCGCCCAGAAGTTCGCGGCGGTCAGGCCCAGTGAGCGGACGGCGACGGCCTGACGGGCGGCGGCGTTGTCGAGGATCTCCAGCCAGCCGCGGTCGTGCGCGCGGGCCGCGAGCGTCCGCCGGCCCGCGCCGGGCATCAGCAGATAGGCGTAGCGGGCATCGGCCGGATCGGTGCCGTGGTCCAGCCAGAGCGTCTGGTAGCGCCGGGTGACCCGCTCCGTGGAGCTGGTGGTGTTGATGTCGCTCCAGGCCCCGGTGCGGTCTTCGCGCAGCGTTCGCAGGGTGTCCGTGCCGTACGGGAAGACCCAGCCGCCGTGGCCTTCGAGATGGGCCCAGCCGCGGCCGGTGGTGAACGCGTTGGTCCCGTTCTCGCCGAGCATGCGGTTGTCGACGATCGTCTCGACCGGGACACCGTCGGTGCACCCGATGCCCGCGCCGAGGCAGATCACCGCGTCGGCCACGCAGAACCACGACTTACGGGCCCGCAAGGTGGAGCCGAGGCCGAGCAGATGCTGTCCGACGGCCGCGAACTCGCCGTCACTCGCACCGCCGACCCAGGTCGCCGCGGGCTTCGGCAGGCCCCATTCACCGCCCGCCTTGTCCGCAAGTCGCTTGGTCGACACGGTCGTTCCGGGCAGCCGGTAGAAGTCGACGGTCGGCCAGAACCAGTCGGTGTACTGATCGGACCGGCCGCCTTTGCCCTCGCCGGGCCACCAGTAGAGCATTCCGGCTCCGGTGTGCCAGCCGCGCGGATTCTCGCCGTTGCCGCACTCGTAGTACGAGATCCGCTCCGAGGCCATCGAGATGTTCGCGGCCCAGCCGGGCCGCCGGTGCACGGAACGGTCCATGGCGGCGAAGAGCTGGTGGCCGACGGGCTCCGGGGCGGCGGCCACCGTGGCGGCGGCCACCGCATGCAGCCTGGACAGGTCGGCGACGCCGAACTGCGCGCCGCTGAGGATCGGCGTGACGGTGTCCCGTTCGATCCAGCCCTTGATCCGCGCGTGCCACCGCTCGCGTTCCGCCGCGCTCGCGCCGTCCGCGAGCAGCGCGATCGCGGCGATCAGCGCCTGTCCGTGGAAGTGGTCGCTGCGCATGACGTGGAGGTCGTCGTTCCTGAGGTAACCGCGGCTGATGGCACGGCCGTTGACGCTGTCCATCATCAGCCCGTTGTAGATCAGCGGCGCGTACGCGTGCTCGACGCTGTCCAGGATGATCTGGCGGTTCGGATCGGTGACGGCCCAGCTGGATCCCGCGAGCAGCGCGAAGAGCCGGCCGAGGCCGTCGAGCAGGACCTGTCCGTACGTACCGGAGTAGGCGACCCAGGTGTGCTGGACGAACGAGCCGTCGGCGTAGAGGCCGTCGCCCTTGGTGACGTACGGGAAGACGGGCGAGAGCGCGTCGCGGGCCAGGGCGATCTTGGCTGGGGCACGGCCGAGGACGCCGCGCAGGGCGACCGAGCGGCACAGGTCGACGCGGTTGGCGCCGGTGGATGTGCCGCTGTAGTCGCCGAGCATCGAGTCCGGGACGAAGTGGTCGACGGCGGCGAACGCGGCCTCGCGCTGCGCGGCGGTGAGCTTGTCGTGGAGCACGGCGACGATGTCCATGAGGAGGCGGGGGCTGCCGATCTGCCACTCCCACCAGTTGCCGTAGCGGGTGGTCGAGGGGTTGTAGACCTTCGCGGCGAGATGGTCGAGGCCACGGACGATGTCGGCGAGCAGGGCGGGGTCGCCGGTGAGGCCGGTGCCGGGCTGGGCGTAGGCCTGGGTCATGCTCCACAGCCGGTTGTAGCTCTGGGTGATGCCGGCGGGCGGGTCGAAGGAGTGGCCCGGCCAGAGCGAGGTGTCGGTCGGGGCCATGGAGGCGCGGAATCCGGCGGCGAGCCGGCCGGTCGCGGCGAGGCGTGAGGCGTACGGCTCCGAGGCCGGGTCGTATCCGGTGCCGAGGCTGATCTCCTTCCAGCGCTGCCGCAGCGTCTCGTATTCGTCGGCGACTTGGCCGGCGGCCGCCGCCTGTCCTGGAGAGGCGAGCCCGAGAGTGAGAGCGCTTGCCCCCGTGGTGGCCAGAAAGGCACGGCGGGACCAGTCGTACGGCAGCGGCACGGGAGCCTCCGGGGCGGAAGGGGTACAGGCCGGTTCGCCGTTGGTCTAGCACGGTCCTGCCCGGCCTTCAATGGCCGTCGCACGTGTCGGAACAGAAAGCGCTTGCGCGCATGCGCGGCTGCGACTCCTCCGGCCCACGCGTCAACTTCGTGAAGCGGAAAAGAAGTTGAGAGCGCTCTCAGTCACAACTCTTGACGCCTGCCCCACCCGCCGCAACAGTGGAACACCCCCCACAGCAAGAGGAGTTCAGTCCGTGATATCCCGCCGAATGTTCCTGGCAGGAGCAGCCGCCACCGCGACGGCAGCCACCTACCCCGTCTGGGGAAGCGCTCTCAGCCCCAATGCCAAGGCCGCGCCCCCCACCTGCGAACTGGCCCTGGAGAACAAGTCGTTGCCCGGCACGGTCCACGCGTATGTGACCGGCCACGAGCAGGGCACCAACCGCTGGGTGCTGCTCAAGCCGGGCGGCGGCGTCTACTACCCCGAGTCGCCGTCCGCGCCGCAGACCCCGCTGCCCGTCGACTGCGCCATACCGCTCCCGGCGGCCGGCGCGGGCCCGGTCGTCCTGACACTGCCTCAGATGTTCGGCGCCCGTGTCTACTTCGTACGCGACAGCAAGCTCGACTTCTTCGTCAATCCCGGGCCCTCGCTGGTCGAGCCCGCGTTCGCGACCCCGGCCGACCCCAACTACAGCCGCGTCTGGGCGTTCGCGGAGTTCACCTTCAACCCGGTGCAGTTGTTCGCCAACATCAGCTATGTCGACCTGGTGACCGGAATCCCGATCGGCCTCACCCTGACCGGCGACGCCACGCACACGGTCGCGCCGCTGCCGGGCGGCGCGCTGGAGAAGATCGCCGACGGCCTGACCGAGCAGGCGGCCCGCGACGGCCAGCCCTGGGACAAGCTCGTCGTCCGGGGCTCGGACGGGAAGGTGCTGCGGGTGATCTCACCGCAGAACCACATGGCGCCGTTCTTCGACCGGCCGAACGAGATGCCGTTCCGCGATGCCTTCGACAGCTACATCGACCGGGTCTGGGAGAAGTACCGGTCGGAGGATCTGCGGATCGATCTCCAGGGCGGGCGCGGTGTGCGTACGGGCCGGGTCAGCGGCGACGTGCTCACCTTCACGGGCGGACACACCTTCGCGAAGCCGACCTCGAAGGACATCTTCACCTGCAACCACGGCCCGTTCGCCAACAACCCGGACGACCCGGACGACAAGAAGGGCCTGCTGGCGCGGCTCGCGGCGGCGTTCAACCGGACGACGCTGCTGACACATCCGGACCAGCCGAACGGGCCGACGGCCGGTGACTACTACAAGGACGCGGCCACGAACCACTGGTCGCGGATCGTGCACGCGAACACGCCGATCGGCTATGCGTTCCCGTACGACGACGTCCGCCCGGACGGCCAGCCGGACGTCTCGGGCGCGGCGCACGACGGCAACCCGAGGCGCTTCACGCTGACGGTGGGCTCCTGAGAGTCCGTGGCTGCGCCCCCGGACCCGGAAGCGCGGGGTCCGGGGGCGCAGTG
Organism: Streptomyces sp. NPDC020681; assembly: GCF_044334895.1. Classification (NCBI taxonomy): domain Bacteria; kingdom Bacillati; phylum Actinomycetota; class Actinomycetes; order Kitasatosporales; family Streptomycetaceae; genus Streptomyces; species Streptomyces sp. NPDC020681. Next base: position 3,748 of record NZ_JBIRTX010000036.1, on the reverse strand, counting down.
CTGGGCGCGCGGCCCGGTCAGCAGCCGCCGCAGTTGTAGTACGTCACGTCCCAGTGGTTGCCCTCGTCGGCGTAGACGTTGCCCGACCCCGACCTCCACTGCGGAGCTCCGTCGCCGGGCCGCGCGCCGATGTAGGTGAAGGTGTTCTTGATGTAGTTCCCGACGCAGGTGTACTTGCTGTAGTCGAGCTTGTAGCCGTTCCAGTGCGAGTACGTGCCGCCGGCGTGGCCGGTCTCCGTGCCGCCGGTGATGTTGAGCGCGCAGCCGCTGGCGCTCTTCAGCGTCTGGGCTCCCTGCGCCGACGCGAGGTTGAGCTGCTCGAAGGACGTGCACGTCGGGTTGTTGCGGTCGGAGCAGCCGCCCGACGAGGACCAGGTGATCCCGGACGAGCGGAACATCGAGGTGGCCGTGGCATGGCTGATCTTGGTCGCCGCGTGCGCCTCGGTCGCGCCGCTGATGACGCCGAGCCCGGGGGCGAAGAGCGCGCCGGATACAAGGGTGAGCACAGTGAGCGTGGAGCGGAATTTCATGGCGGGGAGTTCCCTCCTGCTGATGACCGCTGAGGACCGTGCATTCCGGTGGGACGGGCGTTGCAGGTGGAGCACCGCGATGGTGCCCGAGTTCTACGCGCGTCGCCAGGGTGCCGTTACGACCCGTGGGTGAACCTCTCGCGAAGATGTTGAAATCTCAACGGAATAGGTCTACGGTCGATGTCGTTGAAGCTTGAACAACACGCCGAACACCGTCCCCGAGGAGTGCGTCATGGGTATCTTCAACCGCAAGTCCGAGACCGAGTCCACCACCGCCACCGCGGCCCCCGTCGACCCCGCGCTCGCCGCTCTGACCGGCGAATACACCATCGACCCGGCCCACAGCAGCATCGGTTTCACGGTCCGGCACGCCATGGTCACCAATGTCCGCGGCTCGTTCGGCGACTTCTCCGGCAGCCTGCAGCTGAACGGCACCGACCCGCACCACTCCACCGCCGAGATCGACGTCAAGATCGCCAGCATTGACACCGGCATCGCCGACCGCGACGCCCACCTGCGTACCGGCGACTTCTTCGAGGCCGAGCAGTTCCCGCTGATGACCTTCCGCTCGACGCACGCCGAGCAGCTGGGCGGCGACTCGTACCGCATCACCGGTGACCTGACGATCAAGGACGTCACGCGTCCGCTCGCCATCGACCTGGAGTTCAACGGCTCTGCCACCGACCCGTACGGCAACGAGCGCGTCGGCTTCGAGGGTGGCGCCGAGATCCTGCGCTCCGACTGGGGCCTGACCTGGAACGCCGCGCTGGAGACCGGCGGCGTGATGGTCAGCGACAAGGCGAAGCTGGTCTTCGACATCTCCGCGATCAAGGTCAAGGCCTGACGCAGCCTCTCGGGGGCCTGCCCCCGAGACCCCCTGAGCGCGCCCGCCACGGGGGCCGGGACTCCCGGCCCCGCCGACGGGCGTTCCCGTCACAGCTCACACCAGACGCTTGGCCCCACCAAGTTGAATGCGTCACTCGCGCGCCCCCACCCGCCTAGGCGTGCCCCCGATGCGCCCGGCACATCTCTCGCAACCAACTCCCTTGACCGACATGGGTGTTAATGTGCTAGATCCCTTGGTTGAAGGAACATACAGGGTGGAGGGTGCATGACTCTCAAAGCGGGTGTCTCCCTACTCAAAGGTCGGTACGAGCTCGCCGGGTCCGTCATTTCCACCGCGGGAGAGGGCCAGCTGTGGGCGGCCAATGACACCTCAGAGTTCGTAAAGCCGTATCTGCTCAAGGCGTGGCCCTTCTACGAGGCCAAACCGGACGACGTCCAGCGCGCGCTGTGGGACGCCGAGCTGCGAACCCTTTACCAAGTACGCAGCACACCCGGTTCCGAGGACTCCCTCCTCCAGTTACAGGACGTCGGCATCGATCACGATCACCGGTGCTTCGTGATGGTGTTCAAGACAGAGGGGCTGCACACGCTGGCCTCGCGGCTCGGCGAACGCAGCAGTCACGACTGGCTGTCCGGTCGGCCGGCCGGGCGCAGAGAGCTCTGGCAGATGCTCGGCCGCATAGCCGAGGGGCTGGCCCTGCTCCATGAGCAGCAGGTCGTTCACCGATGCGTCTCCCCCGAGTCGGTCTTCCTCGACCCCGGCGACGGCCCTGACTCCTGTCGGCTGGGCGGATTCGAATGGAGTGTCCGGCTCGGGCACCCCGCATCAGCCCCGCCTTCCCGCGTAGGCTGGGAGACGGCTCCGGAAGCACTGAGCGGCAGTACCGCATTCGGCCCAGACGCGGACTGGTTCGCCTTCGGCATGCTTGTGGCACGCTGCATGCTCGCCATCGAGCACCTGGGTGCATCCACGGACCCCATGGCACGCTACCGTCTCGTCCTCGACCATCTGGCGAAGGCCAAGCGGAAGCTGACGCCCCTCGAGCACGACTTCATCGGCCAGCTCATCTCCGATGAACCCGCCATCCGTCCCAAGCACGGCACCGAGATCTCCACCACCGTCCGGGAGATCGTGCGCGTCCTTCTCCAGTCGCAGACAGGCGGCGACACCACGGCCCGGCACATCGTGGTGATCGACCCACACAACCGCAGTCTCGTGCGCACGTGCATGGAACGTGGCCTGCGCAAGTCGATGAAACTGGGGCCGGCGGATCCCTTCAACCCGAACCGCCCCGACCACGTCAGTCAGTTACACAGCTTCCTGTACAAGGACTTCGCCGAGGGAGCAACCCTGGCGCCTGTCCCCAATCGCGACCAGTACGTTCTGTCCGGCACATCCCTACATCTGAGCATCAGCTCTGCGCGCAGTTTGGCCGGTTCCACCCCCAACTGGCAGAACGCGTTCTGCACGGGGTCGCTGGATTATTTCACCGCGGAGGCATCGCGGCAGGTGAACGTAGCAGCGGGCCGGATCGGGTTCTTCAGTACGAAGGACTACAAGGCGCAGGGCCATGTGCTGAGCTCCGCACCGAGCTGGGAGTTCCTCCTCCCGAAGATCGATCAGGCCCGGGAGCGGCGCGAGGACCAGGAGCGCTTCTCCGAGTTCGTGCGCATGACCAACCAGATCGACATGCTGATCCGTGACGCGGAGCTGTTTCGCTGCAAGGTCATCGACGTCACCGAGACCGACGGAGTTGTCTCCTCGGTCCAGGTGCTGGAGATACCCCGTGTCCATGAGCCGCTGGCCATGCTCAAAAAGGACGGCGGAATGGCGGCCTTCCTCTTCCGGGAGAAGAACAGCGGTAAGCCAGGGAGCAACCTCATCCAGTTGTGTCCGCCGGAATCGGAGAGCATCGCGCTGCGGCTGTCGGTCCCGGAGTGGGAGGTCGCCGAAGTCGACATCCCAGGGCGCACTGCGACGCTGCGTCCCAAGACGGAGATCATCGACCCTCCCGAGGTCGGTGACGTCCGGGTCCTGCGCACCAAGGGCCTGGGCGGTCAGGTTCTGCTGATCAAGCGCCGCAAGGAGGCCATCAGCAAGCTGGCCAAGCACACGTATCTCCTGGAGAGCCTGTCCGCGCCGGGGCAGGTCCTCATGGACAGTGGCCCGGTCGAGCTGCCGGTCCCCCTGTCCTCCAAGATCGTCGACTCCAGCAAGCGCAGCCAGATCCAGAAGATTCTCGGCGTCCGCCCCATCTACGCGCTGCAGGGTCCGGTCGTTATCGCCGGTTCGATTGCATCTTGAGCATGTTGTCGCTGGTCATGACGTCTATTCGATTGAAGTGACGTGGTCAGCAGGGGCCGATGACTTG
>NZ_JBIRTX010000035.1:0-40323 GCF_044334895.1 Streptomyces sp. NPDC020681 | reverse complement strand
GCTTGTGAGGAACGCCAGAGGAACTCGGCCTCCCTCAACCGCTCGGCCAGCTCCGGCCGCAGCCCGGCCCAGACATCCCCGGCCCAGCCGGCGAGCTCCGGGCTCAGCCATCGCTGCCATCAGAGCCGTCAGATGGTGAGGCGTACGGAAGGCGCCGAAGGGACCGGCCGTGGCGACCCGGGCGAGCAGTTGCTCGTACAGACCGCCTGCGTTGGTATCCCCGGCCGAGAGGGCCTCCTCGAGGAGGCCCACAGCCCTGGCGAGGAGCCTGGGGGTCGGGATCGTGAAACGAGCATCTTTGACGTGCTGCGAATAGGCCAGCCCGGCGAAAGCGTGACTACGCAGCCAGGGAAACACCTCGTCGGTCATCGACGTGTACATGCGTTGAGGCGTCAGGCGAATGAGATGGCACCAGCGCAGATGCTGCTCGTCCTGAGCGAAGACAGGTTCCCTCTCCGGTGCTTCCTGCGGAACCGCCTCTTGGTCCCAGCATTCCTGTATGCCGTCCAGCTCGCGGAGACACAGGAAGGGATATCTGGTCCACGATCTCCAGCGGATTGGAGATTCCCGCTGCCCAGAAGGCGTCGAAGAGCCGGGTGGTGGTACGCATGAGACCGTCGTTCATCACGTACCGGAGACTATCCACGCTGTCCACGGCCCGGTGGTGCATCCCGGCAAACCTGCGGGCGCCTGCGCCACGAACGCCCTGCGAGAGGGCGTGCTGACCATGCGTGTCTCGCCCTGGCCCCGGGCCACGAGCGTGCCGGATCTCGGGCCTTCGCCAGAAGCGTTGCTGCCCAAGCGGTTGGGCCCGACCCGTGTGCGGGCCGTCGGCGGCGACAGTGCCATCAGCGGGCGATTGCCGTCCTATGACGGCTCTGCCTTCAGCGGCCAGCCGAGAGTGGCAAGTCCTGTCGGCCCGGCGATGTGCACACGCTGCGTGTCGCCGGCGGTGTGCACGATGTTGGTGACCGGTGCCGCGGTGAGCAGGGAATGCACGAGGCGTCCCGTGAGGGGGTCCCACAGCCGCATGCCGGTGCCGTTGCCGGCTGCCAGCAGCCAGGACCCCGAGGGCTGGGGGAGTGCGGTCATCACAGCGGTGTACGGGGTGTCGATACGGCCCACCGGACTCCACCTCTGCGGATCCCAGAATGCGATCTCATGAGGCGTGGCGATGGCCACCGCGACACGATTTTTAGGTAGGGGGACGAGGCACAGTGCGGTGACCGTGTTGCGGTAGGGCAGCGTGCGTTCGTCGATGAGTTCGCCACTGACTACATCCCACACCAGCAGCCGGGAGCGCACCGTCGCCGCCACCAGGCAGCGGCTGGCGGGGGAGGGCAGCGCCAGCAGCGCGCTGACTGGCCCGTTGCCGGGTAGCGGTCTTACCTCGCCGGTGACGGCGTCCACGATGATCGTCCCGCTGTGGTCGGTCACCACGAGAGCGGGTTGCCCATCCGGAAGCTGCACTGCGCAGCAGCGGGCTTGCTCGAACGAGCCGTTCAGGAGCGGCAGGGCGACATCATCTCCGGTGTTCCACAGACGGATGCCCGTCGTGTCGCCCACGGCCACGGCGGCTGAGCCGTCCCGGGCGGGTAGGGCTTCCAGGAAGGTCACTGGGGAGGAATGCTCGTAGTGGTCGAGACACTGCCCAGTGACGGCGTCCAGGATCTCCACTTGGGAGCCAGTGGGGACGGCCAGCCGTTGCGTACCCTTCGCGGACGGCAGGGCGGCCATCATGTGCGCTGCCTGCGTGACCCGCCACGGCTTGCGTGCCGGCCGGGGCCGTGGAGAGGGTGATGGGCTGGGGCCCCACTGCACCGCAGGGTGGGGGCCGTGCAGTTGGACGCCCTCGTCACCGGTGACGGCAACCTTCCAGGCCTTATCTGGGCTGGGAATGCCGGCGAACATCGCTCGCGGTTGCGCCGGGTACGTTCCCACATGCCGCGGCTGGGACCGGGACACATCCCATACCTCGATGGCGTCGTCCGTCACGATGCCTGCCACGCTGGCGCCACCGGGAGCGGCCAACGCCACGAGCCGCTGGCCCCGAACGGGCAACCGGCCTACCACCTCGCCGGCCTGGAGAGAATCGGTGGGAAAGAGCTCGCTCTGGCGGGCGGCGATCTGGAAGGGGTTGAACAGCCAGACCGGCTCGTCCTTGCCGCCGCGCAGCACGGCCAGCAGATCGCCTCCGGACGGCCCTCGTACGGCTGCCATGGACCGGGTCGTGGAAAACGGCAGGTGCAGGGGCAGGACGTCGCCGGTCAGGGGGTTGAACAGCACCCACCCGGCGCGGTGCCGTTTGCACAGGTGGTAGCCCCGGCTCTGCGGGTCACGGATCCAGGTCAGCCGGTCCGGGAGGCGGAGATCGTCAGGCAGGCGGACCCGCTGGACCACGTCCTCCGACGGCTTCCACAGGACCAGCTCCTCCCGCCCGCTGGCCACCACCATCGTCCACCGGTCGGCACCATCCTGTGCCACCACCACCGTGCGCACACCGGGCAGTTCCAGGCCCGCCAGCTGGCGGCCCGAGAGCGGATCGAACACCGCCGCGCTGCGGGGCCCGGCCGCCACCAGGAAGGGACGCCCGCTGGTCCCCTTCGCGACCGTCATGCTATGGGCGACACCGGTGTCGATGTGGGTGAGCTGCTGGCCGGTCGTGCTGTCCCAGACGCCGATGCCGTGACGGGTGCTGGTGGCGAGCAGTTGGCGGCCGTCCACCGTCGCTAGCGAGCACAGGGCGTGCACCCGGCCCACGGGGGAAGCCACCACGTTGGTGCGCGCCTGCCAGCGCCCCCACTGGGTATGCAGCCGCGGGCCGAAGGAGTCAGCGGAAGTCGGCGATGTCGGCAGCAGGTCCTTCCCCTCCTCCTCGTCGTGTGTCGCCAGATGGAAGGAGACGCTGCTGAAGCGGGACGGGGCATCCGCCGACTCATCCAGGTAGGGCTCGATCAGCCCGGCCGATGTGAGCACCCGGCGCTTGGGGTCGCCCACCGGCAGCGGCAGGCCAAGCCGTCCGCGCAGCGACCCCGAGCTCTCCCAGACCGCCAGTTCCACCGGCATGATCGAATCGTCCAGTGTGTGGCCCAGTTCGGCGTGGGCCACCGTGTGGCGGCGCACATAGGGATGCGGAGCCAGGCGGCCGCCCTGCTCGGCCAGGCGGGCGCAGGCCTCGGCGATGGCACGGTGGATCTGCTCCACGGGCTGCACGTCTTCCATCTCGGCAGCCCATTCCTCAGGAATGCCCGCAAGGGGATCCACGGCCAGCAAGCCGGGCTCGGTCAACAGCACCTCGGCCACCCGCTGGTGGGCGGGCCGGTAGGTGACCCGGCCGTCCTCTTCACCGGCGGCGAGGTAACCGACCAGGCGGCTGTGCCGCACCGTGCGGATCACCGCATCGACTTCACCGGCGGGCGGTGCAGCCGGGCCGAGGACCGCGGCGGCCACCGCCGGCCACACTTCCGCCCACGGCAGCCCCGCGCCCTGGGCGAAGGCGGTGGCCCGCAGCACCGCCAGCAGCAGCCGCAGGCTGATGTCCTGGTCCCTGGCCACCTGCCGCACATCGCTGGCGAGTAGCGCCGTCGTTCCGGCGTGCAACCGATCGCGCCAGAGGGGATCCTGCACGTCCTGTCGGCTGATGGCGGACCTCAGCTGGGCGGCGGCCAGCCGGGCGTCGAGGAACGACGGCTTCACCGCCTGCGCGATCACCGCCGCGACCTCGGCCGCCGCCGCGCCATGGCCGGCATACGGGCTGTCCTCGGCCGCCTGCAGCACCATCTCCACGTAGGCGGTGATGTCGGCGGCGGTCTGTTCCCCGTCTGTGCGCAGCAGGGCCAGCGGCACGCTGCTCTCGCCCATCCCTGCCTGCAACACGGTGTGGAGCAAACCCAGCAGCTGGTCGGCCGCCGCATCCTGCAGTTTGCCGCCCTCGACGTCCTGGGCCGAACTACGCATCCCCAGCACCAACCGCACCGCCGGCTCCCCGTCCGCGGCACGCAGCCGGGCGAGCGGGGCGATCACGTCGGACAGGCACGCGGTGGGCTCCTGCGCCTCATCCAGCCCGTCGATCACGAGGGTTACCGGCTCCAGCACCTCGGCACAGGCCGCGGCCACCCGGTCCAACAACGCCTGCAAGGGAGGTTCGCCCCCGACGCCCTCGGCGCCGAGGGCGGCCAGCAGATCCTCGATCAAGGCCAGGGACGACTTCCCCCGCGCCAGCACGGCCGCGTCCACCGCACCCCGCCGCGGCCGCAGCGGTGCGGGAACCGTATCCACTATGTCCGCGAACCGGGAGACAAACAGCGGATCGCTCAGGGTGACCAGCCGGGCCAGCAGCGCCGACTTGCCCGAGCCGGCAGCCCCGGTCACCACCAGTACCCCCGCCCCGGCTTGGACGAACTCCACCAGCGCCTGCATCAGCGTCTGGCGCCCGCTGAAATACCAGCCCGGATCATCGTCATCGGTACGGCCCGAGGCGCGGGCCAGCCAGTACTGCTTCAGGGTGGATGCCGACAGCGACACTGGCTGCCGGGAGGCCTCCACAACCTGTTCCTTCGGCTCATAGTGCGGGTTGGGCAGGCACAGGCTCGGCTCGTCACGGCGCGAATCCGGCCACACCCACAGCGCCCGCAGCAGGCCGGGGTTCTCGTCGCCGACCGTGTTGAGGAGCCTCTCCCAGTCCTGGAACGACAGATGGGGCGCGGTGAAGCCGGCCGATTCATCCCTGGCCTTGTCCAGTGCCAGCTTCAGCAGCCGTGTGAACTCGCCCCGGTGCGGCTCCTGCTCGAAATCGCCGCTGGTGATTACAGCGAGGGTCTTCAGGTCGCGCCGCTGCGCACACAACTCCTCAAACAGCACGCTCAGTTCGCTTTTGAGGCTGCCGGCGAAGCACGAGTCGACGAGCACCAGCATGTGCTCCGCCTCGCTGTCCATGGCCTGCGTGATCAGCTCGCTGGTGGGAAACGCGGTGCCCAGCAGCCGGTCGGGGGAGGTGTGGCCGAAGGTCAGGTAATGGCGCCGGGACTGGCCGCGCAGGCCGTGCCCGGTGATGTAGACGACCAGCGCCTGGTCCCACTGCGCCTGCGCGAGTTCCTGCTCGGTCAAAAACAGCCGCAAATCCTCCGGCTGCGTCAGCTCCTTGGGCCGCGCGACCTCGAACCGCCGCCCCGCGTCTATCGCGGGATCGGCCAGCCAGCCGGTGATCGTCTCCACCTGCTTCTGGATCCCCGCGGTGAAGGCCTCATCCTCGGTGAAGTACTCGTCCACCGCAACGATCACCAGCCGCCGAGGCCACGGCGCCACCCCGTTCAACTACGCCCCCTCACGCACACGTTGCCCAGCACTCTAACCACCCAGCCAGACCGCAGCCGCGACGCGGCCGCCGCCTCGGCCGGATAGGATCCCGGCAGTCACCAGCCCGCATCCTGCGGGGAAGCAGGTTCCGGGGGGAAAGATCAGCGTGCACATCGTCGGTATCCACGGCATCTGGCAGGGCAACACCAACGTCGTGAAACTCTCGGCCGACTGGGCCGGCGCCCTGACCAAGGGCCTGCGCACCCACCACGGGCCCGCCTGCCCCATCCCACCGCTGACGATGGCCTACTACGGCAACCTCTTCCGCACCCCAAGTAAACGCCTGGGCGCACAGGACAATCCCCCGCTCGTCGATGACACCGACCCCTTCACCGACCAGGAAGAGGCATTCGTCCTCGACACCCTCGCCCTGTACGCCCCACCCGACCTCGATCCCGAACAGCTTGAGACCGAAACCCTCGGCCTGGGCATCCCCTACATCCCCCGCCCTGTCGCCCAGGCCGTGGTCGCCGTCGACCACAAGATCGGCCGTGACATGGGGCGGCGTCTGCTGGGCTTCGTCCGCCAGGTCTACCGCTACCTGCACCACGACATCGGTGAGCGCATCCGCGCCGAGGTCCGCACCGAACTGCACCGCCCCGGCCCTCGCCTGGTCATCGCGCACTCCCTGGGCAGCGTCATCGCCTTCGACATGCTCACACGCGACGACACCGGCCCCGGCCCCGACGGCCTGACCACCCTCGTCACCTGCGGATCCCCCCTGGCCTGGCCCACCATCCGTCATTCGCTGGGCCAGGCCGGTGCCCTTCAACTGCCCGACGACATCGACTGGTTGAACCTTCACGCCGCCGGTGACCTCGTCGCCCAGAATGGACTGGCGGCCGTCGCTCCGGCCGTCCGCGACGAACTCGTCCGCAACGGCATCACCGATCCGCACACTGCCCTGCGCTACCTCGAGAAGCAGCCGCTCGCCGACCTCATCGTCCAACGGGCCTGAGGCGGCTACGCTGCTCCCTCTTTGAGCAAGCGGGGGCGAGCAGTGGAAGACGACGACCTGGATTCCCTGGTGGAATCCTGGCAGCCGAAGCAGACCAGCGATGTGATGCGGCGTGCCTTCGCCGAGCGCTGCCGGTGGGTCGAGGCCACGCTCCAGGTCCGCGCCGAGGCCGAGATCCGGATGAGGGCTGCCAACTATTCGTCGGGACCGGCCATCGAAGCGATCTTCCGGGAAGAACTCGGCAGGATCCTCCCCGGCGCTACCAGGTGACCTGCGGCACCTTGTCCGACCGCGGAGGCAACACAGCGGGAGACTGTGACGTTGTCGTCTTCAATGACACCTGGTTCCCGACCGTCAAGCAGCGCGCCACAGCGGACGACCGGCAGCACGTCATGCCGATCGAAGGCGCCTACGCCGTCATCGAAGTGAAGCAGACTCTCACCCAGCGCTCCCTGGACGAGGCGCTGGGCAAACTCGTCACCTGTCACCGGCTCGATCGTCCGCTCATGCCGGTGGGTCGAATGGTGGAGAACCGGAGTTTCGGAGGCAGCGGCAACCGGATCGGCAATCCCCTGTTCTCCGCGATCGTCGCCACCCGACGCGACCCCGATACACCAATGAGCGACCTCGTCGAACGCTTCCTGGCCGTCAACCGGCGCCTGAACCGCCTGGAGATGGTGCACTGCCTGTGCGTCCTGGGTGAAGCCTGCTACCTCTGGGGCTGGGTTCCCCAGGGTGGCTGTGACGTTGTTCAGCGGCCCCGGCATGTTGGCTTCGGGCGGCCCCAGTTGGCGGGGACTTCGAGGCTTGCGGACGTCCTGAAGTGGCCCCGGTCGCGCGAAGGTGACCGGGGCCGAAACTTCAACGGTGGCTTCGGTCGTGGCTTGTGGGCCGTTCAGCTCTGGGGCATTCAGCGGCCGATGTCGTCCAGCTCGGTCAAGTCCTCATGAGAGAGCTTGAGTCCCGCGCCGGCGATGTTCTCGCGCAGGTGCGCTGTCGATGACGTGCCGGGGATGAGCAGGATGTTCGGTGATCGCTGCAGCAGCCAGGCCAGTGCGACGGACATCGGTGTCGCCTTCAACCGAGCGGCGACCGCCGAGAGCGCCGAGGACTGAAGCGGGGTAAAGCCCCCGAGGGGGAAGAAGGGTACGTACGCGACGCCGTCGGTGGCGAGCCGGTCGATGAGCTTGTCGTCGTGGCGGTGGGCGAGGTTGTACATGTTCTGCACGCACACGATCGGCGCGATGCTCTGTGCCTCGGTGACCTGCTCCTCGGTGGCGTTGCTGACCCCCAGGTGGCGGATCAGGCCCTGCTGCTGGAGTTCCACAAGTGTCTCGAACGCCTCGGCGAGCGAGCCGGGCTGGGGACCTTCGGCGTTGCCGAGTCGGAGGTTGACCAGGTCGAGTACGTCGAGCCGGAGGGATTTGAGGTTGTCGTGGACCTGGCGGCGCAGATCTTCGGGTCGCCGGGCCACGGGCCAGCCACCCTGTTCGTCGCGGGTCGCGCCCACCTTGGTCACGATGTGCAGCGACTCGGGATAGGGGTTCAGTGCCTCGCGGATCAACTCGTTGGTGACGCGCGGCCCGTAGGCGTCGCTGGTGTCGATGTGTGTGATACCGAGGTCGACCGCTTCACGCAGAACGGCCAGGGCACCCTCGCGATCGGTGGGCGGCCCCATGACCCACGGGCCGGCCAGTTGCATGGCGCCGTAACCGAACCGGGTGACGGTCAGGTCACCCAGAGTCCAGGTGCCGCCGGGAAGAGAGAAGGAGGGTGTGCTCATCCTGTTGCCTTTCGTCGTGCACTTGGGGGGTGGCGCCTGCTGCCTCCCTGCATCAGCATTGGAGAGAAACTTCCTGTCAGGAAGTAGGCACTTTGGAGTGCGTAACCCACCCATCGGTGAGAGGTGCGATCAGTGACGACGATGAAGGCGGCCCAGAAGAGGGCTCAGGCCAAGGTGGAGTACAACGCGTTCCTGGCAGGGTGCCCCAGCCGGCAGCTGCTCGACCGAATCTCGGATAAGTGGGTCGTCCTGATTCTGTGTGCGCTGGGCGGCGACAACAGCACCGGCCAGCCCGGTGCAGCACACGCAGACGCTCCGAAGGCGATGCGTTACTCCGAGATCGCTCGTCTTCTGGCCGGGGTCAGCCAGAAGATGCTGACCCAGACCCTACGGTCGCTGGAGCACGATGGTCTGCTCACCCGTACCGTGACGCCAACCGTCCCTGTCACCGTCTCCTACGAGTTGACCGACCTCGGTCTCTCGCTCCACCACATGACGCGCGGGCTCAGAAACTGGGCGCAGACACACATGGCCGAGGTCCTCGCAAACCGCGAGAACTACGACGCTCGCACCTCCTGACGACTCACATCCAACCGTCCAACAGCTCTATGTTCTCGCCGCTACACCCTCAACTGCGAAGAGCCCGATTTGCTCATCTGAACCCAATGCTCACGCGCAACCGCGTACCTGGCCGGAGATACTCGGGTGCGACGCCGCCGCAGGACCCGCCGATCGTGCGTTCCGATCCTTTCCCTCGTGAACGGCCGAGAGTGAGAAAGCAAATCCAGGCGGCGATCGACTACCACGACGCTTACCACGGACGCGGCTCGTAGGTGCCGCCGTCGCGCGCGACCGCGTCCGCGTGAACGCTCGCCTCAGAGGGGAGAGAAGCGGCCCCCTAGTGATCGCCGCGCTGACGGCGTGAAACGCGGTATTCCCGCGCCAGTACACCAAGGGCTGCTACTACGGAGGGGCTAGTGGCCCTGCGCAGGAGGGTTGTGCCCGCTTTGGCCACAGCGCGAAGGCGGAGTTCTTGCAAGGTGACGAGAGCGTGTGTGAGTGGTCGGCTGAGCGGTTCCACGAGGTCCACGAGGCCGTACGATGCGGTCAGGCCGGGACGGATCTGGGCAACCTGATGGCGGATCAGCTCACGGACGCCAGCGGTGGCGCGGGCCTGGTGCAGGTCGTCGCGATTGACGCCGTGCAGGGCGAGGGCGTCCTGGGGGATGCCAAGTCGTCCGGTTGCGAGGTCCTCGGCGATGTCTTCCAGGAAGTCCAGCCGCTGGCTTGCCTCGATGAAGGTTCGGCAGCTGGCGCGGTAGTCCGGTGTCGAGGAGTGTGATGCAAGTAGGCAGGCAATGAGCATGAACGCCGGTAGCGAATAGGCGTCGATATAGCGTTGGAAGTCGCTCTCGGATGAGAAGTCTTCCCACTCCACCTCCAGCTGTGCTCCCTGGAGGAACTGCTCGACGTGCTCCCGCAGCTGGGGGTGCCGAGTAATGGCGTGGATCAGGGTTCGCAGAACCGGCTGATCGCTTCTGTCGCTCCCCAGGGCTGTTTGTACCTGTCGGTCCCAATCCGCAAGCGCGACAAGGCGCTCACTTCGTGATCCTTGATCGATGAGGTTGTCACTGTGGTGCATGAATGCGGTGGCGGCAATGACGTCGGGGACGAGGGACGGCTGCAGGAGCAGGCGGACCGCTGCGTACTCAGCTCGAGCGAACTGGGCTACGAGCCGACGCTGCTCACTGTAGTCGCGACGCAGCTGTGGGCCGCAGATGCGTGACTGGTCGAGCGTGTGGGTCCACGTCGGCATATTCACACTCCCCTTCATGTGGAGTTGCTCCGTGCGCGGGGCGCTTGGAAACTGCCACGTTCATGGTGTCTTCGTTCTGTAGGCGTCGGCACCCGGTTGGGGCGTCTGCGGGCCAGCCCCGCGAGTGCGCAGCAGGCTGGCGCCATCCTCTCTTCAACGCTGACCCGGTTGCGTGGGCAGGGGGACGGGCCGGCGCGCGCTGGCTGACAGGGCGCGTGTCGTCCTGAGCAGCACGGACGGTCGGGTGAGCGTTCTCGGGTGGGCGCGCATGTGCACCACGTCCATGTACGCCTTGTTCACGAGGGGGTCGACTACAGATGCGGCGGTGATCTTGTCACCGGCCCAGCGGATGAGCCGGTAGCCGCGGGGATATGGGCCAGTCACATGAGGCTGGGCGAGGTCGGCCGTGGTTGACAACTGCCAGGCCGCGTCAACGACCGCAGCCACACGGCGGAAGTATGCCCAGGCAGGTTCGTGCGGGGAGGATCCAGCTCGCAGGTGTGCGGATAGGCAGGAAGCCTGCAGGGCAGCCAGGGTAAGACCCTGGCCGTAGATCGGGTTTACCGATGCCACGGAGTCGCCGACGGCTACTAGGCCGCCTGGGAAGCGAGCTAGGCGTGTGAAGTCGCGTCGCTGACTCTCGCGGAACTGGAAAGTTTTGACCTTCCCGTCCATCTCACAGTGGTCTGCAACCCGCCGCAGGGCGGTGACACACCGCCGCATTCGCGCCCGGAATTCATCCGGATCTCGACCGGGGCGGTAGTTGGTGTAGCCGGCCAGCACTACTGTCCAACGGTTCTCCTCAACTGCCACAAGTGCTCCCGGCTCGCTGAGAGTCGGCTGGTATCCGCTGGATGGTCCCGGCGTTGCGTGCGCGACTACGGTGTTGGGGAGTTCGTCGCCGCGGTGGAAGACGGCGGTGGCGTAGCCGAGGTCAATCGTCATTCGGTCCAACGGAGCGCGATCCCAGGCGTTCCGGTCGAGCCACGTGCCCAGCCGACTAGACCGGCCCATCGCGTCCACCACGAGGTCCGCGTCGAGGTCGCCGTCGGGTGTGGCGGGGGTGTCACCAATGGCGGAGAAGCGCACACCACCGACCCGCCGGCCGCTGAAGATCAGATCGTGTGCCCTGCCTGCCTGGATGTGGACGTTCGGTAGGGTCAAGACGCGTCGGCGAACATGGCTTTCGAGGAAGGAGCGTGTCGCGCCGATCATCTGAAGACCCGGGACCGGCGGCCTCATTGCACCGTCGACGTAGAACTGGACGTCCTTGCCACTGCCCAGTTGGGCACCGGCATCGATGAGTTCCTGAGTTATGCCGGGGAGCCAGCGCTCGAGCTGTGTGCGCCCCATGGATAGCAGCGCATGGAGTTGGTGCCTCTGCGGAGAGCCGAGGCCAGTGTCGTTCTCGACGAGGTCGTCGGGCTCGAGGATGATTACCTCGTCGGCGTGGTCGCTGAGGACGCGAGCAGTGAGCAATCCAGCAAAGCTCCCACCCAGGACAACCGCTCGACGCACGGAAGAACCCCCAATTTGAGCCGATGAAGTGCTTGGGCCGACGCCGGGCGCGCCGCAGACCCTAGCGCGATCGCCCCCGAGGGCGGCACCGGGACCCTATCCGCCGTGGCCGCCCGGAGGCAGTTCGGCTTCACCAGCTGGGACTTCCCGGCCGAAGACAACAATGAATGTGTGGCTACGCTGTCTTGGATACCGCGTGATCATTGCCTGTGCCCCGCACCTCCTGCAATGCCGCTGTGACAAGGGGGCTGGTGAGCCACTGGGCCACTCGCAGCAGGCGGTCACGCTCGACTGCGGCAGGCGTGTCCTGACCGGGCAGGGGGACCGCGGGGCCCTCGGGAGCTTGAGGTCGGCGGGCGCGACTGTGATGCGCCTGCTCACGCCGGGCAGCTTGCATGCTCTCAACTGCGTCGCGGAGGGCAGCAGCCGTGGCGGCCGCCTGCACCTCGTGCTCTGGCAGGCGCGGTGTTTCACCGGAGTGTTGAGACGCCTGCCTCTCATGCAAGGAGTACACGGCCTGCATAGGCGCCAAGGAGAGCCAGGGGCGCAAGGCGCGCATCCCGTCGAGGATCTCGATGACCCGGCGGTGCAAGTTGAACGTCACGTTCCATGCCAGGCGGTGGCTTCGGGCGCTGCTCGCGCTGAAGGCCAGGTCCTCGTCGACTCCTTCGACTACGAGATCCCAAAGAGGCTGCAGCGCCTTGATATCGCGGCGCTCCCGTAGCCATGCGCTCACCGCCGCACCGGACAGTCCGTAGCTGGCGATCAGAGCACCGGTCGCGCCGAAGGTCGATCCGAACACGCCTAGGGCGTCGAGCGCGTGATGGCCCGTTGCCGCCAGTGCAATCGCAGGCACTCCGCACACGACGTAGCCGAAGACGAACAGCATGGCAATGCCAAAGGAGCGCAGGGCGTGCTGCAGCCGCGGGTCCTCGAGTGTGATCTTGCGGCACTGCCGGAAGGTGCTCAATGTGCCGCAGGTCAGGGTGGATAGGAAGATCGCTAGAAACAACAGGACGACTTGGTCGTGGGCGAAGGTGGTGTTGAACGTGAGAGGGGCTGATGGCCCGGAGAGGTCGGCAGCACTGAACGAAATGACCATCAGGACCGCGGCCGTGCCGTACGCCATGCTCCAGGCAATCAGTCGGCTGCGGAGCGTTGTCGGTGTTTTCCGCAGTTGGGGATTCCAGAGCAGTGTGAGCAGGTGGAGGTGAGCGAAGCAGAACAGGATGCCGACGTAGACCGGCAGGGTCGCGAAGCTGCTCTGTCCGACAGCCTCTCCCAGGGCCCGGTAGCCAGCAGGGGCTGCCATGACGTACACCACGCCGGAACAGACGAATGTCGAGGTGATCAGGGTCAGGGTTGGCGTGGGGTCACGAAGGAGTGCGAGGCCCTTCCAGCCGGCGATTGCGAAGTTGGACACGGCGATGATCAGGTAGACAATCGTGGACGCGTTCTCAGACACCCGTCCTCCTGTGGGCAAGAGCTGAGGTGAGGAACCCGTTGCTGTTCTGGTCGCTCCGCAGCTGAAGGTGCCGCTGGAGCATCACGGTGGCAAACGCCTCTGCTCGCCGCTCATGAGCAGCCTCGTAGTGCGACCGGGTCAGGATCTGAAGTACGGGGCCAGGCCTGAGTCCGGGAAGCAGCTGACGCACCCAGTCCTCGGCCATGGGGTGTTCCGCAGTGCCGTCGTCGTCCGACGGGTGTTCTTCCCACAGGTGGAAGAGTTCGTGAAGGCAGGCGTGGAGGCGGGTGAGTTCATTCGCCGTGGAGTCGACCACGATGAAGTCGCGGTCCTTGCCCCGTGCGCAAAACGCGGAGAGTTCCGGCGGCAGCGGCGCCTCGGTGACGCTGATGGATTTGTTGCGCCTTGCCGCAATGGCGTCGACAAGTCCCTGCAGGTCGCGCACGCCGGAAAGACCCAAGTCGCGACGGATAAGTCGGGTCGTCGACCATGTCGCGAGGAATATCGCCGATTGCTCTCTGAGGGAGGCCCATAAGTGGCCCAGGCGCCGACGTGGCGAGGACGGGCCGTCGGGGTTGGGGAAGTTTTTGTTCGAAGTCCCAAACATAACCTAGTGGGTTGCCTTCCTCCCGCCGTGGCCAGGCACGAGCTTTCCGACTACCGCCCATTGTCCAGGGGCTGAAGACCTCGCTGCCCGTACTCGCCGTTGGTGCCGTGACGCGAGCACCAGGCCACAGCGGGCCGTCGGTTGTGACGGTGCACAAGGCTGTCGCCCATCGCTCAATGGGGTCTGCGGAGACGGATAGTCCCATCGGGCGCAGCCATCGCGGCGGGCGCCGAGCGTTTGTGGAGCCCTAGCCCATGGGCGGTTGGCGGGACTTGGTTTCGCCACCATGATGGCAGTTACGCCGCAGCGGCTCGTGGTCGAAAGTGGCGGTGCTGACATCAAGCCCTCCGGGCGGGGGATTCGTCCGTCGGTTCTTCGTTGTCGGGTCGTGCCAGTCCCAGCAACCCCTGGATCAAAGGGAAGACCCGCTTTCTGCTCTTGGAGGGGAGAGATCGCATGGTGTCCGTGAGCTCACGCATCTCGAGATCCTCGCTCTCTGGCCTGTCCAGCGCGACCGTGAGCGCTGCCCGCAGTTCCCGGCCCAGAGTGCTGTCGTTGTCGGCAGCAGCGCTGCTTCGCATCGCTACATGGGATACGCCCTTGCCCTTGAGCAACGCTAGGTGGGTTAGCTGATCGTGGATCGGCTTGAGGGCCCTGTGCAGCGCTTGGCGCTCGGTAGCAGTGAAGAACCCTGGCGGAACGTCGAAGAACTTCTCCAAGCTCGCAAGGACGGCGAGCCCGGGACTGCGTTGCCCCTTCAGTAGGTAGCCCACCTGGCCGTGGGAGATTCCGGCGCCCTCTCCTATTTCGTCGAGGGTGTACCGCTTACCGCCGGGTTTGACACGTGTCTCCCGCAGAAAGACGAGGCGCTGCTGAAAGGACTCTTGCAGATCCTCGGGTTCCTCGTTTCTCTCATCGAGTAGTGCGTGCACCCGATCAACTGCGATGCCAGTTTCGAAGGAAATCTTGTCGAAGGCGATGACGCTGCGGTCCAGTTCCAATGCCTGCAAGAGGTCGTCGATGGCAGCAACTGCCACTCCAAGATCATCCGCCCGAGGTGCGTCCGTGGCATCCATGGCCAGGCGGTCTCCTATCCCGTGGGGCTGGCGGGGTGGCCGCGAAAATACGCGACCGCTCCGAGGCTAGCGGTTCGCCGTGTTGCACGTCTCGGGGGCAGGCACAATTGTTTACACTCGACCGCCGATGGCCTGTCCGGGAGGGTTACGCTTCAACGATTGTTGACATGAATGGGTTTGCTGCGCCAGGATCAGACACCTCGCTGACACCGAGTGGCACGCTCTGAGTGTCACTGGCACCAAGCGGTGCGGCCGCAGTCTCCTGCTCGCTCTGTGCAGCGCCTACTTGCTGTCGGGTCTGCGACCGGCCTTCGACGCCTGCGGTCGAAGCGGGGACACCGGATCGCCACCGGCGTTTCACATGCGACGCGAGGACGGAGACATGCCGACTCTCGGTTACCTGGTCGATGAGCGCGCAGAGCTGGAACTGCGGTTCGTCGGGGGAGTGACAGCTACCGGCCCCGACGCCAAAGTCGCGACGCTTGTTACGATTAGCCAGGAGCGCCTGCTGGCTGGCGACGTGGACCTTGCCCACCCGCCCGGGACGCTGATCCTCCTCACCCTTTCCGCCGGCGGGATCGAGGGAGCAACCGCGGAAGCGGTGGATCGAACGCTCCGCACCCTGGCGAAATTCGGCGCGGCCGGGCTGGTGGTCACTACACCTGAGCAGGACCTTTCGGCCTACCCGCCTACCACGTGCACCATCGCCAGCCGCCTGCGCATCCCGCTCCTGACAACCACGGCCCACCCGTCGACCTGGGACAGCCTCAACGAAGGCATCCAGTATTGCCGCGCCCAGTACGCCGAGCGCCAGTTGGACGACCTCGCCGGGCTTCTGCGCAGCCTCCCCGCCCAGTTGGCTGATGCCACGGCGATGCGGCGCATCACGGAGTGGCTCGCGGCCGCGCTCGATGCGCTGGTTCGTGTCAGCGATCGAGACCGCGGTGTCCTCGCCGCCGCTCCCGACCATGCCACCTCTGGTGTCACCCGCCAGTCCGTGGGCGGCCCCAGGCCGATCCCGCCGCTTGGCGCTGGCTCCCATGGCCATACCCGGATCGTCTCGCTCGCGCCGACTCGCAAGGATGCGCCTGTGCTGGCTGTGGCAGCGGACCGGCCCTTCGACGAGGCCGACGGCTTGCTTATCCAGCACGCTGCCAAGCTGATGGGCTTGGTAGACCAGGCCCATACGGAGTACGAAGGCGTGGCCCAGTCCGCTCGTGAAGCGCGCGCCGCCAGCTACCAGCTCTTGATGAACGGGGAGCCGGCCAAGGCGCTGAGGGTGATGGCAGGTCTCGCCCCGGGTTTGAGCTCCGCCGACCAGTCCCGCGTCTTTGTGATCGACTGCGGCGCGGCCAGCCTGCGCGATGTATCCGTACGGCGTGTGGCAGCCGCGGCCGTTGGCCGCGCACTGGTCGTCCGCTGCCCCACCAACGAGCGGCACATTGTGGTCGTGGAGCCCTTGCACCACACCGCGGCGGCCGACGCCGGCATCGCCGGTGATCTGCAGCGGCTGGTGCTGTCCCTCGGCGGGCCGCATCGCATGGCCGGCAGCAGCCGACGCCCGATCGCGAGGGTGCCCAGCGCCCACGAGGAAGCCGTCGCCGCGCTGAGCGACACTGAACTCACGAAGGATCCCGTCGTGCTGAGCGCGGACCGGGCGAACCTGGTCGATGTGCTCGAGCCGGCTGCCGCGCGCGCTTGGGCGATTCACGTGCTTGCACCCATCGGCGGCCTTCTTCCGGCCCATGCCGAGGAAATGGAGCGCACCCTGCGGGTGGCGCTCGCCCGCTCCAACGCCGCGGAGGCGGCCCGCCGCCTCCATGTCCATCGGAACACGGTCGCTATGCGGCTGGCTCGGGCAGCGGAACTCCTCGGCCTGGACCTCGGTTCCGTTCGCAGCAAGGTCATTGTCGGTCTGGCCCTCGACATTAAGGCGGCGATCCCTGCCGCCGTGGCCAGCGACGGGGCGTCAGGTTGTACGCTGAGCAGCTTTCTGGCTGGCCCGCGAGTACGCGCCTGGGCGGAATCGGTGCTGGACCTTCTGGCGGTTGACCGACGCGATCTCAAGCGCACACTGCAGGCCTGGCTGGACCACGATGCCCGTGTGGACGAGGCGGCCCGAGCCCTGGGGCTGTCGGAGGCGACGGTGCGTAACCATCTCAAGACCGCCGAGCAGGTCACTGGCCGCGACCTCACCACCCTGGCTGGCATCCGCGACATCAGTATCGCACTGAGCATCTGCACCGGAACCCCGGCGCTCATCTCGGCATGCCCCGCCGTGGCTTGACGACGCCTGGACGGCGCTCGCTGACTCCCTACTCAGAGCGGCGCGATTGCTCCCGATGGTCAGGCACATGTACCGCCAGGCGCGGACAGTGAATCTGCACCACCACGTCCAAGACGAACCTCCGCTCTCTGCGAACTCCGCATCCAGTGGCTTTTGTTCGGTGTGCAAGAGAGAAAGTCGGCGAAGCCACAAGTGTGCACTCGTGCAATGGCACGGTCCTCCCGGCACCCCTACCGTGAGGCCCGATCGGAAACGAAACCAAACCCGGAGGTGTTCGGCATGCCATTTCGCCGCGCAGTCGTGCTCGGATCGGTTCGTGATGCCATACCAATAGCGGGCGAACTGCGCGCCGCCGGCATGACGGTGGACGCCTGGGTTTTGCCTGACGCATGCAGCGCAGCTGAGGCTGCGGTACTTGCTGAACTCACCGCCGTGAACGGGCAGTGGGCCGGGCGCCTCGCGGCGGCTGAGATCACCATCACACAGTTCGCCGACTCAAAGATCCTTATGGCCGTCGTTCCCCATGTGCTGCCTCACCTTCCTATCGGGTCTGTATGGCTACAGATGGGCCGAGTCAGCAACACCGATTCGGACAGCCTCGCTTCCCTTGCCGCAGACCACGAAATCAGCCTTCTTTGCCCACGGCCGGCAGGGTGGAATCCCCTCGCGCAGACGGTGATGCCCCCACAGGGGGCATTGCCGTGGATGCCAACTGGTGAAACAAGGAGTGGAACTCCAGCACACCGCAGCCCAGTACCTTCCTCTCCAGAGAGCTCTGGTCTCCTGCGGGGACGAGAACACCGCGAAATCATCGGGATTTCGGGGATATCCAGTTCCGCGGCATCTCTGATCGCACGTCACGATCCGATATGGGATGCCGCCGGAACCGGACAGGATCGAAATCCGGAACACGACGGCCGAGGGAGTTTTCGCACTTTACGCGGAAGCGCTGGTCAGGGCCGTGTCGCCGGATCCGCCGTGCCCCCTGAACGCGATCCAGCGTCGATGGCACGGACCTCAATAGGGTCAACGGGCAGCGGGGGAGGGGTGGCGCCCCGTAGGGGGCGGGCGCCGGGGGACTGACTGCCGTCAGCCTCGCGAACCGGGCACCAAGGGTGCACGGCGGTGCCGGCCTGTCGAAGCGCCGGCACCACTGACTCGTGCGGAGTCACCACCAGCAGATCCAAGAAATCCACCGGGGCCTTGCCACCGTCGTGTTGGAGCACGTCGGCGGCGCTCAGGATAGACCACCTCCCCCTCCGGGGGGCAGGGCGAACGAGATCCCTCGCCCCACCCGGTCCAGCTTGAGCATCACGGCCCTCTGACCCAGACAGAGGGAACGCATCATGCATCGTCACTCCGGCCGCCTCACAGCGGCCTGGCCGCCGCCTCGGATCGCGCGGCCGCCGGTCCCAGCCGCGCACGTACGCGGTTCCGTCCGGCCTCAACACCACACAGTCGTCGGTGCCTTGACACCGCCCGGCGACTCGCCGTCGGCCCTGACCTAACCAGTCGCGGCCGACCGCCCGGGGGAGCCATCGGCGCCCGTCGTGCGGGCGGTGCCGGCAGAAGCCGAAAACACGCTCCCCAGCAGGAATTTTTGCCGCACCGCACCCAACGTGGGCGGTACGAACGCCCGCCGCATGGCCTTCCCTGCCCCATAGACGCCGCCAGCTCGTTCCGCGCGGCCGCGCCCACACGCGCCCCGCCGCACGCCGAGCCGTTTCGGCAACCCCGAAATTCAGCCGTGTACGGCCCACCGGGCTCCCACATGCCCAAATGCGCCCCATATACGGCTTATCCGAGTGAAAGGCAACTTCCGCATGTCCGTACCCAAGCGATCCGTCATCACCGCACTCGTCGCCACCGCCGCCATCACGGCCGGAGCCCTGGCGACCGCAGCCCCCGCGTCGGCTGCGAGCTACAAGTGCAGCACCAGCAAGAAGAGCATCGACGACCCGTCCTACTCCGGCCCGTGGGCCGACAACTGGGACGTCACCGTGCGGCTCTGCGCCAAGCGCTCCGGCCGCCACGTGTACACGTACGCGAAGGTCTCCTGGGACGGCCCGGTCGGCGGCGCGGTGGATGACCGCGGCATCTTCGACGGCGCGTACTTCCAGCTCCAGGTTAAGCGGAGCCGGGCGGGCGCGGACCCGATCGTCAGGAGCGGCAACTACTACCGCATCGAATCGCACCTGGAGAACTCCAGCGCGAACGCGAACTACAACGGCTCCTACACGACACCGGTGCTCACGTATCGGATCGGCACCGCGAAGGGCCTGGCCCCGACGGCTCGCTGAGGCTCGACTGGAACAACGACGGCAAGCGCTACCGCGCCTACGACTTCACCGCGTCGCCGGCCGTCTGAACCTCGCTCACCCGCGCCCGGGCCGCGCCTCTCTCTGCTTCTGATGCCGACGGCCCGCGGCCCCCCACGCCCGCGCCTGCCCGATATATGCCTTACGTCCTAGAAAGGGACCTCGCCGTGAACAGCACCGGCCGACGCATCACCGCGGTAGCCACCAGCGCCGCCGCGATCTCCGCAGGACTGCTGGCCCTGCCCTCCACCGCCAGCGCAGCACCCACCGGCTCCTGCGGAAGCAGCTACGCCAAGATCGACTCCTATCAGGTCACCCGCGACTGGGCGAAGCCGTACGTCGGAGGGCGCATCGACCTGTACTACTCCGCGGCAACCGGCAAGAACTGCGCCATCACCCGGCCGGCATCAGGATTTGCGGGCAAGGCCAGCAGGATCACGGTCTGCCTCGAAAACGCCGACAAGAACGTCGCCGTGCAGTGCGACGGAATCGACAAGAACTACCGGTACTACGCGGGGCCGGTATACCTCTACGCCCCCGGCGACTGCATCAACGTACGCGGAGGTGTCACCCTCCCGGACCGCGGGTCGTACGTCGGCGGAGCCTTCAAGGTCCACTGCGGCTGAACCGCGCCAAGACGCGGCACGGCCCTGATCCGCTCCGCCGGAACTGTCGCCCGCCCGCCGTATCTCCTTTGAGACCGGCCAAGAGCTGTTTTCACCACCTCTGGGCGGCTCTTGGCCCCCTGGAGGGGTGTCGCTGCCCCCGGCGGCACCCCTCACCACCACTTCCTCCTCACCCCCAGGTCCCGCTGTTCCTGGGGCGTCAGGGCTGGAGGCCGCACACCACCGAACGCGTTTCGGGAGTGCCCGTGTCCATCACCACCGTACGAACCCGACCGCCTGCCACTGTCGACCGGAGCTCCGCCGGCCGGAGCGCCCGCTGGCCTGCGGTCATCTGGGCCCTGCTGGCGTGCACCTTCGTGGTCCGCGCTGCCGGGTTCGCCCTCCCTTTCCTCAGTTTCCGGGCCAGTGAGCTGGGCTTGTCGACCAGCACGGCAGGGCGGATCGTGGCTGCGTTCGGGGCGGGCTGGTTCGCCGGCCAGCTGCTGTGCGGCTGGCTCTCCGACCGGCTCGGCCGACGAACCACCCTCATCGGCGCACTGCTCCTGGCTTCGATCACCCTGCCGGTCCTCGCCGAAGTCCGCACCGCACCCGCCCTGTTCGCCGCTGCGGCCGTGGTCGGCATGGTCTACGACGCGCCGCGGCCGATCGTGTCGGCCGTCATCGCGACCACGATGCCCAACGAGGCAGCCCGGACGACCGTCAACGCCGCGCGCCACTTCTCCGTCAACATTGCCGCAGGTCTCACCGGCGCGGTCGGCGGCCTGCTCGCCCACCGCGTCGGGGTCTCGTGGCTGTTCTGGGCCAACGCCGCCGCCTGTGCGACGGGCGGACTCATCGCCTGGCGATTCATGAAACCCACGCGCACCAACGCGCACCCCGCCACGGGGGAGAGGCCCCGGTTTCGGGCCGCGCTCGCAGACCGGCGGCTGTGGCTGCTGTGGCTGGCGAGTCTGTGCGCGATGACGTGCGCGGCGGGGATGTTCTCGTCGCTGCCGCTGCTGATGGCCGCGCAAGGACTCGATGCGGCCGCGTACGGCTGTACCCAGGTCGCCACCGCGGCCGCGGTCATCGCCGTCACGCCCCTCCTCACTCCCTGGCTCAGCCGCCGCGCCGCCCGCGAGGTCCCCATGACCGGCCCCCTCGCAGCGAGTTCGTTACTTCTGGGCGCCGGAATGGGGGCGGCCGGACTCGCCGCCACGACCACCGGCTACAGCTTCGTCGCCGTGTGCTCCGTGCCCGGCGAAGTGATCCTCTTCATCGCCGCGTCCAATCTCGTGGACCGCATCTCACCGCCGGGAGCGCGCGGCAGCTACGCCGGCATCTGGTCCAGCACGCTCGCCGTCGCCGTCATCGCCGCACCCACGCTGACGGCCTGGTCCCTGAGCACCGGCGGTGAACTCCTCGCCGGCGCGAGCATCCTCGCCGCGGGAGGAATCGGCGCCGCCCTGTGCATCCCGCTGAGAGCCCTGATCAACGCCTCGCTCCGCGTCACGCACAGCCCCAGCAACAGCCGGCCGTGCCTTCACGACGCACCCGCTCCGTACGGGAGTTCACGCCCATGACCAAATCCACGCTCGACCTCAGACCCAACCAACCCGCCACCGCACCTACCGTCCGCGTGCTCGACGGCCAAGCAGCACGAGATTTCCTCACCTCCAACTGGCCGGCCCTGTACGAGCAGACCCCATGGGCAACGCCATATCAGTCGCCGCAGTGGCTGCGCGCACACGCGGACCACCTCCCGCACACCGCGAAGCTGCAGATCCTGGTCGCCCACTCGCATGCGGCCTCACGCGCGGCCCTGGCCGTGGTCCGTGACCGCAGCATCGCCGGCCGGATGGAAACGACACCGCTGTCTGCGCCGGAAGCCGAATACGTCCGCCTGGTCGGCCCGGAAGCCGAGCAGCCCGCCGTCGCAGCGGCGATCGCCCGGACACTGAGCACTCTCGGCACGGATGTCATGCTGCCCGACGTCCCGGCGAACAGCGCGCTGGGCCGGTACATCGCCCAGTGGCCTCACGTTGTCACCCCGTGCGCCCGCATCCAACTGCCCGTGGACTACACCGCGATGTCCCGCTCCACCCAGCGCGACCACCGCCGCCGTCGCCGGACGTGGCAGGACCTGTCCGCGAACGGGCACACGGTGGTCTACCGCCGCACCAGCACGGTGCAGGAGCTGCTCGACGCGTATCCGGTGCTGGCGCACTTGCACCGGCTGCGCTGGTCCGGGCCGCAGACCGACCAGCAGCGGCTGAACCCGGCCGACGCGCGGTTCCGCACGATCCTCGAACGCTGCGCCAGCATGGCGTTCATCGCCAGCCTCTCCGTCGACGAGGACGTCATCGCCGCGCAGCTGTGCCTGCACCTCGGCCGCAACGTCTACTCGCTGCTGCCGGCCATGGATCCCGCTCGCCTCGACCTGGCGCCCGGGCACGCTCTCCTCCGCCACCTCACCCAGCAGCTCGCGGACGCCGGTTTCAGCACGCTCGACCTCGGCCGCACCACCGCCGCACCAGGCCAGGCCGCGTACAAGGCCCAGTACCTCAGCAGCTGGACATCGACCCTGACCACGGCCCTGCGCAATACCGAGCCACACCAGCCCGACTCCGACCGGAGGGCGATCTGATGCTGCACCTTCCAGCGCCGGCGCTGCCGCGCGACCCCGCCAGTGTGCAGGGCGGCGACCTGACGCAGTTCCCGCCGGGGCAGATCGTCACCGATCTGAGTATCTGCGCGAACCGGTACGGCCCTCCGCCGAGCGCCCTGGACGCCGTGCGCGCGCTTGTCGACGAACGGCCGGGTGACCTTGTGCCTCCGCCGTACGGGGCGGAGGAGCGCTATCTGCAGGCCTTCGCCGAGCACCTCGGCGTCCAGGCGGCGGACCTGCTGCCCGGCCGGGGCGTCAGCGAGTTCATCGCAGTACTATCCCGCATCCTGCGCCGCACCGGCACGGTCGCGGTCGTCTCTCCCGACTACACCGAGACCATGCAGAGGTTCTCCTACGCCACGTTCTACGGGCCCGCGAATGCGGCGCGGGACACGGTCGAGGCACGCCTGTCCCGTGTCCACGAAGCCATGTGGCGCCACCCAGTGGTCTGGCTCAGCAACCCCTCCAACCCCCTCGGGCACTTCATCCCACCCGAGGCCCTGCTGGAGGTCGCCCTGCAGCGTCCGGAGTCACTGCTCGTGGTCGATGAGGAGTACGTGGAGTTCCAGGGCCAAGGGCTCAGCCTCGCCGGCGCGGACGCCGACAATTTGGTGATCTTGACTTCGAGCGGCAAAGCCTGGGGTCTTGTCGGTACCCGCGCCGGGATCCTGTGGACGCGCAACGAGCGGCTGCGGGAACGGGTCCGGGCCGAGCTCATCAGCTGGCCGTTGGGCCTGCTCGATACGCACGCGGCTTCCGCAGCGTTGAACGATGAGCACTGGTTGCGCCGCGTACGGCCGGTCATCCAGCACGACGCCCGCCTCCTGCACGAAGCGCTCGTCGAGCGCTTCGACGAGCTCGTGAGTGACGCCGACATCCACTTCCGCTTCGTCCACCTCCTCGACCCGCACCCCGTCGCCGCGCACCTGGCGGACCACGGCATCGCGGTGCGGCTGTTCGACGGCTCCGGCCACAGCGCCTCCGGCATCCGTGTCACCGCGCCGACCGGGCCGACCGAACTCGCCCAACTGAGGGCCGCGTTGGACTCTCTCCCCGCCGGCTGGGGGCTCTCGTGAGGTACGTCATCGACACCAACACGCAGCCGTACGAACAGGCCGCGCTGGCACTGCGGCTCGCCTACGGCATCGAGGCCGGGCCACAGAGCACGCAGCCGCGGCCGCTGTATCTCGGAAAGCTCGTCCTCGAGCCCCTCCCCGAGAGCCGCACAGCTTCAGGGCCGTTGTCGCGGTCGGCGGCGGATGGGGTGAGATCGTGATGACTCCCACGCTCGACCTGATTTTGGGTCCCACCGGCCTGGACAAGACGGGTCTCGCTCACCGGCTGGCGGCCGCCGCGGCACGGCCGTGCCCGGTCGTGGCATGGGACCGGATCCAATGCTACCGAGAGCTCACGATCGGCTCCAACCGTCCGGTTGGGGAAGAGGTGGCCGGGGTGCGGCGGCTCTATCTCGACACGGGGCGGCTCGCGGACGGCCCGATCACGGCTGAGCCCGCCGTCGACCGGTTCATCCAACTGCAGGGCCGGTTCCTCGAGGAAGGGGCGAACGCGCTGGTCGTGGAGGGCGGCTCGATCAGCCTGACCCACGAACTCCTCGCCCGCACCGCCTGGTACGTGGGCTGGAGGGTCCGGGTCACCGTGTGCGTCGAGCGCAGTGCGAGCCGATTCGAATCGGGCATCGCGTCTCGGGTGGAGCGGATGCTCGGCTACCACGCGCGCCCCGGCGAAGCCCGCACTCTGCAACAGGAGCTGGTTGATCTCTGGGACGACCCGAGTGCACGCAAGCACGCCAGCGACATCGTCGGCTACCAGCAGGCGATCAACCTGTGCGCACGACACGGCATCGCGCCGCAGGACCTCGCCGAACCGGCAGGCAGCCTATGGCGCTACGAGCTCGCGGAAGCCGTCCGGGACAGCCACCTCGACTATGCCCGCAAGCAGCGCCGCGCCCTGGCCGAGGCCCTCCCCGCCCTGCAGGAACTCGGACGGATCGAATGGAGCGAGCGATGACCGCCACCGTGGCCAACGCACCGCGGATCGCTGTGTTCTGTGGTGCAGCCGACCCGGCCGACCCCATCCATCTGCAGGCCGCCGCGGCGGCCGGACGGCTGCTGGCCGTACGTGGGATTCATGTCGTCTTTGGTGGCGGACGCCTCGGCCTGATGGGCCAGCTCGCCGACGCCGCGCTCGCCGCCGGCGGAACGGTCACCGGCATCCTGCCCGCCGCCCTGAACTCCCCGGACATCGCCCACCCGGGGCTCACCAGCCTCGAAATCGTGCAGGACACCGCCACGCGCAAGGCGCGGCTGGTGGACCTTGCCGATGCCGTCCTCGCGCTGCCAGGCGGACTCGGCACCCTCGACGAACTCGCACACGTGTGGGCGGGCGACGCCTACACCGCCGGGCCCCCACCGGTCGGACTGCTCAACACGAGCGGGTTCTACACGCCGCTGCTCGACTTCCTGCGCCGCACGGCCGCCGGCGGATTCTTCGGCCACCACGGTCTGCGAGTCGACGATCTGGCGGTGGTCGACGACAACCCCACCCGCCTCGTGCACACGCTGATCGCCCGCATCCACCGGCCCGCACCACGGCGCCGCACCCCGGCTACCCATCGGGCGTCGACCTCGTGAACCGCACGCCGAGCGGCCCGAGTCCGCATCCCGACCTGCACTCCGGGCCGGGCCTGCACCAACGCCTCGCCGCGCTGCGCCAGCAGGGCCCCGTCGTCCCCGCACGGCTGCACGGACGCCTGCCCGTCTGGGTCGTCACTACCGCAGACGCGGTCGCGGCCGCGCTGACCGACCCACGACTCAGCAGCGACGACCGCTGGCTGCACACCGGCAACGCCCCACCCGGCGAAGCGCGCTCCAGCGTGAAGCTCTCCATCATGGGGCTGGAGGGACTTGACCACGAGCGGGTCCGCCGGATCATCGGCCGCCCCTTCAGCCGCCCCAACGTCGACCGCCAGCGGCCACGGATCCAGCACCTCACCGACACGCTCGTCGAACGGGTCGCCCAACGACTCGACCAGGGTGAAACCGTCGACCTGGCGCGCGAGGTGGCACTCCCTCTACCGCTGCACATCACCGGCGACATGATCGGCCTCACCGCAACCGAGCGCGATGGCGTCCACCGGCTCGTCCGGCGACAACTGGATCCCGGGGCGCCACCGGAGGTCCGAGAGGACGCGCGGCGGGAGTTGCGCGGCTGCATCGACCACCTCATCGGCCGCTCCCACGCCGTGGAAGGCACTCTCGCCGGCGCGCTCGCGGACGGAAGGCTCACCCGGGCGGAAGCGGTTGACGCCGGCGTGCTGCTGCTGGTCGCGGGCTACGAAACCAGCGCCGCCCTCCTGGCCAGCACCCTGCTGACGCTGCTCGACCCTCGCAGCCGATACCAGGCACTATCCCGGGATCCCGCCCTCGTCCCACGAGCAGTGGAGGAAGTCCTCAGGATGCAGGGCCCCGTGGCAATCGGCGTCACCCGGTACACCATCAACGAAGTCACTCTCGACGGCGTCCGTATCCCGGCCGGACAGCGAGTCCTGCTCAGCCTGGGGGCTGCCGACCGCGACCCCGACCGCTGTCCCCACCCTGACCGCTACGACCCGACCCGCACCCCGCAGCGGACCTTCGCGCTCGGACATGGACGGCACTACTGCCTCGGCGCCCACCTCGCCCGTCTGCAGGTGACCCTGGCCGTCGCCGCGCTCACCCGACGCGTCCCGCGCCTCACCCTCGCCGAACCCGCCGACCAGCTCCCGCAGCTCAGCGGAGTCTTTCACGGCCCGGCGCGGCTCCCGGTGCGGACCACCACGCAGTGACATGGGCGGCCCGTGGGCACCACCGGGGCCGCCCGGGGGTGGCCTCCGAAAAGTCGATCCGCTGCGGCGCACCACTGGCTGTAGCCTGCACCGACAATCAACAAGGGGTGGGGATCCAGCATGCAGTTCAGCAAGGTCAGACGCAGACGCATTGCCGCGACGACAGCCGTGTTCGCGGGCGTGTGCCTCCTCGCGGCGGGATGCGGTAAGAGAACCGCCCCGGCTTCAAACGAGAGTCCATCAGCGCACCCCGTGGTGTTCGGGGAGCTTCCGGAACGGCTCGAGGCCGACGGGGCCACCATCACGGTGGGCGATCCGGCCGCCGCCACCGTGATCCGCCTCCACGAGGATCCACGGTGCCCGTACTGCGAGGAGTTCGAACTCACCGGCGGCGCGTCCATCGTCGACGAACTCGCCACGCAGGGCAGGCTGAAGATCCAGTACACGCTGGCGTCATTCCTGGACGACCGCGTCGGGGGCCAGGGATCCAAGAAGGCGGTCAACGCGCTCCGTGCGGCCCTGGAAGAAGGCAAGTTCGAGGAGTACCACGCTGTCCTGTACGCCAACCAGCCGGCGGAAGAGATCGACGGCTTCACCGACTACCGCCTGCTCGAGCTCGCCTCCCAGGTGCCAGGACTCCGCGGTGCCCGGTTCGACTCGGCCGTCAAGACGATGCAGTACAAGACGTTCGTCGCCGCGGCGCAGGCGTCGTACGAAAGCGACGGGGCACCGGGAACGCCGACCATGCGGATCAACCAACGCCCGCTGCCTAAAGGCATCGCAGGCGTCATCTACGACAAGGAGCTCACCAAACAGGTCCTCGAGGCGATCGTGAACCACTGAAGGGCTTCCCGACCATGAGGAGGTCCAGCGCAGCGACTAGTCCGTCGCCGCCGCTGGTTGAGGAGCAGATGCCGAGGTCGGGCGCCGATGAGGTCGAGTGAGATCAGATACGGTCCGGCAGACAGTGACCAAATAGGGGAGGGGTGCAGGTCGTGAGGGTGGGACGGCGAAGATTTGTTGCTGCGGGTGTTGCGGTGGCTTTGGGCGGGACATTGCTCAGTGGGTGCGGGTCGGCGGGCTTCCTCGGAGGCGGGAATGAGGCATTGTCCTTCCGCTACGTGGGCGACTCCGGTATGGACGAGACGATCAATCAGGCGCTCGAGATCACCAATGTCGCTCGAGGGTCGGTCGTCCCGGTCCTGTCCTTCGAGGCGCTCGACGACAGCCACCAGGTGCTGCCGCAGGTCAAGGTGAGCACGGTCTACGGAAGCGACCGTGGCACTCTGGTCGCGCCTCCCGGGATGAGCTATGACATCCTGCGGTTTTCCGGGCCTCGTGAGCACGACGTGGCGGATGTCCGTGTGACGGTGAAAAGTACGGCCGTCGCCCGGATCCCCGCCGGGATCCACGAGGTGACGACACAGGCGCTGGACAGCCAGGGCCGCGAGATCGAGCGCTTCGAGCGCTTCGCGGCAGTCCGGGTCACCAACGAGGATGGCCAGCCGGTGTCCGTGCGGATCGCATACATTCTCTGGGACCAGCCGCCCGCGGGCGTCACCCAACAGGCCGTGGAGGTCACGCCGGTCGGCGGCCTGACGGTGATACCGCCCCACGGCACTGCCGTAGTGAAGGTGACGGGGGAAGCGGCCGCTGCCGTGGCACGCAATTCCAACGGCCCCGCGGTGAGCATCAAGGCATACAACTCGCAGTAGCTCCGAAGGCTTGCCGTGCCCTCCGAAATCCGCCGCTGCACAGCTGGGGTAGGCGCGGACTCGAACTTCCGGAGGAGTGCGCGGTCTTGGACTTGTCAACCCTGCGGCGGGTATGTGGTTCGGGGTCGTATGTGCCAGGCGTACCGTGGTCCCAGGGGTAGGTGAGCCAATGCCAACGGAGCTTGCGAAGAACGTTAAGAAGTACCGTCGAGTGAGTGGCCAGAGCCAAGAGGAACTAGCCGAGTCGGCTGGCGTGGCGGTCCAGACGGTCCGCAAGGTTGAACAGGGTGGCGAGGTCCGTACGGACACGCTTCACGCCATCGCGCGGGGGCTCGGTGTCCAGACTTCCGCGTTGTTTGCCACGGACACGCCGACTCCTGTCATGGGCGACGACGCAAGCCGACGGAACCTCGCTGAACTGCGAAGGGCGCTCATGCCGCCCATTGGGCTGGCCGAGAGCCTGACAGACGTCGCCGCCGCTGGAGACCTCGCGGCGCTTCAAACGGCCATTGACGACGGGCACGCTCTGTACCACGCAGACCGGTACAGCTCTGTGGCAAAGATCCTGCCCAGCCTTCTCCGTACGGCAGAGGGCACGGTGCTTGCGCTGGAGGGGGAAGACAAGCAACGGGCAATGATCGTCCGTGGCCGAGCCCTCCTCCTTACAGGCAAGTACCTCACGCAGGTGAGGCAATACGATCTTGCCTACTATGCGCTCGCCGAGAGCATCCGCCTCGCCCGAGAATCAGGGCAGACGCTCAGCGGGGCTACGGGAGTCGTCGGCATGTGCTGGCTACTCCTTCGCCAGGATCGGTTCGACGAGAGTGAGCACCTTGCCGCCTCCACGGCGTCCACGATGGAACCACGCATGTCGGATTCGAGCCCTGGTCATCTGGCCGTGTGGGGTGAGCTGTCACTACGGGTCGCGTCTGCAGCTGTGCGGAACAACCGTCCCGACGTAGCCCGAGAGGCCCGGAGGATGGCGAACACCGCAGCGAGCGCATTGGACGCTGAGCACGTCGACTTCAAGAGTCATTGGACGACGTTCGGCCCGGTTACGGCGGAGCTGAAGGCCGTGGAAGACTTGTCGATCATCGGTGACGCGCGGGGAGTGCTCCGCCGAGCAGACGACGGGCTGTTGAGTCAGAAGGCCGTGCGGAATTTCGGTAAGCCGAGCGCCAACAATTGGGACCGTCACCGGTTGGATGTAGCCAAAGCACACGTTGCGCTCGGCTCGCATCAGGACGGCATGGCGGAGCTGAATCTACTCAAGCGCTCCTCGGGTGAGTGGCTGAAGCATCAGGCTATGGCCCGGTATGTCATGGCTGACATCCTCAACTCCCGCAAGCGGACGCTGACGCAAGAGATGCGCGATATGGCGTCCTACCTGGGAGTTGTCTAGGAACTACCACGCAGCGTAGTAGTTCGCTAACGCCTCGCATTGAACTACCACGCTTCTTACCTGGTGTGACATTCCATCAGAGATCTACGGTCAGTGTGTCCCAACCGAGAGTTGAAATTCCGGGGGCGCAGCGACCATGGAAGACCCAGCAACGAATATTGCCGGCCACTTAGCGATCGACGACGGGAAGTTCGCGGCACTCATAGACTCCTTCCATCTGGGCAATTGCGTTGGGACGCGTCAGCGTCCCGAGCAGATCCCCAACGCTGGCATGAGGTTCCGCGTTCCCGTTCGTTGCGTAATGTCGACTGCCCTCCAGCGTTCAACCAGTTCCACTGTCCTCCCAGTTACTCTCCGCCGGTGATGGCGGTGAAGCACCTGTCGACCGGTGGGGTGCCGGCTCCCATCGACAGCGTGCGGCCTGTGGTCAGCATGCAGACCGAGTTCCCAGCGGAGCTCGCCGCGATCCCGGAGGCTCGCCATCGGCTCCTCGACCAACTTGTGGACTGGGGACTGGCGCCGGTCGTGGACGAGGCTGTCCTGGCTGCTGACGAGCTACTGACGAATGCAGTCCTTCACGGCTGTTCCGGCGCGGACGATGTGGTGTCGATGACGGCACAGTGCACACAGCGCGGGCTGCTCATCGCCATCGTGGACGGCTCGCCATGCCGACCCCGGCCGAGAAGCGCCGAAGACGACGATGAGTCCGGTCGCGGCCTGGAGCTCGTCGACTTCCTTGCCGACCGGTGGGGTGTGGACCCGTTTCCCGATGGTCCGGCAAGAGGGTCTGGTTCGCCCTGGACCTGCCCGGCGAGGGGACGCCGGTCTCGTGAGGCTCATTGGGCGCCTGGTTGGCGCTGTGCGCAAGAGCGGGAGAAGCGGTCCCGTCGGTTCGGGACGGCAGGCGGTGCGGGCCGCAGCGGAGACCGTCGCGCTCGTCCTCGACGACATATCACCGCTCCCGGACACACAGCAAGACGTCGAAGATCTGGCTAAGCGGTTGCGTGGCCACATCATGCAGCTCACGGTGCCCCTGCCCCGGGCCAGCGGCCGTGAAGTGACAGCAGGCGTACGGCAGTTGGTAGACCGCGCCCGCAGGATGGGGCAGCAGGGGACCCCGCGCGGCTATATGCCCTCTCGCGTCTACCTGGTGCAGCTGGCGGAAGTCACTCGGGCCCTCTTGGCGTGTTCCGCCCTCGATAGCGGCAGCCCGGACGCCGAGCCGGCCTCGACTGTGCAGTCCGGGGGTTCGCATCCCTCCGCTGACGACCCGCGCAGCATCAGCACGCCAGTCGCCGCGTCCCGTGCGCTGAGACGCGGAGGCCTCGGACCGGACCGCCGCACTGATTCTGCGTCTGCCGCCACCCCGTTGCCCCCGACGGTGAAGACCGTCCCCACCGGAGTACTGATGACCCTCCCATCGAGCACCTACCAGCGCTGGCGGCCCTCCCTCCCTGAGGTGCGCCATCCGATGGTGTTGCCGCCCCACTACGACGTTGTACGGACGGGCATGGGGCTCGGATTGCCCGCGATCGAAGCGCTGCGGGAGCAGAACGATGCGGTCGGCCCGATCTTGTGCTGCCTCGCTCACCGCGTCCTGCTCATTCCCGTCGAGGCGGGCACCGCCAATGCCTGGCGTGCGCCGCACTCGCTGTGTCGTCCCGGAGCGCAGTGGCAGTGCGCCGACCTCGAGTACCGCAGCTTCACTTCGTGCAATGGGCGGTTCTGGATTTTCGATACGTGGGACTCGCCACCGACCACCGCCGCCGCACTGCTGCACCACGTCCTGAGCCTGACGCGTTCTCGGAAGCGGTCGAAGCCAGCCCTTGCCCGGACGTGCGCTGAGCGCCGGGTTCTTGAGGTGACCCATGCCTGACTACCTCTCTCACATCCGTGCGCCCCGTCGGCGTCGCCGTGCCGCGCACGCCGGGCAGCATCTCCGTCTCCCTCCCGCCGTCACCTCCAGCACGGTAACGGGAACTGCAGTGAGCGGCGCATGGCTTCTCGACAGCCTCGACCTGCTGCCCACACCCGTTGCTGTTGCTGTCGCCGCCGCGGCGGCAGGCCCGGTCGTGTGGTGGACGGCTCTGCGTGCCCGCAGCGCCCGCCAGGCCGTCGAACACGTGAGCCGGGATCTTGCCGAGCGTGACCGCGCTTTCGCGACTCTGGACAGACTGGCTGAGGCAGTCGAGACGGGCAGGAAGCACGTTGACTGGGCCGTGTCGGAGGTCGAGCGGGGCAAGGTGTACCCCGGACAAGACGCGCCGAGCGTGCCTGAGCGCACCGGTGACGTGTGCGTCGATGTGGTTGCGGCTCTGGAGGTTGCTCAGACCGAGGCCTGGCAGGCAGTTCTGCATGGTGTCGCTCACCAGCACGGGCTGCTTGATTCAGAGGCCGAGCTGGCGGACATCTTCCGCTCCATTGCCCCGCGTCTGCAGACCCTCATCAACCGGACCATGACCGTGATCGGCGAGGTGGAGAGGAACGTCGAGGACCCGGACCTGCTGCGTGACTGGTTCCGCGTCGACCACCTGGTGACCCAGATTCGTCGCGCGGTCGAGAGCCTGGCGGTTCTGGGAGGCAGCACTCCGGCTCGTGACGCCGAACCAGTCCTGGTCTACAAAGCGCTGCGCCGGGCCGTGGCAGAGATCCCTGACTTTCCCCGGGTGCGCCTGGCGCCACAGACGAAAGTCGTCGCGCTGCCGGGCTACGTGACCCCGAACGTCGTGCACTTGCTGGCCGAGCTGATGGAAAACGCCACGAGGTTCTCCTCCACCAAGGTTGAGGTGCACACCCACCACGTCCCCGGCGGGATGGCTATCGAGCTGCTCGACCGCGGAACGGGAATGTCGGAGCCGAAACGCACCGCCTTGAACCAGCTGCTGGCCGACCCTGAATCCGCGGACCCGCGAGGACGGCTCAAGGAAGGCCACCTCGGGTTGCTGGTCGCCGCCAAGCTCGCGAAGCGGCACAAGATCGGCATCCAGCTAAGACCGAACGTCCTGGGTGGCACGCAGGCGATCGTCTATCTCCCCGACGATCTGCTCGTCACGCCGAGCGAACCGCCGGCCATCCGCATCAACGTCCCGCCACCGACGCGACGGGACGCCATCTCCCCCCACCTCAGCGGCCCCTCGCCGGCCGAAGCGGGCCCGGTGCCCGTTGCGTCCGAGCTGCCCCGGCGTATCCCGCCTGCGGAGCCCACGGCCCACTCCCAGCCGGCCACTCACCACGAAGCGGACCCCGCGGCCCCGGCCGGTGGCAGACCGCCGTTGCCGCGCCGCAGTGACACGCAGCCCGGAAGCCAGCCATCGCCGAACCTGCCCGCGCAACAGGGCCCCTCCGGTCATCCCACCAGCACCTTCTTCGCCCAGTTCAACGCCGGGACCAAGTCAGCGCCGCCTGCCGACTGACGTCCACCCGCATTTTCCGAATCCCAGATACGAAGCAGGAGAGTTTCATGGAGACCAACCACGCGGTCGGCGACGCCCGCACCGCCGAGGGCACGCTGGACGGGCTGCTGGCTCAACTCATGGACCGGATTCCCGGCACGGTCCAGGTGCTACTGGCCTCCGGCGACGGACTGAAACTGGCTCACACCGACAAGGACATCAATACGGCGGACGCGATGGCCGCCGTCATGTCGGGCCTCAACTCACTCGGCGGGGCCACGTTCAAAGGCCTGCCCGGAGGAGTCCGGCAAGTCGTCGTCGAACACGACGCGGGGGCCTTGTTCGTGATGAGTGCCGACGCGGGTGCGACCGATCCCCGCGTAGTCGGCACCGTCCTGGGCGTCGTGGCGTCACCCACAGCCGACCTGGGCGCAGTCGGCTTCGAGATGACCCGGCTGATCACGGGCCTCGATGAGCACCTGATCGTGCAGGCCCGGACCAACAACTTCGCCGGGCAGGGGAAGTGAGGTGGCGGTGGCCAGCGGAGATGCCTGGACCGACAGCGCCTTAGGCGATGTACGTCCGTACGCCATCACCGGAGGCCGCACCCGCCCCAAATACACACTGCAGCTGACGTCCCGCATGAGCGCGAGGCCCGCCGCCAGCCCCGCCGAGATGGACCTAGAGATCGAAGCGCTCCTGGGGATGTGCAGCAGCGAGCCGCGCTCCGTCGCCGAGATCGCCGCTCGGATGATCCAGCCCGTACAGGTCACCAAGATTCTGATCTGCGATCTCCTCGACCTCGGGGCTCTGACCATGAACGACGCCGCAGTAAACGCCGGTAGCGACGAGCAGATTCTGGAGGCAGTCCTTCATGGTCTACGAACCCTGCCCTGAACCTCCGCCCGCTCGGGGCGGCCACCCGCCGGCGGCCGAGCTGAAGATCGTGATTGCGGGCGGCTTCGGCGTCGGCAAGACCACGCTCGTCGGCGCCCTCAGCGAGATCGAACCGCTGCTGACTGAGGAACTGCTCACCGTCGCCAGCGAAGGCACCGACGACCTAGAAGGGATACGGAACAAGACCACGACCACCGTGGCCATGGACTTCGGCAGGATCACCTTCACAAGCCCGCGCCCGATGGTGCTCTTCTTGTTCGGCACTCCCGGACAGCAGCGGTTCTGGTTCACCTGGAACGACCTCTCCCAGGGGGCCATCGGTGCCGTGATCCTCGCTGACACCCGGCGACTTGAGGACTCCTTCACCGCCGTCGCCTATTTCGAGCAGCGCAAGACGCCGTTCGTGGTCGCGGTCAACGAGTTCGACGACGCCTACCAGTATTCGTGCGATGAGGTCCGTCAGGCGCTTGAGCTGCCGGAAGACGTCCCCGTGCTGACGTGCGACGCCCGGGACCGCCAATCCGCTAAGGACGTGGTCATCGCTCTGGTCAGCCACAGCCTGGCCGCCATCCGTTCCCGCCCCAGCCCGAGTCTCGGAGCCCACGCATGACCATTCTCACCGGTCGCTCGCACACCTCACTGACGCAACGCGAGCACGAGCACCGCACCGCGGTGCAGTACGCCCTCGGCCTCACGGCCCCCGATCCCGAACTCGATGCGTTCGCCACTCGACTCGCGCAGGCAGCCGGCGTCCCCTACGCCATGGTCAAGATCTTCACCTCTGTGCAGCATTTCGTCGGACTGCACGCCCCCGAGAGCGGCGAGCTGCCGCCCGTGGGACGCAGCATGTCGCTCGACGACGGGTTCTGCCCCGATGTCGTCGACCGCGGGAAAGCGCTCGTGCTCCCCGATGTCTTCGCCTCCCCTCAGTTCGCGGGCAATCGGGTGGTCGACGGGCTGAACATCCGCACCTACGCCGGCGCACCGCTGATCTACGACGGGGCCGTGCTGGGCACCGTGTGTTTCGTCGGCCCTCAGGAGCAGGCCCAGAGCACCGGTCAGGCCTCGCTCGTGCTCATCAAGGAGCACCGGGACCAGGTCATGGACTTCCTCCAGCAGCGCGCCGGCTACCGGCCGCGCTAGGCGAACAGCGCACCGCTGGACACCGAAGTCACCGAAAAGGGAGGGGAGCCCACACGATGTCCGACCCGTATCTGACACCGCAGCACGAGGAACTCCGCCAGCAGGTGCGCGCCTTCGCCGAATCCGAAGTCGCCCCCCGCGTAGCGCAGATGGAGAAGGACCGCGCCGTCGAACAGGAGCTGGCGTCGATGATCGCCGCCAAAGGGTGGATCGGCGCCACGATCGATCCCGCCTACGGCGGGATGGGCGCTGGCCACCTCGCCAAGACAATCATCGTCGAGGAACTCTCCCGCGTCTGCGCCGCGATGGGCGCCATGGCGCAGGCCTCCCAGCTCGGCGTCGCCAAGGTCCTCCACTACGGCAACAAGCAACAGCGGAACACATGGCTGCCGCGGTTCGCGGCCGGCACGTGCCTGCCCACCATCGCGGTCACCGAGCACGAATGCGGCAGCCACGTCCTCGGCATGCAGACCACTGCCCGCCGAGACGGCGACACCTACGTCCTCAACGGCCGCAAGGCCTACGTCGGCAACAGTCACATCGGTCACCTGCACGGGGTCGTCGCCCGCACCGGGCCCGGATCGAAAGGCCTGACCGCGTTCCTCGTCGAATCCGACCGGCCCGGACTCTCCCTCGGACCACACCAGGAAGCGCTCGGCCTGCACGGATTCAGCTTCGGCGAACTGCACTTCGACGACTGCCGCATCCCGGCCGGCAACCGTCTGGGCAGGGAAGGCGCCGGGCTCAAGGTGGCCTACTCCTCCAGCGTCCTGTACGGCCGGCCGAACCTGACCGCGGTCGCCCTCGGCATCCTCCAGGCGATCCACGACGAGACCACCCGGTTCACGATCGAGCGCCACCGCTACGGCAAGCCCCTGCACGCCTTGGCCAACATCAAGCTGAAAGTCGGGCAGATCCGGTCGCGGCTGATGACTTCGCGACTCACCGCCTACCACGCCGCCTACCTCCTGGACGCTGGCAAGACCCCCTACGCCGAGCTGATGAACGCGAAGCTCACCAGCGTCGAGTCGGCACTCGACTCGGCCCGCGCCGCCATGGAGATCCACGCGGCGGCCGGACTGCGCACCGACCGGCCCATGGAGCGGTATCTGCGCGACGCGTTCCACCTGTACGCCCCGGCCGGCACCTCAGACATCCAGCTACTGCGATTGGGCGACGTTGCCCTCGGCCTGGACAAAGGCCAGTGGTCGCAGCCCTTGGCCCTCACGGCGAGCGCCGAGCACGCCGAGGCCGCTGTGCCCTGACCACCTCCCCGCGAGGGGCCCTGCAGACCCCCTCTTCGGCGTTCTCGAGCCGTTCCCCCGCAGCTTCGTGGAGCGCCGGAGAGGGCCCCCATCCACATCGAGATGAGCACCTGCGAGAGGAAGATCGCACATGTGTGGGCATGATCCCCGCTGTCCAAAGGCTGAGGCGCCAGATCGCGAAGCCGCCACGCTCGTCGCGGGCCACACCGTTCAAGGCTGGTCGTTGCTCTGCAACGGCGTCCTGGCCTTCGAGGACACCGGTGAACTCCTTCCGGACGGCCGAATCGTCGCCCCACATCGGCCTCTCCCGGATCTGATGGTGACCGCGTGAAAGTCCTGCACGACTCCGGATCCGACTCCGCCGGCCCGACGGACGGACGGCCGTCGAGCGCTGATCAAAGCCCGCGGACTCCTGCCTCTCTCGTCCTGGGGATCCCGATGCTGACCGTTGCTCCCAGCAGCTCTGCCGACCTGTTCGCCAACCACAGCTACACCGATACGAACGTGCTGTACTGCCGCCTGCGCCGTCTGGGACCCGTGGTGCGCCTCCAATGCCACGACGCGTGGGCTGTCCCGAGGCTTGCGGATGTCCGCGCCGTCCTCAATGACCGGGTGAACTTCGTTCGGGAGGCGCCCCTCGTCATGCCGACCGCGGACGCCGGCACGCGCGCCGCTCGCCGCAAGGTCAACAAAGCCCTCGCGCGCCACCAGGGCCCACGCCCCACGTTTACCCTCGGCAGCGACCTCGCCGCCCGGGCAGACGCCATCGTCTCCGAGCACGCTCCGGCGGGGGAGTTCGACGCCGCTGAGCTCGTCCGTGCCTTTGTCACCGACACCGCGCTGCGTCTCCTGGGAGTCTCAGCAGACTTGCGCCGAGACCTGAGCCGGACCCCAGGAGTCTTCGACTGTTTCGGCACCGATGCCGAACGCCGCCGACAGGCCTTGAAGGCGGGTGCAGAGACTCTGGGCCTGCTGCAGCGTGCCATCACCCACGACAAGATCACGCCCCAGTCGTGGCTCGACGTCGCCTTCAACTCCGCCGCTGCAGCCGGGCTCGACGAGAGCGAGGCGATCCCTCTTGCTTTCGCCCATGCCGCCGCGGGACTGGATGCCACCATCTACGGGATCACGGCAGCCATCGACCAGTTCGCCCGGAACCCCCTCCAATGGGACCTCCTGCGGGACAACCCTGGCCTGGCCGCCGGTGCGTTCCACGAGGCCGTTCGCGTGTCCAGCCCGATCCATCACGTCACACGAGTGACGTCCCGGCCGACCTCTATCGACGGCACCCGCCTGGAAGAAGGAGAGCGGCTTTGGCTGCTCATCCGCTCTGCTGGGCTGGACCGGGCCGCCTGGGGCCCGTACGCCGAGCGCTTCAACATCTGCCGGCCCGACGTCGCACAACATCTGGCCCTTGGCACCCGCATCCGCTCCAAGGCAGGGCGCCACATCGCAACCTCTCAGGCAGAGGCATTCCTCAAAGCCCTCGCCGTCCAGTGCCGTGAAATCCGCCCGGCCGGCGAACCGCATCCCCTCCGCAGCACCACCCTGCTGGGCTGGTCCCACATGCCGCTGGCCGTCACCGCCTGCACACCCCGTCCTCGTCCTCGCCCGCCCCTGAACGGTGAGCGGCCCGACCGTGAGCATTCGCCGCTGGAGGAATCATGCGCGCCCAACCCAGGCATCTGCTGATGATCACCCGCCGCGTGACCGGGCTCGTTCACCGGACAACTACCCCTAAGCGAGAGGAGCGTGATGCCCCGCCCGTTGAGAGATATGGCCAGACGCTCGGGAGACGTGAGAAGCCGTATCTCAACCGAACGTGATCCGTTGATTTCTGCTGGTCAGGCATGGTGTAGCTCGGAATGAGAGAGGCATCCGGCGTCTTGTTTCCGCTCCGTGAGCGAGGGGTGCGCGATGGCGTCGGTGCTGGGAATGCTGGAGGAGCGGGAGACAGCGGCCCGTGTGCGGGTGGAAAGGCTACGGGAGGAAGTCGCCCGGTTGGCTGAGGTGTTGGAGGCCGCCGAGATCGAGCTGGACCGGCGGGTGATCGCGCGGGAAGAGCTGGTCGAGGCCCTGGCAGCCTCGGCTGCCGAGACCACCGCCGGGACCGAGGCCGAGGAGAAAGCGGTGCTGTCGCTCGCGCCGGTGCCGGGCTCGACGGTGCCGCCCTGGCGGGAAGGGCTGCCGGTGACGGTTCTGGCGCCGGACTATCAGCGCATTCTGGGTGTGCTGGAACAGCAGCCATCCACGGGTCACGGACCGCTTCGGGCCAAGGAGATCGCGGTGGGGCTGGGCCTTGACGCGACGGCCGGCGAAGGTCGAGGGGCTGCGGTCGAAAGCCCGGCGCCTGGCGGAGCGCGGGTGGCTCCTCCTGGAGGCGTCGGGGGCGTTCAGTGCCGGCCGGCGGACCGTGGCCGTCCCAGACGCCGGCTCATCCGCGTGACCATCGACCACCGGATCATCGCCTCGCTGGTGGCGGGCAGGGTCTCGTAGTCCCGGGCCAGACGGCGGGAGTTCATCAACCACGCGAACGTGCGCTCTGCCACCCACCGCCTCGGCAGCACCACGAACCCTGCCATGTCGTCGGTGCGCTTGACGATCTCCAAGGTCAGGGCGAGTTTGCCCCGGCACCAGCCGACGAGGGAGCCGGTGTAGCCGCCGTCGGCCCACACGAGGGTGATGTCGCGGTGCAGACGGCGCAGCCGCATCAGCAGGCCCGCCGCGGCGTCCCGGTCGCCGATGTTCGCAGCCGTGACCGCGACGGCCAGGAGCAGGCCGAGGGTGTCGGTCACGATGTGCCGCTTGCGGCCCGGCACCTTCTTCCCGCCGTCGTAGCCGCGTGAGGCGGCCGGCACCGTCGCGGCGGCCCGCACCGACTGCGCGTCGATGATCCCCGCAGTGGGCTCGGCCTCGCGGCCCTCGCGCTCACGGACCGTCCCGCGCAGCCGGTCGTGGAACTCGGCGATCAGCCCGTGCTCGCGCCAGCGGCGGAAGAAGGCGTAGACCCGGGCCCATGCGGGGAAGTCCGCGGGCATCGCCCGCCACGAGATCCCGCCCGCGACCAGGTAGCGGATCGCGTCCAACAGCTGCCGGTGGCAGTAGCCCTCGGGCCGTCCACCCCGCCCCTGGAACCAGGCCGGCACCGGCAGCAACGGCCGGACGGCCGCCCACTCCGCGTCCGTCATGTCCGACGGATACCGGCGCACCCGGTCCGGATGGTCGGCCGCGTTGCCGTACACGTGCGCGAGGCAATCGCACGACACGGCGGGCGAGTTGAAGTCAACGTGCTCGGGCACGTACAACAAAGACAACAGGGCCTCCGGGAACCACTCGGAATGGGATCGCACCCCCGAGCTACCAGGAGGCCCTGCTTTCACGCGCGGAAACCGCCGCAGTCACCCGATCAAGACTCCCGTTCGATCGACAGCCTTCGAGATCGGTACGGGCAACAACCACTTACGTGTCCGGATGCTCCGGCAGGGCGAGCCAGTCCGACCAGGAGATCTCGCGGCCGAGGAAGCGCGGCTGCTCGAACGGCCAGTCGGCGGCGATCCACTGCGGCACCAGCGCGTCGAGGGCCTGCTCGACCTTGCTGCCCACCAGCTCGTCCACCACCCACCAGGAGATCTCGCCGTCCGCGCCGGCCCTCTCCGGTGGGTCGATGTAGACACAGCCGAGCAGAGCTGTCTCCGCTGCGTCGAACAGCGCGTAGTTGAAGGACTGGTGTGCGGCGATCTCCTTCTCGTGCCGCAACAGGTCGGCCTGGTCGGCCTCGTAGGTCATGGTGGCCGCGGGCCAGCCCCAGGCCGGGCCGAAGATGGTCCACAGCCGCTCGCGCGAACCCATCACAGCCGGATAGTCGAGCGGGGTGTCCGCCTCCCGGATCGGCCGCAGGTGATGACCACCGCCCGGCAGCGGTACCAGGACGGGGTGGACGAAGTCATCGGGAAGCCAGCTCATGGCGCCCGACCGTAGCAGCGCGCGGCCGTCCGCTCCCCTGGATTTTCCCCGTATACCGCCAGGCCCTGCTCTCATGCCGGGCAGGGCCCGCGATCACCCGATCGAGACTCCCGTTCGATCGACAGACTCCATGATCGGTATGGCAACGGCTTCTTAGCTTGGCGTTTAACGTTGGTGAGCTTGATGTTCCTTGATCGACTCGGCGCGTTTGACCGTCTTGCCGACGTCGTGACGCGTGGCCCGGTG
>NZ_JBIRTX010000034.1:0-41858 GCF_044334895.1 Streptomyces sp. NPDC020681 | reverse complement strand
GCCGAGTTCGTCGTCAACGGTGCCTTTTACGATGACTGGAAGGTCAGTCCGTATACATTCCTCGGTGCGGGTGTGTCGAGTGCTACTGAGGTGGGTCTGGGTTACGCGGCCGTCTCGGGCAGTTCCAAACTGAACCATTGGGCGTTCGGGCCGGGGGCAGAAAACGACGGCGTCCATGCCGATGCTTCTCCGCCGCATCGTGCGGATATTCCCCAGCCTCCTGCCTCGCCGGCCGCTGTGCTCACCTCGTCTTCCCCGGCGACGCACCCGCCAGCGTCGGGGTCCGTTCCTAGGCGGGAGAGTTGGCAGGTCTCAGGGCCCGAGCATGACGTTGTCGCCGCTGAGGACCCTCCGGCTTCCCG
This sequence comes from Streptomyces sp. NPDC020681, assembly GCF_044334895.1. Taxonomy (NCBI): domain Bacteria; kingdom Bacillati; phylum Actinomycetota; class Actinomycetes; order Kitasatosporales; family Streptomycetaceae; genus Streptomyces; species Streptomyces sp. NPDC020681. Next base: position 41,496 of record NZ_JBIRTX010000034.1, on the reverse strand, counting down.
CTCCGGCAGCGATACCGACCGCACGATGCCGGTTCAGTCCGCGTCCGCGGAACGGACCCTGTACGCGGAGCGTTCCGCCGTGGGTCCACGGGACGTGGCGTCCGCCGGCGCCGTATCGACCGGGGTGGGCCAGGGCCAGACCGGCGACGAGGCTGGGCGGCCCCACGCCGTGGGCGATGTGGACACGATGGGGCGCCCGTCGCCAGCCACACCCCACAGTGGTGCCGGGTCGCTCACCCCTGCGGATGGCGGGGGCCGTGCACCCCAAGAGCGCGGACTGGCCACACCCTCCCCAGACCCCGACACTGCCGGGCAGCACGATAAGGACCAGCAGCCTGACCCCCCACCAGCCCCACACAAGCCGCAGCATGCCATGCCAGCAAACGACCCCGGGCAGGCGCCAGCGTCGGCCCCGTCCTCCTTGCTGAACCGGCATCACCCCTCAGTTGAGCAGCATGGCCCGCTGACGGCTGATGCGGGACTGCCGCGCACCGCCTCGGAGGAGAACCCTGCATCGCCGGCGGACATGAGCAGGGCTGAAGAAGTGTTTGCGCGGCTTGCCCACCAGCCCGTGATCGACACAGTCACCGGCAACAGTCCCAACACCGGCAGCGTCCCCGACACTGGCGCTGATACCAGCACGGGCCCTGGCAACGGCACTGGCACCGTTCCCGGCGACGCTGTTGGGATGCCATCGCCCGCTCATGCCGGCCCCGGGCTAGGTGCGGGTGTGGCCCCGGCCTTCGTCGAGGAGCCGGTCCTCGGTCCGGACAGGGCTGAAGCGTCTGAGGCGTTGGCTTCGGGCACCACAACCCACGGGGCGGTGGGGGTGGAGCCGGTGTGGGCCGGCCCGGTCAGTGATCCCATCCGTCCTGAGCAGTGGCAGTCACGCCGCCACGACGCACCTGCTGCCGCCCTTAACACCGAACGGTTCGACCCCGCCCGCAACCCGCTCAGCCCCGACCGCGCGCCAGGAACACTCGCCGGACGCGCCACGGTCATCCGCGCGCACATCCGCCGGATCCAGGCCGACGACGGACGCTGGGTCCGCAACCCCACCCTCCACCTACCCGTCCGCACCGGCGCCGGATTCACCCCCGAGCAGATACCCCACCTGGAAGCCCGCCTGCGCGCCCTGCTCGACACGCACCTCAACCACGGCCTCGCCCTGCCCCGATCCGGCGACCAGCTCCACATCAGCCTCAACCTCGTCCACGCCCCCGACCACCCCGAAGCCATCGAACTCAGCACCACCAACACCCCGGCCACCACAGACCAGTTCCACTTCCGCCTGCACCACCACGACCCCGCCGACCCCTCAAAACAGGCCACCCACCAGCGCCTCACCGATGATGCCGTCCTCCTGCACGAAATCCTCCACTACCTCGGCCTGCCAGACGAATACCACGACGCATCCTCGCTCTTCCGCCGCAACCCCCACCACACCCCACACGATGGCCGCGGCATCATGAACAACCTGAACACCCCGGCCGACCACACCGTGCCGGTCCAATACCTCCACACCATCGAACACGTCCTCGACACCGGCCCCACCGTCCACGACCACCCCCACACCCCACCCACAGCACACACCCTGCATACGCCCTCGACGCACAGCGTGCAGACGTCCTCGGCCGAAGACGCGCTCCTCCCCCCTACCCACCTGGCCCCCGTGCATCCCACCTCCCAAGCCCCGGCCGGGGATTACGACCGTGCGGCAACCCCTTCACCCTTCGCCTATCCAGGGCCCAGCGACCGGCCACCATCCCACCTCCCATCGGCCACCCCTCGGGCGGACAAGCGTGGGTACCTCACCTGGGACGAGTTGTTGTCGCAGCGGCCGGGCAGCACAGGCCCTACAGCACTGTCGGACTGGTCTGACCACGTCACGGACTACGACCCCCAGTCCGATAGCCGAAGGAGCAATCGGGCAGAGGTAAAGGTTGAACAACCACAGCCGGTTCGGCCCGCTTCAGCTGCATCGAACCGTCAACCATTCCCGGGATTCGGCCCATCAGCGGGCAGTGCAGCACCGTCGCACGGGTTTCATCCCTTCCAGGGCTTCTTCCGCCCCCGGCGGGATAGCGCAACGAGCCCTGGGCCCGCCTCGGCTGCCGGGACATCATTCCCGGAATTCGGCACAGCACGATCCTCATCACAGGCAACCCTCCGCCTTTCAAGACCATCCCGGCAATCGTTCTCGAACGATCCTGGCCCGACGATTCCAGTCCAAGCCCCAGCCCCGCGAGGCATACATTCCGGTCTGTCGTTCTCGTCTTCAGCTACTGCAGGCCCGTCGGCTGCACCGTACTTCGGGCAGCAACCGCCGGCGCGACCAGCGACGGAGATCGGCAGCAGCTTCAGCAGCTCGACCGCATTTGTCCCGGCGTCCTCAAGCGGGAAGTCCGGAGTGCCGCCGCGGCCGTCTTCAGCAGCGCGTGAGTCGTGGTATCCCATCGGTTCACTGCCTGGCACATCCTCGGGCACCGGCTCTCTCGGCCAAACTGCACCCGCCCCAGCCCCGCAGGGCGCGCCCGGCGCCATGGCCGCGTCATCCGAGGGGCGGGACGAGGACGTGACCATGTTCGAGGTGGCGGCCGAAGCCGGGGTCTCCGTGAGCATGGTCTCTCGTGTACTCGGAAACTACGGCTCCGTCGCAACGAAGAAAAAGCTGCGCGTATTGCACGCGGCGCAAGAGGTGGGCTACAGAAGGGGCAACTATACCGATAGCCACATCGTTGAGGCGCTCAAAACGTGGCGAAAAAAGAACCCATCGGGGTATTCGCAGGAAACAACGATGCACGTATCCTTCGGTAGAATCATACCCATCGGAATTATTGCCCATCGCCATGCGAGAGAGCTACCGCCTGGCGTTTCCCCGGAGGTCGCCGCTGCGATTGCCGAGACAAATGCAGTCCCCCGCAGCGTGACGGCACACGCATCACCGTCGGTGCCTGGCGGCGGCATTCCATCCGACGCACCGTATTTCACATCGAGGGAACCCCAGACAAGTCATCCCTTCGCCCGATCCAGCACACCGACCCCCTGGGGGGATCTCGCCCCCTCTGGGTCCGGAGGGTTCGTCGGAGCGTCATCCTCATCGCGTGCAGCCTCGTACCCGCGAGGCATACCGCCCGACGGACCGTTTCCCTCCGCTTCAACTACTGCAAGCCTGCCGGCGGCACCGTACTTCGGGCAGCAACCGTCGGCGCGACCAGCTACGGAGATCGCCAGCAGGTTCAACAGATCGACCGCACCTCTCCCGAAGCCCTCAAGCAGGCAGTCCGGCCTGCCGCCACAGCAGCCGTATTCAGCAGCGGGTGAGCGGGGGTATCCCGTCGCTTCACGGCCTGACACACCTTCAGGCACAGGCTCTCTCGGCCGGTTCGTTCCCGCCCCGCAGGGCGCGCCCGCCGCCGTGGCACCGCAGTTGGACAGACCCGGCATGGAGAAGCTTTGGGAGAACCATCAGCAGCGTCTGGACACCGCGCAAAAGGAGCTGGCGAAGCTGCCCAAGAACCGGTCCGATACAGCGCGGGCGTGGGCAAAACTGCTGGTCAATAAGTATCACCAATGGCCAGTGGTGATCGGAGACCCCTCCCCCGAACAAGCACCCCTAATCGCGCTCCTGGAACAGTTCACCCAGATCGTGGCCTGCGACCTTGTCACACACCCCGACGGGGAAGCCGCCGCCCGCACGTCACGGGACATGGCCAAACAATTCGGAACGCAACGCACCAGACCCATCGGCGGACGCCCCGGACCACGGCACCTAGCATCCACACTCGAACCCTCAACCTACGACCCGTCCCAGCCTAGACCCAGCAACCCGCCACCCACCCACCCCCGCGCAGACAAGCCTGGGTACCTCACATGGAAGGAGTTGCTGTCGAAGCAGCCGGGCAGCACAGCTCCTACAGCACGGTCACCCTGGTCTGACCTCGCCACTGACTACGACCGCCAGCCCGAGAGCGGAACGAGTCGTGAGGTAACGCCGCTCCAACCACAGCCGATTCGGCCCCTCTCCGCTGCATCGAGCCCTCAACCATTCCCGGGATTCGACCCATCAGCGGGAAGCGCAGACCCTGCAGCACCGTCGTACGGGTTTGATCCCTTCCAGGGCCTCGGCCCACGGCCGGCTAGCCGAACGAGCTTTGCGGTGACGCCGCTCCAACAACCACAGCCGAACCGCCCCACCTCAACTATCTGGACACCATTCCCGGGATCCAACAGAGCACCATCCCCATCACCTGCAGCAGCGGGTGGGCCATGGAATGCTCTTGGTTCGCGGCCGCGCACCCTATCGATCACAGATCCTTTCGGAACGGCTGCCCCCGCCCCAGCCCCGCAGGGCGCGCCCGCCGCCGGCACGGTCCCGCCATCCGAGGGGCGAGGCAAGCGCGTGACCCGGGCCACTGTGGCGGCCAAGGCCGGAGTCTCCGAGAACATGGTCGCTTGTGTTCTCGGAGACTACGGCACAGTCGCAAAGGAGAAAAAGCTGCGCGTGTTGCACGCGGCACAAGACGTGGGCTACAGAAAGGACAACTATACTGATAGCCAAGTTATTGAGGCGTTCAAAGCGTGGCGCAAGGAGAACCGATCGGGATATTTGCCGGAAACAACGATGTGGAAATTCCCCAATGGAATTGTCATACCTATCGGAATTATTGCCCACCGCTACGAGAGAGGGCAACCGCCTGCCGTTTCACCTGAGGTGGCCGCTGCGATCAAGGAGACGAACGGAGTCCCCCCCAGTACTGGGCCCTTGGGGTTCGGCGGAGCATCATCCTCATCACATGCAGCCTCAGACCCGCACGGCATGCGGCCCGGCCTGTCGTTTTCCTCCGATTCAACTACTGCAAGCCAGCCGGCCGGACCATACGACTGGTCACAACCGCCGACGGGACTACCGACGGGGTTTGGCGGCGCATTCGGCAGATCGACCACATTTTTCCCAACATCCTCGAGCAGGCTGCCCGACTTCACGCTGCGGCCGCCATCAGCAGCGGATGAGCCGTGGCATGCCGCTGGTTCACGGCCTGGCACACCGCCGGTCACAGGTCCTTCCGGCCCGGCTGTCCCCGCCCCAGCCCCGCAGGGCGCGCCCGCCGCCGGGGCCGCGTCACCCAAGTGGCGGGGCAGGCGAGTGACCCAGACCGATATAGCGAAGAAGATCAGGGTCTCCGAGAGCATGGTCAAACGTGTACTCGGGGGCCACGACGGAGTCACAGAGGCGAACGCGCTGCTCGTGTTGAACGCGGCACAAGACGTGGGTTACAGAAGGGGCAACTATACCGATAGCCAAATCATTGAGGCGTTCAAGGCGTGGCGCAAAACGAACACATCGGGGTATTTGCTGGAAACAACGATGTGGAAAATCTCCGATAAAATCGTCATACCTATCGGAATTATTGCCTATCGCCATGAGAGAGGGCTACCGCCTGCCGTTTCGCCGGAGGTGGCCGCTGCGATCAAGGAGACGAACGGAGTCCCCCGCAGCGCGAAGGCCCACGATCCGTCTTTGGCGTCCGGCAGCGGTATTTTGTCCGGCGCACCGTATTTCACATCGAGGGAACCCCAGACAAGCCATCCCTTCGCCCGGTCCAGTACACCGAACCCCTTCAGGGTTCCCACCCCCTCTGGGTCCTGGGGGCTCGGCGGAGCGCCATCCTCATCGCTTCCACGTTCCGCAGGCCCGTCGGCCGGACCGTTCCCGGCACCATGGCCGGCGGGACCATCGACGGGGTTTGGCAGTTCGACAGGGTTTCGGCCGACGATTGCAGGCACGCTGCCCGACCCCACGCTGCGGCCGCCATCAGCAGCGCGCAGGTTGTGGGATGCCGTCAGTTCGCGGCCGCGCAGTTCTTCTGACACAGGCGTTTTCGGCCCGCCCGTCCCCGCCCCGCACAGCGCGCCCACCGCTGCCATGGCCGCGCCATCGCAGGGGCCCGGCATGAAGAAGCTCTCGGACGATCATCGGCGGCTTGCCGCTGACGCACGCAAGCGGTTGGGCAAGTTGCCCCCGGAACGGTCCAGACAGGCGATGCAGTGGGCAGCAGCACGGATCAGCGCGGATCACCAGGTGCCAATACCGATGCCCAACCCGTCCACCGAGAACGCCGCCCGCAGCGCACTCTTGCGAGAGTTCGGCATGATCGTGGCGGACGCCTATGCCACAAACGGTGAAGAGACAGCGACCGGCAGGTCACAGGCTTTGGCCACGCAGTACGGGACACAGCACACCACCGGACTCATCGGCGGACGACCTGGACCCTGGCACCCCACACCCGGGCGGAAACCCTCACTTCCGGCTGGACAGGGAAGTTCCACTCGCCCAGCCCCGATCGACAACAACACCCACGGGCCATCGTTCCATGAGAAAGAACCCGGCCTCTCCCTCGCAGACACCGACCCACCCATCACGACCACCGGGGAAGAGCCCGCACCCGGCCACCACCAGCATCACCAACGGGAGCTGCCTCAAACGCCGGCCGCAGCCGTGACCCGACCACCAGCACACAGCACTCAGGACACAAGTTCGACGCAAGACACCACCCCCTCCCCCGGCCCGGACGTGCCCAGCCCGGATCGTACGGATAGCCTCCGAGGCACCACATCCGGGCAGGCACCATCGGCCGCCGCGCCCGCGGCATTGACGGACCAGGACCACACACTGCTGGCCGCAATCGACTCACGAGGCAAACTCACACAACGAGCACTGAACTGGGCCAAGACCCAGATCAACCAGGACCATGTCGGCCTGTTGCCCATAGCGCCGGAGCCGGGCACGGACCAAGCCCGACGGCGCGACCTGCTCAACCAGCTGACCCGCCTCGTCGCCCACACCTACATCACCCACGGCAAGCAAGCCGCAACACACCACTCCCGCAAACTCGCAGAACAATACAAAACAGCACGCCCAAAGGCATCAGCCCTGCACGCCGGCATGAACCCCCACAACAACAGTTTCCCCGCCTGGGATCCGTACTACCGTGCGGCACCACCTCCACAGTCCGGCTTTAATCCATACGGCCCGCCCAATCCAGGGCCCAGCAACCCGTCACCCGCCCGCCCCGCATCCACCACCGGCCACCAAAACAGAAGGGACACCGAGTGGGATCCCGCATGGAATGAGTGGGTCAGATTCGCGCCATCGCCGAGCCCGGGCAGTCGTGGCCCATCCCCCACGCCAACTCACACAAACGACCTCACACCGAGTCACCCACCCGCGGCGGCAAGCAGCTTCACACCACAGCCGTACACCAACTGGTCTGCTCCCTTCCAGGGCTTCCGCCCTCGACGAGATAGCGGAACGAGCCCTTGGGCAGTGCCGCCCCTACAACAACCACAGCCGACTCGACCCGCCTCGGCCGCTCTTGAGCAGTGGCTCACCAAATCCGATCCCGTCTTCGGCTTCCCCCGGCCGGCTAGCCGAACAAACCATGGGGCGGTGCCGACGCTTCAGCAACCACAGCCGACTTGGCCCAATTGGGATGCCGGGACATCATTCCCGGGATTCGGCACAGCAGGATTCCCCTCACCTGCAATCCCGGGCTCCCCAGGGCGGCTACAGCAATCGTTCTCCCATCGTTCCGGTCTGACGCCTCCAGCCTCACCGACTGCCCACTCGCAGGGCCCGCCCGCCGATGCCGTGCTCGCGCCACCGGAGATGCAGGACAAGCAACCGACCCTGGACGACGTGGCGAAGGAGGCTCGAAAGTCCGTGCGCACGGTCCATATGGCACTCGCCGGCCGCGCCTCAACGAAGACCACAGAGCTGGTGTTGGCCGCGGTGCAAAGAGTGGGCTACAAAAGAATTCCAAGGGTAAAATATACCGACGAAGAGGTTACTGAGGGGCTCGACGCGTGGTGCGACGCGAACGAATTTGAGCATGTGCCGCAAACGGCGAAGTGGACACATCCCAGCAGCGGCAAAGTCATACCTATTGGAAAAATTGCTTATGACTTGCACAAAGGGTATAGAAATCACGCTTCGCCGGAGTTGAAGCGTGCGGTTGAGGCGGCAGGTCTAAAGCTTCACCGCAGCGTGAAGGTGAAGGTGCACGAGTCGCCTTCAGTGTCTGGCGGCGGTCCGTCCGGCGTGGCCTACTCCACATCTCGGGAACCTACGACGCCTGACGTACCGGGAATACTGCCGAGTGGTCCCGTGACCCGCCCCAGTGCACTCAACCTGTTTGGGGATTCCGCGGTCTCCAGGTCCGGGGGATTCAAAGGAATGTCGTCCTCACTTGCAGCCTCAGACCCACGAGGCCTACCCGGCGTGTCGTTCTCCTCTTCAGCTACTCCAGGCCCGTACTTCTGGTCACGACCGTCGGCGGGATCATCGACGGGGTTTGGCAGTTCGACAGTGTTTAGGCCGACGTCTGGAGGTGGGCTGCCCGACCCCACGCTGCGGCCGCCATCAGCGGCGGGCAGGCTGGGGGATGCCGTCGGTTCACGGCCGCGCAGACCGTCGAACACAGGCCCTGCCGGCCCGGCCGTGATGGCACGCCTGACTGCCCAGGCCCCGCTCTTCCCCGCCGGGCAGGCCGGCCGTGTCACCGACCCTGCTCCCACCCCCCTGAGAAACGATCCCCCCGCGCTCTCGCACACGCTCACCAGCCCCCAACCCGACCCCAACCCGGTGACGGACCGCGAACCCCTGACCGGTCAGGACCGGCCAGCACCCGGAGCAGAACCGCCCGCAGCCGCCGACGGCCAGCGTGGTACTGGGCCACTGCCGGTGCTGGGCATCCCGGCCGGTGACCCCATCCGCCCCAAACAGTGGCGGCCACGCCGGCAGGCCGCACCCGCCTCCGCTTTGCACACCGAGCGATTCGACCCGGCCCGCGACCCCCACCGCCAGACACCGGGCATACTCGCCGGGCGTGACACCGTGATCCGCATGTGGATCCGCCGCATCCAAGCCGACGACGGCCGCTGGATACGCAACCTCACACTCCACCTCCCCGTCCGCACCGGCGAAGGCTTCACCCCCAACGACCTGCCGGCATTCGAGACTCACCTGCGGGACCTGCTCGACCAGCACATCAACCACGGACTGCAACTGCCCCGCTCCCGCGACCAGCTCCACATCGACCTCAACCTCACCCACACCCCCGACCACCCCGAAGCCATCGAGCTGAGCACCACCCCCACCCCCGCCAGAACCGACCAGTTCCACTTCCGGCTGCACTCCGTAGACCCAGCCGACCAGTCCGACCACGCCCAAACCCTGCGGCAGGCCAACGACGCCACCGTCCTGCACGAACTGCTGCACTACTTCGGCCTCCCCGACCAGTACCACGACCCCTCCACGCTGTTCCGCCGCACCACCCAGGGCACCCACCAGAACAGCACCGGCATCATGTCCGACACCCGCACACTGCCAGACCCCGTCCTGCCAGCCCGCCACCTCCATACCATCGAAAACCTCCTCGACTCCGGCCCGGTCGTACACGACCACCCCTACACCGCCACACCCCCCACCACCCCGCACACACCCCCAGACCACACCACACTCCACCTCCCCCCCACCCACCAGGCCCCCCTACACCCCACCTCCCAAGCACCCGCCAACAGCGTCACGCGGAATTCGGGAGCCACCTCGGGATGGGTTTCCAATGAGTCTTGGGAACGCGCCGATCTCGTCAGTTCCAGACGGTGGGGCGGCTTCGACTGGGCCAGCGAAGAAGATCAGCGGCTCGCAGCCGCCTACAACGAATTTCCGAAATATCGGGAGTACTCGGGGGCAGATTTTCGCGCTCTTGCTCATTTGCCGTTCAAGAAATTGCCGAACCGTCAAGATCAGATTGCCCGGCGGGTGGTCTGGCAGCTCCGCATGTATCCAAACACTCCGCAACACTTCATAGAAAGCACATTGAACAGGTGGCAAGTCCAAGCAGGGGTGGGTGAATGGGGAAAACCGGAACCTACTGAAGGTCAGAGGTGGTGGCGGCCGGGGACGGTACTGCCCCCTGACCCGCCGCAGGACCACCGTGTCCACCAGTTCCCTGGATCTGCGCGGTCGGTTGGTGGTGGATCTCCGGCGGTCGGCCGTGGGACGGGAAATCCGGCTACGCCAGCTCCTGTTGGGAGGCCGTTCGTGGGGCCGTCGGGGTCGGCAGCCGGGGATGGCTCTCCGGGTATTGGTGTTTCGGTGAATCGAGCGGTGGCTCCGGCGTTCCTAACAGTGCCGCCCCATGGATTCTCGGGCGGTCTGTCCGGCGAGGTTGACTACGGGTCTCCTAGCGGCGGTCTCCACAGCGGGGGCAGTGGTTCTGGTATCCGGCCTGTTGGCAGACCGTCGTCCTATGGGCGGCCTGACGCCGGGGAGGGGGCACGGCGTTCGGGTTCGCGTGCGTCCAGTACCGCCAGTGCCCGGCCCCCGTCGTCCATGAGGCCGGCGGACGGAACCCGGGCGCCATGGAGCCCTTCTGAGGGACAGGGCGTTGTGCCGCCGGGCACGGCAGGACACCTTTCCCCCTTCGCCCCCGATCGCGTGCAGTATGCCAGCCCGGTCCGCGAACTTTTGGGGTCGCCTCTCGGCGGTGGGCCTCCGGTTCGATCCCGTGCGAGCAGCTCCTCTGGTGGCTCGACTCCTTTCGGCCCGTCCGCACAGTGGCCTGCTGGTCTCGTCGAGCGTGTGCGGCGCGCGAGCCTGAGTGTGCCCGGCGACGGCGGTGCCCGGTACCGGACGCCTGAGGGTCTGGGGATCCAGAGCACCAGAGCGGCACGGGCCCCGTCACACGTCCTGGTCCCACGCACAGAGGAGATAATTCCCGCCTCCCAGACTGACAGAGTGTGGCTGACGGTCCCGATGCAACATCGTGAGGCAGCCATGCGCGACGCATGGGCATTCGTCGTCGGACCTCCTCCGGCTTCTTGGCAGCCATCCCGCCTTCTTCTGGGCACTCTGTTCCATCAACTCTCAGCCGTTGACCAGGTTCTCCGCCGTCTGGCGTGCCGCATCCACATGGACTGGGATCTCGGAGTGGCGGATCCGCGGGGGGTACGCAGTCTTGCGGCCTCATTGGTCGGGAGATTGGGTGGGTTGGAATTCGCCGGTTCTGGTGACTATCCGTGGGGTGGGGCGCCAGGAGGTCGCTTCTTTTCTGCCGCGGAAGGTGAGTCGGTTGGGCGGCGATCCCGGAAGCGGTCGACCGTGGCTCCTGTCAGCCCGCGGTTCGATAGCCCGGTCTTCGGGCTGCTTAGGTCGGCGGCTGTTCTGGCTCCTGGCCGTGGGGAGGGCCCGTCATGGGACGGGACTGTGGTGCCTGACCTGGCGCATGGTGGCCATCATGCTTACCCACGCGCGTTGCCGGTCGCCGCAGGCTCCCGTGTGGGCGGGGGCCCGGTTCGAGTGCTTGCGCCGCTGCCCGGTGGGCTGCCGCCTGGGTTCTTCGCAGGGCAGGGACCCTCCGGGTCCAATTGGCGGTCTTACCCAGTGACCGGGAGTCCATTCCACGGTGCTCCGCCCGCGGGAGCGGGGGAGACTCCACCTGAGGTAGTTTCGTCCGGGCTGGGGGTGGACTGGTACGCGCCGCTGCCTGCCTCGCCCGTCACGGATCTCGCACGGTCCCTGATCGATGTGTCCGGGCGGGTGGATCGTCCCGTGGCTGCGCGGATGGAGTTGACCCGCCAGCTCTCGCGTGTACTCGCGGACCCGGCGACGGCCGCACGCGTGCAGCGCAGCGGCGTGCGGGTTGTGGTCATTCCGCGTACCGTCCCGGTCACCGAGGTGACGGGCTTGACGGATGCCGCTCACGCCGAGCTCCTGCGTGCCCAGGACGGGCAGCCGCTGCGCGGAGTACGCGGGGTGACCGCCCCGGACGCCCGGCTCGTCCTGGTCGCGGAGGAGAACCTGCTCGGCGAGAACGCGGACATCGACGGGCAGCATCCGTTCTACCCGGACGGCTACTCCACGGTGATGCATGAACTCGCTCACATGGTCTATCAATTCGGATTGAGCGAGCACGACCGCGACCGGGTGCGCACCGTGTTCGAGGCCAAGGTGGAGGCGGGGCCCGATACCGAGTGGGCGGATGGGCCCCGCCGGAACATCGAAGGAGCGCTGAGCGAGAACTACTCCTCGCTCAGCCCTGAGGAGTACTTTGCGCAGACCACCAACGCCTATCTGGGTGCGAACCACGGTCGCGACCCGTTGACAGGCAGGGAGCGGAACAACGGGGCCGACTGGGTCCGCGCCCACGAGGAGCCCCTGGTTCCGTTGCTGCAGCGTCTTTACGGCGCGGACCCCGACCCCGCGCCGGGGCTCAACCCGGTCGCCAGGACGCGTGCCGAGAACGATCTGTGGCAGGGCTTCCGGGACTTCACCGCACTCGTACAGGCATCGTCCGGTGCTCACCTGGACCGCATCGTTGATGTTCCGCAACAGAGCCAGAAACTGAGCCGCGCCCAGACGGGCCACCGCCGGGTGGGTGGACTGTTGTTGGACGTGGATGGCCTGGCACGGCTGGTTGATCGCGTGGTATGGCAGGCGCGGGCCGCCTCCCCGTCTATGTCCGATGCGGGCCCTATCCCGCAGGCCGGGGATGCCGCAAGCCTGGGATTGTCCACGCGGGACTGCCTGGTGCTGTTGGTCGGGTTGGGGAAGGCGCTGCACCCGCCAGGTGAGGTGTTCGGTTCCGCGGCTCGCCTCCGAGCGCCGAGCGTGATTCGGCCGGCCCGCGTGGTGGACGACCTGGTGGTGGGGACTGGTCGTGCCGGGGACGTGTTCGCCCCGGGCGGGGACTGGGGGCGGGTGACGTCGTGGGAGCGGCTTGCCGATGCGGTGCGGGATGCCGGGCCTGGGGCGGCGGCGCTTGTGTTGGTGCAGCGTTCTCGGGGGCTGGGGCATGCCTTTGCGGCCTACCACACCACCGATCAGGGTGTGGTGTGGGTTGAGCCGCAGGCGCCGGCGGGGGTGCGGGTGGGGCGCGGTGAGCCGTCGTTGGCGGAGGTGCTCCATGCCCGGGCCGTGGTAGTCGATCCCGGTGGGCGTGTGATAGCGGATGCTTTGCCGTGGACTTCGGCGGCGGACTCGACGGCACGGGCGCTGAGCGACCCGCCCACCGACCACCGCTACGGCATGCAATCATCGTGGCGGTCCGTAACCCCACGGCCGACCGGCCCGAACCTGGGCTCGTCCTACCACACCCAGCCCGTCGAGATCCTGCAAGGCCTGAAGAAGCGCATGAAGGGCGAGTACGAGGCCTTTGCGCGTCACGTGCTGCATCTGGGGGATCACGTGCCGGTGACGGCGGAGCAGGAGTCATTCCTGCTCACCCTCGTGACCGCCGCGGTGAGGTCCGGCAGTTACCCCCAGCTGGCATCACCCAGCCTGCTGCCGGACAGCGGCCTGCGCCCTTTGGCGGACTCGTTGCGGAAAGGCCACTTTGAGTGGGCGAAGGGGCTGTTGCTGCGGGATGACACGCAGCAGCTCACCCGTGCCGGACGCCCCGGCCGCAACTGGAGCGGCACCCTCACACCCCCCATCGCAGACGAACAGGTCGCAAGCCCCTGGGCGAGACGCCAAGCACCGTGGTCCCGCACGGGCGCCGTCCCGTACCCCATCCTGACTCTGGGCCCCCGGGGCAAGGGAACAGTCAGGGTGGTCGATGGCGAGAGCCGTGAATATCACCTGTGGCTTAGTGAGTTTGCCACGCTGGTCGCTCACGACCCCGCTCTGCGGGAGCAGGGCAGCAATGTGGTCATTGTCCTGGCCGGTTCGAATATGGCCTCAGGTGGCCTGTGGCTGCCCCGGATGGTCGCCGCCCGCAGCCAGCGGATCGTATGGTCCCACACCAGCCTCGTGTCCCATGTGCCTGATCAGGGTGACGTCCTGCTGACAGCTGTCTTTGTCCAGGGCGTTCCGACCGGGAACTGGGTCATAGCCAGGCCTGAGGACTTGGGGCCGGACCCCGATCCCGAGGGAACGGCACGGGGGTTCACCTCACCGTTTGCGTATAACACCATCGTAGACGCCGAAACGGGCGAGCCCAATGGCGGGTCATCCATTGTCAGTCAAACGGAATATGCAAACGCCTTCCTGGGACTGGTGGATACCTACCAGATTCATTCGAAGGCATCGGACGGCAGTTCGAGTCTCATACCCGGGTCAGAGCGTCCGCTCCCGTGGGTTGTGCGGGGTGAAGAACCCTACTTCTACGCCGCGCACGGTAATCCGTCTGCGATGCAGCTTGCTGGGCATGACGGGGTGATGGGGCTTACCACCGACAGAGTCGCGAACGTGGATGCTCATACGGTCAGCAAGATGCTGCTGCGGCGCCCCAGCCTGTCGCGGTTGCGTGGCGATGGACCGCCCGCCCGAACCCGGGCTTTCGTGATGCTGGTGTGCGAAGCCGGTGCCCTGCCCCAGGATGCCGATCGACTCAGGGTGCTGGCTCATGGTCAGGTAGTGGCCAACCATCTGGCAGGCGGACCCTACAATAAGGTCTACGCTCCCAACCGCATATTGGCCACAACTGAAACGCCGCAGCGTCTCATCCTCACGCTGGAAGCCGGCGGGGCGGGGGAGCCGACGTGGGTGGAGTTTGTGCCCGAACCTACGAGGAGCCGCCTTGACCGGCTGAAGGACGTCACCGGTCTGCGGCCGAAGTACGGTTGGCAGGAGCACGGCTCGGACGGCGTGGACCATACGCTGCTTCTGGTGCGCTTCCTACGCCACGAGTTCGGCATCGGAATCGAAGAACCATCCCGCTCAGGCGAATACACAGGCCTGCTACGCGGCGCTGCCGCCATCGAGATCATGCGGCAGGCTGACCCCGCACACCGGAACACCCTGTTCACAGAGTCATGGGTCCGCGGCACCCTTCTCAAGGCGTATCAGGACTCCCGCCCGGCCGAGCGAGCAGACGATGTTCCCGAGGGCATGCGGAAGTTGTTGCTCGACGCCTACTCCTATGCCGCCGACCAATCAAATGCCGCCAACCAGCGGAAGCCGATCCTGTCCTCGTACTTGGGTAAGCTGAGGCGCCGAGCAGCTGCTGCCACCCCCCTGCCCCCCTTTGCTTTCCCTTCCCAGGTTTCTGGTTCGGGGTTTGCACTGCCTGGACGGTCGGCTTCCGCGATGGGCTTCGTGGGTTCTGGAGGCCACGACGGGCGGCAGCGAAACCTCAGCTTCTCCCAGCAGCCGGGGCCGCGTCCAGCAACCCGGTCCGGTTACCGCTCCACCCGTGGCCCGGGCTGGTCATTCTTCAGCAGTCAGGCCAGCCCGGGTGCGAGCGGAGGGCGCGAGCCCTTGGAGTTGCGGGGTGGAGGCCGTTGGGAGCTCAGATGGCCGAGCCGCTTGCCGTACTGGAGGCCGGGCGAGCGGCCGTCCGGCAGGGGAACCCAGAGTGCAAATGATTTGCCACAGGTCGCACTGGGGATCAACCCGGTCGCGGGGACGCACGCTTCGAACGATCTGTGACGGGGCTTCCGGGACCTCACCGCATCCGTACTGCCCGATACAACGACACTGCCCGGTTGGTGGGTCTTACCACAGTCGGTCCCCGCCCATATCCGGCTCATCGTGCTCCATCAGGTCGTGCTTGCAATTCGTACCACAGACGACCTCGCCGGCATTGCTCTACACAGCGACCTGTTCGCATTTCCCAATCGGCGGCCGAGTCGTCGTGGAGAGCCGGGCGGCCAAGCTTACCGAGCCACGAACGGCAGCCGCATGAAAGCCACACCCAACTCCCCTGGGTGCCACAACCTTACGAATGGCTGGGGCAGCCCCAGGGAAAAGGTAGAGCCGCATGAGGAACTTGTACGCACGGATCATCCAGCCCACCCCCCTTCGGCCGAGTCCGTGGCCACACTCCTCTTGGCGGATGTCACCACGCTGGGAACCAGATCCCGATATTCGTCGGGGAAATCACGTCATCTATAACCTGCATGTGCACTTGGTGTTCGTCACCAAGTATCGGCGTGGTGTCTTCAACGGCGACATGCTGACGCGCTGCGAGGAGATCATGCGGGACGTCTGCCAGTCCTTCGAAGTCCACCTGCTCGTGCACTACCCGCCGAAGGTCCAGCTCTCCAAGTTGGTCAACAGCCTCAAGGGCGTCTCCTCCCGGTATCTGCGCCAGGAGTTCACCGGCCGCACCAACCGGGCGATCAAGCACGGCCCGTTCTGGTCCCCGTCCTATTTCGCAGGGTCCTGCGGCGGAGCACCGTTGAGCATCGTCAAGCAGTACATCGAGCAGCAAAAACGTCAAACGTCCACTCTGACCATCTCGGCAGAGCAGCCATCAGATCGCATTCCCTCCCCACCTGAAGGCCGGCGTTCCCTGCGAAGATCAGGGATGGAAGTCGACGACCAGCTGCTGCCCGAACGACGAGCATCCCCATGCTCCGGAACTTCCTCCGCGCTTTACGCCGCATCCCCGCCGCAGCCGCGTTAGTCGTCGGCGGGCGCTCGCCCTCCCTCGCCCCCACCTACCCTCCACCACCCGGGCTGCTCTCCGTGAGCGAACCGGATAGTAAACAATGAGCTACGACCGGGCCCGCGCGGCGCTCGGTATCGCGCTCTACATGCTGCGCAGGGGTGATGTGGTCGACCGCACCAAGACCAAGCAGCAGATCGAGGCCGCAACGTTCGCGCTAGGCCGGAGTGATAGGTGGGAGCACGTTTGAGCTTGGCCTCGAAGCCGTGTTCCTTACGCTGGCCAACAGCCGAAGCAACAGCTGTCTACGCGAGTCGGGGAAAGAGTACTTGCGCGTTGCCGCGGTTGACAGCATGCAACTGGCCGGGGGGCCAGTCCTGGTAGCCATCGAGAAAGGCGTCGAATTGATTGCCCCATTGCTCCGAGGCGAATGGGAAATCGCTCCCGTAAAGGACGTGGCCGGGGGCGGCGAAGGCGAGCAGGGAGGGTAGGGAGGTGGGGGTGGCGGACAGGGCGGTGTCGAAGTAGAAGCGCCGCAGGTTGGTGAGGATGCTGTCAGGGGTGGTGTGGGGGTTGAACTGGGCGGCGCCGGCGAACCGGTAGGCAGCGTAGGGCAGGAAACCACCCGCATGGGAAAGGATCACCTTCATGCGGGTGTGGCGGCTCATTACTCCGTTGACGGTCATGTCCACTGCAGTGCGGGTTGTGTCGAACGGGAAATCCACGAGCGGGCTGGGCTGGCCTGGGAGCATCGGAACGGCAGGCGCAGTGGGGTGGATGAAGACCACTGCGGCGCGGGCGTCGAGCTCGACCCATAGGGGTTCGTAGGCAGGGTCGCCCAGGTAGCGTCCATGAGCGTTGGACATCAACACCACGCCGTCGGCGCGCAGTTCGTCGAGCGCATGGACGGCTTCGGCGACGGCACCGTCGATGTCGGGCAGTGGTATGGCGGCGAACTGGCCGAACCGGTCGGGTCGATCCTTGACCAGCTCCGCACCGTATTCGTTGATGCTGCGCGCCAAAGTGCGGGCCTCGCTGTCCTCTCCGAGGTGGCTGCCGGGGGCGCTGAGGGAGAGTATGCCGGTGGCAATAGCGCGTCGATCCATCATGGCAATAGCGCTGTCGGCGTCCCAGGACGGCGTGGGCCAGCCGCCGGCGCTCAAGCCCCGTTCGTCGAGTATTCGACGGTAGGCCGGGGGAATGAGGTGCTGGTGAACGTCGATACGCGCGGGAGAGGTCACGATCTTCGCCTCCAATGACTAAGGCGTTTTGCGGGATTCAGAGTGTACCGGTCAGGGGGAGTTCACGCCGGTGCCGACTATACGGTGAAGGCGAGATTGTGCGGGTGGGCGAGGATTTGGGCATCGGCCTGCTGTACAAACAGGCAAGCTTTTGCCCCCTCGACCCACATCCCACGACTTTGGCTGGCCAACCCACGCAGGAGCTGACTTAAATTCACACCAGTCGCCGGGAGTCACACAGACTCTCCCTTGGCACACACTCACCGTCGACGGGTAGAACAGTCATTCCAATTCCTTTCCCCACGCCTTTGCTACGCCGTTGAGCGATGACCCCAAGGCAATGACGAGGAGATATTCTCCATGAATCACACTCCGGATTCTGGTCGGCAAGTGATGGCCAACGAACCGATTGCGGTCATCGGGATGGGATGTCGATTCGCCGGCGACGTCCACTCTCCCAAACAGTTCTGGGATCTCCTGATGACAGGCGAGGACGCCATCGGTGAAGTCCCGCCCTTGCGATGGGAATCGTATGCCTCGTCCAGTGCCGAGAACGCGGCACTGCTCCGCCACACGACGCGCTTCGGCGGATACCTGTCGGACATAGAGGGATTCGACGCGGAATTCTTCGGGATCACACCGCACGAAGCGGAGCTGATGGACCCTCAGCAACGGATCGTGCTCGAAGTTGCCTGGGAAGCTCTGGAGCACGCGAACATCCCACCGCGCGGCCTTGCGGGCAGCGACACTGGCGTCTTTATAGGAGTCGGATCGGACGACTACGGCCGCCGCCTGCTGGAAGACCTCCCACACATCGAGGCGTGGACGGGCATCGGCGGCGCGTTCTGCGCGGTCGCGAACCGGGTCTCCTACACCCTCGATCTGCGCGGCTCCAGCGTCGCGGTGGACACCGCGTGCTCCTCCTCCCTGGTCGCCATCCACCAGGCATGCCAGAGCCTGCGCCTGGGAGAGGTGCCGCTGGCTCTGGCCGGCGGCGTCATGATCATCGCGGGGCCCGGGCTGACGTTGGTCATGGACGCCGCCGGTGCGACTTCACCGGACGGCCGCTCGAAATCCTTTGACGCGGCCGCGAATGGGTACGGACGCGGCGAAGGCGCCGGAGTGATCGTCCTCAAGCGGCTCAGCGACGCCCAGCGCGACGGGGATCATGTCCTCGCCCTCATCCGGGGCAGCGGAATTTACCAGGAGGGCAAGACGAACGGCATCATGGCGCCCAGCCAGGAGGCACAGGAACACCTGCTGCGACGCACGTACGCGAGCGCGCAGATCGCACCCGCCTCCATCGACTATGTGGAGGCGCACGGCACCGGTACCCCGATGGGCGACCCCATTGAGGCGGGTGCCCTGGCCGCCGTCTTCGGGCAAAACCGTCCGGCGGGTCTCCCTTGCCTCATCGGCTCGGTGAAGCCCAACATCGGTCACCTCGAGGCCGGTGCGGGAGTGGCCGGCGTGATCAAGGCCGTACTCGCGCTGCAGCATGCCCAGATCCCTCCGACCGCCCATTTCGACCGGCCGAATCCGAGCATTCCGTGGACCGAGTCCCATCTCAGCGTGGTTGCCGAACCGACCCCGTGGCCGCGGACGGGCCATCCGCGCCGAACGGGGGTGTCCGGCTACGGATACGGCGGGACCATCGCCCACGTCATTCTCGAGCAGGCGCCGGAGGACGTATCGGCCGACGACCGCCACGACACGCAGTCGGGGGCTCGGGTGTACCCGCTGTCCGGCGCGTCCGAGGGCGCGGTTCGTCAGTACGCGGTGAGGCTGGCGGACCAGTTGGTCACCGAGGGTGCGGCCCCTTCGGCAGATGCACTCGGCCACACCCTCGCCCTGCACAGGTCCCATCTCACGCATCGCGCGGCGATCGTCGCGAACGACCGAGCGGAACTGACCTCCCGGCTGCGGGTACTGGCCGCCGGAGAGTCCGCAGTGGGCCTGGTGTCCGGGCGGATGGCGCGCGAGGCGAACGCCGGAGCGGGTCTCGTCTGGGTGTTCTCCGGCCACGGTGCCCAGTGGTCCGGCATGGGCCGTGAACTCCTCGACGAGGACGCGGCGTTCACCGCTGTCATCGACGAGATCACCCCTATCTTCGAGGAGGAGATGGGCTTCTCCCCGCGCCGGAGCATCAGCGAGGGCGAGTTGGGGGACGTCTCTCGGATCCAGCCGATGATCTTCGCCATGCAGGTCGGCCTCGCCGCCGTGTGGCGCGATCATGGCGTCACTCCCGACGCGGTGCTCGGTCATTCGGTGGGCGAGATCGCGGCCGCCGTGACGGCCGGCGTGCTCAGCCTCCCGGACGGAGCCCGGCTGATCTGCCGCCGTTCCGCTCTGCTGCGCCGGGTCGCGGGCCTGGGCGGTATGGCAATGGTGAACCTTTCCTTCGAGGAGGCCGGCCGACGCCTGGCCGACCGGACCGATGTGGTCGCGGCCGTCTCCGCCTCGCCGTCCTCCAGCGTGGTGAGCGGCGACTCGGCCGCGGTAGACGCCGTGTGCGCCCAGTGGCAGGCCGAGGGACTGGTCGTACGGCGCGTGGATTCCGATGTGGCCTTCCACAGCAGCCACGTGGACCCACTCCTCACCGAACTGACGGCTGCCGCAGCCAACTTGACAATCCGGCCCGCTACGATCCCCGTGTACGCGACCGCCCTCGAGGACCCGCGGGCGAACCCGCCCCGGGACGGCCGCTACTGGTCAGCCAACCTGCGCAATCCGGTCCGCTTCGCCGAAGCCGTCACCGCCGCGGTCGAGGACGGCTACCGCAGGTTCATCGAGGTGTCCGCACACCCCATTGTCGCGCATTCCATCGAGGAGACCTTCGACAACCTCCATGTCGCCGAAGCCATGGTCGCTCACACCCTGCGCCGTGGAAAGCCGGAACGCGAGACGCTGCTGACCAACCTGGGCGCCCTGCATTGTCACGGCGGTGACATCGACTGGCACTCGATGTGGCCGGTCTCCGCACTCGCAGAGCTTCCCCCGCCCGCATGGCAACACCGGCCGTACTGGGCCGCGTCCGGGCCGAGACTAACGGCCGGCGGCGGTCACGACGTGGACAGCCACACACTGCTCGGCACGCGCACCGAGGTGGCCGGGACGACACCGCTGCGTGTGTGGCAGACGTACCTCGACGAGACCTGCCGCCCGTACCCGGGCGACCACCCCGTGCAGGGCGTCGAGATCATCCCGGCCACCGTCCTGCTGAACACCTTCTTCACGGCCGCCGCCGGCGACGGTGAACGGCCCGCACTCAGCGATGTGTCACTGCGCGTGCCCGTCTCCGTCACCTCCCCCCGAGAGGTGCAGGTCACCCTGCAGGACGGCACCATGCGGCTGTCGTCACGGCTGCTCGAGCAGGGCTCCGACGAGGATGCCCCGACATGGCTGACCCACACGACGGCGTCGGTGGCGCACAGAGCGACCGCCGCGGACCAGCGGCGCTTCCCGCACGCCGACGTGCTAAGACGCTGCACAGAGACCCTCCCCGCGGACTTCCCCGTCGACCGGCTGGCCTCCATCGGCGTGGCCGCGATGGGCTTTCCCTGGGCCGTCGAGGAACTCTTTCGGGGCCCCGGCGAATTGCTGGCCCGCGTCCGGGCGTCCGCGGACACGGACGAGACGCCGACCTCATGGGCCTCGATCCTCGACGCCGCGTTCTCCATCGCCTCGATCGCATTCGACGGCCCCCCGACCCTGCGCATGCCCGCGCACATCCGGGAGATCGCGTTGCGTGCAGACCCTCCCGCTCGCGCCTTGATCAACGTGCGGCTCGCCGAGGGAACCGCCGCCGCGGACACCGTGCACATCGAGGTCGCGGATGAGACAGACCGTGTCCTCGCCACCCTCTCCGAGCTCCGCTACGGGGTGCTGGACGGAGACCCCGGAGCGGTGGCCAGCCCTCGCCGGCTCGTGCACGAACTGGTCTGGCAACCCCTGGCGCTCGACTCCTCCGCGCCGTCCGCCCACCCCGACCTCGTCGTGCTGGTGGGCGACGACACCGCACTGACGGCCGGGCTCACCGAGCAGCTGACCGCCGCAGGAACCGAGTGCGTGAGTCTCACGACGCCGCAGGAGCTGGACACCGTCTACGAACGCCTGTCAGCCTCCGCCGCCGTGCTGGTGGCGCCGGCGGTCACCGGACCGGCGGAATCCGTGAGCGAAGCCTCCTTCCGCGCGACCTGGCTGCTGACCAGTACCGCACAGTGCCTCGCCGCAGCACAGCTCCCGTCCCGGCCAAAGCTGTGGTGTCTCACCCAGGGGGTGCACGAGAGCGCCAGCCCCGCGAGCCTCGGCCACGGCAGCCTGTGGGGGCTCGGCCGAGTCGTGGCCGGTGAGCACCCGGATATCTGGGGAGGACTGATCGATCTCGCGGCGGACCGGCCGGCGACCGGGGCCGACGGCCTGCTGTCCGTCCTCGGCTCGGTGACTGGCGAGGACGTCATGGTCGTACGGGACAGCAACTGGACCGTCTGCCGCCTGGCCCGGCTCGAGAGGGAAGCGACTCGCGCCGAAACGGAGTTCAGGGCCGACGGCACCTATCTGATCACCGGCGGCCTGGGCGCACTCGGCCTGGAGATCGCCCACTGGATGGCCGGCCGGGGCGCGAGGCGCCTGGTGCTGGCCGGACGCACCGGGCTGCCGCCCCGAGAGACGTGGGATACGGTCACGGAGCCCCGCCTCCTGCGGCAGATCGAGGCAGTACGGTCCCTCGAAGCAGTCGGCGTCACTGTGCGCACGCTTGCTGTGGACATCAGCGAACGCGACCAGGCAGCGAAGCTACTGGGCCCGTCCGAGCTTCAGCTCCCGCCGATCAGGGGTGTGGTGCACGCCGCAGGTGTCCTCGACAACCGCCAGCTCGCGGATCTGACCGAGGCCTCGCTCCGCAAGGTGATGAAGCCGAAGGTGGACGGCGCGCTTGTCCTCCACGAACTCTTCCCGCCCCGGAGCGTGGACTTCTTCACACTGTTCTCGTCCTGCGGTCTGCTCCTGGGGCTGCCAGGTCAGGCCAGTTACGCCGCCGGCAACGCCTTCCTCGACTCCCTGGCCGGTCACCGGCGGGCGGCCGGAGACACCGGTACGGTCAGCTTCGGCTGGACTTCCTGGCGGGGGCTTGGCATGTCGACCTCTTCCGAGGTGATCGACGTCGAGCTGGAGGCACACGGAACCGCCGACATCACAGTGGCGGAAGCCTTCCGCTGCTGGGAATTCGCCGATCGGCATGAGTGCGACTACTTCGCCGTGTTGCGTACGTTGCCGCCCGAGCCTGGATTCGCACGCCCCCCTCTGCTCAGTGAACTGAGCGTCGACGCACCCGAAGATGCCGCGTCCACGAACACCTCGGGGATCGCCGAGTGGGAGTCCCTGCCGCCGGACGAGCTGCGCAGACATCTCGTCGATTCCGTACGGGTCAGCGTCGCTGAGGTCATGAAGACCAATGCCACCGATGTCAACGTACGTGCTGCTCTAACGGAACTGGGCCTCGACTCGGTGATGACCGTAGTCGTGCGACGGCGGCTAGAGAAGCGGTTCCGGCTCGCACTGCCGGCCACGCTGCTCTGGGAACGACCCTCGGTCGAAGCCGTAGCGGAGTTCCTTTTCGACGAACTCACGTAGGGCAGCGGATGCGGACCGTTGGTGTCCCTGCGCCTCAGTTACGAGGTTGACGTGCGCGGTCGAAGGGACCAGCGCGACCATTCAGGAACAAGAGAGGGGTCCATGGACGTGTCCGAGTCCAAACTCGCCGCCCAGGCCGAGCTGGTGGGTACGGAGGCGGGTGGCTCTGCTGTCGCGACCTCGTCGCCACCTCCAGCGTCGTGCGCATCGAGGATGTCGAGGACGAAGGCCCCTGACCCTGATGCATTCCGCTCACCGCTCGGCGGGCTCCCCGTGATCTGACCGCCCGCCCTGCATGACCGACGTGCCCCTCGCACCTGCCACCGCTCCTCCCCCAGGACCGGGAACGCAGCGAGGGGCACGTCTGTGTCCACCCGCCCTTCGAAGCTGCTTTTGGGAGCAGCAGTGTCAGAAGTGATCGACGTGTTCATCGGGCCGACGCTCGATCCAGGTGAGCCGGTGCTCGCCGCGCCGGAGATTCGGGTGCGGCCGCCGGTGCAGCATGTTGATTTGTTCGATCCCGCAATCCGTGACGGTGACACCGTCGTCGTCATCGACGGCATGTATCACCAGGCGCCGTGCGGCACAAGGAAATCCTGGCACGCGGCGTAAGGGTGATCGGCGCAGGGAGTATCGGTGCCCTCCAGGCGGCCGAGCTGTATCCGCTTAGCATGGTCGGCGCGGGCTGCGTGTTCGAGGCTTACGTCCACGGCGACCTCGATGGCGACGACGAAGTAGTGGTAGGGCAGGAACCGGGTGAGGGCCAGCGGGGGTTGACATGGCCCCCGGGTGACCCTGCGCGAGGCTCCGCCTGGCTGAGGCCGAAGGCGTCGTCACCACTTCGGCAGCGGGTCAGATGCTGGAGGCGCTCCGGGCCGTCTACTACCCGCAGCGGACGACGCGGCCTCCGTGGTGGCCCTCGCCCGCCGCCGCCAGGCGCACGGCTTCGCAAGGTGGCTGTAGAAGCAGCGCGCCACAGTTCCGCACTTCGGTGACGTGAAGCGCCGAGACGCCCTGCACCTTGCACGCACCGCCCGTGGAATCCCCCGCCGCGAGCAGCCGACGCACAGTGGGACACCGGCCTTTCCGGCGGTGAGCGAAGCACATCGCTGTTCAGGAGATCGGCGGCGGCGCGTCCGCGACGTCCGACCGGCTCTCGTACCAACCTTGTTCGACCGGCGTTTCCCGCGGCGTGGGCCAGGCAGTTCGAGTACCTCCCGGCACCCCGACGATGGCAGCCCTGATCTACCGCTGGCCGAATGTGCCGCCCAGGCTGGCCGCGAATCACCTGCCGGCTTTCCTTGTCTTCCGCCCGCCGGTGAACCTGCACGACCCGGCCACAGTGGCCGGCTACTGCCAAACGAGCCAACCGCCATACTCGCCTCGTCGAGCCTCCTCAAGGCGCGAATCGTAGCTAACGTCGTACGGTCGGGTCACGCCCCTGCACGTGACAGGACACCGGGTCGCACGGCCCGCCCCGGCGAACAACCACCCAGATCAGATATGCTCCTAGACCAGCCTATGGTCGCAGGTCAGGAGTACTTCTCTCCCTTTTGATCAGCTGCTGGAAACCCCCTCGTGCGCGAGGCAAACCCGAGTCCGAGCCGACCCCAAAAACGGGGGCTCCTCTCGGTTACCGGCCCCGATAGGACGGGTCGCCGGGACGTGGCATGAGCGGCCCGCTAGGCCTGCTATGTGATTCCCGGGAGCGGCGGGACAGTGAGTCGATGACAACGGCGGCGAGCAGCACACCGCCGGTAATCATGGACTGGATAGCTCTCTGGACGCCCAGAAGAGCTACGCCCGAGGCGATTGACTGGATGACCAGCATGCCCAGTAGCGCGGACCAGGTCCTGCCACGCCCCCCAAAGAGGCTGGTACCTCCAATGACAGCCGCCGCGATGGCGTTCACCAACAGGTTGGCGGAACCCGATGACTGGCTCACCGAGGTGATCCGCGAGGCCAAGAACAGGCCGCCGATCGCGGCCATGGTCCCGGACACCACGAACACCGAGATGCGTATTCGCACCACGTTGACACCGGCGCGGCGGGTGGCTTCGATGCCGCCGCCGAGCGCGCCGACCTTCCGTCCGTAGAGCGTGTGCCGGAGGATGAGGTCCAAGCCGGCGATGACAACAAGGAAGATCAGGAGGGCGAGCGGCATCCCCTGGAACTGGTTGAGCACGTAGGCCGCGGTGAACGCGATCGCCGCCACCCCGCCCGTGCGCAGCCAGATATCGCCGAGTGGCCGGGACGGCATCCCGACCGCCTTGCGACGTCGCCTGCCCTGGTAGGAGGCGAGCAGGATCGCTCCCGCGACCAGCGCCGCCACCCCGTACGCAACAGCGTCATGGTTGAAGTAGGTGTTAGTCAGTGCGGCGACCAGACCCTTATCGTCGAGGCTGATTGTCGCGCTGGTCCCCAGGACGTAGAGCATGAGGCCGTTCCAGCCCAGCAGTCCCGCGAGGGTGACGACGAACGCGGGTACGCCGACCTTGGCGATGATGAATCCCTGGACGGCTCCGACTGCCGCACCGCAGAGCATGCCGACGATGACGGCCAGCCATTCGGGCATGCCGTACTGCACGTTGAGCACGGCGAACATCGTTGCCGCTAGGCCGCTGACGGCAGCGACGGACAGGTCGATCTCGCCGATGAGCAGCACAAAAATGATGCCGACGGCGATCAGACCGGTGCCTACGATGTCCACGCTGAGGTTGGACAGGTTGCGCGGCGAGAGGAAGGCGCTGTTGAGGCTTTCGAAGACCGCCCAGATCGCGACGAGGACGAGGACGACCGGGAGCCGGCCTGGCTCGCCGCTGCTGAGCCTGTGACCGTATGCGTCGACGCGGGCCTTGAGCCCCTGCGAGTGCCTCACAGTTCAGCCTTCCCGAGGTCCGGGGCGCGGGGCGTCACCGCGTCGCCTGTGGCGCCGGTGATGGAGGAAATGATCTGCTCTTGGAGTGTGGTGCCCACGTCGAAGAGGCCGTTGTTTCGCCCGAGGCGCAACACCGCGATCCGGTCTGCGACGGCCTTAATGTCGCCCATGTTGTGGCTGACGAGAAGCACTCCGAGCCCGCGGTCGCGCAGCTGCTCGACGAGGTCGAGTACCTGGGCTGTCTGCCGGACGCTAAGTGCGGCGGTGGGCTCGTCCAGGAGAAGCAACTTCGGCTCGCTGAGGAGGGACCGGGAAATCGCGACTGTTTGCCGCTCGCCCCCGGACAGGGAAGCAACACGGGCGCGCATGTTGGGGATCTGGATGGATACCGTGGTGCTCAGCAGGTCGCGGGCACGGCGTTCCATTTCCACCTCGTCGAGGATCCCGAACCTTCGCAGCTCACGGCCGAGGAAGAGGTTGCCGACGACGTCGAGGTTGTCGCACAAGGCAAGGTCCTGATAGACGGTCGCGATGCCCAGGGCCTGGGCATCGCGGGGGCGGCTGAGCTGCACACTCTGCCCCTCCCACTCGATGATGCCTTTGTCCGCGGGGTCGACGCCCGCAACCACCTTGACGAGGGTGGACTTACCAGCGCCGTTGTCGCCCATCAAGGCGACGACCTCACCGGCATGAATTTTCAGCTCGACGTCCGAGAGCGCCTGGACCGCGCCGTAGCGCTTCGAGACGCTACGCAGTGCCAGCAGCGGTGTAGCGGTCACGGGAACCAGCCCCTTCCTCAGCTCAATTGAGTAGTCCGGCCTTCTCGCATGCGGACGCGAACCTTGGAGTGCACAACTGGTCGATCGTGTACATGCCGTCTTTAATGACGGTGTCCTTGATGTTCTCGACGGTCACGGAAACCGGCGTGAGCAGGACAGCGGGGGTCTCTTGGCCACTGGAACTGTTGATCTCGTCCTTAGCGATGTCGTCGAGATTGTCGCCTCGCCCTAGGGCGAGGGCCAGCGCGGCAGCCGCGTCGGCCTCGGACTTGAAAGGCTTGTAGATGGTCATGTACTGGTCGCCCGTGATGATGCGCTGCAGTGCGGCGAGCTCGGCGTCCTGCCCCGTGACAGGGGGCAGCGGAGCGACGAGGCTGGCTTTGAGGGCGGAGATGACGCCGGCGGCGAGGCCGTCGTTGGCGGCGTAGACGCCGTCGATGTTGTTGGCACCGAGCGCCCCGATGGCTCCAGACACGTCGGCATACGCAGTCTCAGGGAGGTAGGCCTGTACGTCGTATGTCTTGCCGATCTTCACCTTGTTCTGGAGAACGGACAGCGCGCCCTGTTTGAACGACACTGCATTCGGGTCGGCGACGACATCGCCGTTCACCATGACGATCTGGCCACCGTCCGCCTTGTCGCCCATGCCCTTGAGGAGCTCCTCGCCCTGCAGCCTGCCGACCTCCTCACCGTCGAATGAGGCGTACGCGGAGATCGGCCCCTCCGCGAGTCGGTCGTAGGAAACAACCGGGATATCTGCGTCGTGCGCTCTGTCGACGGAGGAGCTGAGCGCCTTGGCGTCGACAGGGCCGAGAATCAGGACGTCGACATCCTTGGTGATCATGGAGTCCATCTGCTGCTGCTGGGTGGCCACGTCTCCCCGGGCGTTGCCGTAATCCATCGTGCAGGTGCTGCACAGCTCCTTGATCTTCTTCTCAATCAGAGGTCTGTCGAATTTGCCCCAGCGAGCTACGCGGCTGTCCGGGAGCAGGAGGCCGACCCTCACGCCGGGCTCCGCCCCGGCGCCTGTCTCACCAGGCTTGCCGCAGGCAACGAAGGTAATGGCCAAGAGCACCAAGGCCATGACGACGGCGACGCCATGCGGACGGGTTTTCCCTTGTAGCATCCGGTTCACCTTCTCATCCGTTCGGCGCGAGCGAATTCGCCCCGCGAGGCGGGTCGGCCCCATCAGAACTTCCCACCACGGGCCCGGCGCCTGTGCCGTGCGCCTCTCCTCTTGGCACGATGACCTCGCTCCACACCTGTTTGCCGCCGCTGACAGGGACCGAGCCCCAGCCCGCCGACATCGCCTCGACGAGGAGGATGCCGCGGCCCCCAGTGGACTCCCAGTCCACGATCACCGGCTTGGCAGGCGCACGCGGCGAGGAGTCGCTGACCGCGACCCGCAGCCGGTCCGCCGTAAGGGTGAGGTCGAGGCGCACCGGACCCTTGGTGTGCACCAGGGCGTTGGTGATCAGTTCGGAGACGACGAGCAGGACGACGTCGGCTACCTCCGCCACACCCCAGGAGCGCAGCGTGCGGGTGGTGAAGCGGCGGGCGTGCATGACGGCGTCGGGCAGGCGCCACACGGTCCAGCTGGCCCGTATCGGCCGCACCTTCATGCCGTCGTAGCGCAGGAGCAGCAGCGCCACGTCGTCGTCGCGACGACCGACGTCGTCGAGTAGCCCGTCGGCCACCCGACCCGGGTCCGACGGGTCGGCGGCGGACAGCACCTTGGACATCCGGCGCATGCCCTCCTCTAGATGGAGCGTCGCGGACTCCACCAGCCCGTCGGTCAGCAGGGTGAGGATCGAGCCGGGGGACAGCCCGACCGTGGTAATCGGGAAATCGGCACCCGCCACCACGCCCAGCGGCGGCCCGCCCTCGGCCAGCAACTCCTGCGTGCTGCCGTCCGGCTGGCGCAGCAGCGGCGGCACGTGGCCCGCGCGCACCAACCACGCGATGCCCTCCTCCATGTCCAGCTCGACGTAGCAGCAGGTGGCGAAGAGGTCGGTCTCCATGCCGACGAGGAGGCGGTTGGCGTGCGAGACGACCACGTCGGGCGGGTGGCCCTCTACCGCGTACGCCCTGATCGCCGTACGCATCTGGCCCATGATCGTCGCCGCCCCGGCGCTGTGTCCCTCCACGTCCCCAATGACCAGGGCGACCCGCCCCTCGGAGAGCGGAATGACGTCGTACCAATCGCCGCCCACCGCGAGCCCCACCAGCGCGGGCAGATAACGGGCGACCGCGACCCCACCGGCCAGCTTCGGGAGGCGGCGAGGCAGCAGGCTCCGTTGGAGCATCGTGGCGAGCTCGTGCTCGGCGTTGAGGACGTGCGCCCGCTTCAGCGCCAGTCCCACCAGGCTGGCGGTCGCGGTGAGCAGCGACCGTTCCTCGGGACCGAACTCGTGCGGTTCGTCCCAGCCGATCAGGCAGGCTCCGACCACCCGCCCGTCGGCCGGCATCGGCAGCACCGCGAGACCACCGGGGCCGAGACCGGAAAGACCGGGCTCCAGCTCGGCGCCGGCGGGCCACAGACTCACCCGGCCGTCGCGCAGCGTCGCCTCCAGCTTAGGCACGGTGCTGGTCGGCGCATCCGGCCACTCCGAGCGCCACTCAGCCCGCCAAGCCTCCGGCCAGGCACCGGGCTCCGACGGATCGAGCATGGTGAACACCAGCCGGTCCGCCTCCAGCTCGGCCAGCGCCACTCGGTCCGCGCACAGCAGATTGCGCAGCGCGGACACCACCGCGCGCCTGTCGTCCTGGATCGTCATGGCACTGGCGAGGGTGGCGGACAGCCGCTGCACCCGGGAGACCTCGTCGGCGACGGGCCGCAGCGACGAGGCGACGGCGACCACGCCCTGCAACCGCTCCGGCCGGTCGGCCGCGTGGCACGGCACCCGGCAACGCAGCCGCAGATAGCGCGGCTCGTCGGTGGGCAGCGGACGCGGAACTCCAGCTGCCGGCCGCCGGTCGTGATCTGAGTCGGGGCGACGATGGACATCAGCGCGGGCAGGTCGTCCGGCACGGTGTGCGCGAGCAGCGCTTCTACCCGGCCGTCGAAGTCCTCGGGGTCGACGAGTTCCGCGGAGCTGAGCCACAGCGGGCGGCCGCTACGGACGGAGTTGGCGGCGGGAAGCCGGCTCGATTTGAGGTAGCGCGCCGACAGCCCGTGCCCGGCCACGGGGTTCCCGACTATCTCCTCCAGCTGGAGCGCCGTACCTTCGTCGCCCAGCACATAGACAGCGGCCAAGGTCCAGCCAGCGAACACCGTGGCCGGCTCCGGCACAGCCTCACTCGCCCCGGCACACAGCGCACCAGCGCCGCCTGTCCCGGCTGCAGGCCGAGCGTGCGGCCTCCAGACGTCGACCCTGGCGTCGCCTTTGCTGAACCTGCTGTCAACCACCACTATCCCAATTGAGCATTCCCTAAGAAACGGGGCTAGGGAGGCTATTGGGACAATGCACGAAATTCCCACTAGTGAGGCAATGTCGGGCATTATGCTGCACGCCATCCACGGCACCCATGCCGTGCATGGACAAGAACTTCCGGATCCAGGCCCTGGATGGGTCCCAGCCAGTGCACGAGGTGATGGAGTGCCAGCCGTGATTGCGCACAGCCGGTTGTGCAGCTCGACGTCCCAAGCTCGGGTAGTCGACGTATTTGCGCTGGTGACAATGGGTTGTGGGCTTTCCTAGCTGGTCTAGGTAGCGGGTCGGCTTTGTGGATGAGTTCTTGGTGAGCCCATCGTTCGAGTTGTCGCCGCATGGTGGCCAGGGTGAATGTGGCCGAGGTGGCGGGCGAGGGCTCGCGGGTGCCAGTGGCGATTGGAGGCTGTGCGGAGGCGTTCCAGAACGCGTTGCCTGCGGCGGTGGTCCGGCGGGATGTATCGGTCGTCGTGCGAGGTGGTGGAGAGGCTTGGCTCGGGCTCGAGAATGGTGATGTCGAGGCTGGTAACAGTGCTGCTGTTGTCCGGGGCCGCCGTCGTTTTGGCCGGCGTGATAGCGGGAGATCGGCGACTTCACCTTTCGGCTGCTGACACGGTGCCGCCTCGGTGGGCGAAGCCCGGCCAGGGTCCGTTGGCGGGTCGGTTCCGGCCGGGACTCGGCGGCGTCCACCATGACCGTCCGCAAGCCTGGTAGAGCGGGGGCAGGGAGCACATCTCCTGCTCGATGCCGAAGGGGTCGTGCGAACGGAGCACCCGGCCCTGCAGGGAGGGTGTGCCGCAGCGCAAAATAGGCAGATTCGTGTTCCCACCGCTGGTGGTAGAAGGTGACCAGCACCGGGGCCGGGTAGCGGCGAGCGCTGGCGCAAGTGGTGCGGGACGAGTCGTAGCAGGCTTTGGACGCGGCATCGGGGTCGGCAAAGCCAGGACGGCCGCAGTGCACCTCCGCGTGGTCGACGCGCGCCGTCGTGGGCAGCCTTTCCAGCAGAGCCAGGCTCGCCAGCCCGTTGCAGGTCCTGCCGTCCTGCCAGCAAGCTGCCGGGCCGAAAGTCTCGCTGAAACCCTGGGTCTTGAGCACCGTGATGCCGACGGCCCCCAGCTGGGCATTGACCAGGACGGTGGTCGTACAAGTGGCCCCTGTTGAGCAGGCCGACGGGACACGGGCGGGGTCGGTGGGCCGCGCTTGCCAACACGGCGGTGAGTTCGTCGAGCGTACCGAGGCTTCCGGGCAGGGCAAGCAACGCATTGCCGAGTTCCAGGAAGCGGTCCAGCCGCGCGGCCATGCCCTCAACGGTTTCAGCATGGTGAGCCCGGGGTCGCTGATGCGCGGCGTGTTCAGGGCGCGCGGGATGACGCCTGTCACCGGGCGCTCCGGCGCCAGAGCGGCGTCGGCCAGAGCGCCCATCACGCCGAGCCGGGCGCGCCGAAGACGGTGTTCGCCGACGGCAGCCGCGGCCGACACATGGGCCGGATCGGTCGGTGCTGCGGCGCCGCAGAACACCACGACGCGGGGCATGCGGCCCGCATCCGCCAGGGGCATCTCGCACAGCTTGATGCTTTCTGTCAGGGCTTGGAGGGCGGGCCATGCTGCGGCCAGCGGCCAGCGCTGCTGGCGACCGCACGCGAGGTTTGCGGCTCGGATGAGGGCGGTAAGCCAGCCACGCCACAAGAGCCCTGCCGGGTCAGTGAGTTCTTTGGGTGTGAACCCGTTGAACTCGCACAGGTCGATGGCCTCCTCGTAGCCGAGGACACCGCTGGCGTGCTTTCGGGGCGAGGGGGTCGTCCCGCACATCGGCAGGCCTGTCCTGCAACGTGTGCACCTCGCCGCGGCAGGTGCCGCAGCCGCGCATCCGCTCCACCCGCTCCCCCACTGCCAGCTCGTATGCAGTCCAGCTCCGTTAGAAGTAGGCAGTGATGCGCAGATCCCTGCCGCTGCTCCAGCCGGGGCGGGACAGCAGCTCGTGCAGCGGCGACGTGGTTCGCCTTCGAGAATCAGGGCGCCTGCGCCGCCGTCGAGGATGTGGCCGCAGTTGCAACAGCAGCCGGTCGATGCCGGGAAGGGCTGCGAGCGGACTGTGCGGGGCGCTGACAACACCTGGGGCCGGATTAGGCCGTGTCCGTCACAGACATACGCCACTACGGAACCGCGACCGCACAAGCGCGGGACCGGCATCACCCCGGCTCACGAAACGGTCCGCATGGATCGACCACCACGGGCCACTGCCGATCGTCGAGGGCACCGTCATCCGCCTGACCGTCGAGAAGCTGCCCAGGGTGGGGTGAACCGGCCCGTCTGGCTGTGGTGGTCCGGCGCCGACGCCACCACCGCGGCCACACGCTGCTGGCAGTCGTTCCTGAGACGCTTCGACATCGAGCACACGTTCCGCCTGCTCAAGCAGACCCTCGGATGGAACCGGCACAGCCTGCGCAACTCGCAAGCAGCCGAACGCTGGACGTGGCTGGTCATCGCTGCATACACCCAACTCCGACTCGCACGACCCCTGGCCACCGACCTGCGGAGGACCTGGGAGAAGCCCGTCCCCCGAACAAGCTCACCCCGGAGCCCGGGTCCCCCGCGGGTTCAGGAACCTGCGCACGAAACTCGCCTCACCAGCCCGTGCACCCAAACCCACCCGGCCCGGACCCGGGCGCCCACCCGGATCGAAGAACCGGCAGCCCACCACGCGACATGACGTGGGACGCGTCCTCACCACCGGCCACCTTGTTGCCACCGGTCCGGGTGAGACCTACTGGTCAAGCGACAAGTTGATCTCGAGCAACGCGGTCGGCACTCGACGGCGCCCGTCTCAGGCAAGTCAACAGGTTGAAGACCAGCCTGGAAAGCCACCGGGCACCCGCCGAGGCGTCCTTCCCGGCATCCTCGATCCACGACAGGCCACCTTGGGTATCAGATACCGGCGCCTGCGCGGTATCGCCTATTTCAAGGGATGCGATTCGCCAGCGTGGCGAGAACCACGACCTCGCCTCGAGGCACATCCAACAGAGCCCCTGCCGAGCAACCCACCAGAACAATCGCCGCCCGGCTACCTTGCAAGAGCGGATCTGACCTGAGAGGGACAATCTCTCGTTGATAGGCCGGGCTTGGCCGTGAGGGCAGGAATGTCCTTGCCGATGCCGATCGATTCCACGGGAGCCCTGGGAGCGCAGGCTACTCATGGGAAATCTCAGATCTTCCGCAAGGACGCTCCCGGAGCATTGCTCGCGCGGCTGACGGTTGGCAGAGTTTCAATACTTCTTCCACCAGAATTCCTCGGAGGCTAGATGCCCGCCGGCCGTGCCTGCTATCTGCTGTGTCAGCGGCAGCAATTGCTCTCCCCCTGCTCGTCACCACCACCACAAGCTCCTCACCAGCCGAAGATGTCCGGGTCTACTCAGGGTCCGGGCATCCCCCTGCGAAGCAGGCGGTCGCCACTTGCAGCGGGGCGAGTCTCCAGTGTGAACCCCTATGCCTCGCAGGCAGGCATTGAGGTCCTTCGGCACGGTGGCAACGCGGTGGACGCAGCCGTGGCCAGTGCGGCCGCGCTCGGAGTAGTCGAGCCGTACTCCGCTGGGGTCGGAGGCGGTGGCTACTTCGTCTACTATGACTCCGCCAAAAGAGCGGGTGCACACAATCGACGGCCGTGAGACAGCCCCGGCCCGCATGCGCGCAACTCCTTCATCGACCCGTCCACTGGCAAGCCCATTCCGTTCCAGGAGGCAGTCAACTCCGGCCTCTCGGTGGGCGTACCGGGGACCCCGCGACCTGGCTCTGGACCACTGGGCACGGTCACGCTAGGGCAGGCACTGCGCCCGGCTACCCGAATTGCCGACACCGGGTTCATCGTCAACCGCGAATTCCGTGCGCAGACGGCGATGAACGAAGCACGTTTCCGCGACATCACATCGACCTCCAAACTGTTCCTGCCTCACGGCGAACTCCCTGTGGTCGGCTCCCGCTTCCGCAACCCAGATTTGGCCCGCACATACCGGGAGCTGTCCCGTAGGGAATAGACGCGCTCTACCACGGCTCCATCGGACGCGATGTGGTGTGCACCACAAGAAAACCGCCAGTGGCCCCACGCTCCAACCGGACCTTCTGGCCTGGACTCATGAAAGCAAGCGACCTCGCGGACTACGCCGTGGTGCGGCGGGACCCCACGCACACCACGTATCACGGTCTGGACGTCTATTCGATGGGGCCGTCATCCTCCGGGGGCACCGCTGTCGGTGAAGCGCTGAACATTCTGGAGAATTTCCACCTGTGGTCCGCCGACCGGGCGCAGGCCCTGCACCACTACGTGGAAGCAAGCCGAATCGCCTTCGCCGACCGCAACCGATGGGTGGGCGACCCCGCCTTCTCGAAGGTGCCCACGAGCGCGTTGTTGTCCAAGGAGTTCGCGAAGAATCGAGCCTGCCTGATCCGGTCCGAGGCGGCGCTCAGCAGCCCGCTGGCTCCGCCGGATCCACGTAGTTCGACAACATGCTGTTCCCGGGGGACCGGCAGCCAGCAGCCCTACGAGGGGCCGTTGACGACCCATCTGGTGACTGCCGACCGCTGGGGCAACGTACACGCTTCACAATCGAGCAGACCGGCGGGTCCGCCATCACTGTGCCCGGACGTGGCTTCTGCTCAACAATGAGCTCACAGACTTCAACTTCGCCCCCCTCACACCTGGGGTACCCGACCCTAATCTGCCGGCACCGGGAAAGCGGCCCCGCAGCAGCATGTCACCGACGATCGTGCTTCGGAATGAAAGGCCGATGATCGCAGTCGGTTCGCCGGGCGGTGTCACCATTGTCACCACGGTGCTCCAGACCCTGGTCAATCGTCTCGACCTCGGTATGACGCTGCCCGAATCGATCGCCGCGCCACGGATTTCGCAGCGCAACCGGAGCGCGACCGAAGCTGAACCAGCGTTCCTCAACTCGCCAGAGCGCGCCGCGCTGGAACGACTTGGCCAGCAATTCGTCCTGGCTCCGCAGACCTTCACCCCGTCCCCGGAGATCGGCGCGGTGGCTGCACTGGAGTTCCAGTGTGATGGCACGGTCACAGCGGTCGCCGAACCCGAACGGCGAGGGGGCGGCTCGGCGATGGTGGTACACGAGAAGCGCTGACGCCTATCGCATCCTGCATAGTGAGGTGGCTCCGGGTAGGTGTCCGGTCTTCGAACGGCTGGGATTGCCGTACCCGTAAGACTATGGTGCTGGATGCTGACCCGGCGTGCCGGCTCTTTCCTGCGGCTGGGCGGGATGCGCGGGCGGACCGTGGACAGGCGAAGGGAAGCCCCCGAGGCGTAACGTGACGTACACGCACGGGCTTTCGATCGCTCCGCGCCCGAGCACTTCGCAGGTCCGACGACCGCTCTACCCTGCAGGACCCGACCAGGTTCACCCGGAGGGTTCCGCGAACCGGTGACACATCGTCAGTGGCGTCTGCAAGGCATACGCACAGACGGACAGACAAGAAGCGACACCCGGAGGCGGGCTCCGCAGCGAGCTCCGCCTCCGGGTGTCGGCCCGCCGCCCGATGTGCGTCCGGAGTCGAGGGCAGGCGGTCCCGGCCGTAGGGGCAGCCGGGACGATGTGGTGTTCGGGGTCAGGCCTGGGTGGTCCGCAGCCGGGCCCAGTGAGTGGTGCCGCCCGGGTACAAACAGATGCCGTGGGCGGTGGCCAGGGCATCGACGATCTCCAGTCCGCGGTTATGCTCTGCGTCGGCCACGGAGGCGGTCCAGTCTCCCTCGCCGTCGGCGGGACCACCGTCACTGACACCCATCCACACCCGGCTCCCTGCCCGCTCACGGTGCAGATGGAGCGCAACCGGCGGCTGCGCGTGCTCCACGGCGTTGGTGACCAGCTCGGAAACCACCAGCAGCGCCGTTTCGGTCGCTCCCTCGCCCACGTGCCATTCGTCAAGGACCGCGGCAGTGATCTCACGGGCGGTGCAAACCGCCTGCGGACAGTGAGCCAGACGCCGCGTAACGTCATCGAGCGGCTTCCGGGGGGCCGGTATCCCCTTCGGCGCGCCGGGCTCCTGCGACGATCCCGCCGCATCGGCACCGGGCAGGTCCTCGACCGACACGCCATCGGCTGGCGGCGTGAGACGCCTTTCCGTTGCGTACATGACGCCGACCCTTCTTCGCTCCAAAGGCTTTCGATACCTTGAGCCTCTGCCTCCGACGCCCCCTCCACATCAGCGGGAATACCTACGTACCTACGTATTCCGCACTTCCGGGAAGAGGCGACTTACGGAGGAGCCCGCACCCCGGTCACGACTAACCGGCTACCGTCGACTGCCACAGCGCCTCCTCCGTCGGACAACCTGAGCCGCAGGCTGGCAGTCCGGCTACCAGCCGCGCGGAAAATCGTCATCTCTGGCGGGACGACCTCGCGGCTGCCGGGGTCACCCACGAACTACTGCTCGGCCGTTTCAGCGACGGTTCCCGATGAGCACCGGCACCGTGGACAGTCCCCTGCGGCAGAATCACCGGGATCGACACGCGGCTCGCCCGAAGCCGTGCGACGGAGTGCCTACCGACTGCACGCACGGGAGCATGCCGCGTCTGAAGCAGCCCACCTAACGGCCGCCTTTCAAGCCGTTGGTCCCCCTCCAGACCCCGGATATCCACCACGCGGGCCAGCCCGTCGCCTTCGTCGCCGCTCTGGTCTTGGAGGACAACCAGCTGCGGGACTGACGAGGTCGATCACGGCGAGCCCAGGGCGAGTTGGACATGAGCGAGGCCTTCCTCCCGCCCACCGGCCCAGACGACCCCAACACCCTCAAACGCGGCGACGTGATGGCGGCCAGCATGACCCAGGGGGACGCTAGACATGTCGTTTCAAACACGAGGCGGGCTGTCAAGACAGCCGCGAGCTCGTCGCCCTCGGGGTCGGGGGACGGTCCGCAAGTCCGGTCTGGACACCGCGATATCGGCCCACTGACACCGTGACGCAAGCCGCCGACCGTGCACGCCCCCGCCCGAGGGCCTGTTCCTCGCCGGGCCGATACGGTTCGGGCCGAGTGACTTCGCGAACCCTAATCGCAGTTGAACTCACTCCTGGACGTCCCCACGGGTTACGACGCTGTCCCGCGAGCTAGTGTCCTGAGTCGGCACGCCCTGAAAGTTCTTCGCGATATCTGTGCGGCGGGGCGCTAAGGGTTGTCCCGCAAATGATCGACGACTGTTCGCTGACCTGCCTGCTTCTTCGTCAGCCTGCGAGGGTGAGGTTGTGCAGACGGGCGATACCGAGCATGGCGTGGTGGACGCCGTCGCCCTTGAGGCGGCAGTCGCGGAGGATCTTCCAGGTCTTCATCCGGGCGAAGGCGTGCTCGACGCGTGCACGGACCTTGCGGTGGGAAGCGTTGTGTTCCTCTTTCCAGGCCGAGAGTTCGGCCTGGCCAGGCTCGCGGCGGTGCGGGATGACCAGACTGGTGCCGCGGTACCCACCGTCGGCGATCACCGTGGTCTTGCCGACCGCGTCCTTGGCACCAGAAAGCTCCCACGCCTCGCAGTCGTTCCGGTTTCCGGACACCGGCCGGCCGATGGCTACGACCAGCCGGGTGTCGGCGTCGATGACGACCTGGTGGTTGGTGGAGTACCGATAGTTCTTCGACTGCTCGGCGACTTTGTGGTCGCGGGTGGGCACCAGGGTTCCGTCCACGATGAGCACCGTGTCCTTTGCGAATCGCCTCCGCGACTTGAGTGCGAGCTTCGGGCCGAGGTCGTGGATGACTCGGTCGGCGGCGGACTTCGACACTCCGAACAGCGGCGCCAGTTGGCGCAGGGTGAGGTTGGTCCGCCAGTACGCGGTGACCAACAGCACCCGGTCTTCCAATGCAAGCTTCCAGGGTCGGCTCTGCCTGGGTGTATCGGCGCCCTCGTGGCGCAGGGCTGTCAGCAACCGGCCGAAGGTGCGTGGGCTCAGCCCGGTGAACGGGGCTATCCAGGACGCTTCCGACGCCGTGATCACACCAGCCATGATCAAGATCATCCCACTGCAAGATCACGTAGGTGAGGGGTACCGGCCGGTGTTGGCCTTTTCATTCATCACACGCGGTGACCGCCGGAGGTCGGGAGTTCAGGCGACCGATGCCCTGAAGGGATCGGTGGGGATGATCTCTGCCTCGTCGAAGAGCTGCTCCAACGCCTCGTGTCCGTGACGCCTGCGGAACTCGATTTCGGCGGTGGTCACCGGCAGGGTCCACAGGATGCGGGCATGTCCCCCGGGCAGCGGGCAGTGTTCGAGGTCGGGGCCGTGGAGATAGGGCAGGCTGATCTGCAGGTGGTCGCAGGTCGAACCCGGCACCCACGGTTCGCCTATCGGCATGCTGTGCTCCAGGTCGAGTTGGTGCACTCCGCAGTCGTAGTAGGCAATCATCGCCATGAGTTCAATGAACCGGTGGTCGCGGACGTGCGCGGTCATGACGAACTCAAGTCCATGACCGTGCTTTTCCATCGCAGCCCAGCACCCGGCGGTCACATAGGCCCAGCTGTCGCTGCGTGGGCCGGGCCCTACAACGAGAACCCGCAGATCGGGCACTACCTCTCGCCGTTCTGGCCCGAGGTCGTAGTCGACGGCCTCCACGGTATGCCCCATGAAGAACGCCCGGACGTGTGACTCAACGGCCTCCGCGGCCAGCAGCCTTGCATCACTCACCGTGCGATCATCCCAGACCGCGATCGACCGCCCCTGACCGCTTACACAGCGTCATGGAGTTGCGGGCCTCAGCCGCGAAACGCGATACCTCAGGTGCGACCGCACCAGTGTCACACCCGTAACGGGACAGCCCTTAAAGCGTGTTGCAGAAGGCTGTGATCAGGGCATTTCACTTGTATGCGTGGGGTGTTGAGGGCTGAGCCGGTGTGGGTGGAGACGTTCACTGGACTGCGGATGCGGCAGTTCGAGCGGCTGCTGAAGGTGGTGCGCGAGAGGGGCGGGAACGGTCCCGGTGGCGGGCGGCCGTGGTGCCTGCCGCTGGCCGACCGGGTGCTGGTGGTGGCCGTCTACTACCGCACGAACCTCACCATGCGGCAGCTCGCGCCGCTGTTCGGCGTCTCGCCCGCGACGGTGTGCCGGGTCATCCAGCGGCTGCGACCTCTGCTGGCCATCGAACCTGCCCGTCGGCCTGCCGACGCCGTGGACCGGCTGTGGATCGTGGACGGCACGCTGATCCCGGTCCGCGACCGCAAAGTCGCAGCCTCCTCCCGCAACTACCGCTTCTCGGCAAACGTGCAGATCATCATCGACGCCGACACGAAACTCGTGGTCGCCGCGGCCCGGCCGGCCCCGGGCAACAAGGCCGACGCGCAGGTCTGGCGCAACTCCGGCCTCGCCCCGTACTGCGAAGGAGTCACCGTGCTGGGCGACGGTGCCTACATCAACACCGGCCTCGTCGTCCCGCACCGCAAACGCCCCGGCCGGGACCTTTTGGCCGCCGAGGAAGAAGACAACGCCCAGCACCGCAGGGTCCGCGCCCGCGTCGAGCACGCCTTCGCGCGCATGAAGCACTACAAGATCCTCCGCGACTGCCGACAGCGCGGCAACGGTCTCCACCACGCGGTCCAGGCCGTGGCCCACATGCACAACCTCGCCCTCGCCACATGAACGGAACCACCCCACAGACGGCCCTGACCTGCCTGATCACAGCCTTCTGCAACACGCTTTAGAACGAAATTGCCGACAACAAAGAGTCCTCCATCCCCAGTGCGCTCGGATGCGCGAATCCTACGAAGGCCCCATTCGGACAGAAGGTTGAGCCCCAGCGGAAGGGCCACGAAGACTGCAACACCCAGGATGACAACGAGCGCCACGAACCACCCACCTTTCGCGTCGGGTAGTTGCAGGGCGACGACGACCGTGGCCACTACGGTGAACAGCAGGACGCCCGCACCCCACCACCGCAAAGCGGCTCCGGAATTCCTCCCTCGACACCACTCGGCGAACCAGCCCAGACCGAGTAGCAACAGGACCAGGCCGATGAGCGGCAGGGCGTCCCATTTGTAGTCCGTGAAGAGGTAGACGCTCAGTACGCCCAGCCCGGCGATGACAAGTGCGAGCGCAGCGAAGCGCAGCCACCCCGGTGTGCCTCCTCCCTCGTCGTGACCCAGTGTCAGTTGCTGCAGGACGAAGGTTGCACTGCACGCGGCGAACAAGGCCAGCGCCAGGTACAGCTCCCAACGCTGATGCAGCCCCCAACTCGACATGACGACGAACATGATGGTGCCCGCAGCGAAGAGACCCCGGGAGCCCCAGTAGGTCAGTTTGGGGTGCTGTTTGAACCATCCATCAACTTGCGGAGCACTCGCGCTATTCATGCCCCTCGGACTCCTAACCGCATGCGACAGCAAGGTGCCGTGGCTGTCTGGAGGCTTTCGTCAGTCGGGTGGACTGTGTGAGGGGCTCGCCGGGTGGGCCCGCTATTCACGCGTCCGGCGGTGTGATCACGGCACGCTTCGACTCACGTGGCGGGCTCTTGGGCCCGGGCCGAGCACTCGGAGTGGGAGGCTCCGTTGAAGGCGGTCGACGAAAGCGGTAACCCCGGGTGGCCGACGGACTGGCAGCGGCCCTACGCCGCGCTGCGTGAGCTGGAGCGTGACGAGGGCCGGGCGGAGGTCCTGCTCTCGCGAATCCTGTCCAGGAGGGCGTGCCAGATCTCCGGCTTGCGCTGCTTCGCCGGTCACGGGCCGACATCCTTCCCGTGGACCGTGAACCCCCAGCGGGCGGTGGAGTGATGTCCCGTGTGGGCGGGCTCAAAGAGCGTTTTGTCCAGGTGGGGGTGTTTGGTAAGGGGGCTGTCTGACCTGCCGGGAAGGCTGTGTGACCGCCGGTGGGGCCGGGCGGTTCAATGTGGGGATGAACAATTCTCTGTGGGGTCGGCTCTCGGCCGGGGACCAGCGGGAGGTGGACCAACTGGTCACTGCGGGTCGCCACATTCAGGCCATCGCGCTGATGCGTGAGCGCGCTGGCCTGCCGCGGCCAGATCTCCATGACTGCGTTGACCTCCTGGAACAACGCTCCAATGTCCTGCGGGGCTAGTGTCCTGAGTCGTGATTTCGCTGCGAAAGTAGTGGGTGGTTCGGCATTCTGGGTGGATGGCGAGGACGGGACGGCCGAAGGCCGAGTTGGT